>CAZFVA010000029.1:9977-32696 GCA_964522105.1 uncultured Anaeromyxobacteraceae bacterium
CCGGTAAGGCAATTGCCATCGCGTGCCCGAAGCTCGATTCAGGCCTGGATGAGTATGTCCGTAAACTGACCGCAATGATTGACCTTTCAGCGTTGAACACCATTACGGTAATCGTGATGGAGGTTCCGTGCTGCAACGGGCTCCTGTCGATAGCCGCCCAGGCCGTCGCCGCTGCCACCCGCAAGGTTCCGCTGAAGTTAATACGTGTCGGGCTTCAGGGCGTGATTCTTGACGAACGCTGGGTCTGATAAATCTTTAGTGCTGGTATTTTTTCAGGCTGGCGGGCAGGGGGATGCCTTTCCTTCTTCAAGATGCTTCCACACTTTGACGCAGTTACGACCATCAGCTTTTGCCGCATAAAGGGCTGTGTCTGCCCGTGAAAGAATCTTGTTGAAATCGACCCCTTCCTTCGGGCAGAACGCTGATATTCCGGCACTTAACGTTGCGCCGGCTTTATTGCCGTCGAATTCGAATGCCAGTGCCGCGACTTCCTGCCTGACATGCTCAGCCACGACCGTCGCCTGTTCTACGTCGGTTTCGGGCAGGATCATGACGAATTCCTCGCCACCATAACGGCCGATGATGTCTGCTTTACGGGTACAGCGACTTAACGCGTTTGAAATGTCGCGAAGCACCTTATCGCCCGCGATGTGGCCGAATGTGTCGTTAACAACTTTGAAGTGGTCAATGTCCATGATGATAACGGACAGGTTTCTGCCGTATCTGGAAGCAATCTTGACCATGTCGTCAGCCTGCGCCAGAACGTGGCGCCGGTTACGCAGGCCGGTCAGTTCGTCAGTCGTGGCCATTTCCCTTTGTTCAGTTTCACCTTGCCGAATAAGAGCCGCAAATTTTTGAAGGACTATTGCAAAACCGCTGAATATTGAGATTGCTGCAAACAGTGATGACAGTTTCAGCCAGTACTGGTCAATCGGCAGGCGTGGCATATCGCATAAGCCCAGTCCTGACGGGACAAACATTATGATGCATAACGCAATCGCAAGAATCTTCAAAGGTCGTTCATTTCGACCGAAAAGAACCTGGCTCATTGGAAGGCCGGTCAAGATGAAAAGGTCGAAACCGCTCTGAATGGAAAGAATCCATGTAATGGCGCCAACTTCACTTAGAAAAACTGTTCCAGTCCACAGGCGCGATACGCGATTCCACCCGCGGTAATCAAGGACCAGAGATATCGAGTAGCCGGTGATGCCAGCAAAACATATGGCGACCACCGGAAATACACCGGCACCCAGAAATACAAGAAGGAATATCAGTGAGCCAGCAATTCCGAATCGCGCGGACATTTTCGATATGGTTGAATCAGCAAGGCGGTCGGCCGGAAAAGCACCATCGCGGGTGCCTTTCAGATATTCAATCAGCCCGTTTCCCGGATCTCTCTTCAAACGGGCTTTCTGGCTTCCAGGCATTTGTATCTGTCCGCCGGTTACAACCCGTTGATTGTATTCTGTCAGAGCTTAAGTAGTCCAGAATCTGACATCGTTAGATGTGGTTATTGGAAATGGATGTGGTGTAAGGCATAATGGTTTGCATCGGTGATGGGTGCGCAGTGGAAATCGAGACAACGGCCGTCAATTCAGATGCCTTATCGGCAGCTTTTAATCTTGTTGGTGACGCTGTAGTCATAACCGATCGCGTCGGCCACATTTTAAATATGAACACTGCGGCGCAGGCAATGTCCGGTTGGAGTCTTGTTGACGCTGCGGGTAAGGCTTTTGCAGAAGTTTTTCATATTGAAAGTTCACTGTCCGTGGTGGAAAACTCCGATCCTGTGATGCAGGTGCTGGCTGATGGCATCAGGCTTGATTCATCAAGAATGGTTGGTCAGTATAACCTTGCTGGACGGGATGGTTTAACGCACCAGATTGAATTTGTAGCGCAACCGATCCATGACACTGATCTGCAAGTGTCCGGTGTTGTTCTGATCTGTCGCAATATTACCGAGCAGATGAAGACCGAAGAACTGCTCAAACTGAAGGAAAAGAAGTACCGCCTTGTCGTAGATCAGTTTCCTGATTCGATCTGCAGATTCAAGCCAGACGGGCAGCTTACCTTCGTTAATGAAGCTTTTATCCGTTTTCACAATAAGACTGAAGGCGATTTGATTGGCCAGAGTTTCTTTGATTTTATTCCGGCAGATATCCGCAAGATGGTTTACCGCCGGTTCGCTTTGCTTTCGCCGGACAATCCGACGATGACCCACGAGTACAAGGTTGTTCAGCCCGATGGCCCGGATGGTGAAACTGCCAAATGGATGCAGTGGACCAATCAGATGGTCGTTGATTCCAACGGAAATCCCGAGGAATATCAGACTATATGGCGCGACGTAACCGAGCGTAAGGTCTTTGAATTACAGCGAATTGAACAGACAAACAGAATGATTCGCCATCAGAAGATTCTGGTGCGCCTTGTTCACGGTGAACTGTACGGCGGAAGTGGAATCGATGATTCGTTCAAGGCTGTCGCGAAGTCATGTACCAAGGGAATGGACACAGACTATGCATCGGTGTTGCTGCTGAATGAAGGCAGAACGAGTCTTCGGACCGTGATTATGTATGACCGCAGGCAGGATGTTTTCCTTGATGCCCCGGATGTGGTTTTCGAAGAAAGTCCTGATTACTTTGACGCCATCGTAGGTAACAAGACGGTTGCTGTTTCGGATGTGTCTGCCGACAGGCTGACGTCTAAGAACATACATTTATATAATAAATTCGGCATTGTATCTATTCTTGACGCTGGAATATGGCAGGATGGCCGCATGGTCGGCGTCATAAGAAACAGCAGCGTCGGGGCGCCCCGGGCCTGGCTTTATGATGAAGAAACGTTTGCTGGAACAATGAGTGACATGGCCGCCATGGTTATTGATGCCTGGGCGCTTAAGACTGCCAGACAGCAGGCCGATCTGGCCAGTCGAGCCAAGAGCTCCTTTGTCGCCAACATGAGTCATGAGATCAGGACTCCGATGAATGCAATCATCGGGATGGCAAATCTGGCGCTCGGAACTGCACTTGATTCCAGGCAGCGTGACTATATCCAGAAGATCGATGGGGCAGCCCATTCATTGATGGGAATAATTAATGATATTTTGGACTTTTCCAAGATAGAGGCTGGAAAGCTGAATATTGAAAAAGTGCCTTTCAATCCGCAGGACGTGCTGGCTGATGTCGTCAGTCTGGTAATGTCAAAGGCTGCGGAAAAGGGCATTGAACTGCTGTCGGACATAGATGTCGGCATTCCGGCGACGCTGGTTGGAGATCCGCTCAGAATTTCGCAGATCGTGTCAAATTTCCTCAGTAATGCCGTTAAGTTCACTGATCGTGGGCATGTCATTTTAAGCGCCCGCATGAATGGCGTCGTAACTGATGGGCAGGTCGAACTCGAGATTTCGGTCCGGGATACTGGAATCGGCATGTCTGCTGAACAGACAGCGATGCTTTTCAAGCCGTTTTCCCAGGCCGACTCTTCAATTACCCGCAGATTTGGCGGGACCGGACTGGGACTTTCAATTTCACGCGAGCTGGCCAACCTTATGAGTGGCACGATTGAAGTCGAATCGGTTGAAGGCGAAGGTTCGGTAATTACGCTTAAAATGAATCTGCCGGTGTACAGGGCGGCTGATGCCGGCAACGAAAGCGGGCCTGATCTTTCCGGCATTCGTGGACTGCGCGTTCTGGTCGTTGATGATAACTCTCTGGCTCGGGAAATCCTTCAGCGCCAGCTCGAATCAATGTCTTTCAAGGTGCTGACGGTGTCTTCAGGTCGCGATGCCATCGATGTTTTGAAAAGGGAATCGGTTTCCGGTGGGGGCATTGATCTTGTCATGCTGGACTGGGCCATGCCGGAATTGAACGGTATCGAGACCGCCAGCCTGATAGCCACCCAGAAGCTGAAAAAAATGCCCGGTATGATTCTGGTCACTGCTTTTGACCGGCCTGCAATCAGACTGGCTGCGGAACATGCCGGTGTCGGTGAGTTTGTGACGAAGCCGGTTCAACCTTCAATGCTTCTGGATGCCATCATGAACGTGGCAAAGGGTATTGGCTCAATCCAGGTCCATCAGGTTGTCAAGGCGGCGCAGGCCAATCTTTCCGGGCTTAAAGTATTACTGGTCGAGGATCAGGAAGTGAACAGGCAGGTGGCCGCGGAACTTCTGGAAAGGGCCGGTGTCGTCGTTACTTGCGCGTTAAACGGGGAAGCTGCCGTTAAACTTGCCGGGACCGAACGGTTCGATTTGATTCTGATGGATATTCAGATGCCGGTAATGGATGGGCTGACGGCGACCAGAATTATAAGGGCATCAGGGAAGGCCTGGGCCGCAGATGTTCCGATTCTGGCGATGACGGCGCATGCCATGACGCAGGATGTTCAACAGTGCCTTGATGCCGGAATGAACGATCACATGGCGAAGCCGATCGCCCCTGAGACTTTTTACAACCTTATCGGTAGATGGGGCTGGCAGGGAAGGACGCCCGAAGGACTCAGTAAAATATCCGCTTTTGATAGAAAAAAAGAGTCCGGCCATCTGCTTCGCGTGCCGCCAGTTGCCGATGTTCGTCCCGGGCGGGCTTCAAAAGTTAAACTAAAAATGCCTGAATTAATAACAGAACTTAGATCTGCCCTGAATATGAAAAAGCCGGGGCAGGCAAGGGAAGTTCTGGAGCGACTTGTTTTGTGTCGGTCTGATGACAGCTTCAAGGTCGCCATGGACCAGATCGGTATGCTGGTTTCCAGATATAGATTTGGTGATGCTCTTGGCATTCTTGACAGTTTAAGCGACCATAGTGGAACAGGGACTGGATAATGCGGGGAGATCAGGTGAAATACACCGGCAGGAAAGAGATACTTGTCGTTGATGATTATGTCCTTAATGCGGACATAATGGTTGAACTGCTGTCCCGTGATTATGAAGTCAGCGTCGCACTTGACGGTGAATCGGCACTGGAACATGTTGCGAACTACATTCCCGATCTGATTCTTCTGGATATTATTCTTCCCGGCATTGATGGATTTGAGGTCTTCAGGCGCCTGCGTGCAGGTGATAAGACCTGTGCTGTTCCTGTGATTTTCCTTTCCGGCATGTCAGATGTTGTGGAATGGGCCCCGGATTTGAATTTGAAGGCGACGGACCACATTTCCAAGCCTTTCCGTCCGGCTGATCTTCTTGCCCGTGTCGCTGCCGTTTTTAGTCCGTAAATGCCAATATTCTGTTGCACACATGCAACCGTTCTGTAAAATCACCCATGTAGAAATCTGCGGTTATGTCAGGTTCTGTTTGAACCATCCCGGCCGCTACACCAGTAGTTTTCCTGTCGTCAGCGGGTTGATTGCAATTCAACCAGGCGGGCGAATTCAGGGGCTGCGCGGACGGGATAATGCAATCATCACGGCGCGATACGTATCTGACCCCGGCAAATATCGGCGTTGTTGTCAGTGACTGGATGAATGAACTGGGCGACCTGAGGGGACGTCGCAGGCCGTTTGTGCCAGGCAGAACCGGTCTGATAGTCATTGATCCGCAGGCGCTGTTTACCGAATCCCTGTCCCCGGGGTATCTGCCTGCGTGGAAGGCGGTCGAGCCGAACGTTTTCCGGCTTGTCGAATTATTCATTGAACGCGGATTGCCAGTGCTTTTCACGCGTCATATCGATGTGCCGGGCACTGGTCTGGTGAAGCAGCATTTCTTTCCACGCCCGATTGTTGATGCCGACCCGCTGTCCAGGCTTGCTGTAAAATTTCAGAAATACCTGCCATTAGTAGAAGTAATTGAAAAGACTACGTTTCATGTGTCGCTGGATATGCTGCCGATCGGGTTTGCCGGTTGCGACACGATTGTACTTGCAGGAGTCCAGGCCCATCTGTGCGTGCTGGCCACCGCGTTGGCGGTTGCGGCTGGTGGCGTGATTCCGGTCGTTGTCGCCGATGGCATTGCAGCCCCGGATCAGGCAAGTCATCTGGCTGCTTTAAGGGTTCTTGGTTCGGGGCACGCCAGCATCGTATCTACCTGCGAAGTCGTGGCGGCTTTAGACAGTTTCACGCAGGTACCGCCATGATAGATCTGTTGATAGTCGGTGCTGGGCCTGCAGGTCTTGCTGCCGCTGTCCAGGGCGCGCGGGACGGCCTGAGCGTCAGATTGCTGTCAGATGAACAGCCTGGCGGCCTGGTACGGGCGGCGTTCAACGTTGAAAACTGGCCCGGCTACCCGGGGGGAATCGCCGGTAACGGTGTTGCTGATAGATTAAGCGGACATGCAGAACAGTTCGGGGTCGTGTGTCAGCGGGCCTTTGTTGAAAAGGTGCGCTGGCAGGGCGCCAGCTTCCTGGCGGATGCAAGGTTTGCCGATGGCAGCGTGGAATATGTTGAATCCAGAACGATTCTGGCCGCCACCGGGACGTCGCCGGTTGCATGGACCGTTGAAGGTCTTGACGGGATACCGCCATCGATAGCGGCAGAAAGGATTCATCGTGACGTCAGGACGCTTCCTGTAATCCTTTCAGACAGTTGTGTCGTCGTAATTGGCGGCGGGGAAGCTGCGCTTGACAGTGCTTTGACGGCGGCAGCGCGTGGTGCCGATGTACGGGTGTTTGTCCGTGGCAGCCAGATCAGGGCCGGACAGCGGTTGACCGGGATGGCCCTGGCTGCGGGCGTATCTGTCAGCACCGGATGTGACGTTTTCAAAATTGATTTTGATGAAGCCGGGCGACGTCTTGTTCTGCAGATTCGACCGGATCCGAGTGGGATATCTGGAGCGCCCGGGTGCGCAGCCGTTGAACGTTTGTTTGCGGACCAGCTCCTTGTCTGTACAGGCAGAATTCCGAATCTGGACGCTTTGGGCGGCATACTTCCCGGGCCGGCCCTGCCGGGCGACATAGCCACGGCGCATCCGGCCCTGTTTATGGCTGGCGACGTTATCCGGGGCAGGGACCGTTTCGTCGCAACAGCCGTCGGTGACGGTGTCAGGGCTGCCATACTGGCTGCACGTTATATAAAGGAAAATCAATGACTGACGGCGGTTTTCACATATTGGAACAGAGCGGCCTTCCGGACGTGGCGACAGTGTTTGTTGCGGCAGTCGGTGGCGCAGAAGATGAAAGGCTGGTTGAGTTTGTTGACGGCATGGAGCCGCCTTTTCCAAGAACTGACAAGTGGATTATCAATGTTTCCACGCAGTTCGGGTGCCCGATCAAGTGTGTGTTCTGTGACGCCGGCCACAGGTATCTTGGTAATCTGACGGCCGGGCAGATGCTCCGGCAGGTTTCAGCGGTCCTTGATTTGCACCCAGGTCTGGCCGCCAGGTGCCGGAAACTGAAGGTTCATTTTGCCAGAATGGGCGAGCCAGCACTGAATGACGCCGTAATTGAGGCGCTTAAAATGCTGCCGGAAGTCATCAATTCAGATGCATTGATTGCGTGCATTCCAACTGTTGCTCCGGTCGGGCGTGATATATGGTTTCAGCAGTTACTGGACGTGAAAAATGAATTCTATCGCGGCAGATTTCAGTTGCAGTTTTCAATAAATACGACTGATTGCGCGTACCGACGTCGTTTGATGCCGGCAAATCTGCACAGCCTGGACTGGATGTCTGAATATGCCGGTGCTTTTCATTCGCCCGGTGACCGGAAGGTCGTATTGAATTTTGCTCTCGCGGAACATACTCCGTTTGATCCTGACGTAATCGTGGCCAGGTTTAATCCCGAAGTCACGATGGTCAAAATTACGCCGCTGAATCCTACGTGCAACGGGTCGGAAAATGGTCTGGAAACAGTAATGAGGTCCAGTCACGAAGCCGATCTTGAATACAAGGCATCAACGCTTGTTTCGGCAGGTTTTGACGTCATCCTGAACGCAGGTGACGAGCGCGAAGATGCAGTTGGAAGCAACTGCGGGCAGTCGGTAAGAAGGCGCAGGATGTTTTCGGGTATGCTGACGGCGTAGAATGGTCAGACTTTATTCTGACCGTTCGCTTTAGGAATGTGTTGTTCGATCAAAGGTTTCAGGTCGCTGACAATCTGCAGCACTTCGTCAAACCGGTATTTCTTCAGTTCGCCAATCGCAGCGGAAATGTTGACCTGGATAGGTTGTGGCCAGGCTGTGTTTGCGATTTCTGTCAGATATTGCAGACTTTGACGCGGCTGTCGTTTCTGCAGCGATTCGACAAGGCTTGCAATGGTCGCTTCGATACTGGACTCGGCCCCTGATTGGTCCCGCTGATCTTCGGCAGTCGGGCCGACCTGACTGGCTTCATCTTTGACCTCATCAAAAAGACTGGCTTCCGTCATGATCGCGCTAATCAGTTGCGCCAGTTCGCTGTTGAACGCATCGATAAGGTCAGGCCGTCCAGATTCATTTTCGTGCAGTGCATTTTCCAGTGCAGCCGCCTTCTGCTGAACCGCCGTTGCCCCGAGGGTTCCGGCCAGACCTTTCATTGAATGGACGAAACGACGGGTGTCCCCGGAAATATCGGCCAGTGAAGTGGCCCCCTTACATGGGTTAACATTGCCATAATCTTCAATAAATCTGCGTAGTATTCTTCTGTAAAGGTTGACATCGCCGCCCACATAACCAAGACCTCTGGCCACATCAATTCCCTGAATCTGCGGCAGTTTGTCCGTGCGGGATTCTTCGTTCATATGGTCACCCACCGCCTTGTAAACCTTATGGTCAAACGATTGCGGTTAATTACGTCTTGAACCCATTGTATTCCTGAAATTTGCTATAGAAAAGGTATTGATTGGAATGCGTTTCTGGGTTTGAATCCCATGTCGTTCTTGAGGTCCGTGAAGACTATGGGAATCTTGGAAAACAGGGTACTTCGTCTGGTCGCCATAATTCCGGCTCTCGTCGCTGCACTTGTGGTGGGCTCGGCAGCTTTTGATGTATCCGCGGCACCGGTCAGGTTCAAGCCGTTAACGCTCAGTCAGCCTGATGGCAGCCCGGTCAGCCTGTTTATCACCGGCGATGAATTTTACAGATATCTGCATGATGAAAACGGATACCCGATTGTCAGGGACGACGAGGGCTGGCTTGTCTATGTTCAGGAGCGGGGCGTTGTGCCTGTGCCATCGACGGTGCCGGCGGGCACTTCAGATCCGTTTCTGTACGGAATTTTTATTAACCCGGGACCACCCGACCTGCCTGAAGTCATGTCTGAAAGAATTCGGGCTTCCAGACAGCTTTATGAAAGACCGCGTGTGCTGACGCCCAGAGTTGGCGGGCCTTATCGTGGAAAGATTAATGAACTGGTCATTTTCGTCCGCTTTGACGGCGAAGATGAGTTTGTTGATGACGTTTCGTTTTTTGACGGCACGTTTAATGATGTCCAGGCTGGCGATGTTTCGCTGCGCAGCTATTTCAAGGAAGTCTCGTATGGAAAGATGGAGGTTGAAGCCCATTTCTTTCCGCAGACGACAGGCGATGGCGTAATTTCCTATCAGGACAGTCATCCACGGCAGTATTTCCAGAAATACAGTGACCGGAATCGTATTGGCTATGAGTACGAGCAGGAAGGCATGTATCGGCTGGGTCAGATGCTCGAGCGCGCCGTCGCTTTCATCAAACCCCAGGTAAGTCCTGACCTGGACATAGATCTTGATAACAACGGAATCTCGGAAAATGTAACTTTTATTGTGTCTGGTACCGTTGATGACTGGAGTGATGCTTTATGGCCGCACAGCTATATGCTGCTTGGTAATCAGCAGATTAACGGCGTCATGCTGATGGAGTACAACCTTCAGTTTCGTGACTGGCTGATGGACGACCCGGTCGGGGTTCTGGCGCATGAATTCTTCCATGCAATCGGGTCGCCTGACCTGTATCACTACTCGCATGACGGCAGTACCCCTGCGGGGCCGTGGGATTTGATGGAATGGGATGGCACCCCGCCGCAGCACATGACTGCGTACATGAAGTACAACTATGGCCGTTTTATTGATTCAATACCCGAAATTACAACACCGGGAAGATACACTTTGAACCCGCTGGTATCGCCTGAAAACAACTGTTTCAAGATTCCTGTGCCGGGGGCGAAGTATGAATCGTTCATGGTGGAGTACCGGAAAAAGGAAGGAACGTACGAAGGGTCGATACCGGGCAGCGGGCTGTTGATTTACCGCGTTGACCGCAGGTATGGCGGCAATGCGAACGGACCGCCGGACGAAGTCTATGTCATGAGACCGGGCGGTGAACCAGACACTGACGGGGACATAAGACAGGCGTTCTATTCGGCCGATGCTGGCAGAACCGAATTCAGCGAGTCAACAATTCCGTATCCTTATCTTCAGAATGGCTCGCCTGCGGGCATCAGGATTTATGACATCTCGGCTGCTGGTGACACCATTTCGTTCAGTGTCTGTCCGTCAGTTCCATCATGTGTCGGGATTGAATGTGGTGACGACAACTGCGGCGGGTCATGTGGGTCGTGCGACGATTCAAACGACTGCACAGTCGATTCGTGCGATGCCGGTGTCTGTGTGAACGTGCCGGTCACCGATGGCGCCGTGTGCGGTCTGGGTGATATGTGCATGGAAGGCGGCCAGTGCGTGGAAGGCGAGTGCATCGCTTCCGTGCCCGCTGACTGTCATGACGACCAGGACTGTACAGTCGATTTGTGCGTTGACGGACAGAAATGGGTTGACGTTAATGAAGACCGTTTTGAAGACATTCTGAACGGTGGAACCAGCGCTGAAGTAAACGGGGATGACGTCGTTTCCGCAGTGATTAACATAGGTTTTGACTTTCCGTTCATGGGTCAGACGATGCGGACTTTTGCCGTTTATGACAACGGAATTATCACGCTCGGCGGGTCTGTTGACCCGGCCCCGACGTCCGAAAATATGGTGATTCCAGCGGCGGCAGCACCGGCCAATATGATTGCGGCGTACTGGGATGACATGATCTGCAAACTTTCAGACAGGTGTGTCGTCGGGTACGCGACGCTTGGTCAGGGTGCCGATCGTCGGACAGTTATTCAGTGGAACAAGCTTCAGAAGTTCGGGATTCCGAAGGCCACGATGTCGATGCAGGTCGCGCTGTTCGAAGATGGCCGCATCGAGCTCAGGTACAAGGAACTTGGCGGCATTGACGGCGTCAGCGCGACTATCGGGTTCCAGGGGCAGGGCGGCAGCAGCGGTTACCAGTACTCGGCGTTTCGGCGGACGCTTCGTCGCGGTATGACGCTGGCGTGGTCGCCTGCTGAATATGAATGCAGATATCAGCCCGTAATCGGACGCTGTCTGATTGGCGGAAACTGCGTGGAAAAGGGCGCTGCGGACCCGGCCAATCCGTGTGTTCAGTGCATGCCGATCGTTAATGGCACCGGCTGGACCAGTGATGACAGCAACACCTGTTCGGACTCAAGTCTGTGTACCCGTGTCGACGTATGCCGAAGCGGCGTATGTGAAGGTACTGACAAGGTAATGTGCCGTGCGCTTGACCAGTGCCATACGGCTGGAACGTGTGCACCAGCGACCGGTGTCTGCGATGATCCGGTGAAACCAGACGGTTCAGGCTGTGATGCCGATTCGGACGGTTGTACCAGGTCTGATTCCTGCTTGGAAGGCGTATGTTCGGCTGGTCTGCCCGTCGATTGCAGTGCCTTTGAAGTCAAATGCGGGAAGGGTATCTGCTTCTCGCGCAGCTCCAACTCGTACAGGTGTCAGACTGACAAATCGATGGCGTCCGGTCAGGCGTGTGGCGATGGACCGACAGTCTGCAGCGGCATGGACACGTGTGATGAATCGGGAAAATGTCAGGTAAATAACTTTGGTGAAGAGACGGTTTGTCGTCCGGCAACAAATCAGTGTGATGTGCCTGAAAGCTGTGACGGGGCAGGTGGCTGTCCCGCTGATGAAGTCGGGCCGGACTGGACGTCGTGCGGAACCGGGGAAATTGATGCAGTTTGCCTTGGCGGCAGCTGTGTGGCGACAGTTCCGGGTGACAGTTGCTCAAAAGCCTTTGATATCAGGGAAAATAAGCCATATGTCGGCGATCTGACCGGCGCACATCCATACGGTGGTGCGTCAGCCGATTGTCCCGAAGTCATTGGCCCGGATCTGTTCTTCAAGTTCATTGCGGCGGCCGGCGTGGATTACAAGGTATGGGTCGCTCCGAACGAAGCGCTTGACGTTGCGCTTGTTGTAACGCAGGTGTGTTCGCAGGATGCTGTTGACTGTGATTCTGCCGCAAATGCTGGCGGGGCCGGCATGGCCGAGTTCGCCAGGGTCAGCTATGACGCCGAAACCCTTGTCTATGTGCGCGTAGTCAAGGTTGGAAACTCGGTTGCCGGTGATTTCAGGCTGACGGTCGCTTCAACAGGCGATGCGCCGTATGGTGACGTAGTTGATGCAGATGCCGATGCAAACGGCACTGACGATGCCGGTGTCATTGATGGCGGGGCAGGGTGCAGTCAGTCGTCAGGTCAGTCGTCAGATCACGGTGCTGTGCCGGTTGTCCTGATAGTCGCGTTCATGATGCTGCTGCTTGCCGGGGCGCGCCGGTCGGTGGGGCGTCGTCAGGTCTGACGTTCGTCGGGTCTGTTGTCCATCGGGTCTATCTTCCGCCGACCTGTCGCCTACTTCGAACCCCATGAATTCTTAAATATTTTTTCGGGCTTGTACTTGTCTTTGGGCAGTTCTTCGCCGGTCGGCCAGCCTATAGAAAGGATGCTCATCGGCACGAATTCGGGCGGAATGGCAAGTGTGTCCCTGACGAACTGAACGCGTTCTTCAACCGGGTAAACGCCAAGCCAGACGGCGCCCAGGTCCATAGCTTCGGTCGCCAGCAAGATGTTTTCAATCGCCGCCGAGCAATCCTGAATCCACATCTGGCCGCTGGCCCCGCGCAGACTCTCGTCCGGTGCGCCAATCACGACAATGGCCGCGCCAGCCGTGGCCAGCATGCCGGTGTGGTCGTGTGTTCCGGCCAGCTTCATCAGCATCGTGCGGTCAGTAACCGTGATGAAGTACCACGGTTGCTTGTTCCCCGCCGTCGGGGCGGCCATTCCGGCCTTGACCAGCGTGTCCAGCATTGCATCAGACACCGGCTTGTCCAGATATTTCCTGACGCTTTTGCGTTGATGGATGATTGTCAGCGTGTCTTTTACGTTGCTTTCAGGGGCGCAAATCTTCTGGTCATCCGTTTTGTTGGTGTCCATTTTTTGATCTCCGCCTTCGGCCTTGCCTTCTGCCTTGCCTTCAAGTTCCGCTTTCTGTGGATAGAACTTCATCTTCACTACAGTTGCCGTCGAGGCGACCGCCACAAACGCCAGAACCACGATTAAAATGCGTTCCATTCGGTTGTTTCCTGCTGCCATGTTCTTTATGTCCTCACTCCACACGATTTCGGGGTATATATTACACGGGCCTTCCAAAAAGCAGAGGATTGAATGAACACTTTTTTGACTGACATATTTGCGCAGATTGACTGGGAATCTGCGCTGATTCTGGGTATCAAGGTGCTGTTCACACTGGCCATGGCTTTGCTGGTGTTCAAGCTTTTCAGACGCTCCATCAAGAAACTTGAAGCACGCATGGTGGCTCGCAGTCTTGAAGCTACAGGAACCGCCACCGATGAAGACAAGCGTATCCGTACGCTGACCAGGTTGTTCCGGCAGGCCACTTCAATCGGGATCTGGCTGATAACAGGCGTGATTCTGCTTGCCGAATTCGGCATAAATGTTGGTCCTGTTCTTACGGGCGCCGGGATCCTGGGCGTTGCCTTCGGGTTTGGAGCTCAGAATCTGTTCCGGGACTTGATTTCTGGTTTTTTCATTACGATCGAGAACCAGATCCGAATCGGTGATTTCGTCGTAATAAACGGAACTGCCGGTGCCGTTGAGCGCATCAATCTGCGAACGATAGTGTTGCGTGATCTTGCCGATGTTGTTCATGTTTTTCCAAATGGGACTATCACCGCACTTGGTAATATGACGAAGGAACATTCGGCCTGGGTTTTTGACCTGCCGGTCGCCTACAAGGAAAACACAGATAACGTGACCGCTTTGATATCCGGTGTTCTTGAAATGATGGTCGCCGATCCAGTCTTTGGTCCGTTGATTTTTGAAAAACCTGAAATTTTTGGTGTCGACAGCTTCAAGGATTCTGCCGTGACCATCAAGGGTCGCATCAGGACGCTGCCCGGGCGTCAGTGGGAAGTCGGCCGTGAATTCATGCGCCGCATCAAGCTGACTTTTGACCAGAATCACGTTGAAATTCCGTACCCGCACCGCACCGTCTATTTCGCCGACGCCCGCTCCGCCGACCTGTCCCGCGATGTAGCAGCAGTTGTCAGGAAGGATCAGTAGAAAGGTTGGATATCAGCGGGTTGCCTTGGTTTGATGTGCGTCAAGTCGCTTGCGGCCACGTGCTTTGATGGCTTCGACATCCAGTGGTGATGATTTGCCGCTGTTCAGGCCTTTGTTGATTTCTGACCTGAGTGTTTCAACCTGCATCATCTGCTTTCGGTCTCTTTCTTCAAGAAGGCGTAACGCATCCCGCATCACTTCGCTTGCGGAACAGTAAAGACCGCTATCGACCTTGTTCTTCACAAGTTTTTCAAGTTGTGGCGTAAGTGAAATATTCATTGTTTTGTCTCCTAATCCGATCTGCACTATAACAAATAATAGCAAACTTTGTTATCTGGATGTCACAGGCCTTGTGGATGCACCTCGGGGTTGTCGTTCGTTTGGGATTGAGGTCGTACCCCTGAATGTGGTACAGATTCCAGCGTCCCGGGGCATGTTGCCTGGCGCGTCTGGATCAGCGAGGTTGACGATGGAATACGAACTTACAGTTTCTGAAGAAATGAGTCCGACCAAGTTGATTGTGGGCTTTATCTGGGGCGAAAATATCGACCCGGTTTTTTCCGACGATATGCCCGAGTTTCTGGCCCCTTACGTCAAGGATGCGTCGTGGATGGGCGACGATTTCTGGCCAAAAGGTATCAAGGCCAGGGTCCGCGACATGATGCGTCACGGTAAGTTTCATCCTGCCGGTCGCGCCAAGCCTGCCAGCGAGTTCCTGTTGAAGGCGGCTCTGGACGATGAATTCCCGGCCATCTGCGGCCCTGTGAATATCAACAATGCGATCAGCCTGCGGTCCGGGCTGCCGATTTCAGTTTTTGACGCCGATCTGACCGGGCCAGAACTGCTTGTCCGCTGGGGATACCCCGGTGAGAGCTACTTTTTCAACCGTGCCGGTCACGAGATTTTCGTTGAAGACCTGCTGGTCGTATGTCGCAAAGACGCCTATGGCACCTGGCTTCCGTGTGGCAACCCGGTCAAGGACTCGATGGCGACGAAGGTCCGCCCGGTCACAAAAAATGTGCTTGCTGTCATCTATGCCCCTGCCGACTACGACCCCGACGAACTTGAAAAATGGTGCGCCGAATTTGCCGCATTACTGAAGTCCGAATGCCACGCCGAATCAGTTGGTTTCAGGGTCTGACACTTTTTTTAAAATAAATGGCTTAGTAGTGTGCATATACATAACCGAATGCATATGATTTGGTTTGTAAAGTTCACAGCGCGTCATTGTGGTCGGGTTTTTTAACGTAACTGGGGAAAAGTTATGAACAAACCATTTCTGGCATTTCTGACCGTTGCGTCAATTTGGGTAGCCGGATGCGGACCCGCCAATCAGGACATTGACTGTGGGGCAGGGTGCCGGGACGTCGTTGCTGATGTCCCCGGTGACGTCGAGCGGGATGGCGCTGGTGATGTTGCTCGCGATGCTGTTGGCGATGTAGTGGGGGACTTGACGGCCGACCTTGTCGGTGACGCGGCGAATGTTGTCGGGGATGTCCTGGACGTTTCTGCCATTGATATTGCTGCTGTTGACGCTTCTGCCGACATCAATCTTTTTCCACGACTGCCGGACTGCAGGCCATGCGACACGGCGGACGACTGTAACTCCGGGTATGTCTGTTCACCGTCTCACCTCGGAAAAATCTGTCTGCATCAATGTGTTGATGACGGAGATTGCCTGTCCGGGTTCAGATGTTGGCAAACCACCGGCGTTTGTCGGCCGGTCTCGTACGATTGCCCGGTTTGCTTTTATGACTCTCCCTGTGCGGAAGGCAGTTGCTGCGATTTTAGAATGGGCGAGTGCCAGCCTTGCAAGGGCGAGTGCCAGACATGTTTTGATGATTACGACTGCGCGGCGGGGATGCGCTGCCGTAAGCCTGATGGCGACACTATCGCCAGGTGCATTCCGGAATGTGCCGACGGTATATGTCCCGACCCTGTCAATCAAGAATGCAAAGCGGACGGTCTTGGCGTGATGTCGTGCGTCGTTGACAAAGACTACTGTCGGACCAGGTGTTTTTCACCGACCCCCTTCCGACTTGAAGATGGCACATGCGTTGAGTGTGTGGTTGATTTGGACTGTAAGGCAGGTGATATCTGTGACTCGACGGATAATTATTGCAGGGATGCGTCGTCGTGTCCGAGACGCGAGAAGAGGTGTGATTCAGGTCAATGCCTGCAGTGCTGCGTTGATGACGATTGTCTGGAATATGCTGAAGCCACGGGCTACTGCCTGGAAAACGGTACCTGCGAAGGAGTTTCCCAATGCGATGGGCTCTGTACCGCGGATTTTCCGGTTTGTGCTGTTGTTCAAGGGGTAAAGCAATGTGTGCAGTGCAAGGTTGATGCAGATTGTGCCTTGATCGGACCCTCCATCACGTGCACGGGAGATCCGATCTATTCATGCGTTACTCCTGACGGCGGTATCGCCGGGCCCTGCGGAAGCTGTGCGGCCATGTGCACATCCGATTTGGATTGTCCCCCCGGCAATGACGGGGCCGTCCTGTCGTGCGCCCAGGTCGGCGGCTCAGGCATATGCTTTGACCCTGCGGGGTCATGCGACCGCGGCCGTGCCTGTTGCGCCCCGGGCCAGATGTGTTATGACCTCGGGGTGTTGTTCTGGGAACTCATGGCCCCTGGCTCTGATCATGAAATACCCGCTGGACAGTCCAGCGCCTGCAGTTGCGACGAAGACAATCCGTGCCTTGGCGAAACCCCCTGTACCGACATCTCAGCGCTTTGCAAATTCAGTTTTCTTTCTGGTGGTACCGCGAACCTTCTTGAAACTATTTGTCCCGACGGCCAGCTTGACCCTGCCATTCCGCAGTACATGTGCCTGGATACTCGCGACTTCCTGACAGGTCTTCTGCCTGCATTGTCTTACCCACCCTTATTGAAACAGGGGCCCGTGAATCATGAACAAAATACTCGCGTTGACGCTGATGATAACGGCGATTTCAGCCGTGGGTTGCAAGCCGGGCGGCCAGGACAACTATTGCGGGGTAACGGACGTCTGCGGGGATTTGGTATCAAACGATGCGGCTGATGCTGCCGTCGATCCAGACGTTGGCGACATCCTCAAGTGCCGGGACATTCCTGACCTTGATGTCAGTGACGCTTCTGCGGACATCGTAATTGTTCCCCCGCGCCAGGATTGTTGGGTATGTGACACCACCGCGGACTGCAAAGCCGGATACGAGTGTCAGGCTGTCGGTGTTGGTAAATACTGCATCGCCAGGTGCGTGGATGATGGTGATTGCCTGTCCGGATTTACATGCTACGAATCAGGTTCATCCAGCTTCTGCCTGCCGGTTTCATACAGTTGTCCGGCGTGTTTCTATGACACTCCATGTGACGAAGGCTTGTGTTGTGACTTCAACACCGGTTCCTGCAAGAAGTGCAAAGGTGTTTGTTTTCCCTGCGTATATGATTATGAATGTCCGGCAGGACAGCGTTGCTACAAGGAAAAGGGGTGGGGCACAGGCTTTTGCTGGGATGAATGTACTGATGGCAATTGCCCGTATCCAGATCAGACGACATGCACTGATAACGGAAAGGGCGTCATGATTTGCGTTCCGGATGAATACGAATGCCTGGCGTGTTCGTCGCCCACACCCTATCTCTTTGAGGACGGCTCGTGCGTTGAATGTGTGACTTCGGATAATTGTGACAACGCCTGCTGTGACGTTGAAAGTCACGTGTGTCTGCACGCGAATTGTGCCATCGGTGCGATGGTTTGCGGGTCTTGTTCGTGTGTTCAGTGTTGTGTCGACGACGACTGCCCTGGATTCCCTGACGGGACCGGAAAATGTCTATCTGATGGCACTTGCGAAGGCGTCCCCACGTGCGGCGGCCTTTGCCCGGCAGACTTTCCGATCTGCGCCGTTGTTCAGGGTGTCGAACAATGCGTCCAATGCAAGGTTGACGCTGATTGTGCCCTGGTCGGGCCGGACTGCACGTGTACAGGCGACCCCATCTATTCGTGCGTTGATGAAACCGGGGCAATTTGCCAGACGGCTGATTTCTGCCAACAGTTTTGCACACAGGACGCCGACTGCCCCCCATCTTCAACTGGAACCGCCCTTTCCTGTGATTCAACCGGCGAATACAGCTTCTGTTATGACCCAGCGGGCACCTGTGATGGCTGGCAGGCTTGTTGTGCGCCAGGCCAGAAATGCTATGACACCTATGGTCTTGTATCAGGGATGATGGCCGCGGATCGAATAATGGACCCTGGTACTCCAGCCACTCGGACCTATGTTTGCAGTTGCAGTGAAGACAGCCCGTGCCTTAGCGGGAAGCCATGTTCCGATATGGCTGCGATTTGTACTGATGAAACCTGGCCGGAAGGTTTTGGGCTAGTTATCGGAATTATTTGCCCGGGTGGGCAACTTTCATCGTCTATGCCGCCGTATCTGTGTATGACGGCTTCAGAGTTTCTGTTCAGCCTGTTAACTGCCGTTCCTTCGTACTAGAACAGGGGATCTATTTATGAACAAATCATTCGTGTTGCCCCTGTCAGTCTTGGCCTTCCTGGTCGCTGGATGCGGACCCGCCAGTCACGAAAATGACTGCGGGGCGGGCTGCCGGGATGTGGTCGCTGACGTTGTTGCAGATGCGGGAACCGACACGTCAGATGATGTCTGGGACGCCTCGCTTGGTGACGCGCCTGTTGAGGTTATAGATACTACCCCGGGCCACGACTGCTTGAGTTGCTCATCTAATGTCGACTGTGGAACAGGTTATGAATGTCAGATTGATGGGTCGATCGGATACTGCCAGCGTTATTGCGTTGATGACGGCGATTGTGTGTCCGGGTACACATGCAATCAGTCAGCTTTCCCGAGCGTCTGTCGGCCGGATTCCTACGTGTGCTACCTCGGGTGCATCCATGAATATTCATGTGACCAAGGGATGTGCTGTGATTTCTATGACAGCAGGTGCAAAGAATGTAAGCAGGAGTGCCAGGTCTGTCAGCATGACTATGACTGCGCGTCAGGCCTGCGGTGCCACCTGGCGGAAGATGGCTTGACGGGAAAGTGTGTGCCGGAATGTGCCGATGATATCTGTCCCGACTCTGCGCATCAGACCTGTACCGACAACGGCAAAGGCGTAATGATGTGTGTCCCGGACGAAGGTTATTGTCCCGGGTGTAACTACCCGACACCATTCCAGCTTCCTGACGGCTCGTGCGTTGAATGTCTGGATTCATATGATTGCGAGGGGGATACTTGTTGTGATGACGCAACCCATACTTGCGAGATGACAAGCTGGGCTACCGGGTGCATGTTTTGTGAAAAGTGTGTCTGTTCCTGGTGCTGCTCTGATGAAGATTGTGTGGGCTATTCGTCCGGCACCGGTCTCTGTCTGCCCGACGGTACCTGCGAAGGCGTTCTTCCGTGCGGCGGCCTGTGCACTCCTGACTTCCCGATCTGCGCCGTCGTTCAGGGTGTCGAACAATGCGTCCAGTGCAAGGTTGATGAGGATTGTCAGCTCGTTTCACCAAATTGCGTCTGTGCCGGTGATCCAACCTATTCATGTGTCGAGTCAGACGGTGCAATTTGCGGGAGTGGACCCAATTGTTCTGCCATGTGTGCTGAAGATCTCGACTGCCCGCCCGCATATAACGGGAACCACCTTATGTGCAGGTTGGATGACGGCGGTGGCCTCTGCTACGACCCAGTCGGGACTTGCGATGGAAGTTCGGCCTGTTGTGCCCCGGGACAGAAGTGTTTTGATGTCACTGTTCTGATTGGATATCTTCAGGGTCAGGAGATCGAGACAACGGGATCCGGGACTTGCGAATGCAGCCCTGACAACCCATGCATCAGCACCAAACCTTGCACCGACCTGTCGATCCTGTGCACTGATGAAGCGCTTGTTGCCCAGCTTGGCCTGACGTTCGCGCAGACGTGCCCGGATGGTCAACTTTCGTCAGCGTTGCCTGCGATGATATGTGCCGAAGTTGCCGACATTGTCGCCGCAGTCCCGGTGCCGTCCACTTACATGTCTTTTTGAAGTCTGAAGGTTCAATTTTTCAGGTACAGATTTCGAGATTTCTAAACGGTTAAATACACATCGGGGTTCCGCTGAAAAGCCAGTCAGCACCGACGTTTGCGCAGGTTTTGCCCAGCTTGCGGCAGTCGATGTAGTGCATCTCGTCAACGCCGACGCAGTAGATGTAGTACGGACCTTCGCACTCGCTAAGGAAGTTGATATTGGCGGTGCATTGGAATTGCGGAGCCGGGGCTTCGCAGCTTGCTTTGCCGTCTTTCATTACGCAGCGTCTGGACTGCAGGCTGCAATCGACTTTCTGGGTTGGACCACCGCCCGGATCTGGCAGAACGGCCACGTCGCCTTCGCACGCTGCCGCAGTTTCAGGTGGAAATCCACACACGACTATCCCCGGTATGACGCCGGGCAGGCACGTCTGACCGCCCAGGGCCGGGCAGTTCTGCGCCACCAGAAAACCTCCGACCAGGGTGACCGCGCTGCCGCGTTCGCTGCATGTGTCCGGAATCAGTTCTGCAGAAAAGTCCGAGCAGCTCGGCGCGTATCCGTCCTGGCGGCAGGTGGCTCCGTAATACTGACATCCAATTGTTTCGGCCACGTTGCCGCCGCTGCAGACCGACATCAAGACGCCGTTTCGGCAGATGTTGTCGCAGGCGCCGGTCCCGATCAACGCACGCTCAGGCCAGAAGTCTGTGAAAGTATTGCAGTCTTCCAGCGAAGCGGCCCGGAACAGATTCAGTGACGGGTTTCCAAACGGCCCGGTCAGCCAGTGAATCATGCAGTCTTCAAATACTGTGATGCCACATGCCGCGGCGGCCATGCACGTCTGTTCAACCTTTCCGGCCTCGACCGCATTCGGGTAGCCGCGCAGGCCGGTGCCTGAAAACGCGCTGATTTCGGTCGTGTCTGTGAATGCCTGCCGTGTCGCCTTGTCCCGCGAAACGTAGAAGAACTGGTGAGTGCTGGGCCAGTCCATCGTTTCAACTGTATAGAAATTCAGGAATTCGTCGTTACCAAGGGGCAGCGACCATTCATGGTCAACGCGTGTTCCACACGTTGAACCGTCGGGGCAGGGTGTCACCGGCATTTCAACCAGGTCGGTGCCGTTGGCCTTGAAGTCGACCAGACGGCTGACGCCTTCGGACCGAAGCCTGATCAGATTGCCGAACGGCTGATGCAGTCGCGGAGTGTCGCTGAAGAATCCGGCCCCAAGGCTTGTAAACTTCGGCTGACCATTGACCATCTGCAGGACAAAACTGCCCGCGTCACTGCTGAGGACGCCCACGGTTCCAGTCGAAGCGACCGTCATCGCGAACGGCGACCTCATGGCTTCGGGCGGCAAAGCGTAAGCGTCGACGCATGTGCTGTACTTCAGCGGTTCGGCGGAATTGACGTCCGCCTTCACGTCGCACAGGCTTCGCGGCGTATATGTGCTTCCGAAGCCATCAAATGTCAGTCCGTCAGCCGAAATCATTTCGCCCCACGGGTAAACTCCGGCGGCGCCGTCAACCGTGTAAACCCTGATTTCGCTGGTATCAAAGTCGAACGACTGCAGACTTATCCTGGACGTTGTCCCGTATAGCTGGGTCCACAACGCCTGGGCGACAAGTTTGTTGCCAATTGAGTACGGCACGTTTACGAAATCAAAGCTTTCTAAATTGGGGTTGGGAACGGTCCGGCCTGTAACAAGGTCAATTTCGCGACTCGGGTACGTGCGAGCCTTACCCATTGGATTATCAACGGTTTTTGACGTGACGACTATTGCGCGTCCGCCGCCGACATGCACCCCGCGCACAAACGAGCCAAGGCCTTCAGCACGCTCAAACGGGCGCTCGGTCCATGTAAGGCCCTGGTCTTCGCTGACTATGAAGTGGTGCGCGGCCGACCCGCCTGCGGCGCCAATCGACATCGGGCAGTCCGTGCATGCCGGGTCCGAGTGCCACACAGCCGTAGGCTCGGTCCCGACCAGAATCGTCGCGACAATCAGGTCGCCTTCGCGTGCCACGTCGACAAGGACGGCCCCCTGTTTCTGAAGCGCCAGAATATCCAGTCCCGCCTGATTTACTTTCGGGGCCTCGAAAATCTGGACGACGCCATCGCGCACGTTGACGGAAACTTCATCATCGGGGCCGGACGCCAGTTCGCAGCCGACAGATAACATCAGAATAACTAAGGCGAATCCGGTGGTAATTAATTGCTGCATTGTTCACCCCGTAAAGCTGTAAACGTATTCCGGGCAGCCATAAGCTGCCAACCGTCGCCAACACGTCTACGCTGTGCAGGATTGGTGCCCTGCGCATTTGTGTCAGAAGGGGCCTGAATATAGCTGTAAAGCCGCTTTGACGCCAGATGTTGTGAAAAATTTAACGCGCTGCGCCATAAAGCGTATATTT
>CAZFVA010000029.1:32796-34162 GCA_964522105.1 uncultured Anaeromyxobacteraceae bacterium
TTTGACGCCAGATGTTGTGAAAAATTTAACGCGCTGCGCCATAAAGCGTATATTTGGGCAGTGATTTGTGACGCACGAACTGCATCAGGGGACTTTTGACATGATTATTGACGGGCATGCTCACGCGTGTGGTGAATTCAGAGATCTGGCGGGCGTTCTTGGCGTGCTGGACCGGACCGGCACTGACGCGGTGCTGATGACGGCGGGCCAGCCTGGAAGCAGGCGGACACACACGGTACTTCCATGGGCTGAAAAGAAGCCGGATCAGGACTACTTTTTCGGGTTTAATCGTGTCCTGAAGGTAATTACAAAACTGGCCGATTCCCGTGCCATGCTTACCGAAGGTAACGAAATTGTTTACCGGATGGCGCAGCAGGCACCGTCACGGATATTTCAGTCGCTGTGGGTTGATCCGAACGCTCCGGACTCGCTGGCGAAGGCGGTCGTTCGGCATCGCGAATGGAAGTTTCGCGCCCTGAAGTTGCATCAGTGTTTTCACAGATTCAAGGTTGACGGGAACTTCATGCACGGCGCCGCCGAGTGGGCTGGCAAGGCCGGACTGCCGGTGGTCATTCACCTTTACGGCCCGAAAGATGCTGAATCTTTACTGGCACTTGCAAAGAAGTATCCAGCCACGAACTTCATCTCAAATCATCTGATCGGTCTTGAAATCTTTCAGGCGAAAGGGGCGCGCCCTGACAATCTCTTCCTGGATATTTCCTGCCCGCCGCTGGTGTCGGTTAAGCGCGTTGAAAGCGCGATTAAGTGGGCCGGAGCATCGGGCGTCACGATGGGTTCGGACACGCCCTACGGCAAGGACAATCTGGTCAAGATTATTGAACGCGTCCGCAGCCTGCCGATTCCAGCCGCCGATCGTGATCTGATTATGGGTGATAACCTGGCAAGATTGCTTGGGGTTTCTTGAAAGCCGGGACGTGCGTCGATGCCGTCAGCAAGTCTAAAAGTCAGCCTCTAAATCTCCGACCGCATCCAGAATTTCGCCGGCATCTTCGAATCTGAAACCTTCACCAAAGTGGAACGTCTGGTCGGCGGCGACCCCGCTGGCCCATGCCGGGATGACCAGTTCCATGGCGGCGCGGGCGTTGTTTACGTCCAGAAGCGGCAGCATTTCGCGGTGTTTCCCGGTTGCCTGAATCAGGCGAGTCCATTCGGTGATTGTCAGGTGCATCTGGCTTTCGTGGGCAAGTAACGCTTCAATCTTGGTTTGCAGCGTGCCGCCGATGTCCACGATCGTGTTGTTGCGCTCGCCGTTCTTCGCAAACCAGATGTTCAGCGGCGTCAAATGTGGTTCAAGGCCGTCTTCAATCTGTTCGGTGTGAAACAGCGGCATGTGGGCGAACCCGAC
>CAZFVA010000029.1:34262-36707 GCA_964522105.1 uncultured Anaeromyxobacteraceae bacterium
TTCCCGACGCCCCATTTGGTCACGTCGCGGATGATTTCGCAGTCAACCAGTGGCGCACCAGTCGGATTCACCAGCGGTGAATAGCAGTATTCAAGCAGAATGGCCATGTCTTCGATCGGTATCTGCAGTCTTCTGGTCTTTCCATCTTCATCAACAAATTCGGTGGTCTTCGGTCTGTAGGAACCGGCGCCATGGTAGGGATAAACGCCATCCGGAACCGATTCATCCCACATGTCCCACCATGTCCATGTCAGGTAGTTGTCAACAGAACGGTTCCAGATTTTGTGAATATGGCGTACTTCTTCGTTCGTCAGAGGCAGGCCGACTGACGCAGTCATAGCCAGGACCTGAGCTCCTTCTTCCTGGTAATCATTACAGTTCTTTGCGCCGGGTTCGTCATCCGAGGGGTGCAGAACGGTGTCAGCGCGTTGTGCAAGTCCACCCATCAAGCCTCTTGCCATATCAAGTTCCCAGTTGGTCAGGGCGTTAGCAACGGCCGCCATGTGAAAGTTCCAGTTGATATGGTAATTAAAACAATGAGTTATCTGTGAAAACTGGTCGTACACCGTGTTGAAGCCGGACTTGCAGTCAACGCCCTGTGTGTCGCCATACGCAATCAGTGCCGTGGAGACGCGTGACGTACATTCATTCTGATCATCAGCTCCGATGAAACATACAAAACTGGACAGATCCTTTTCGTTTTCGCATCCAGGCAGGTATGCAACACCAAGTTCGTCCTTTGTCCTGATGTTGTAGCCGTAGTCCACGATGTCTTTGGAAAATCCCTTCAGGTATTCAAGCGTTTCCGCGCATGCTGTCTTTATGCCGGTGTCGGTTGCGTTCTGCACGGCATACGGCAGGAAGGCGGCTGTTCTGAATATGTGGCAGACATCGTCTTTTGATCGCAGGTTTGTTACCCAGATGTCGCCCCAGATCGGGTTGTTTGTGTACTCGAAGCGTTCGGCGTTCCAGTCTGAATATGAACTGTAACAACGGGTGAAATCGACAGCCTTCTGTCTGCCGTCTTCAAGCGTCCACTCGTGGTTCTGGCCAAAAAAGTTTCTTGCCATCAGGTAGATATTCTGGTCGTCCGAGTCGTAAAGGAAGCCTTTCATCGTTGCTGTGATGCCTTTGCAGTATTGTTCTACAACGCGGGCGGCGTAAGGGTCGTCGGTCAGAAAATAGTCAGAAATGGCGGCGCCCAGGACCTCCGACGTCGGGATCATGATGTTGTGTGCGCCACCGGCAGTACAGTGGTCAAATGTCAGTTTGTTGCCTTCTTTGATGACATCCACGTCATGCCACCAGACCATATAGTCAGGTTTTCCTGATGATGCGTCGATACCGGTTGAAAGATCATAAACCCACTTGAAGTAATTGATCTGCTTCAGGAATCCAGTCAATTTTACCGTGAAATCGGTGACTTCTTCGGGGGTAAGCGGGTCGCCGACCTGCGGGCGCGTGAATTCAATCGGAAGCGATGTCGGCAGGTGGTCGGGCTTGACGAAAGCGTCACCGGTCGCGTCGGCCTCATTTGTGTCCGTTACCACCGTCGCGTCTGCATCGGGGGCTGTCTGGTCGGTTCCAGTGTCCCTTGCGTCCGCCACAGCATCGGGAGTGCCGCTATCCGGAGTCCCGTTGTCTGTGGCCACATCGTTAACTGTTGTGTCGTTCACATCGTTTGTATTGACAGCATCGCTGCCGCAACCCCAGGTCAAAACGGCCATCAAGGTAACGGTGGCAACAAAGGCGCTTCTGGTAATCATGAAAGCTGGCTCCTGGTAAGGTTAGTACAGTCAAACCGCGTCATTCTACATGGGCAACGCTTGAAATTGAACCGGTTTCAGCGGAAAAGCTTCAATCTGCGGGCTGAATATAGTAACTTTGGCTGCGTTGATTCAATGGTGACTAATTGTTTTTTCCATTCGGCGACACCCCCAGGACTGCGCACTACAAGCCGGCGATGACAAGGCTTCTGATTATCGCCAATGTCCTGGTCTTCTATTTTTCCACAGACGCTTACACGTTGATGCATGGGTACAAGCCCGGGGCGCCGTCCTGGATTGACCTGTTCATCAGTTTGTTTCTGCACGGCAGCGGTTGGCACCTGCTCGGCAACATGGTGTTTCTGTGGATCTTCGGAAACAACGTCGAGCATCGTCTTGGTAAGTGGCCTTTCCTGTTGGCCTATCTGGCGTCCGGCGCTGTGGCGACGCTTTCTTTCGGCCTGCTTGCCGGTGACTCGATGACGCCGCTGGTCGGTGCGTCCGGCGCAATTTCCGGTATTCTGGGCCTGTACTTCGTGATGTTCCCGCGCAATAAAATCAAAGTGCTGGTTATGCTGTTTCCGCTTCTGGTCACTGTCTGGCAGGTGCCTGCCAGGATTATGATCGGGATCTTACTGGTAGTTGATAATGTCCTGCCGTTTGTCGCAGGTTCATCTAC
>CAZFVA010000030.1:0-3138 GCA_964522105.1 uncultured Anaeromyxobacteraceae bacterium
CGTCTGATTTATCAGACGCAGAAGCCTGATATTGCCAGCGTCTCGTGGCGCACGGCCGTTACCCTGAAATGTGATGCCCTTCGTAAGAAGGCCGCAGAAGCGCGCGAATCGCTTGCCCAGTATTCGGATTCGCCGGGGCCGACGCTCGACAAGCTGCTGGAGAGCCTTTCAGAGTATTCAGATGCGATGGCCGAGAGTCCTTCCGTCAGGCAGATGAAGGAACTTAGCGGCAGGCTCAGCAGTGAATATGAAGAGCTGCGGCGCTGCATCAGGCGTTACCGGTGGTCACATGCCGGGGAACTGCGCCATGCCGAAAAGCCTGCCCGGCTGCTTCCGCTGAAACCGATTAACTACCACCGCAATCTGTTTCATGTTTTGACCGGTATTTCGCTTGTTACGGTCTATCAATTGTTTTTGACCTATCAAATGGCTGTGATCTTTTGCAGTGTTTTTCTGGGTCTGACTATCATAGCTGAGGTAGTCCGTCGGTTCAGCCCCGCCTGTAACAGGATAATCTGCCTGCCTTTCAAACATGTAATTCGTCCCTGGGAATACAGTCGGCCGAATTCAACATCGTGGTATGGACTGGCCGTTTTTCTGGTCGTTTTAATAATGCCTAAAGCCGCCGTGGAAGTCGGCGTAATTATTCTGGCGTTCGGTGACCCTGTCGCGACCATCATCGGAAAGAAATTCGGGAAGCGTAAGCTTTACGGCAACAAGACGATCATGGGGTCGCTGGCGTTCTTTTCGGTGGCTTTGATGGCCGGCAGCATCGTGTTTGCCATTGCCGGTCCGTCGCTTCCGACCTGGAAGGCTGCGGCAATGCTGGTAACTGTCGCTCTGGCCGGGACTTTGACCGAGCTTGCATGCCAGCGTCTTGACGACAATTTCGCCATCCCGACCATTACGGCTGGCGTAGCGACCCTGTGGATTGCCTGGCCTTTGTAATACCCCGACGTTCAACTTTTTCAGCCTGCTAACCATTCGATTTAACATCAACATTCAGTCCAGACCATTGCCCTTCCTGAATCAATCCTTACAGTTTGTTTAATGGAGGTGAAGCCATGAAGATTGCAGCTTCGCTTAAGAAAAGTATGACTTCAGCGTTCATGACAGCCGTGGGCGCATCTTTATTGTTTGTTCTGATGGCTGCCTGCGGCGTTCCCGCAAAGGCCGAAGGTGATAAGAAAATGGATTGCAGCAAGCTTACCCCTGAAGAAGAACGGGTCATTGTAAATAAAGGAACTGAACGACCGTTTACCGGCAAATACGTGAATCATCATGAAGATGGCACCTACACCTGCAAGCGTTGCGGTGTGCCACTGTTCAAGTCAGACGCCAAGTTTGATTCCGGGTCGGGCTGGCCCAGTTTTGACGATGCGCTGCCAGGTGCCGTCAAACAGATCGCCGATGCCGATGGTCAGCGGACTGAAATCGTCTGTGCTGCATGCGGGGCGCACCTTGGCCACGTCTTCGTCGGCGAAAGAATGACTCCTAAAAATGTGCGACACTGTGTGAATTCGGTGGCTCTTGATTTTGCAGCGGCTGCACCTGAGGTTAAGAAAATGTCACAAAGCGCGAATTCATCTGTTGAAGAGGCCTTTTTCGCGGGTGGTTGTTTCTGGGGCGTCGAGTACTACTTTGAAAATGAACCTGGTGTTTTGAAAGCGGAATCTGGCTACATGGGCGGCCAGATGGTCAATCCGACTTATCAGGACGTCAAAACTGGCAGGTCAGGGCATGCCGAAGTGGTGCGCGTCACGTTCAACCCGGCCGTCACCAGTTATGAAAAACTGGCCCGCCTGTTCATGGAAATCCATGATCCGACTCAGCTTTTCAGGCAGGGTCCCGACATCGGTAATCAGTACCGTTCGGCCATCTTTGTCGCCGACGAAGCCCAGCGCGCCGTGGCCGAAAAGTTGATTACGGAACTGAAGCTTAAAGGCTTCAAGGTCGTTACCGAAGTCACCCCGGCCGCGCCCTTCTGGATTGCCGAAGACTATCACCAGGACTACTACGAACATAAAGGCACCGAACCGTACTGTCATTCAAGGGTCAAGAGGTTCTGATTTCAGTCACTATATCCATTGAAACTATACGTTTTTTTGTGCAGGGAATTGCGGCGGCCGGAGTTGCAGCCTATCATCAATTATCCGGTGGTCTGGACTGCCAATTCGCGGGGAGTGTTCATGGCTGAAATATCGGGAAATAACAGGGATAATGGGGCTTCAACAGTTGACGAGAATGCTGCCGGTGCCGTCGTTGAAGCGGCCGACCTGAAGTCCGACGGAGTGCTTGAATATGTTCCTGTTCCTGCTGATGTGGTCGGTCTTGACGCGTTCGATGCCGACGAGCAGGAAATTCTGGACATGCTTAACCGCAAGGTTGCAGGCTCGGAATCCCTTGAAGCTATTATGGATTTTGTCTACGAGGCGTCGAAGGGCGTGTGGCCGTGTGACCGCATCGGTCTGGCCTTCGTTGACGAAGATGGCGCCCGCGTTACGTCACGGTGGGTGCGCGCTGAATATGAACCGATTCTTATGGGTGCCGGTTTTTCTGAAGACCTGCAGTACAGCACTCTGCGCCCGCTGATTGAAGGTCGTCTGCTTCGTGTCATAAGTGACCTTGAAGAATACGGTCGCCGCAATCCGAAGTCGCGCTCGACAAAAATTCTGCTGAAAGAAGGCGTTCAGGCCAGTATGACCTGTCCGCTGATGGTTGATGGTCGCTGCGTCGGTCTGCTGTTCCGCAGCTCGCGCAAAAAGAACGTCTACGGTCCCCGCGAAGTCTGGATGCATCTGGCTGTGTCGGAACGTATCGCCCAGGCTGTGGACAAGGCGTGGCGGATTCGCCAGCTCGAGCAGGTAAACGCCGCGTACATGGAGATGCTCGGGTTCGTGGCGCACGAGCTGAAAAGCCCGGTGGCGTCAATGGTCATGGATTCGCGGACGATGCTGGAAGGCTATGTCGGCGAGCTTCAGGCAGCGCAGCGGGTCCGGCTTGAAAAGATGGCAGCCAAAGGCGAGTACCTGCTTGGTCTGGTGCGGGATTACATGGATCTTGCCAGGCTGGAAGGTGGCGACCTGACCGTTTCCCTGCAGAAAGACGTTGATATGCAGGCCTTGATTACTGAATCAA
>CAZFVA010000030.1:3238-31973 GCA_964522105.1 uncultured Anaeromyxobacteraceae bacterium
TTCCCGGGGCAGGGAAAATTGTCAAATAAACACACACGATTAGAACGTGATGCGCTGGGTGAAGTCTGCGTGGCTGCCGATGCGCTTTACGGGATTCATACTGTCAGGGCGCTTGAAAATTTTCCAGTGTCAGGCAGGGCGACCAATCGCGGTCTGCTGCATGCGTTCGGTGAAGTCAAACTTGCGGCAGCACTGACCAATCGGGAACTTGGCGTCTGGGACGACAATGCGCCGAAGGCCGACGCCGTTGAACGCGCGTGTCGCGAGATGGCGGCCGGTCTGCTGGACGAGCATCTGGTTACTGATGCGTTGCAGGGTGGTGCCGGTACAAGCACGAACATGAACGTCAACGAAGTGCTGGCGAATCGGGCGATCGTCCTGCTTGGCGGCGTGCCTGGCGACTATTCTGTCGTGTCCCCGTATGACGACATCAATCTGAACCAGTCCACCAATGACACGTATCCGACGGCGTTGCGCCTGGCCGCAATCCGCGCCGTGCGCCGTCTTGATGGTGTGCTGGTGTCGCTTCAGGAGTCGTTTCAGGACGCTGAAAAGCGGTTTGCCGACGTCGTGAAGCTTGGTCGCACCCAGTATCAGGATGCTGTCGTCACGACGCTTGGCCGCGAAATGAGTGCATACGCCGAGGCGTTTGCCCGTGACCGCTGGCGCGTCTATAAGTGCGAAGAAAGACTGAGGGTTGTCAATCTTGGCGGTACGGCCATCGGCACCGGTCTTGGTGCCCCGCGCCGCTACATTTTCAAGGTTGTTGACGTGCTGCGGGCCGAAACCGGGATCGGGTTCGCCAGGGCTGAAAACCTGGTCGAAGCGACTCAGAATGCCGACGTTTTTGTCGAAGTTTCCGGGATTTTGAAGGCGTGCGCCGTGTCGCTTATCAAGGTCGCTTCCGACCTGCGTCTGATGGCGTCCGGGCCTGATGGCGGCCTTCACGAAATTGTACTTCCGGCGCGTCAGGCCGGGTCTTCCATCATGCCGGGCAAGGTCAATCCTGTTATCCCCGAAGCTGTGACTCAGGCCGCGATGAAGGTGATGGGCAACGACGCCGTTATTGCCCATGCGTGCTCGATGGGTTCGCTGGAATTGAATCCGTTCCTGCCGCTGGTGGCTGACTGCCTGCTTGAAAGCCTTGAACTGCTTGCCGCTGCCTGTGACATATTCCGGCGTCTGTGTGTTGACGGGATTGAAGCTGATGCAGCCAGGTGCCGCGCCCATATCGACAATTCCACGGCCACGGCGACCGCGCTGATTCCGGTCCTTGGATATCCGAAGATTGAAGAAATCGTGATGCAGTCGCGCGCGACCGGACGTTCTGTCCGCGAAGTCGCCGTCGGCGGCGGCTACGTGACAGATGAACAGTTTGAAAGCTTGCTTTCCCCCGAGGCTGTGCGCCGTCTGGGGTCGTAAAGGGTGCCAGTATGTCCACGATGAACACTCCCCGAGGGTTTCGCCTGCACATCGGTCTGTTCGGCCGTCGCAATGTCGGAAAATCCAGTGTCCTTAACATGATTACGCGCCAGCAGGTGTCGATCGTTTCCGAATTTGCCGGGACCACGACTGACCCGGTTGAAAAGCCGATGGAACTGCTTCCGCTGGGCCCGGTGCTGTTCATTGACACGGCCGGAATCGACGACATCGGTGCGCTTGGCGAGCTTCGTGTCAAAAAGACAGTTCAAGTGTTTGATCGCACCGACCTTGGCGTCATTGTGGTGGCTGCCGGTGACTGGGGCGACTTCGAACAGGGCATTCTGGACGAGTTGAAACAGCGCGGCGTACCGATTATTGTCCTGTTTAATAAAACCGATATTGCCGAACCTTCACGGGAACTTGTGACGCACCTGACCGGCCTTGGCATCAAAACTGTAAAGACGTGCGCCGCGCGTTCGGAACCAAACCTGAACGGTCTGGCCGATCTGCGTCAGGCGCTGCTTGATTCGGCGCCCGCTGAATTCGTTGATAACCCGACAATCCTGGGCGACCTGGTGCCCCCCGGTGAAATGGCAATTCTGGTCGTTCCAATTGACAAGGAAGCGCCGAAAGGGCGGCTTATCCTGCCCCAGGTGCAGTCCATCCGGGACCTTCTGGACAACGATTCGTACTGTTTAGTCGTCAAGGAAAAGGAACTGCGGTCTGCGCTTGATTCATTGAAACGCCCGCCGAAACTGGTTGTTACCGATTCGCAGGCGTTTTTGCGCGTTGCCGCCGACACCCCCGACAACATCCCGATGACCGGCTTTTCAATCCTTTTTGCACGTTTCAAAGGCGACCTGACCGCGATGGTGCAGGGCGCTGTCGCAATAGAATCGCTGACTTCCGGTTCGCGCGTCCTGATTGCCGAGTCGTGTTCGCATCACCCGATTTCAGACGACATCGGCCGCGTCAAAATTCCGCGCTGGCTGACTCAGTACGCCGGTGGGAAGCTGGACATCGTTCATGTGCAGGGTCATGACTTCCCCGAAAATGACGAAGAGCTGAAACCGTACGACCTGGTGATTCATTGCGGCGGGTGCATGTGGAACCGCCGTGAGATGCTGTCCCGGATACTGCGCTGTCGTCGCGCCGGGGTACCAATAACGAACTACGGCATGTCGATTGCGTACAGTCTTGGCATCTTCGAAAGGGCGCTGTCGCCTTTCCCGGCGGCCCTTGACGAGTACAGGCAGGCCATTGCGCAAGTAAACAGGAAGGTTGGCAGATGACACACGCTGAAGTTACAAAGTGGTTGAAAGAGACTGACTCGGACGCCCTTGCGTCGCTTTTTGAGCGGGCTGACAAGGTCAGGCATGAAAACGTCGGCGACGAGATTCATCTGCGCGGTTTGCTTGAGATATCAAGCTTTTGCGTGCGCAGTTGTGCCTACTGCGGGATCAATGCGACCAACCGCAACACCCGCCGTTACCGCATGCCGAAGGAAGATATCCTTGCTGCAGCGCGGTCTGCGGTCGATTACGGATACGGCACTGTCGTGATGCAGGGTGGCGAAGATTACGGCATCAAGGCCGACTGGATGGCCGACATAGTCCGCGAAATCAAAGATGAACTTGGTATTGCCGTCACGTTGTCGCTTGGCGAGCGCACGCGCCCGGAACTTGAACTGTGGCGTGCTGCCGGTGCCGACCGGTACCTGCTGCGATTTGAAACGTCAGATCCGGCCCTGTACAACCTGATTCATCCGGCGTTACCGGGTGGTTTTGTTGACAGGATTTCGCAGATAAAGATGTTGCAGGACATCGGTTTTGAAGCCGGCAGCGGCGTGATGGTCGGTATTCCCGGTCAGTCCTGGGAGTCACTTGCCAGTGATATTCTGCTGTTTGCGGATCTTGATCTGGACATGATCGGCGTTGGCCCCTATATCCCGCACCCCGAAACCCCGATGGGCGCGTGGCTGTTTGAAGGTAAAGGCGAAACTCCGTATCCGCTTCTGCCGCCCGACAGTCAGGTCCCGGCGACTGCGGAAACGGCGTTCAAGGCTGTGGCGCTGACCAGACTGGTCTGTCCCGAATCAAATATTCCCAGCACGACCGCGATTGCGACGCTGAATCGTGAATCCGGCAGGCGTCAGGGGCTTATGTGTGGTGCCAACATCGTCATGCCGAATCTGACCCCTGCAAAGTACCGTGAATGTTACGAAATCTATCCTGACAAGGCCACGCTGGTCGAGGTAGCGGGGGCGTGCGCGCGCGACCTGAAAGCGTCATTCGAGGCGATGGGCCGGACTTGCGGACTTGGCCACGGCAGTCGCGTTCATCACGGCACTTCAAAATAGCACCGGACAGGCATACAATAACCCGCCGTAAATGTTCCCTGGGGGTACCTCTGACCGGTCTTCTGAAAAATCTGCCGTTTTCCTGGGCGATGGGGCTTTCCCTGTTCGCAGGCAAGAGCAAGTCCAGAATATCTGCGGCGACGGTCGTTTCGATAGTCGGCATAGCTGTCGGCGTTGCCACCCTTACGGCTGTCATGTCGGTTACCGGCGGTTTTGAAGACGTTTTCCGTGAAAGGATTCTTGGCGTTTATCCCCACATGGTCGTTCTGACGCGTGGCGACAGGTTCCCCGAGTACCGCGAAGTCGCCGAAAAACTTAAAACAATTCCAGGTGTTGTCGGTGTTTCGCCTTCCACTTATGACGAAATGATGATCTCGTCGGATGCCACGACTTCCCAGGCGCTTGTCAAAGGCGTGGATCTGGAAGGGATTGAAAAGGTGTCCGGGCTGACTTCGCTGTTGAAGGGCCATAAATCAGACGTGTTGAAGTGGGATGGGCAAGGCCCGATACCGGTCGCCCTCGGATGCGAGTTGATGTCCAAGCTCGAGGTCGTTCCAGGTGACACGGTCGGTCTGACGACGCCTGTCCGGGGCCTTGATACCGGCGGGGCCAATCCGTTTGCGATGATTCCGCGTGAAGCGCAGTTTGTCGTCAAAGACTGTGTAGATTCAGGGTTTTATGACTACGATTCGCGCCTTGTCGTCATGGAACTTCCGGCTGCAATCGCCTTTCTTGATCGCGGGCCGGTCGTCCGCTGGGTCGAAATCAAGCTCGATGACCTGTTTGCCACTGACCAGATGAAGACACAGATACTTGGCGTGCTTCAGCCTTATGGTGTGACGGAAGTCATTGATGATATTGCCAGTATTTCGGATGGGGTCGAAGGCATCATCGCGCGCGAAATGCCTGCGGACGCCGCCGGTAATGTCAGTTCGATGTCAAACGCGATACTGCGGGCCAAAAGGGCTTTGATGTACAGTGATGTCGGGTATGGTCCGCCCGAAAAATACCGCGTCATAGACTGGAAGGGCATGAACAGAAACCTGTTTTCAGCCCTGCGCATCCAGAAGGTCGTCCTTGGCCTGTTCTTCCTGATAATTGTTGTTGTAGCGGCGTTCAATATTGTTGGAACGCAGCTTATCGTGGCGAAGGAAAGATTGAAGGAAGTCTCGACACTTATCGCACTTGGGGCGTCACGCATCCAGTTGTGGAAAGTGTTCGTGGCCCACGGTTTTGCGCTGGGGTGTATAGGCGTGATTCTGGGGGTCGCTCTCGGTCGCGGCGTGGTCGCAGTCATCAACTCGATCGACTTCAGCCTTGATGCCAAGGTCTATATGATTAACGAACTCCCGGCCCGCCTGAACTGGAGCGACGCCCTTGTTGTGGCCGCCGGGTCTGCTGCGGTTGTACTTTTGTCCTGCGTCTTTTCTTCACTTCGGGCGACACGGGTCAACCCGGTTGACGGTCTGCGCAAGATTGGCTGAGGTTTCTTTTTTGGCTGCGTGGGGTCAGATGTCAGCAGTAATCAACACTGCAATCGGTCACGTCGAGATTTGCTGGACCGATTCCGGTATCTGCCGGGTCGTCCTGAAGTCTGCGAATGCGTTGACTGACGCGGCACAGCCGATGCCCGACTTTGTGAAAAAGGCATGTGCCGACATCGCAGCCCATCTTGAAGGACGTCCCCGGACGTTCCGTGATATCCCGCTTGATTTTCAAGGTGTTCCCGCATTCCATGAGAAAATTTACCAGGTGCTGCGGAATAATTCAGAACCTGGAACCCTTGTTACGTATGGACAGCTTGCTCTTACCGCCGGGTCGCCGGCTGCGGCCCGTGCGGTAGGTAGCGCCATGAAAAGAAATCCCGTTCCAATTCTGGTGCCGTGTCACAGGGTCGTTTCAAAAAGCGGTCCGGGCGGGTTTTCAGCCGGTGACGGCCTGGATACAAAAATTCAAATCATAAAAATCGAGCAGGCTGGGCAGGGCTCACCGGTGGAAAGATGGTTGTAAAAAGAACTGGCAGCTCATACGGCGACAGTCATGCGGTCCGCCGTGGTGCTGCGACCGGCTTCAAAAAGATCGTTTCGGGCGGTGATGGCGGCGGGTCTGATGACCACGTCTTTTTTGCCACTGCCCCGAAAGGCACCGAACCGTGTCTGCGTGATGAGCTGCGCGAAATGCGCCTGCGTGGCGTCCGTTGTGATCGGGGTGGCGTCCACTTTTCCGGTTCGTGGGAAGGTGCGTGGCGGGCCTGCCTTCATTCGCGTGTTGCGATCCGGGTGCTGGTCGAGCTTGGCCGCTTTGAGGTTACGGACGGCGAATCGCTTTACGACGCGACGCGCACTATTAACTGGCGTGAATTCTTGACCCCGGAAAAGACTCTGGCCGTTTCTGCGGTCTGCCGTGACAGTGATTTGACCCATACAAATTTCATCGCGCAGAAGACGAAGGACGCAATAGTTGACCGCATCCGTGACGAGGTCGGGACCCGCCCCGACGTGGCGCGCCTTGACCCGGATGTCAGGATTTTCGTGCACCTGGTCAAGAACGAATTGACGGTGTATCTGGATCTGGCAGGCGAGTCGCTTCACAAGCGCGGCTGGCGTGAATATCACCTGGAAGCGCCTCTGAAGGAAAATCTGGCCGCCGCGATGCTTCGCCTTTCCGGCTGGGACAGGAAGACGCCGCTGATGGATCCGATGTGCGGTTCCGGCACCATCCCGATTGAAGCGGCCCAGTGGGCGGCAAATATTGCCCCGGGACTGGCCCGCGAACAGATGGGCTTTGAACGGTGGGCCAATTTCAACCCTGATATGTCCACGCGGATGGCGCAACTGCGCGAAGAAGCGCGGGATATGATAATTACGACTGACCTGCCGATGATTACGGGTTCAGACGTTGATCAGCGGGCCATTGACCTGACCGTTGCCAACGCAGCCAAAGCAGGCGTCAAGGTCAACGCCTTCCGTTCGGACATACGGGATCTCGAGCCGATGGGAAGACCCGGATATATCATTACAAATCCGCCTTACGACGTCCGTCTTGTGTCAACTCGCGCCTTTTATGAAATCATGTGGCGACGCTTTGAAATGATGGAAGGATCGACCGTTTGTGTTCTGGCAGGTGATGTCGAAGTCGATTATCCTGCGCGGTATAATCCGGTCCGTTACCAGTTCGTTTTTAACGGTGATATTCAGTGCCGGTTCGGGATATTCGAGATTCCGTACCGGTAACTGTTGCTTATGATTAAGGTATTGCGGGCCGCGTCCGGCCTGGTCGGAGGTTTTCATGAAAAGGTTCCTGACTGCCGCATTGTCTGTTGCCATCTTGTTTTCTGTCGGCTGCCACTCGGCCAAAGGCGACAAGGAAGCCGTGAAGAACGCGCCTGCCGCAGCCGCCGTGTCAAAAATCAAGCTTGAAATGTACGTCATGAGCCAGTGTCCGTACGGTGTACAGGCCGAAGACGTAGTCCTGCCGCTGCTTGAAGAATTCAAGGGCCTGGTCGACTTCAAGTTGTTTTTCATTGGTGATGAGGTCGAGCCTGGAGTCCTGTCGTCGATGCACGGCGAAGGCGAGCTGAAGGGCGATCTTTACCAGATTTGCACCGCGAAACATTCACCGGATAAGCTGAACGCGATGCTTGGCTGCATGAACGAAGAGTGGCAGTCGATTCCGGTTAATTTTGCGAAATGCGCCGAAACGACAGGCATAAATGTTGATCTGGTCAAGGCGTGCGCCGAAGGTGACGAGGGCCGCATCCTGTTGATGGAGTCGTTCAAGGCTTCGGCAAATGCCGGTGTCGCCGGTTCGCCAACCATCCGGCTTAACGGTCAGGAATACGACGGTCCGCGCACGGCAGACGGGATTATCAGGGGCATGTGCGACGCTTTTGGCGAAACGAAGCCCGAAAAGTGCATGAACCTGCCCGAGCCGACAAAGATTAAAATCACGATCATCACGGACAAGCGCTGCGACAGATGCATGCAGATTGCCGAGGTTGCCCCGGTGCAGCTTAAGAACGTTTTCCCAGGCCTTGAAGCCACTATCCTGGATTATTCAGAAGAGGCGGCGAAGGCCGCTTATCTGCCGCTGAAGGGAACTCAGTATCGTTTCCTTCCGGCGGTCATTTTTGATAAGGCAGTGACGCAGGATCCGAGCTACGCACAGCTTGAGCCCTATTTCATTCAGGCCGGTGAAGTTCTGCTGCTGGCAGCCGAGGCTGAATTTGACCCGGAAGCCGAGATCTGTGACAACAAGGCTGATGATGACAACAACGGCAAAATCGACTGCGAAGACGATTTCTGCAAACCGAAACTGGCGTGTCGCCCCGAAATTAAGGGTCGTCTGGAAGCGTTCGTTATGAGCCAGTGTCCGTACGGTGCCGAGGCAATTCTTTCGATGAAGGAAGTGCTTGCAGCGTTCGGAAAGACGATGGACTTTTCGGTCCATTTCCTGGCTGCCGAGCCGTTCCCGGGCCAGTTCACTTCGCTTCACGGCGCCGCTGAAGTTGCCGAGGATCTGCGTCAGATCTGTGCCCAGAAATATTATAAGAAAGCCAATAAGTTCATGGAGTATCTGCTGTGCCGCGCCGCTGACTACAGCTCGGCCGAGTGGGAAAAATGCGCTGTCAACGGTATCAAGGCTGCTGTGCTGAAGAAGTGTTCGGAAGGCGAAGAAGGCCGTGCGTTGCTGTCGGCTGACATCACCAATAATGAAAAACTTGGCATGAACGCCAGTCCGACGTGGGTTGCCAACAATAACAGCATGTTCAGCGGGATTTCAGCACTTGAAATTCAGGAAGCTTTCTGCAACGTCAACCAGGGCGTCAAGGCCTGCGCCAAGCCGCTGTCAGATTCAGCCAAAGTCCCGTCCGGCGCCTGCGGACAGTAACTGGAACCGGTTTACTGTTTCGCCCGTCTTGCAGCAAATCCAAGAATGATTCCAAGGGCAACGCCAAGTAAAGCAGCCATCGTGATGCGGTGTTCGGGCGACAGCATGAATGTGACTGTCTGGGCCGGGATCCAGAACCAGAACAGCGCAAGTCCGACGACCCGGAACATGTTCTGCCAGTTGATTGATTTGTACGTTTCAACGACGGGCCAGATCGTGAACAGCTTGTTCTGACTGATCAGCGTATCTGTAAGTCTGTGAAAACACATCATTTCAAAGCCGAACAGCATGTTCAGGAAGATTGATTTCCATACGGCGTGCAGGATTGGCGTGCCGTTGCCCGGCAGAAGTCCGGCTTCAAGCAGGCCGTCAACGCCGAATGAAAACAGCGGAAAGACAGCGGCCATCAAAGCACCAAGGACACCCCAGACAAGGGCCCGCTGCCACAGCCTGATGCCGCGAATCGTCCATTTACCTGAAGCGATTCTGGCGCCAAGCAGCTCGCCCATTGTGCCAAGCAGCGCGAACTTCGCGGCGCCCATTCCGTAAGGACACGCCTTTGTCGCAGCCTTGAAAATTGCGGCCGACTGTTCAATCGACAGCCCGGCTACGATGCCGGCAAATATCAGAATCCAGATGACACTAATAAGTATCTGCAAGGTGTACCTCCGCAATTACATGATGACCATATTCTGAATTTGTATTAAGTATCAAGTTCCTGTTGTTGGTACGTGAGGTTCTGAGATGTTTATGAACAAAAAAGTGCTGGCCGCCATGTTGTTGCTGGCCGCCCTCAATCTGTTCCCGGGTTGTGGCGGTGACCCGCTTCCAGGGCAGGACGTGTTGACCGACATCGGCGTGGCCGACACGGCCATCGACACAAGTGTAGATACCGGGATGACAGATGCGGTTGACGTTGCAGTTCCGGATGTTGATGACACCGCCACGCCTGACGCCGTTTTTGATACAGGCCCGATCGCGTACTGGACAACGACGGAGTCGTTTGCGCTTTCAGGCGGTATTTACGATCAGTTGTCAGCTGTCTTTTCAAGAATCAGCGGCTACACGACCCATATCAAAGGCGCGCAGCCGCCCGACCCGTCATTTCTGGGAGCGTCAGGCATCGGAAACGGCTATGTGTTCGGTTTGATTGGCTATGGCGCCCCGACCAATTCACTGCACACGTTTACAGGTCCTGGTTACGACATCGATGATGGTTTTTTCGGCGATTATTCAATTTATCTTGTCCTGGATGGCTCCGCGACCAACCCGGTGTTTGACGATGAATGGGTGACCAGAAGCATGCTGGCCCCCGTTGTCATAACCAGGGGAACGCTCGGTGCGTTGCAGATGGATACGGTCGATTTTGTGCCGTGGACGAACCCGGCTGCAGCCGAAGGGTCGGCCGATGATTACCTGCGCCATTGTGCCATCAGACATATCACGGTCAAAAACACCTCGAATCAGGCTTCGCAGTCGGTTCAGATTCGGGTTCGGGCGTTTGGTTCAGCAGTGACTTCGCCTTCAGACGGTGTGATGGTTGAATCGCGTGAAACCAGAATGTCGGTAACCAGATTTACCACCGGAAACGCAGTGGTCGCTGGAAAAAATCTACTGATGGAAGTCGGGGTGCTTGCGGCAGGTGCTGAATCGACTTTCGTATTGACCCACTGTGCCTTTGCAACTGGTGAAATCGTTCCGCTGCCCGAATTTGACGTGGCGCAACTGCTTGAAGACACAGCGGATAGGTATGCTGAGTGGGAATCGACGCTGGTCGATGTGGTCACGCCGGACCCGATGGTCAATGACTTCATCGACGGCATGAAGATGACCTTGAAGCTTCAGACGGCGGAAACCGGCGCGACGTGTCCGATGTCTGAATACACAAGGACGTGGGCGCGTGACAACATGGGTCCGGTTGTCGGCATGCTGTCCCTTGGCGGCTTTGCTGATGTCGAAGGCTATCTCGACTATGTCTATTACGCGATTTTGAAGGAAGGTGACCTGAAGAACTCCTATCCCGCGACCCTTGAAGTTGACTGGGACAGCGTCACGGTGCCTGACTGGGCGTCGATGCCGCCTCTTGGTGATGGTGCCGTCGGCAAGAAGCGGGTTGCCGCCGAAACGCCGTCGTACATGGTTCTGATGTATGGCCTGCATAACCGATTTACCGGCCTTACCGATCGCATTGTCGAGCGTCAGGGCCTGCTGCACAGGTGCCTGTTTGATCAAGGTTTCGGGACTGACAACATGCTGTCGTTTACAGGCGACGAGACTTACCGTGCGGCCATGAATGCTGCGTTTGGCATTGAACTTGAGTACCCGCACGAAGACAAAAACTGGTCCGGAAATTCCAATGCGCTGTGGCTTGGCGCTGGCCGTGACTATGCCCGCTTCGCAGCAGTGGCCGGCCTTGACACTGAAGCGGCCGCCGCGCTGACCCGCTTTGACGAGGTCGAACAGAGCACGATTGCTGCCTACACAAGGCCCGACAAGTGTTTTGCCGCCTACGTTGTCCAGGAAGATATGGCGCAGTCGGCCCCGTTTGAAGATGCGTCGCTGCAGGTGACGTGGTCAGGCTGGAAGGACGGCGATGATCAGTACGCTCAGGACGCGTTCGCGTGCCTTTACGACTCAATCAAGACTGAACCGGGGGAAGTGTGCTCGCCGCTTGATGCGCAGTACGGCGGGGTATTCCGGAACGCCTGGAAAGGTACTTATACCGGCATGCTTCCGGGATACACGCTTCATTCAATGACCGAAGTCGGGCACCCCGATGCATCGGCCGCCTTCAATATGGTCAGGAAGTCACTGTCGTCATCCGGCGATCTTCAGGAATACATGATTCTGGATGATCATTCCGGCCTTACGCTGCTGTATGACAAGACCGGCGTGGCAGGTGACTACACTGCAAAATACCGTCCGTGGGAAGGCGGCATTGTCGTTGATGCCGTCATGCAGTACCTGTTCGGTTTCGAGCCTGATGCCAACACGAAGACGCTTAAATTGCGCCCGCATCTGCCGAATAACTGGCCTTTGATGTCGGCGACCGGCCTGCGCGGGGCCGACGACCGGTTTGATGTAGATGTGGTGCGTGTCCCGACAGGGTATGAAGTCAGGGTCGTGTCCCGTGCCGAAAACGCCTGGAAGCTGTCGTTCCGCTGGGACGGCGATGAAGGGGCGGCTTACGAAGTCAACGGCACGCCGGTTGATACAGGCGCGACCCGGACCGGCACAAATTTCGCCACGGCATGGGCCGTTCTTCCCGACATCGACGTTGTTGCCGGTGCGTCAGTCAACATCAAAATTACTACAGCAAAATAGTCCGCGTCATGCAAAAAAGCCTCCCGAAGGAGGCTTCCTTGAAGATGTCGGGGCGGCGTCCTTCAGAGCCGGTTTGAGGGGTTACAGTCCTGCCTTGAGGATGTTCACCGCCTCGAACATCTTCGGGGAAACGGGAGACACGTAGTCAGTTTCATAAAGGTCGGCATCATCGACGCCGAAGGTGGACCCGGGCCGCGCGAAGTCGTGGTCGCCGTTGTTCAGAGCTCTGAACGGGGCTTCACGCGCAATCATCCTGTCCGCATCCACTGACTTCTGCGCCATCCCCCTGGTAAGCGCAAAGGCCTTGTCCAGTTCGGTCCTCAGTTCGTCATTGGTTGGCATCGGGCCCAGTTCTGACAGATCAGCACCGGCCAGTTTCGCAAGGCGCTCGAGCATCTGCTGCCCTTCCCCTTGAATTGCGGGCATCAGGTCCATCATTTTAAGGCTGGAAAATCCGGGTTTCGCCACCAGCAGAAGAAGGGCGATCACTGCAAGCATTCGGAATCTTTTGAACATTCTGCTTGACGGCTTATTTGTGTTATCAAATTTCATGATCGCGCCTTCAGTTTTCAAATCACACGCCCGTTGATTCGGTCATGGGATAGAATAACTTTAGGACAGTGATGCAATAATATCCAGTATCCTTGGCTGTAATCATTGCTGCATGCAGTTCCGCCCTGTTTTTGGAGTTTTGTATGGACCTTGATGAATTGCTGGCCATGGATAATCAGGCGGCAGGTCGCCCGGCTGCAGAAAGTGAAAAAGTATTTTCGGTCGTCGAGGTGTCCGGTCGAATCAAGTCCCTGTTGGAAGGAACTTTTAACCGGATATCTGTTGAAGGCGAAGTGACCGGGCTGAAGCCTTCGACTTCAGGTCACGTCTATTTTTCGCTGGCCGAAAAGGATGTCCGTCTTACGACTCAGAAGCTTGATTGCGTAATCTATCGGTTTGCCAGCGCGTCGCGCAGCGGTCTGCAGTTTCGGGATGGTGACCGTGTTATTGCCACCGGGCGTATCACCGCCTGGGGTGGTGCGTCAAAGTACCAGATGTCGGTCGATTCGGTGCGGCAGTCCGGGGCTGGCAACCTGCTGCAAAAACTTGAGGAGCTGCGCCGCCGCCTGATGGCCGAAGGCCTGTTTGATGAAGACAGAAAACGTAAAATTCCATTTCTGCCGCGCACGATTGGCGTCGTGACTTCTATTCGCGGGGCCGCCGTCCGTGACATCGTGCGCACGATACTGATGCGGTATCCGGCCCGGATACTGGTGGTGGACTCGCTCGTCCAGGGTGACGGGGCGGCCGCAGGGATTGCGCGCGGTATCGCCATGCTGAACCAGATTGAAGACGTTGATGTCATTATTGTCGGGCGTGGCGGCGGGTCGCTTGAGGATCTGTGGGCGTTCAACGAAGAAGTTACTGTGCGCGCCGTGGCAGGGTCTGCCAAACCGATTATCTCGGCTGTCGGCCACGAAATTGACCATGTTCTGACCGACGATGTCGCCGATGCCCGGGCTGCCACTCCAACTGCCGCCGGTCAGATGGTTGTCCCGGCAATAAATGAATTGTATCAGATACTTGACGACCGTTCGGCACGTATGAAGACGTCGGTATTCCGGCAGCTTGATGATTCAGTTCAGTATCTGGATGATGCGGTTCTTCGCCTTGGTCAGGCCGCAAAGCGCTCGATCGAACTTAAGATGCGTCGCGTTGACATGTTAAAGACGCGGCTTGGCGGGGCTCATCCGGCAAGGCGACTGGCCGACAAGGCCCGGCACCTTGAAACGGCCGGTCTGAGGATGAATACTGTTCGTGACCGTCTGCTTGAAAGACCGCAGAACAGACTTGAAAAGATGCGGCTGCGGATCGAGTCCTTCAATCCCGCGCTGCCTCTCGAGCGCGGTTTTGCGATCGCCAGAAGGCCGGACGGGTCGGTCATTAGAAGTTTTGACGACGTGACACCGGGTGACGTAGTTGATATCCGCTTGAAACGTGGGGCAATTGATTGCACAGTAACAGCGGCACACCCCTTTGTGGATGAATGAAATGATTAAGAAAGACGGTAAGCGGCCCGGCCATTCAGCGAAATTATCAGGGTCTGACAGTGACAGAAAGTACGTGATGGACTTGATCCGGCAGATAGTTGACAAGTGCCCTTCAAGGCGTCCGGCAAGTCATGATGAACTGGTTTCGCAGCAGATTATGCAGGGCGAGTTTGATCGTCTTGGCCTGCAGACGACCTGGCACCATTTCAAATTCAGTGAAAGTCTGTATGCGGATCTGGTGCTTCATTTCGGGCTGGCAACGCTTGGCACCGCAGTGTCCGGGATATTCCCGCTGGCCGGCCTTGTTCTGCACGGCCTGTCGTCCGGTTCGTACGCGGCGCAGTCGACCAGGAAACACAGGGTTCTGCGGCGTCTGCTGAAAGCAAAACCATCGCAGAATCTGCTTGCCACGATGCCTGCTGACGGGCCTGCCGGCACAGCGCCTGCCCTTCGCATAGTCTTTTTAGGCCATGCCGATGCGGCTTTTACCGGTGTGCTGTTTGATCCGCGTGTCGTCAAGATGGCGATGGGCACAAAACCACCGTTTGATCATACGCTGGGTCTTGCGACTGCCGCGACCGCCTCCCTGATTCCGTTTGATCTGGCCAGAATGGTGTTCGGGCCTGTGACACTCGTTCTGCGGCCGCTTGAGTGGGCATTGACGGCTCCAGCCATCGCGGCTTTCCTGCTTAATCTGGAAGTTGTCCTGCGCGACAAAGTCGTGCCGGGTGCCAATGACAACCTGACCGGTACGGTGGCGCTGCCCGTTCTGGCGGCCAGACTTGCTGCGAAAAAGCCTGCCAACGTTGAACTGGTCTTCGTCGTCACAGGTTGCGAAGAGGCCGCGCTTGGCGGGGGCATGGCGCTTGCCGACGAAATGAAGAACACCTGGGACAAAGGCACTACCGTCATCATCGGCCTGGACAGTCTTGCAAATGGCCAGCTTCTTTATACTGACAGCGAGGGCGAAATCGTCACGTTGCGGACCCCGAAATGGCTGTCCGATGTGGCCGCCGGGACAGCGGCTTCAAACCCGGAATTCAATAAGATTAAGGGGTTTGGTATCCCTGTTGGCGGCACTGATGTTGCCGCTTTCCTTGCGCGTGGTTATGACGGCCTGTGTCTTGTCGCGATTGACGAAAAATTCGGGTCCCCGACCTACTATCACACGGTCGAAGACAGCCCCGAAAATCTTGATGAAGACCATTTCATGAATGCGATTGATTACGCCGAGGCCCTCGCTCTGGCGGTGATTGACGCCCGCCTGAAGTGAAAACCTGATCAAAGTCTTTTGATTAATCAGAACACAGAATAATCGTCATCAGCGATGCGGCGGCGGATCGTTGACATCAGGGTTGCCACTTCGCGCCTGTAGTTTGTGCGCATTCCAGCGACAAGCGGGACGACTTCACGCTCGACAAAGCTGGCAAGTTCGGTCAGTTCCTGTTTGTTCGTGAACATGCTTTCGTTTCCAAGAGCCCCGACCATCGGCAGCAATTGAATGTCGGTCCCCAGTCTGGCGGCCGTCTTTATGTGGTCAGGAATCTGGCGCCAGTTGCATTTCATGATGACGAAAGAAAGTACGACGCGCGGAATTGGATTGAACGATTTGCGCGCGTCCATCAGGGCTTCGACGTTTCTGATGACCTTGTCATAGCCGTTTACACCGGTAACATACTGATATGTCTGTGCATCTGCCGCATTAATCGAGATGATGATCGACAGCAGCCTGGACTTTTTCATGTCGGAAATCAGGGAAGGATCCAGCAGCAGCGCGTTTGTCGTGATGGCGATGCCACCGTCTAAGAAGCGGTCGGAATGGAACGCGCGCAGCAGACGCCTGGTGCCGTCAGCTATAAGTGGTTCGCCGCCGGTAATATTCAAGACGCGTAGATAAGGCATCATTTCAATGACTTCGTCATACTGCCTGTCGGACATCTTCGTCATTGATTCGTTCGGCGCGTCGCGGACTTCGCCCGGGAATCTGCACATGACGCAGGCGATGTTGCATTTCAGTGAAGGCGCGATGACCAGATTCTGGGGCCTTGATTCAAGGACTTCGGCGCCGTCCAGAATTTCCTGCAGGTTTATCATCAGGTTTGCGTGGAATACGTCTGTTCGCGGGTCTGAGGTAAGCCAGGAATCTTCGGGGCCGCCGCCATGAAAAACGACGCAGTCCGGGCGGCAGTGAACGTGAGGATCATTGATGTTCATGTGATGCCGGATTGACTGCATCACCTGGCTGTTCCAGCTTTGCAGCAGCGTCTGATCGTGCCACGAAACGCACTTGTCAACGGTGCCGTACTGGAATCGGTGTGTGGCACAGCAGATGGCGACGCCGCGTACGCTGTGTGTTTCCAGATTTGTCCACGGATTCAGACAGCGCGGATGCTTTATTGCAAGCTGCTGCCGAAGTGTTCGCAGGTCATTGCGCCTGACCCAGATGGCAGCCGCGTCAACCCACTGTTTTCCCTGGGGATCATCGGTATTAAGTGTAAGAGGCTTCGGGTCGCCGACCGGTGCCAGATGACGTCCCGTGAATCTGCATACGCCACGGGCCTGACACACGCCACATTCTTCATAGGGATGTTTCACTTCAATGTTGCCGGATTCCATCGGGCTGCCGGCAAGGTCACCCCACGTGTCAACCGGGACATCGTTCAGCGGCAGGATGCACGGCGGCGGGGCTTCGTTTCGGCCGAATCTGAAGTCAATGTCGTTATCCACGCAGAACCGGATAGTCTGTTCAACTGATGTGGCGGCGGTCGCCGGGTCCCAGCGAATCTGTTCGCCTGTTCGGGTCGATTCGGACACGAAATTCAGGATAACCCGCTGCAGCGGCACCAGATTCTGTACGCGCCTGACTGTGTCCGCAGTCTGGCCGGCGTTGCGTCCGACGACCGGGATTTCCAGCGTTACAGCCAGACCAAGCTCGCGGGCAGTTGCCAGCAGAAGGGCGGCCGTCTTTAACTGGCCGCGCCCGTGGGTCAGTTCACCAAGTGTCACTTTTTCGGCCGACGGCAGGACCAGATGAATACCGGTCAGGCCTGCATCGGCAAGGTCTTTCAAGGCGGATGGGTCAGTCGCGCCGCTGTGGGCATAGAACTCGATTTCGCCTGCACCTGACGCCTTAAGTTTTTTTACAAGGGCGATGAATTTGCGGTCTATCAGGTCACCCGCCAGAACCATGTATTTGGTGCCTTCTTCGACCTTGACGCGTCCAGACACGACATCGTCGGGGTTCAGGCCTTCACGGCCCTCCCCGAGCGTGCAGAACGAACATCCCAGGCTGCACCCGGCGGCGATACGCACTTCCCGGTTCTGTTCGCAGAATTCCATCAGGTCTCCAGCGGTCTAAAGCGCCGACAGTTCGTCGTCGGCCATTTTCAGTCTGATTACGCCATGCAGCCGCTCAAGTTCAGCCGCAGCCTGTCCGCCGACTGAAGTGTACCTGTCCCGCAGTTTTCTGACCACCGATTCGGCTTCTTCAAGCGTGTTCAGGTCGGTGAAGATGCTTTCGCCAAGCCGGTCGCGTTCAATTGGCAGCAGGCGGATGCCGGTTCCAATCCGGCCGCTGATTTCTAAAAATGCGGGCAGTTCGTGCAGGTTTGATCGCATGACGACAAAGCTGAGCATGACTGCCGGTCGCATCGGCATTGTCCTGGACGCTTTCAGCATCGCCGCCGCATTATCCAGAACGCGTTCAAATCTGCCGGGAAGTCCGGTAATCAATTCATGCGTTTCGCGTGTCGCGGCGTTAAGTGAAATGAATACGGCGGCCAGATTTGAAGCCTTGAATTTATCAATGATTTCAGGTGAAAGCAGAGTCCCGTTCGTCGTCAGCGTAACCATCGTGTCTGGCAGGTTACGGGGCGTAATACGGGATATGACATCCACAATTCGCTTTGAAATAAGGGGCTCGCCCCCGGTCAGGGCCAGCGTGGCCGTGGTCGGAAGCAGCATTTCCAACTCATCAAAGATGGCGTCCGGCGTGTCTATTCCAACTTCACCGGCCGCCGGGTCTGTCAGGTCGCACATGCGGCAACGCTGGTTACAGCGCAGACTTGGTGAAATCGTGATGTTCAGCGGGCGGGACTCAAGCTCCACCGCGCCGCTGATGAATTCTTCCAGGCTTTTTTGAAGGTTATCTGCAAACACCCTTGTACGCGGAAGCCTGATGGCCGGGCGCGATGCCCACGTTTCCATGAACCGTGGACAGTGCCGGTTGCACGAAAACGCCCGTCCGTTTTCGATCATTGCCTGCCGCATCCGTTTCATGAAAGGGCTGTTATATGAAGCCAGCAGGCCGTCTTTCAGCCATCCTGTCTGAATGCCGGGCAGTTCATCCGGCTGGCCGATGACTTCACGCTTTGGCCAGGACCCTTCGCACGGGGCCGTGCGGCCGGTCCGGTCATGAGCTTCAAGCGAATCCCATGGTGCCGGACAGCGGTCAATCTGTTGTGCCTTGAGCCTGGCGTCATTCAGGTCTGCCTTTCTGATGAACAGTTCGGACGCGTAAACGGCTGCGGGCTTTTCATGCGTCTTGATCAAGGGCAGCACCGGCCGGCCTTCGTCGCTGAATCCTTCAAGGCCCATGATGCAGACGTCGGTTGCCGCGCATTCCCGGCAGGCGTCAAGCGGTCCGCAGTCGCACCTGCGGTTGTTTTCGATTCGTGAATCAAGCTCGGGATAGGATTCCGGGGTGGCGTCGCGGACGTCTATCATGCACGGCGGTACGCCGCCGGAACTGCCCATTATCAAAGGAATATTGAAATCGCGGGCTATTTTTGCGGCCGCTTCGACTGAATCAGTGGCCTTCCTGTAATCCCATGGTTTTGTTGCGCGTCCATCGTGGGTGGAGTGAAACGGCATTTCAACGCCGACACAATTCTGAATCAATTTCAGTGCCTTGGTCAGCGTGTCCGGGATGGATTCAAAATTTTGTTCCAGAACAGGGATTTCCAGTCGGACGGCCATGCCGAGCGCGTTTGCCCCGGAAATCAATCTGGCGGCGTTTTCCAGTCTGGCCTGCGGTCCGCACACCAGCGCAAGTGTCTGCCTGTCAGCCGCCGGCAAAATCAGGTGTATTCCGGTGACGCCTGCTTCATGCAACTCTTTCATCGGCATGATGTCGCTGCATGCAGGGTGGGCATATACAAAAATCTGGTCGGTCCCGCGTTCACGCAGCAGGCGGACAAGCGGCACTATGTCGCTGGTAATCAGGTCGCCGGCCATGATGGTGGCGGTGTGGCTTCGGGCAATGGCGTCGCTGTCGGCACAGATATTTTCAACAGTCCTGCCGATGCGCCCTTCTGATCTGGTGCAGAATCGGCACCCGCAAAGGCAGGTGCCTTTAACGGTTATGACTGCATGATCCTCGTGTATCGCCATGTTCCCCTGCCAGCTTTGACCGTCGGAACAGTCCTTTACCTGATGATACCCGGTCACAGGGGTCATGTCACAGATGAAGAGATGTTTGTGGCAGTGGATGGACGGCTACAGGTCAAAGCCGATCAGGTAGTCGGTGCGGGCGTCGGCCTTTTCTGCCGGGGAAACCTTGATCCAGACAGTGCCGGAATCATTGAACCCGCCGCTGCATGACGGCGAAAGCCAGACGCTTTCGGCCTGTCCCCACGTCCTGCGTGACTCAAAACAGCGGGCACCGTCAATCGTTGAACCGACTTCCACCACGTCGTCGTAAGACGTCAGTCCTGTCGCGATAAGCGTTCCGTTTTCGCAACTGTAGCAGACCATCAGGTTCAGGTCCGAGTCTTCCGACATGCCGTCAATGACGACATAAACAGCCAGCGTTTCGCCCCATGTGTCGATGACGTCCAGTCTGTACCAGTCGCGGTCGGTTGATTCCGTCAGTACGCCGTAAATGTCCCAGTCCGGCGTGCCGTCGGCGTCTGTAAACTGTCCAAGGTCGTACGCATCGGCAGGGTAGTTGTTCGGTTCGTACTCGTCGGCATCGAACGTCACCTTTTCGCAGGACTTGTCATAGCAGACCAGTGGTTTGGTGCATCTGGCGCACAGGCAGTTGCCGATTGAGCCACATTCAAGGTCTTCGCACACAACTTTGCAGTCAGGCATGCACAGTCCGCCCTGGCATGTCATCCTGTTCAGGCACCCGCCGTTGCTGCTTCCGCACGTGCAGCCTTCGATTGTCCCGCACTCCATCTGGTTCGCGCGGCACAGGCATCTGCAGTCTGTCTTGATTTCGCCGTCTTCGCAGTACTGGCATGGTTCGGGCTGGCCACAGTCGCAGCCGTCAACAGTTCCACAGTCGACGCCGCGACAGACCGTGCTGCATTTTTTGCATGCGCCATCGACGCACGTCGAAAGGTCATCGCATCCGCAGTCCTGTGGGCAGTTGTCGCACGTTTCGAACGCGGTCAGACATTCGCCATCACCGCACAGTCCGGGGATTTCACATCGTCCGATTATGTTGCATTCAAGCCCGCCGGCGCATTTGCCGCAACTGCAGTCGTCCAGTTCTCCGCATTCCATGAAGTCCTGCGCGCACGCGTCTTTGCAAGTCATACATTCTGCGTCGACGCACGCGAACCCGGTCTTGCACGGGCAGTCCAGCGGTGACATTCCGCAGTCTTCAAGGTCGTCGCAGACTCCGTCGCCATCGACCGGGACAGGGACGCATTCACTTTTGTAACACATCAGATCTGTTGCACATTTGCAGTCGGCAGGGCAGAGGTAGCAGTTTTCCCGTTCTGCGTCACAATTGCCGTCGCCGCAGGATGCCGACCTTCCGGCGCATCTGCCTTTTGCGTCGCATGTGTCAGAAACTGTTGCGCCCGAACCGTCATCGCACGGGTGGCCTTCGGTCTGTTTCCTGACGACGCAGAAACCGAAGTCGCACAGCGCCACGACGCATCCCGTTTCGTCGTTGACCAGCCCGTCGCATTCGTAGTCCAGTTCGCACGTCTGCGGCCCCGTACCATCGTCGTGTTCGTTGATGGTGGTCGCATCCTGCCGACCGTTGTCGTCCTGCCGTGTGTAGCCCGGGTCCACCGAACACGCGCACATAAGCGCCGCAACAAACGTCGTCCCGATCAGTCTGGAAAGTGTCCTGCTCATGATCAGCCCCTTTTGTGAAGAGTTGGCCTGATGACGCTGCAGCCACCGGCGGCAGCAAAGGCAGGATGTGTGTCGTTTGTTACAGGTGTAGCGTTTTGCACAAGGTGCAATCGAATCGAGTCGTTAAAGGAGCTGCCATTTCAGTGAAGGAAATTGGTCAGTTACGTGGTACCAGACACACGGTGTGAAGCGGACAGGTCAGGCACAAACCGCACGGTACGCCTTTGCAGTTCCCTGATATTCCCAGGTGGGAAAGCGCAAAGTCGTATCTGACAGGGTCGTCTGGATCAAGCTTTCGCAGCCGGTCGGTAAGCAGAATCGAGTCTTTCATTCTTGGTGCGGCCGGTTTAGCGTCAGCGCCGTGCCTGCCGGGTGCCGCTGAAGGGATCAGGCCAAGCAGCCCTGAAATGCGAAAGACGTGCACATCAAGCGGAAACAGCAGGTCAGACGGTTTAATACCCTTCCACAAACCAAAATCAATTCCGTCGTCGCGCACCATCCAGCGAAGCATCAGCACCAACCGCTTCATCGGCGAATCGGTGTTTCCAACCGGTACCAGAAATCCGGGGTCAAGATCCGATCTGCGAAGCGTCGCGGCCAGTTCAAGCAGTCCCGATGCGGTCCCGCCGGTGTTGAATCCGCGCAGGAAGGCGTGTTCAAGTGACCCGTTTTCGCGAAGCGCGGCCCCTGTGTTGGAAAGCAGTGCCACGACATTTTCGGGTCTGACAAAGCGGTAGATAATTCCTGCGGAAACTTGCTTCAGGTCGGCTTGCGAAGCGTCGCAGACGGCCCTCCCGGGGTGGTCGCCAAGTCTGGTCAGAATGCGGTCGATTACAGGCATGAAGGCGGCGACACGGCCGAAAGCGAACGAAGATGCAATCACGGCAGCCACTTCAATGTCCAGGACATCATTGTAACGTCGAGGGAAAGACAGCGGGTCCTGCCTGACTGAATCAAGCGTGTGATATGTCGTGTACAGCCTTTCTAAAAAAGGCTTCAGATGCGTCATCAAAACGTCCTCGGTAACAGCGTTATTTCAACAGGCGCCAGTCAGCCAGACGCCATGTTTTGTGCGCATCAGCGCTTCGGGCACGGCGCGCCCGGCTTGATCCTGTAAAGTGATATTGGAAACTGCGCGAAGTGTTTTAACCTGCCGTCCATGAACGTTTTTTCCATTGTGAACAGGTCGGAAAAATTCCTGTCCATCGCGTTGGCGGTGAAATACGACCCGGATGCAGAAACCAGATATGTAATTTTGTCATTGCAGATGATGTCGCGGAATCCGGCATCGGTAATCATCCCGGCTTTGAATCGTTTCCCGTTGGTGTCGGCTTCGTCACCGGCGATTTTTCTGCCGGCATGAAGCGCCACAAGGGGGGCCAGCGTCGAAGCGCCGGATATTGTCATTTCAGGTGACGTGTTGTTTTTAATGTAGTCTGCAATTTCGTCAACAGATGAAAATGTCAGTGATTTGTTCCACATGTAGTGGCGGTAAAATGGCGTCACTTCCCCGCGAAGCCGCTGGTCCTTAAAGAAAAGCGCCTTCGTAAGCTGTGCCGGACCTTTCAGGATTGAAGGGTCGCGCCATTCATATGTGACTTTTTCACCGGCAGCGGCTGTTTCTTCAGGCCACAGGTTTGAATTGATGGCGGACGAAATTGGAATGGCAGCCCAGGCCAGGAGTATCGCGGCCACAGGCAGCGCCAGGCTGCGCGGCGACGATGCCTTTGAAATTGCCATGATTCCACGGTGGGCAGCGTATGCAATGGCCGGACACATAAGCGACAGCATCGGTACCTGATAGAAGTCATACACCTCGTTGACGGCTGCCCACTGGAACAGGAACAGAATCATCGACAACACGCTGAATACTGCCAGGAAGTCGGGTGCAGACATGTTGGACTGCCTGATGCCGCGCCAGAAGCTGCGGGCTGGCCCGCGTCTGAAACTGTACCAGGCAACGGCAGCGGAAGTGCACGTAAGCGTAAACATTGCGCCGTGGTAATACAGCGTTTTCTTGAACAAATCACCGGACAGGAAGGCCATCAGATTTGACACAAGTACGCGCAGCATCACGAACGGGTTTGCCGAGTCAAACAGCGACGATCGCCCTGTGACGTTCACCGGTTTTTTAATGTGATACAGGAACACGCCGTTAAAGAACGATGCCCCGCCCAGGATGCCGAATACCACCAGAAACGTTGCCCATAACGCCCCGAATCCTGCCAGAAATCGCAGCCCGGGCTTCCTGCCGTTGACAAACAATACGATTGCCAGCGTCATCACGGCGGCCAGTGCGTACATGCCGCACCCGAGCGCAAGTCCCGCTAAAACACCGGATACAAGCGGCTTTTTGTTCGCGGCAAACCAGACAGACGCCCATATAAACATGGTCATCATGTTTTCGCCGTTCATGTCGGTCGAACCCATAAGGATCTGGTAGGCCGAGAAGTGGGCAAACAGGCCGATCAAGGCCATCTGAACCGATGCCCTGCGCAGTGTAAGGTAAAGAAATAACCCGGCAATCGTCTGAGCCAGCACCGGGATAAGTTTGGCAGCCCCGATTGAATAGCCGAAGATTTTGAAAATCAGTGCCGGAAGAAGAAGGTGCACCGGCGGGTGTGAAAAGAAGAAGTCGCGGTAAGGGACGGCGCCCTGTGCGACACGGTTTGCAAGGTAAAAGTAGATGTTGTCGTCTGTCCCGGACGGGTGCAGGCCGACCAGTTTCAGCAGCAGCCACGACGCCAGAATGATGAACAGCCCGACACCTTCGCCAATCAGTCCGGATATGGCGCTCGCGCGTGGTCCGCAGATGCGCTGGCACAAGGCCGTGGCATGCGGTAATCGCAGAAGAATCGCCGCGCAGACCATGATTATCAGAGGCCATAATTCAACGGCTGGAATGACGTGAAAAGGTCCGTAAGGGATTGCTGCAAGAATCAGAAGAATCAGACAGGCCGCCCCGGCTATCCATGCAGACGGCTTAATAACTGCTGTATCTGCGCCGCGTGCATCTACCGCAGTCGCGCGCGCGTCAACCCCGCCTGACGCTGACCCTGAATATCCTTTGCGCTTGTCCTTCTTCCCGGCGGCGTCATTTTTTGCCATCGCTGCAGGTTACCTTCCAATCTGAATGTCCACGCATAGTGTAACGCATCGGTGTCCCCGGTCGACAGCCCGTTTTGGCGGGGATATCAATATGGATGAACGAAAGGTCGAAGGGCTCAGGATAGAAGGTCTGGTCGCGCAGGAGCTGCAGAAGCGCGGATACAGGATTGTGGTTCGCAACTACACGAAACCGTGGGGCGAACTGGACATTGTCGCCCGCAAGGGGCGTGAAATTGTTGTCTGCGAGGTCCGATCGCGCAGCTCAGGTTGTTTTGAAGACGCAGCCGACACAGTCGGGCACACAAAAAGGGACAAGATTCGCCGTACGACGCAGACGTATCTTGAAGAATGTCAGTTTGGCTACGATGAAGTCAGGTTTTTCGTGGCTGCGGCTGTAACCCGCCGTGGTGAAACTAAGATTGAACTGTTTGAAGACGCTTTCTGACCGGCGCGAAAGTCATCCTGTGAATCGGGCAGGGCCCCAGCAATTCAAGCGCTTTCATGTGCAGGACAGTCCCGTAACCTTTGTGAATCGCAAAACCAAATCCTGGATACATGACGTCCATTTCTTTCATCAGGCGGTCGCGTGTCACTTTCGCAAGAATTGAAGCCGCCGCGCAGTTGAACGACAGGTGGTCGGCCTTGACCCACGGGCGCTGATTGAATTTCAATCCCGGTATCTGCTGGTTTCCGTCAACAATCACGACGCCCGGCGTAATGCCTGCAGCGGCGCACGCCGTTTCAACAGATTCCTTCATCGATTCAAGGGTGGCCGCAAGGATGTTTATCTGGTCGATCCTTTCAGGCGACCTGCTGGCAATCGCGAAACAGACGGCGGCAGAAATTATCTGGTCGAAAAGGTCTTCCCGCCTGGATTCGGACAAAGTTTTGGAGTCGTCCAGTCCCGGGATTACACATTGTGGTGGAAGTATGACTGCGGCAGTTGTAACAGGACCGGCCAGACAGCCGCGACCGGCTTCATCGACCCCTGCTACTGGCAGAAAACCGTTGTGACTGGCCCAGTCTTCAATGAAGCCGGGGCCGGGGGCAGGTTCGTCTAAAAGCAGAGTCTGCTTATTCAGCCTTTGTGCCCTTTGTAATCATCCACGTCTTCTTCTCGCGGATCTTGGCAGCCTTGCCCTTAAGAACGCGCAGATAGTTGAGCTTCGCCCTGCGGACGCGGCCGCGGGTTATGATTTCCATCTTGGCGACCATCGGGCTGTGCGTCGGGAATATTCTTTCGACGCCGATTCCGTATGAAACCTTACGAACGGTGAAGGTTTCGTGGATTCCAGCGCCCTTGCGGCCGATGACGGCGCCTTCAAAAACCTGAAGACGTTCTTTGTCACCTTCGCGAACGCGGACATAAACCTTGACAGTATCCCCGGGATGAAAATCGGGAACATCCGTTCTCATGTGGATCTGTTCAAGCATCTGGATGATCTGATGCATTTAACGCCTCGCAATCGTACGCGATTTCACTAAAACAGCCATGTGGCCGCCCGCTCCGGAATGGCGACAACACGCCACCCTGACCAGAAAGGGACACTAGTATATGCTTATTCCACGCAGCCGGTCAAGTGTGATTGCAACGGCGGCACGGACAGACAGGTGTCTGTATTCAGTTGGACCTGCGATAGGTTCCAGTCTGACGTCTGCGCCGTCGGTCAGTTCCCTGGTTAACCCCCATCCCGTCCCGAAAATAATCAGCAGTCCCGGCAGGCTTCCGGACTCGATCTGCGCCCGCAATTCCGGGAATGATGTGATGTCGTTTTCAAGATTGGCACCGGTGACCACGATAAGCGGTTTCGCGCCGATAAGTCCCTGAAAGTGCAGGGCTGCTGCTTCAATATCCGGCATCGTCAGAAGCTGGCCAAGTGCCTCGCCCCTCGGGTGGTCCGCCTTGGACCCGTCGCTGTCGGACCAGTGTGCCGCAACCTTGTCGACCATGTCGCGCTGCGCAAGGATTGGCGTTACCAGATAATAGGGCGATGCGCCGTACGTCCTGGCTGCCCTGGCAATATCATGAATATCAACCGAGGTGACTGAAGTCGTAAGGATTTCGCCTTTGCGGTTGTAAACCGGGTGGTGAACAAGGGCCACGGCGATTGGACAGCTTGCGCCCGGGTCTTTCATTTCTTGTCCTTCGGGCGTCCCCATCCAGGTGGGACTGCGGGCGGGGGCGACACCGGCGCAGGTGCTTTTGCCGACATGGCAGGTGCCTTTTTCGAAATCGCCGCTGGTTCCTGAACCGGAGCTGTAACCAGGTCAGGCCTGTTGGCGGCGGTCTTGCGGGCGGCCGATTCCTGCCGGAACTTTTCGATGGCGGCGTGATTCCCTGAAAACAGGACTTCCGGCACGACGTGGCCTTCAAAGTCGCGCGGTCTGGTGTACTGCGGGTATTCCAGCATCACGTCGTCGTGCGATTCCTGCTGCAGCGAATCGGCGTTTCCAAGCACGCCCGGGATCAGCCTTGCGGTGGCGTCCATGACCGTCAGGGCTGGCAGTTCGCCGCCGCTGAGCACGTAATTACCAACGCATATCTCTTCGTCGCAGTAAAATTCGGCAATTCGTTCGTCAACGCCTTCGTAGTGACCGCACACCAGGATCAGCCCTTCTTTGTGCGTGGCATACCGTGCGGCAGTCTGCTGGTCGAACATGCGTCCGGAAGCCGACATCAGCACCACAAGGGCACCCGGAAGTTCGGCCTTCATGGCCTTGATCGCCCCGGCCACCGGTTCCGGCTTCATTACCATGCCCGGACCGCCGCCGAACGGCTGATCGTCTGCCGTCTTGTGGCGGTCGAACGTCCAGTCCCGGATATCGACCGCCTTTATGTCCAGCAGACCGGCTGTGCATGCGCGTTCAATAATTGAGTGGGCCGCTGCCTGTCTGATCATGTCGGGGAAAAGTGTAAGAATTCTGAAGTGGCAGGGTGACGATTCCGGGGTCGAAGCGTCCATAGATTCAGTCCATTTCCAGGGCTTCGGCCTCGATGATCACTTCGGTCGCCGAAATTGTCCTGACGAAGCCGGTGACGACCGGAATCAGCCACTCTTCGCCCTTGTCGGACTTGATCGCGATCACGTCGGTCGCAAGTGACAGCATGTCCGCGACGGTGCCGACCTGCGTGCCGTCGGGATAACGGACAGGCAACCCGATTACATCTTCATAATAGAACTCGTCCGGTTCAATCGCGGGAAGTTCAGACCGCTGACAGGTAATCGTGACGCCTTTAAGGCGATCGGAAGCCGTCCTGTCATCAAACCCTTTGATTGTCAGCAGGCGGACTTTGACCTTGTGCCGGACTGACAGGATTTTCGCGTTCAGTTCTTTGCCGTCAGGAAAGACAAGGATGACTTTCATGCCGGGGAAAGGCAGTTCCGAACCTTGATTAAACGGGACGTAGTTGACTTCACCCGCCAGACCGTGGGCCGTAGTAATTCTTCCCAGTTTTATGCGGGCTTCTGGATTCATCAAAGCAGATATCAGGCTGAAAGGCAGGCTTGCCGTCCCGGACGTTGTGTCCAGGTCGAAAAACCACCCTACTCAATGATCTCAAGGACGGCGCGCTTGCTGAGCTTGGTAGCCGCAGCGTTTACGACAGTGCGCATGGCTTTCGCCGTGCGGCCCTGCTTGCCGATGACCTTACCCATGTCTTCCTTGGCCACGCGAAGCTCAATGACGGAAGTCTGCTCACCTTCAATTTCGGTTACAGTCACGTCATCAGGCGAATCGACCAGTGCCCGGGCGATGTAGGTTACGAGTTCACGCATAGCTTCAGCCATCTGGATCCCTCCCGGTAAAAGGGTGGACTATCCAACCTTACCGATGTTGAATTTGATCAGGCTGGCAACGATGTCAGAGGCCTGGGCACCAACGGAAACCCAGTACTTGACTCTGTCAGCGTTGATCTTAACTTCCGGCGGATCCTTTAGTGGATCGTAGGTACCAAGAAGTTCAATGTAGCGGCCATCTCTCTTTCCATGAGAGTCGGCGGCAACAATTCTGTAGAAAGGACGTTTTTTCGCCCCAAACCTTGCTAATCTAAGCTTTACCATAACGAGGAGCCTCCGCGGTCCACCATTGGACAATCAGAAACCGTGGTATTTTAGCACCAAATTCGCCAAAGGCAACTGTTAAGGAACCTTGGCAGGATGTCAAAGGCGGCGCGGTTAGTTTTGGGGGAAACACGAGATGCAGATATGGGTCGATGCTGATGCCTGCCCACTGGTCATAAAGGAAATTTTGTATCGGGCGGCGCAACGGGCCTGTCAGCAGTTGATTCTGGTAGCCAACAGGCCGTTGCAGGTGCCGCGCTCAAAATTCATACGGACCGTTGTTGTGCCGGACGGCCTTGACGTCGCTGATGCTGAAATCGTCCGCCAGATGCAGCCCGGTGATCTGGTCGTGACGGCTGACATTCCGCTTGCTGCTCAGGTAGTTGCGAAGGGCGGGCATGCCCTGAATCCAAGGGGTGGCCTGTACACGGAAG
>CAZFVA010000031.1:0-28825 GCA_964522105.1 uncultured Anaeromyxobacteraceae bacterium
ACCGATGGAAACCTGGGCGACGATGCCGTTGATCGCGACACCACAGACGGTGACACCATGGATGGCGACCCGGGCGACGATGCCGTTGACGCTGATGCATGGAATGCGGCTAGTGAATTCACGGTCGTTGAGTTGGACCCGGGTACATCGGCCACGTTCCAGTTGGCGGTACAAGCCTGCGCCGGTCTGCACAATCGCGAGCTTGGCGGTTCTATCTACGTTAAAATGGACGCTAATGACGCGCAATGGCTCGAAGAACTCGACCTGGAGTCGAAGAGTATCGTAAATGCTCTGGATTTCCTGGATGAGTGCGCAGTTAGATTTCCGACCTGTGTACGTTATTCCTACGTTGACCAGCAGAGGCTGCTGCCCAATATCCTGACCGTCGCGGCGGCGCTCGGTGCGGTGCCGTTGGACGTGGATCTTGCGGTCGCCTGCGGCGATGTGGTGTTCGATGCTACGCTCGAGTTCAAAGAGCATAACTCCCCTTATCTCGCCACGAAGTACGTATTCGAGAATTACGTTCAGAAGACTACCGGATTGGCGATGCTGAATCCCGGATACAATGTCACCCCCAGTGATAACTCGAATCCAGACATTACAAGAAACATGTCGGCAGCCCTGGTCGACTTTGTCTTCTCGCAGAAGCTGTTCGTCGTCTTCCTGGTCAACGGTTGCATCAAATCCACCCCTGAAAACGAGATTCTTCACGCCATCGTCAACGCCGGCCATTGGCCGACCCCTCTGGGCGTGTATGGTTACAACAATTCATGGATGGTTATGGGCGGGTACACTTACGAGGCCCAGACTAAATGCCTGGACTCTCGAAATATGGGTGCCATCCCCAGCGAAACCGGAAACCTGTCGTTCTTTTCGACCCGGAGTGCGCCGATTCGGAATACGAAAGAGCTCGAACATAATGCCCTGGAAGACATTGAATACGACCCGGGCAAGACCTATGTGGCGTTCGTGATTGGCGACGGAGACAACGTTCAGTACATCATGTCTTCAAGGAAGAATTGGCTGCGTGAACGGCTGCAGGATTGCGGGCAGGTCGATCATTCGTGCGCGCCGATCACGTGGAGCATCTCGCCACACCTTATCCACCTGGCGCCTGATGTACTCAAGTGGTATTACAAGTCGAGTCATACAACCGGAAAAGACTACTTTATCCTTCCACCCAGCGGGCATTTTTACGCTTACCCTACGTCCTTAAATGATAAAGACCGGGACCGATTTGTGTCGGCGACCGAACAGGATGCCCGCGTCCTTGGCGTTCAAGGAACGGTTCACTGGGACTGGATTGATACATGGGAAGACGCTGAACAGAATTTCCTGCCCAGGTACGCCAGGGCCGATGGCGTTATTAAGGGCGTGTTTCCCGTCAATGTCCCCTACATGTTTGACCCATTCCCGTGGTGGCCGGAGGACCAGTTTTTTAAGGCGCTCGTTGGCAAAGATGGCAGCGAGGTGGTGGTGTTCCGGTCCCGCGAGTGGAGGGGTATCAACAACGACGACGATGCTTTTTTCTTGAGCCCGCTGAAGATGGCCGAGGAATTGGGCAGCTACCCTTCAGGCACAGTCATGTGGGTGTACATGACCAGCGACGGTGGCCTGAACCTTCAGAATTCGTTTAATGAACTGGTCAAAATATTACCATCACACGTCCAGCTTGTGAGTACCGACACTGCAGCAAGACTTGCCTTGATCGCGGCCCGCAAATGAGTCATATGGGTTCGCATAACAGGGTCAGGCCTTCACAGCCCCCGGCGCCACTCGGGGCGCAGCAGGCCTTCGTCGTGCGTTTCCAGTACCCGGTCAACCAGCGCCAGCAGCCGCGCCTTGTCCTGCGGCAGATTTCCCGTCACCGGCAGGAAGTTTGATGCGTGGTTCGCCGAAAAGCGCGCGCCCGTGACTTCCAGCCCGGCCAGGATCGTCCGCAGCTCCCGCAGCATCCCCCAGGAATCGGGCAGTTCGAATTCACCGCGAGCCTGACGCGCCGCAATCGCGGTCCCCGGCACCACCATCAGCGTCAGCAGCCCGATGTAGTCCGGGTCCATCGCGTTCAGCGCCACGGCAGTCGCGGTGGCGTGGTCGTCAGTCAGTTCGGTCCCGCCCAGGCCAAGCAGCGCCATCACGGAATGCTTGACACCAGACGCCTTCATGACGCGCCCGACCTCGTGCATCTGTTCAAGCGAAACCGGCTTGCCGACACGTTGCAGCACCGCGTCTGATCCGCTTTCGATGCCGTGATAGACCATGCCCAGTCCAAGTTCGTGCAGTTTGGTCATGTCCGCCGCGCCCTTGCCGATGATTGACTGCGCGTCCCCGTACACACCGACGCGTTCGATCCACGGCAGCCGTTCGCGGATGGCTGCAAGCACGCTCACCAGCAGGTCTGTCGGGGCAGCCAGAGCGTCCCCGTCCAGCAGGAACGCCCGCCGCAGCATCGGCCACGACTTCGCTTCCTCGATATCCGCAATGATTCCGGGCAGGTCCAGCACCGCGAACCTTTTGGTCCTGTACATCCCGCAGAACGCGCACCGGTTATGGCTGCACCCTACCGTGACCGGCAGCAGCAGGCTTTCCGCCTCGCTTGGCGGTCGAAACACCGGTTCAGTCCATCTCACGTCGCATCCCCGCACGTTGACCGGACAATCGTAGCACACCGCAGAATTCGAATTGAGTTGTCCTGTTCATTGCTTCAGTTCACACTAGCATGGCATCAACGGGAATTACTTCATGAGACGCATTTTAGTGACACTGCTGTTTGTTATGCTGGGGGCGTCGGCCGCCGCCCAGGAAGGGACCGCCACGCTGTCGGTACAGGTCACCGGGCTGAAGAAACAGGGCAAAGTCTTTGTCTATCTTTACGACAAGGCTAAAGGGTTCCCGATCAAGCCGGATCTTGCCTTGAAGAAAGTCACGGTGCCGGTCGAAACGAGCGACACAGTTGATGCAAAGTTTGATGGCCTGGTCCCCGGCGACTACGCCGTTTCGGTTGTGCATGACGAAAATGACAACGGCAAGATAGACACGACTTCAATCGGCATCCCGAAGGAGGGCATGGGCGTTTCCAACAAAGCCCGTGGCTTCATGGGCCCGCCGAAGTTCAAGGATGCGAAACTGCCGATTCCCGCAGGCGAAACCGCGATTACTATACCGATTAAGTACCGGTAATGACTTGATTTTTGTCGCCAAATTGGAACCAGTATCTTTCAGTCGCCTTTGAATGGATTCAGGTCATAATATTCACTAGAATCATTTGGTAGTATCTGGGAAGTCCCAAGGAACAAAAGTGAAACGCAGCATTAACATCATGGTCGTTATGGTCGCCTTTTCGGCTTTGGCGGCGACCGCATGTGGCGGGATTGGCTCGAACGGTCGTGACGCAACCGATGTGATGGGTGACATTGCTGACGCAACCGAACCGGGGGACGACACCTGCGAAGGTGGTTGGTCGTACATTGACTTCCCCTGTAATGGCCGGTTCGGCTGCATCGACTTGAACACATATTTTGAAATGGAAACCTATTGGTGCAATGAACCGTGTTGTTCAGGTGGTGAATGCCACCGCCTTGGCGAATACCAATGTCCCGAAGGAACCCTGTGTTACGGTCGTGATTACGAGGATGGCTACGGGTTGGAAACTAATCCGTGCAGGGGCAACGAGTGCAACATTGCCGAAGGCAGACTGTGCGACGAAGGGTACTTCTGTGAAACACTGCCCGGGACTTGCGGTGGACCGGGTGTATGTCTGCAGAAGGTTTCCGGATTTGTCCACCTGCCCGATGACGAGGACAACTGGACATACACCTGTGGATGCGACGAACTGACCTACAAGGGACGGACGGCGCGCATGAAAGCCGGGATATCGGCCGCCATAAAAGATCAGTGTTGTTTTCCTGATCGACTCGGACTTACCGTAAACAATCCGGAGGGGTACACCAGTTTTCTGGTGTGTGTAGACGAGAAGTTGGATACGTGGGACATGCCGGACGACGTCAAGGCCCTGGTGAATGAACCGATTTTTGGGCCGGCCAGCCATGATATTGGCTGCACAGGTTATGACGGGGCTTGTGTGGGCCAACTGACCCTGACTGAAACCGGCGCGATTGACCCGGTTCAGATATACGTCCTCTGCAGGCTCGCTTCCTTCCCGGGTATCATCAGTGTGGTCGGGCAGGTAAGTGAGTAGTAATCCTGCGGGCTAATAGGTGCCCGTCATTGTTGTTTTCAATCTGATGATTGTGGGTCCAGCCTATTTCTCGCACGATTGGTGCGAGTTTTGAATTCGCCGTGCAATTCTGCAACCAATGGTTGCAGAAATGGTCAGGGTGGCGAAAACGCCGGAATTGGCAGGCGCGTGTTCAGAAGGTCATAACTCGACGAGCTTTTCACAATCCGAGTCACCTTCGTGTGTGAAATCGACGTCATACATGGACATGTCGTCAACCCGGGGTGCCGCAGTCGGGTATGTCCTTTCTTGCACTACCGTGGCAGCATAACTGGTGTGTCCAATTTTGTGGGGGGAAGACCATCAGCAGGCGCCGGGAGAACCACGTTCATATCGCCCATCCTGGTGAACCCAGGCCATGGGTCGTGCGCTTTGTGCGTCGGTATCTGGAACCCCTCGTGCGTGTCCTTCACCGTCCGACGCTGCTGGGGACGGAACATCTGCCCGCGAGTGGTCCTTTCATGCTCGTCGCGAATCACTCGGCTGGGATGGGAATAGCCGAGATTGCTTCGTTGGTGGTGATGTACCTTCGGAAGTTGGGTCCCGATCGGCCGATCGCAGCGCTTGTGCTCCCGGTGGACTTCCACATATTCCCGGTGTCGGCCGTGGTGCGAGGTCTCGGTGCCATTCCCGCCACGTACGCCGCGGCAGAACAGACCCTTGCGGCAGGGGTCCCGGTGCTGGTCTTCCCCGGTGGCGATCACGAGGCGCTCCGTCCAATCTGGCAGGCAAACCGTGTCGATTTCGGCGGGCGCGTGGGATTCCTGCGTATCGCGCGAGCCGCGCGTGTCCCGATCGTGCCGCTTGGCATCCGGGGCGGCCATTTCACTGCGCCCGTGATCTTTCGCTCCCGCTTTCTTGCGACCGCGCTTGTTCTGCCGCGACTGCTTGGCGTCAAGCGCTGGGGGCTGTCGATCCTTGGCCTGATCGTCGCTGCACTCATCGCCACTTTTGTACCGTTGCCCTGGCCGTTCCGTGTGGCGATGGTGTGGCTCTGGCTCGGCTCCCCGCTGGTCTTCCTGCCGTGGGTGCCCTGGACTATTCAGATGCGCTTTGGAGCGCCGCTTCCGGCGGACGACCTCTTCGCGCCCGAAGGCATTGCGGAAACCGACGAAGAACTGCGGCGAGCGCTGAAACAAGTCGAGGAGGCAGTGCAGGCCCTGGTCGATGGCCACTATTTGCAGCAGACTTAGACGAGGATATCTGGTTGATGCAGAAGATGATGGCCGCCCTGTATGATGTCACGATTCCCGCAGTTAACCGCCACTTAAAGCTTGTCTTTGCTGACAACGAACCCGAAGAGGCGGCAGTTGTTAAGCAATACTTAATAACTGCCACGGACAGCAAAAGCTACAACGCCATTCCAGAAAATTTTGCTGCGCCGTCGGTCTTACTTTCCGGGGGATACTACGTTTCAGGCACATCCAGATTTCACAATATGGGCCGGGGCGGTTTAATATGGGTCAGGACAGTTTGATAACGAGGACGCCATGCAGGACTGGAAGGATGGAGTGAATTTTGCGATCACGGTTTGTGACGCGGAAGGTCGGATAATCGAGATGAACGCCAAATCGGAAGCCACTTTTGCCAAATATGGCGGGGGCCTGCTGGTCGGGAAGAACCTTGTGGATTGTCATCCAGAACCGGCCAGAACCAAACTGGAAGGGATGCTGGCCAGCCCCTGCACCAACGCCTACACGATTGAAAAAAATGGCGTTAAGAAACTGATATACCAGACGCCGTGGATGCAGGACGGCAAAATGGGCGGGCTGGTCGAGATATCCCTTGAAATTCCGCAAGATATGCCACATTTTGTGCGTAAATCATGAATCGGGGCGGTTAAGTCTGGCCGTCAATCCCGGCGCAATTCACGAATTCGGGTAGTTGTGTCGGCTCGCGAACGGTGTTTTTCAGCCGTTCAGCTTCACGTCCATGGCTTTGCGGGCGATTTCGGCTTCTTCGATGATGCGGTCGATGACGACGGCGACTGTCGGTGTGTCTTTGATGATGCCGCCGATCTGGCCCAGCGGCAGGACGCCCTTCTGGTTGTCGCCATCGACGGTTCCGGCCTTGAATGCATCAAAACCGATGGCCATGCGCGCCATCATCAGCGACTTTTCGTATCCCATGAACAGAATGCTGAAGAACAGCTTCAGCCACGGCAGACCAAGCATCGCGGCAATTTTGCGCGAGTTGAACAGCGCGTTAATCGGGTTAAGCCAGCGCCTGATGATTCGGCGGCTCGCCTTGGAATCCATGAAACGTGCCGGAAGGCCGTCGACCTTGTCGGTGTAAATCGTGTCGTAGATTTCCTTTTCGATGCACAGCTTTTTCATGTTGGCGTGACACGGGCTTTCAACCGTGTTCATGAAGCGCGTGCCCATGCTGATGGCGTCGGCACCAAGGCACATCGCGGCGGCAAGCCCGCGCCCGTCGGCGAAACCACCGGCGGCGATGACGGGGATGTCCAGGTGGTCAACTATGGCCGGGATCAGCACCATCGACGTGATTGCGCCGCCGTGACCGGCAGCCTCGTAACCCGTTACAATTACAGCGTCTGCGCCGTCGCGCTGCGCCGCCAGAGCGTGTTTGTGGGTCGTGACTGTGGCGATAACTTTGCCGCCATAAGCGTGGACTGCCTTGACGATCCAGTCGCCTTTGCCCAGGGCGTAGTTGACTATCGGGACCTTTTCATCGAACAGCACCTTCGCGTTTCTTTTGGCCCCGGGGAAGTACAGGGTCAGATTCGCTGCAAACGGTTTGTCCGTTAACTGCTTGACACGTTTGACATATTCGAGCGTTTCTTCCGGGCTTGAAACCCCGGTCGCCAGTATGCCGCAGCCGCCCGCGTTCGATACTGCGGCGACCAGTTCAGGCGTGGCGATCCAGCTCATCCCCGACAGAAATATGGGGTGTTTTATTCCAAGCATTTCGGTGATTTTTGTTTTCAAGGTGACTTATTCCTTTGTAAATGAAATCAGTAGTTTACAAGGCTGGCGTATCCCGCCTTTTCTGTCAACAGGAAAGCTGAAAAGCGGTAGAAGTTCGGGGGGTGAATTGTCCCAATTCCTTACAAATTAACGAAAATTTTGTGGATTTGTAAGTAACGGTGTGGCGGGGTACGGAATGGCCACGGGGCAGCCTGGAAGTTAAACACCCCGGAACAGGGTCGCGACCGGCAGGAAGCGGACGCCGTCAAATTCGGATATGTCGTCACCCATATGAAAAACGAATCCTTTTGTCGGGTTACTGCTTTTCGCGATGAATTCCTTCAGGTTTGTAGCGTCGCGGGCGGACGGATGTCTGGTGGCCTTGATTTCGACCGCGAAGGTAACGCCCCCGGATTCAAAAACCAGGTCAATTTCACGCCCGGCCTGGCTTTTGTAGTAATAGAACCTGTCGGACTTGATGAATCCCAGCTTGCGACGTTTTTCCAGTTCTGAAATCACAAAGTTTTCCAGGATCTGGCCTTCGGCAATCCGCAAACCAAGCCCTGTTATTATTCCGTTGTCGGCAAAATATACTTTGGCGGCCTTCACAAAACGCTTTGCAGGACCGTACTGATAGCCGTGCAACTCGAAGGCCAGCTCGGACCGGTACAGCGTGTTCAGATATTTTCGCGTGGTCGGCACTGAAAGGCCAGACTCACGGGCGAACGAGCTTGTTTCAAGGTGTGATCCGAGCGAGCGGCCGACATTGGCAAGAATTCCTTGAAGCCCCGCCATGTTTTCCAGATTCGCCATCTGCATAAGGTCACGCACGAAGTACGTGTCCCGGTAGTTGCGAAGAACCTGCTGTTTTTGTTCTGGATCTGCTGTAGTGATAACTTCGGGAAAGCCGCCCCATGTCATCGCGGCTTCAAGATTTCGCTGTCCCTCCTTCTGTAAAAGGGGTGATGGCGTATCTTCAAAAATTTTGTGTGTCGGCGGCCCCAGTTCCTCGCCCCAGCAGGCGGTTGGCATCGAATGCAGGTCGAACCTGCCAGCCAGAGTGTCAGCCGACGCATCCAGAAGCCCCAGCGAACTGGAACCTGTCATCATCATCATGGCACCCAGGTTGTCTATGGCGTACTTCACGGCGATGGTCAGGCGCGGCTCACGCTGAATTTCATCAATGATTCCGCGTTCGCCCATGCCTGCGCCGAAGCCTTTGGGATCACGCCTGGCCCAGTCGAGCAGATCCAGATCGTCGAGCGTCGCGTATTTGAAATCGGGGAAGGTTGCGCGTAAAAATGTCGTTTTGCCTGAACGGCGAGGCCCGATTACAAGGGCGGATCTTTCCGGGTTCAAGGTCATCCATCTGTCGAACATCATCGGTCCCCGCTTGCAGTCACTTTCATTATAGTCGCGTTAAACAGAAAATCAACTTTCACTTTAACGCGGTTAAACGGAAAGTCAGGGTGCGTCGGCCCCGGTGGCGGGGCAGGGTTAGTGTGCGTTCTTTCGGCCGTCAATGTCTGACAAACAATACTCGATGTAAAAAATATTTGACATTGTAACGCCCCTTTCTGTATCTTTGTCTTCAGGCAGCGGCTGTTGCAGTTACAGCGGTTTTGCAAAAGCTACGCCGCGTTTTGGTGGACCTTCAGGAGGCTGGCAGGAAATGACATTTAAACAATGGAACACGCTGATCATGCTGGTCGTTCAGGTCGCGGTAGTCGGTTGGCTGGTCAACGACGCGACAGGTGCTGCGGCAGCGGCGCGGACTGTGGCCCAGGTGGCAGCCAGATTGATGTGGGGCATCGGGGCGATGGTCGTGTTCAATATCGTGGCCACAATCATTGTGACGATTCTGGTCAGCATCGTCAGGGGCGAGGAGATGAAGGACGAAGCGGCGGATGAGCGTGACAAGCACATCAGCACCATAAGCATGCGCAACGGCTTCGTTGCCTTGTCCTTCGGTGCCGTCGGCAGCCTGCTGTTACTGGCGCTCGGCCTGGACCCGATCGTCGAGGCCTGGGCGCTGTTCGGGGCCATTATGGTGGCGGGCGCGACGGACATGGTTTCGCGGCTTTATTACTACCGGTTTGGGTAACGCAATGGGAAAAGAACAATCCAGCATCACCAATTCAATTCGCGTGTTGCGGTTCCACGCCGGGGAAATGACGCAGCAGGCTCTGGCCGACAGCGTCGGGGTGACGCGGCAGACCATCATCGCCATCGAGCAGGGCCGCTATTCGCCGACGCTCGAGACGGCGTTCCGCATCGCGGCCGTGTTCGGTGTGCCGCTAGACGAGGTGTTTCAATGGAAAAAGTCATGAATGACGGCGCAATATCTACGCAACAGACCGTTCTTGTCGTCGGTGGTACCGGACGTACCGGTCAGCGCCTGCTGGAGCAGCTTCTAAAACGCGGCATCCGTGTTCGCGCCATCGTGCGCTCCAGTGCGAAGCTTTCTGCAAACTTTACGGCGAATCCCAACCTGACGCTGATCGAAGCCGACCTTCTGGCCCTCAATGATGCCGAACTGCAACGTCACCTCAGCGGTTGCACCGCCGTCATTTCGTGTCTTGGTCACGTCATCAGTTTCAAGGGTGTGATGGGTCCACCCCACGATCTGGTTACCAGGGCGACCGTGAATTTGTGCCGCGCGATCGAAGCGTTACACCCTGCCGCCCCAGTGAAATTCATCCTGATGAGCAGCGTTTCGGTCCATCGTCCCGGGGGCCTCGACACCCGCCGTGGCGCGTTCGAACGGGCATTCATGTGGACGATGCGCGGCGTCCTTCCACCGGCCCGCGACAATCAGCGGGCGTCGGACTTCCTACTGGCGAACGTTGGCCCGGGAAATCCGTTCGTTCAGTGGACAGTCGTCAGGCCGGACACGCTTCAAGATGGCGACGTTTCGCCGTACACCATGCATGAAGGTTTGGTTAACAGTCTTTTCGCCCCCGGTGCCACAAACATGGCGAACGTTGCGCACTTCATGTGCGACTTGGTCACGAACCAGACGATCTGGGCCGCCTGGAAGGGCAGGCTGCCGGTGATCGTCAACGAAACGCTGATAAACGTCGCCGGACCGAACGTGACGCAGTCGAAAATCAATTGATAACGGGTGGTTAAGATGTCAAATCCTGCGTTCGAAGCATCTCAGCGCAAGGCAGCAAAAGTCGCTGGCGGCATGTTCCTGCTGAGCCTGTTTGTGCCGATGCTGAATTGGACGCTTGTTAACTCAAAATTCATTGTGACCGGGAATGCCGCCGAAACGGTGCATCGGGTTCTGGCCAATCAGACGCTTTTCCGTCTGGGCCTGATAAACGACATCGCTATGTCGGTCATCGCCATCGTCCTTGCATGGACGCTTTACCTGATGTTGAAGCCCGTGAACAAGCCGTGGGCGCAACTGGCGCTGGCCCTGAAAGTGACCGAAGGCGTGCTGATTGCCGTGATCGCGCTTGTCCAGTTCGCCGCTCTGCTTGTTCTTGATGGTCTGGCCACCATGCCCGCCCTTGACTCCCCCCTGCCGCCCGCCCTGATCGGCCAGTTCCTGAACACCCGCATGTCGCTGGCGGCGTTCCCGATGTTGTTTCTGGGGCTGAATTTCAGCATCTTCCTGTCGCTGCTTTACCAGTCCAGGTATGTGCCACGGGCATTGGCCGCTTTCGGAGTTGCCTCGTACGCGTTGATTCTGTTCTATGCCGTCCTGACGATTCTATTTCCCGACTACGCCGCCAACATCGTGATTCAAACAGTTGCCTGGGCCCCAAGCTGCATCTTTGAGCTTGCCATCGGTATCTGGCTTCTGGTGAAAGGCGTACGTGTTCATGTCTGCATTGGTTGAATTCCGACTTACCTGATGTCATTCCCGCAAATATTCCCGTGATCATGTTATGCATCCGCACACGCAAAGTAGCATAATGGCTGCTTGTTCCGTCTGCGGAGGATATGATGAGTTGCTACGTCGAACGACCACGAAACCTCTGGGATCTTGAAGCTTTTTTTGTGATGTCAGCACAGTTGAACTGGATGCTGACGTCGGAAGCCACTCAGGACTGCCTTCCCGTCATAACAAACGGGGAACAGATTTCCGACCACGACCGGGAAATCCTGCTGAAGATGCTTGTTTATCTTGAAAGGGCCTACGCAGGGCGTAAGCGTCTGCTTGGCACATTAGCGGTCCTGCATCCACTTCGCGCGGCGACCCTGCTGGTCCGTGCACGTGGCGAAACTAACCTGCTTGATGTCATGACCGAACTGCTGCATGACAAGCGCGAGGACCTTGAAGACACGACCGAACTGGACACGCTGTTTCAGGACCTTCTGCGACAGGTCGACCCGCTGGACGCCTGGTATCTGAACGAACGCATTGAATGGCTGACCCGCACCGGCAACGAGTCGTATCACGAATACGTAATCAGGGTGCTGGAGCAGTCGACCCGCACCCCGGAGCTTCTGCGCGCGAAATTGGCCGACCAGTTGGACAACATACTGGACATGCGCATCGGAACGGTCGATCCGCTTCCGGTCGGGGCTTTCTACGAAATCGTATTTGACGTGCTTTTTCGAAAGGATTTCAAGGGATTCGATCCGAAAGTTGTTCACTCAACTCCGCGCAAGATGAACGGCGCTCAGCGTCTGTATCGTCTGCACAAGGCAGCCACGATACTGACCACAATTCGTTCGCGGGGCACGCCGATGGATGAAACGACCTGCCGCCTGTTTGAAGCGATCGCAAACGCGGCTGTGTGTGAGGCGCAGCGCATAGTTCTGCACCTGATGGGATTTCACATCAAGGATTGTGACCTGCAGCGTCGTCTGCTCTTAAGCACGATGAAGTATTCAATGGAAGGTGGGCTGGACATAGTCACAGAGCCATCTTCAAACAATCCGCTTGACGGTCTTTTTTCGCGGTTCTTCGCCCCGGCAGACAAAAAACTGCGAGAGGCCCAGTTGCTCACGCTTTATGACGACAAACCCTTGATGATGCAGGCGGCAGTCGCGTTTGTAATCATCTTCGACCGCTTTGTCGATGAGCCGTGTTTTTGTCTTGCAGACTTCTAAAAGTCCATCTGATCGGACGTAAATGTGGTATTTTTTCAAAACGAATTTGAACTGCAGGCGTGCTGGATAAGGGGTTCCCATGCGCTGGACTGAATATTTCAGGCAAGCCGGTTATCGCGTGGCGCAGTCACTGGGCCTGGACGCCGCTCTGGCTGACGGTCTTGCGCCTGCCAGGGAAGCCCTTTTCCGTGACTACGCGCGGCGCCTGACCATTACAGGTCTGCGCGTGATGGCCGTTGTCATGTTTGTTCTGACCGTTCTTGCGTGGCCCACAGACTGGCTTATTTTTGAATCCGGTTCGCACGCGATGCAGGCGATATTTTCGTGGCGTTTATGGGTCATCGGATCGTCAGTCTTCGGCTTTCTTATGTTGTCTGCAAGCCGCTTTTTTTCATCTCGTCCTTTCTGTGCCGCTTTGATTTTTGTCGGAGTCCCGATCGCAGCCTCGGGATATCTGATGGGGAGCATTGGCGGTGCCGCATCCCCAAGCACCTATGGTATCTACACGATTCCCCTTCTTACCGTACTGCTCGTTGCAAGGCTGCCGGTTCGAATTGCGGTGACCACGTTGTTCGTCGTGGCCTATCATGTCGCGTATTACGCCGCCAATCCGGCACATTTCGGCGATTCTTCTTCAGGAACATTGATTGTCTGGTCATGCGCATCGGCGATTGCGGCGATCGCGGCCGGGCACGAAGTCTATTTGCTGCTGTACGCCAATTTTTTTCAAAGGCAGAAGCTGGATACCTTTTCCACCGAGCTTAAAATTCAGGTTGCCGAGCAGACGGCGGAAATCCGCGAGATGGCCACGGGACTGTCTACGGTTCAGGAACAGGAACGGGCGCGAATCGCCCGGGATCTTCATGACGAACTGGGGCAGAAGCTTGTCGGTCTTGCCATGGAATTGCAGTGGGTGAAAAAGAAGCTTGTGGTGCAAATTGAACCATCAGCACCAGCCAGTCAGGGCCTGCAACGCGCCCTTGAACAGGTGGACGGTATTCATTCGTCCATCGACGACATCCTGAATGCCCTGCGTCCACGGGCGTTGACCGAATTGGGGCTTGATTCGGCATTAAGTAAGATGGTTCAGGAAGTTGCCGAAAAGAATGGGTTTAAGGCAGTTGTTGAAATCGAGATAAATCTGGAAGCGCTGTCTGAAACTGCGTCAGTGGTGTTGTTTCGGATAGTTCAGGAACTTGTCACCAACGTCGCTCGTCACGCACAGGCCACTCGGGCTGTCGTGGTGATCAGTTCGGCCGGTGATGGAATTCTGCTTTCCGTCTCGGATGACGGGGTCGGCTTTCAGGTTCATGCGACCGGGGAAAAGGGACGAATGGGTCTGGTCGGTATTGTTGAACGTTCGCACCTGCTTGGCGGAACCTGCGAAATCGACAGTAACCCTGGCACCGGCACACGCATCACAATTCTTTTCCCGCCGACGCGGCTTTACAGGGGGACCAGCGAATGATCCGGGTTTTCATCGCCGATGATCACGCCATAGTCAGAAAAGGTCTGCGGCAGCTTTTTTCCGAGGAACGTGACCTGGACGTTTGCGGCGAATCAGCGACCGCCGAAGGTCTGGTCGAACGCGCCGGCACCGAAAAATGGGATGTACTGATTCTGGATGTAAATATTCCGGGTGGATCCGGGCCGGATCTCGTCAGTGCATTTGCCCAACTGCCTTCACCGCCTGCGGTAATTATCTACACGATGTATCCTGAAGACAGTCACGCAATAGCGTTCCTGCGTGCCGGGGCACTGGCGTTCATCAACAAGAAGCGATCGATTGACGAACTGGTCGAAGCCATCCGCAAAGTGCATTCCAGAAAGCGTTATCTTACCCCGGATCTTGCGCACTATCTTTTTGAACACGACATCGACTTTGAAAAGACGCCGGACAAGATATTCAGTCAGCGCGAACGCGAGGTTATTCAGGGCCTGGCCGTCGGTAGCCGTCCTATTGAAATTGCCGCCGGCCTTGGAATTTCCGCCAGCACCGTCAACACATTTATTCAGCGCATCAAGGGCAAACTGGGTGTTCATTCAGCCGTGGAAATCGTCGAATTTGCCCGGGTCAACGGCCTGCTTGGCTGAATTTTGTAGCGTTTCAGTTACACCATGTTATTTCGTGTGGACGCCCCGCGATTAGCGTAGGCTATCTGCTGTCGTAAACTAGTACGGTTTTAGTTATTAGCGGTTGTAGTGTCGGTAATTCCAGCAGGCCGATTGGTTTCACGAATTTCAGCTATTGGCAGGGGAAAATGATGAAAATCCGGATGTATTGTGCTGTTTCGTTGTCGCTGGTGCTGGTATTGGGCATGGGGTGTTCTAATTCCAGCACAAATCTGCCTGTCGAGGATATCCACAGCGATGTGGTGGCCGATACCGGCAGCGATACAGGCGTTGACAATGGTTCAGATGCCGCTGAACGTGATGTGGTTGATCTTGATGTTGAATCGGATTCTCAGGTCGGGCCTGATCTTGCGGTCAGCGACACAGCCGAAGGCGATACGACAGTCCCGGACGTCATTGCCCCTGACACGACCGATGACGACGCAGTTGCCGATGACACGAACGCAGGTGACACAAACGTCAGCGACACCACCGAAAGTGATGTCCCGGCCGGTCCGACACTTGAATTTGTGATCGTCGGTGATCCGGTCTCGGACGTAAGTTTCGCTGACTCCTGGGTTTCCCAGACGCCTTCCAACTTCTTCATCGGTGTCCAGAAAGTAATGCTGTTGACCAGCGCCGATGATGCCGCGCCGGTGACGATCTTCGATGTCGGCGACAATGATTACACCGAGGTGGATATGCAGGGCAGCACGTCCCTGACCACCGTGGATCTTTTTTCGGTGCTCAGCGGAACCTACACCCACGCAAAGATATTACTGGCTACGGCGCGCATGACTGTTCAGGCCCGTGTCCACCCGCCGTCCCCGCTTCCGGCCGTTAACGGTCCGGTCTCGGTAATCGCAGCATTAAGCGACACGGTCATCAACGCGACGGCGCGGGCGCAGGATTGGGTGCAGTACTCATTCAATCTGGGCGGCTTCAGTTTTGTGAAGCCAGGCGTTTTGCCGGTGTTTCCCGATTCAGCGACCGGGCAGGTTATTAAAGAGAACGGCCAGACCTGGCTGTTGATGGAGCTGTCCGAACACCTCGTCATCAATTTTGGCCTTTCAAGCAACTATGTCGCCACCGTCACAATGAAAACAAAAAACAGTTTCCGTTGGGAAGACCAGTCGACATCGGGATACGTCACCAACGTCTTTGACTCTGATTCTTCCGGCAACAGCGAACCGGTCAGGAGCTTCGGCCCCGGCGAATATTCGATCGTTGTCCAGGGCTTATAGTCACTGACCCGGCCCCCTCCGCCATCACGGCATCCTGAATCCCTTTAGCATCCTGTAAATGGCTGGTCGCGCGTTTGGTATCCCCGGAAAATGGGGGTAAAATCCATGCATTGCAGGTCTTTGGAACTTCTTTATCTGTAGGGGGATATCTTGAAACTGAACAATCTGATTATTGCTGCCACGGCACTTCTGTTCGTTTCGGGCGTACTGGGCTGCGGTTCGGCATCGGAAACAGAGGACCTTATCGGAGGCAATGACACCACGGTCGATACCGTTGGTGACGTGCCAGTGCAGGACAACGGCCGTCCGGACGTCGTAACACCTGACATCGAAACGCCTGATGTGACGGACGTGGCCCCCGAAGATATCCAGGTCAGCGACATCCCCGGCGAGGACGTCCCGGTTGCGGACGTGCCGTTGCAGGATATCCCTGAAGACGACGTGCTCTGCCTGAATGATGACGGGAGCTTATGCTGTGATGGCTTTGCGGACTGCATCGGCAGATTACTGGGCGAAGGCGAGGACCCCTGCCATCCGGCCATCTGCGAAGGTGGCGCATGCGTAGTCAGTTCGGGCGTCGCCTGCAACGCGATCGATGCCTGCCACCTTGTCGGCACCTGTAATCCGGCGACCGGCCAGTGTGACAACCCGAAGGCCATCGACGGTGCCCTGTGTCCTGACGGAACGTGCCAGGATGGCGTCTGCATAGACAAGTGTATTGACGTAGTTTGCGAAGCCAGTGACGAATGTCACGCAGTCGGTACGTGCGACCATGTGACAGGCCTGTGTTCCGATCCAGCGGCCGTAGATGGGACATCCTGCACCGAAGGCGCCTGCCAGGACGGTGTATGCACCAACATGTGCCCCTTTCCGTGCATCGTGTTGATTGACGCCTGCGTCGATACGCTTCCATGCGACATCCACACCGGCGAGTGTGCGACGGCGCAGTCAGAAGACGGGACTGCGTGTGCGTGGGATGGCACGTGCGCAGACGGCAACTGCATCGCGATCCAGAACGGCTTATTCCAGAACAACGGATACTGGACGCCCACTAATGGTGCCAGCGTCAACACCACGTTAGTTGGCAACGGTAATTCAGGCGGCGGTTCTATCCCGGGTGGTGGCTGGGCAACCTTGTCCCAGACCTTGACCGTGTTGCCGAATACACTGCGCCTGAAGGCTGGTTTTGACGTGATGGGGGATTGCGGCTCTCTGGACATGATGGAATGTATTATGCACGGGCTGTCTGATCCGGCGTTTTATGTTGGTGGGGTTCTGGCCGTCAGGGGCTTCGCGAATGACGGTATGTGGAGCAGTTTCTCGTCATGCCTGGGCGAGTCGGCATACGGCAGTGAAGTAGATTTCACACTGCGCGGGTTTACGATGGGTGTCGCTGGCACATCGATTCAATATGACAACGTCTGGCTTGATGTCGTTGATGAAGAAACCTGCCCCGCCGTTGGAACCTTCCTTAACGGTGATATGCAGGGCACGTTCGGGTGGGCGCCCTGCAGTGCAACCACAGGCAGCATTTCGTATGGCCTTGATGGTGTAACCCCGTACGTCCAGATATCCGGTATTGGCGCACAGAATGACATCACCTGCATGAAAGGCTGGTTCTCGGCGCCTCTTGCCACAACGATGGCTCACCAGGCTTTGAAGTTTGCTTACCGCAGCGGCGGCCGGGCGTCCGGTGGTTATGACTTTATTGCGCAGACGCCCGCAGGTGCCATGCAGTATCTGGACTACGACACTTCGTCGTGGAAGGAAGTTATACGGTGCATCCCTGCTGACCTTGCAGGACGGGCCGAGATATTCCAGTTCAGCCGTGGAGGCCGCTGGAACGGCGATAACGACTTCGTCGCCATCAAGGACGCCCGCATCGAATCCGACGCCGTCGCCTGCCCGTAACAGTGTCTATCCCTGCCTGATTTATGTTTTGATTTGTTCAAACACTGGTTTAAAGTTCTATCTGTAACCAATATTCCCGCGACCCGGGCAGGAAATGATATGGCTTTGGAACTGGATGTAATTCTGGAACTTCTAGTCAACCTGACCATGCTGATTTCGTTAAGCATTGTCGCGGGATTTGTGGATAAACGCTGGCCGCGAACCACCCGTCCCGGTCGCCTGCTGCAAGGATTTCTGTTTGGCGCTGTCGCAATAATCGGCATGTTGCGACCTCTCGATTTCGGTAACGGCCTTATATTTGACGGCCGTTCGGTCATGGTCGGCCTGTGCGCGCTGTACTTTGGTCGGCTGGCGACGGTCGTTGCAGTCATCATGCTTGTCGTCGTTCGCGTCAGTATCGGCGGCGTCGGCGTGTATATGGGAGTTCTGGTTGTACTGTCTTCGGCCATAATTGGTCTGTTTGCCCGGCGTTGGTTGAAGTCATCTGAAAGGTCTCCGTCATCGGCACAAATCTATGTTATGGGCCTTGCCATTCATATTGTTATGATTGCGCTGATGTTTACGCTTCCGGAAGGTTTGATCGTCATTCGCAAAGTCGGTCTGCCGGTAATTCTGCTTTATCCGCTGGCAATGATACTGGCCGGAAAGATTCTTTCTGACCAGATGGATGCCAGTCGAACGTTGATGCAATTGCGGGACAGTGAAAAGGATCTCCGGGATTCACAGCGAATCGCCCATGTCGGTAGTTGGCGTCTTGATGTTGCCAGTAACCGTGTTGTCTGGTCGGACGAACTTTACCGAATGTATGGTTTTGATCCGGCTCTGCCGCCGCCGCCCTACACAGAGCACCAGAAGTTGTTCACCCCTGCAAGCTGGGCCGCTCTGTCGGCTGCTCTGCAAAACACCAGGGATACAGGAATTCCGTACGAACTTGAACTTGAGACTGTCTGGAAGGATGGAAGTAACGGTTGGATGTGGGTACACGGGGAAGCTATTCCTGACGCATCCGGTAAGACAGTCACGCTGTGGGGCGCCGCCCAGGACATAACTGAACGCAAGCAGGCTGAACAAGATAAGGCAAAGCTTCAGAGTCAGCTTCAGCAGGCCATGAAAATGGAAGCGATTGGACGGCTTGCCGGTGGTGTAGCCCACGATTTCAACAATCTTTTGACCGGTATTATCGGGAATGTCGGCCTGGCTATGGTTGACGTGAAGCCTGATGATCCTGTTGCGGACAGGTTGACCGAGGCTCATAAGGCTGCAGATATTGCAGCGACGTTGACGCGGCAGATGCTGTCCTTTTCGCGCGAACAGATCATCGAGCCTAAGGTGCTGAATCTGAACGATATTTTGTCTTCAATGCACAAAATGCTGAGCCGTTTAATTGGCGAAGACATTGAGCTGCTTACCATGCCGAGTGAAAGGCCAGCCATAGTTAAAGTTGATTCCGGGCAGTTCGAGCAGATCCTGGTTAATCTTGCTGTGAATGCCCGCGATGCGATGCCGGACGGTGGCAAGCTGATTGTTGAAACTGGCCAAGTCGAACTGGACAGTGAATATTGTTCCCTGCATCCTGATGTAAGGCCCGGCGCTTATGTGATGCTGGCCGTATCTGACACCGGACACGGCATGACTGATGAAGTAAAAAGCCATTTGTTTGAGCCATTTTATACTACCAAACCGAAAGGGCGGGGCACCGGCCTGGGGTTGTCGTCAATTTATGGTGCGGTCAAACAGGCTAACGGATTCATTGAGGTATGTTCTGAATCGGGTACCGGGACATCGTTCAAGATCTATCTGCCGCAATCAGTTGAAACGCCTGATAAGCCGGAAGTGTCGGATGTAAAAGTCGGTATTGCCCATATGCCTGGTGGAACCGAGACTGTTCTGATTGTCGAGGACGAGGGGATTGTTCGCGACATTGCAGTCAATATTCTTGAACGTCTTGGTTACAAGGTGCTGAATGCGGCCGACGGTGAAAAGGCGATGGCGGTGGCCGTTGACTATAAAGGTCGAATTGACCTGCTGATGACCGATGTGCTGATGCCGGGCATGAATGGTCGTCAACTTGCCGAGCGTCTGGTCCAGATACATCCTGAAACCAGGATTCTGTTCACGTCGGGCTACACAGAAAACGTCATCGCCCATAACGGAATTATTGAAGAAGAACTGAATTTCATCGCTAAACCTTACCTGCCACAGGCTCTGGCAAAGAAACTGCGTGATGTGCTCGACAGTAATGCCTGAGCGTGACTGGTTTTTTTCGGGCCGGGAATTAAGACATGTCAGATGATCTGCTGCAGCTTCAGCAGTTTGTTGATCGGTCTGTACAGGCTTTCTTTGAATGCATCCAGCGAGTTATCTTCGCCGGGTTGCGCCGCCAGAATCTGGATTGCGCGGGCAAATTCGGGGACAAGGGAACGAATCCGCAGCTTGGAAATGCGTTTTTCCGGGGGAACCGGGATCGTGTCGGTGACCAGCAGTTCCTTGATCAGCGGATGTTCTTCAATCTTTCTAAGACCTTCCATTGATGTCAGAACCGGGTGGCAGATTGCCGCGCGTAACGACCGCGCGCCTTTGGCAAGGCAGAAATCGGCGGCTTCAATAAGTGTTCCGCCGCTCATCGTTTCATCGTCGATAAGCCAGCAATCCCGGTCTGTTACATTGCCGACCATGTGCTGGACCCTGGCTGACTCGTTGTCGGAAGCGCGTTCCTTGTTGATGATTGCGATGTCCATTTTCAGCATGTTGACGAACGGGCCAAGATGCTTAGCTTCGCCGATGTCGGGTGCGACGAAAACGGTCTTCGCGTGTTCCGAATGCTTCAGGATTTCATACGCGAAAATCGGCTTCATGTTCATTGCGTCGACTTTGATTTGTTTCTGGTCGAAGAAGCCGTGAATCTGCTGGAAGTGCGGTTCCATCATGACGATGCCGCGTGCGCCTACGCTGGTCAGAAGGTCGGCAAAAGTGCGGGCCCCGATGGCGGCGCGGGGGTGATCCTGCTTGTCACTGCGTATGTATGGCAGATAAGGCGTGACTGCGGTGACGCGGGCGCCGGCGCAGGTCAGGGCATGAACCATCCAGTAAAGTTCAATGATCATGTCGCTGACAGTTAAATTCACGCCGAAGATGTCTTCGCCGCTCTCTGTTTTACCGATGAGCGCCCGCCCCGGTGCCTGCGTCTGAATGACGAAAACATTCTTTCCGCGAACGTTTACCTTCGGGTCCACCAGCACGTTTCCGTTTGAAAACCACTTGATGGTCGGTCCCCTGCGGTCGCTTTCATCCGGTTCGTGCAGCGGGACGCCAAGTTCGGCTGCCACGGCGCGTGCGAAATTCAGATGCGAGTTTCCCGCAAACAGCATGAAGTCTTTATTTGCCATCGTTTCGACCTCTATTTTCTAAATCTGGTTGAAGCTGATCATTCACAGACTTTCGGTTTTGGGGATACCACTTCAGGCCTTCCGGTGCAAGTGTCCCTGCCGGATATCTGTGTAAATCTTTAGATTTGTACTACGATTCAAGCGGGCCGGATTTGACGGATTCCAGCGTTTCAACAGGGGAAAGTTCTATGGCCACTGATTACAGCACAATCGAGTCACTGCTTGAGCGGCTAAGTTCCGTGCCAGATGTCCATGCGCGAAAGATGTTCGGGGAATATGCGCTTTATTGCGGGCAGAAGGTTGTGGCGCTGGTATGTAATGATCAACTCTTCGTTAAGATAACGCCGCCCGGCCTGGCCTTGATTGGTGACGACTTCGAAGAAGGCGAGGCCTACCCGGGTGCAAAGCCGTCGATGCTGATTGACTTTGAATATATGGACTTCAGGACGTTGTGTGAACTGATTCGTGTGACTGCCGCCGCGCTGCCTGTGCCCAAACCAAAAAAACTGCCCAAATAGTCATTCAGCCGGTATATCGACCGTTTCGCGCCAGGCAGGGTAGGTGTCGACCATCAGGTACGCCCGCACCTGGTTCGGGACTTTGGCGCGATCAAAATTCAATACCACGGTTGCAGGTTTTCCATCGCCATCGACAGTTCTTGAAAGCAGTTTGCCGTAGTCCATCCACACCGGCGAACCGGTTGCGGTATCCACCAGAAGGATGCCGAACGTGTGTTCCGCCGCCAAAAGCGTGCTGCCGGTCAATGTCGCGGTCAGGCTGGACGCGGTTGCCGAAAAGCTGACACTTCCAAGACCTGTCGGAGCCGTCTGGCTGCCGCCCTTGAACGGATTCAGCAGCACTGCCCCCCACGCCACCAACTGGTCGGTGTCCGGGTTGCAGAAGCCGAAACTCTGTAGAAAAGCTCCATAAAACGGGATGTCTTCGCATGTGGTAACTGCTTGTATTGTTGCGCCTTTCTGTGCTGCGCCGGATTCGTCAAGGGCCCCGGCGATGCGGAAAAGGTTGAACGGGATCGTGGTGCCCTGAATGCCCATCGAGAAGCCCTTTGAGTTCTCGAAGTCGATCCGGCCCTGGTTGTACTTAACGTCAAAAACCATGACTGCGGATGTTTCCGGGATGGCGATCAGGCTGTCGCCGGGACCCGGCAGGACCTCCAATCCATAGGCTATGGCACGGGTGTCGTTACCTTCCACCAGCCCTATCAGGAAGTGGTGCGAGTCGAACCCGATCTGGTTATAGCTCGGCAGAATAGTAGGCAGAGGTGCCGCCAGTCTGGACATCTGCCACAGGCCGGCAGGGTCGCCCGGGTTCTGCGGGACTGGAAGTGGAATCGGCCCTTCCCGCCCCGATGCCAGATGGAACGTGAATGTTTTGGAAAACTGGCCGCCAACTGTGCCGCCGTCAAATTTCAGGCCGGTGCGCTCCGGGTTAATCAGGTAATCGCCTTTGATTGTAAGGCTGACGTTGCCTTCATCGTCCGCGACTAAAGGAGTCTTTGGATAGACGAGTAAAAACTGTCGTGCCGCCGAGACCTGGATTTCCAATTCTGTGGCCGGTTCAGCCGTCACTGTCAGTGAACCGGTGTCGATCAGTGCCAGAATCGTGTCGCCTTCTTCCCTTACGACAATCGAAAATGCCATCGGTTCGTGGGCTTCGATTTCGGCCGGTGGATCTACCAGCGTTGACCCGAATCGTGTCGTGAACAGCAGGAAAGCCCCGTCAGCACTGAGTGGTTCGCCCGGTCCCAGTTGGCATGCCGGATTTGTTGCTTCAGCGGTTCGCAGGCAGAAGTCGAACGGTACGCCGAATATCTCGCCGTTTTCGCCAGCGATATAGATGGCCGTGTAGCCAAGGGCGGGCGAGGCGTTCAGGTCGTCGCGGTCTTCTTCGATAAGCTTCAGCGCCCACCGTAACGTGCCGTCAGCGTTCAGTACCAGCAGTTTTCCATCGCCTGTACCCATGTAAATATTGCCATCGCCATCAATGGCTGGTGACGACCGGATCGGGTTGCCCCAGTCAAAGGCCCAGCGTCTGGAGCCATCGTCCGGATTGATCGCATAGACCGTGCCGTCGGTTGATGGAACTACGACAAAGCCGTCAGGGTGCAGGGCCGCGCTTGCGTAAACGTGGTCGCGTGTGTCTACCTTCCAGGCGGTCGTGCCATCGTCGGTTTTCAGCGCGTGGATAAAGCCGTCGAATGCCCCCAGGACCAGCGGTCCGCCTTCGATCAGCAGCGGGCTGGCCGCCACTGTTCCCAGCGTCCCGGCCATCCAGCGTTGCTTCCCTTCGTTGTCGAGCGCGAAGACGTTGCCAAGCAGTTCTGGCAGCAGAACGTTGTTGTTACCTATGTAGATGTCGCCTGTTTTTGCGTCGATGGCCGGCAGTGACCATGTCTGGTCCGGGGTTTCAAAGCGCCAGGCAGTCTTGCCCGTGTCGCGATTAATTCCGTAAATGAACCAGTTGTCGTTACCCATTACCAGGGTGCCATCAGGAGCGATGGCCACGTTCCCCTCAAACCAGCGGATGTACGAGTCGCGTTCTGATGGATCGTCGGCCAGAAAGCGCCAGATTTCTTTGCCCGTCAAGGAGTTCAGCGCATACAGGTAACCGTCTCCGCTGCCGAAATATATTCGCCCTTTATCGTCAAGCAGCGCCGCTGAGTCGATGATTTCGCCGGTATCAAAGTGCCACAGTTCGGTGCCGTCTGCTTTAAGGGCGTAGAAGGTCCGGTCTGCCGAACCTATGTAAATTGTTCCATCTGCTGCCACGACAGGCGAACTGAATATGCCTTTGCCGGTCTTGAAACGCCACGGCTGTGCGCCGTTATCACACAGCGAAAATGGTGCGGCGGCGGTCTGGGCTGCGTCGCGGCGGAATTTGGGCCAGGGGCTTGTAGGGTCGAGCGGAACGCCGTAGTCGAAGTTGGCGGTCGGTGGGGTCGGGCAGGTCAGAGTGTCGGCGGCATCAGCGTCGGCATCGATGGTTACATTCGTATCCCCGGTTACGGAATCTGCGGTAGCGTCGGGATTATCCAGCTTTTCACCTGCGCAGGCAGAAAGCATAATTACTATCCCAAAAATCATCGCTGCAACTGGACTTTGCCTGGTCATGGATATTCCCCCTGATGGAATGGTTGAATTTACTTGATTAATAATGAAATGACTACCTGGTGCGTCTTGTAGGTATAACTTGTGTCGCCTTACGGACCGTACATCAGCCAAGCCGCAGCGACCGAAATTACAGCCCTGGTGTTTGCGGCCAGGAAGTCCGGTTCAAGGTTTGCTACTGTATCGCTGCTGGTGTGTACGGGCCATGGATAGGGCCATCCGTACATGCTGACCGAGCAATGGCCCGCGCTGCGGAACGGGATGCTGTCAGTGCCTGCATCGGTTTCGTCCTGGCTGGGAATCGGTCGGGCATCGGGGGCGAATCTGGCGATTGCTTCAAATCCAAGCGCAGCGTAGTCTGATGAATCTACGTTGTATTTGAACCAGTAATGCCCGATCGGTGACCCAATAGCTCCGCCCAGCATGTCTGCAGAAAGCGAACACGCAATTTCAGAATCATCAGACAGGGATTTGACGTAGGCGGTTGCGCCAAGGAAGCCCAGTTCTTCGCCGTCAGCAAAGATTACGCGCAGGGTGCGCGGTGGGCTGACGCCGGAATCTTGTAACGCGCTTATCAGTTCCAGGTTTATGGCGACGCCCGTTCCGTTGTCGTTGGCCCCTGGTGCCGGATAAGATGCCGGATCCATTCCATTTTCGTTCGATATGGAATCGTAGTGCGAAACAACAACGACAGGGGCAAGGTCCGGGTTGGTGCCGGGGATTTCGGCCCACAGCGTCGTTTCTGAACCTGTGACTTCGTTGACCGTCAGGGACGCGTCTTCGAGTTGGATTCTTATCCACGCCAGTGCCAGCCCGTGGTCCGGGTGTTTTGTGGATCGTGAAGAAATCAGGGTTTCGCCTTCTACAGGCCTGGCTCCGCTGAGTACCCGGATTCGGTCCAGTACCCGATCGTCGTCAATGGCGCCAATCAGACTTGCTATCTGTTCATCGTCGCCTGGTAACAGTGACGTTGGTTCCATGCCCGTAACCTGGCCGCCCGGTCTGCACGTCCCGTTACATTCAAAGCTGGCGGTCTTTTTCGGCTTACAAATCTTTAAACGCGAACAGACCTTGTAAGGCGAACACGCCTGCGATGAAAAAACAGCCATCAGCAGGACAAGACAGTAAATGCGCATCGCGGACCCTCTTGATTGTCAGGTTTTGTACTGCCGTGTCAGAAAGTACCCGAAAACTGCAGCCATGATAATCAATATTCCAGATAACGCGAACCAGGCGGCGACTCCGATGAGCTTTGCCCCGGGGCCGGCGACAAACAGACCTATCGGTGTTGCCAGTGTCATAGCAGTTCCAAGCAGTGACAGCACGCGTCCCAGGGCCTCGGGTTTTACTGACGACTGCACAAACGCGAAATATGGCACCGTCAGGAAACTGGATGTCATGCCCATGCCTGCTGAAAGTATGGCAAAGGCCACGAATCCGGAAGGCGGAAGAAGGCCGGCCGCAAGGATCACGCATCCAAGGGCTGCAAGAGCCAGATTGATCATCAGAAACTTGTTGTTCAGGCCGCCCCACACGCCAACTATAATTGAAGAAACCAGCATGCCACCGGCAAACACAAATTCGACCGCGCTGGCATGCCATGCCGTGCCGCCGAAGTGCCCGCCGACCATCAGCGGGAACAGTGAATTGACAGGCATGTATGCGACTAAAGCCAGGATAACCGGGACACTGATGGCAAGAAGTTTGTGATTGTTTCTAAGCTCCAGGTACCCAATGTGCAGGTCGGTCAGTACGGTTCTTCCCGAAGACTTTTGTGCAGGGGGATCTGGAATTTTGACGAACGCCAGAGCCGTCACGGCCAATATCGCCCCGGTGACGTCCATAAGCATGACGCCCGGAATCGACATCACCGACATTACTGCTGCACCTATGACAGGGCCGGCCATTAACGAGCCCGACACTATCAACTGGCTCCACGCGCCGACTTTCATAAGTTCGGATTCGGGCACCAGCATCGGCATGGCCGCCTGCATCGCCGGGCCGTGGAACGTGGCACCGATGGAACGCAGGAATAACACCCCATAAATCAGCCATAACGGCGTGACGTCACCTGAAAATCCAAGCAGCAGAATGATGCTTGCGGCAGCTATGAAAAGGTCGGCGGCGATCATCACCGTTTTTCGTGAATAGCGGTCGATTACGACGCCTGCGAAGGGTCCGATCAGTGCCTGAGGCAAGAACCCCGCAATACACGCAAGGGCCAGGACTGTCGCCGATTTTGTGGTTATGGCCAGCCACCAGACTATGCCGAACTGCGTGGCCGCGCTGCCAAGCTGAGAAAACGCCTGACCGGACCAGATAATGAAAAATGTGCGCTTCCAGTTTTGATTGCTGGTACTCAAGATAGACTCCTTCATCTTCGATTTCAGATTATTGGACCGGGCGCGCAGGCCCGTCCGGCAGCTTCGGGTACGCAGAACTATCTGATTCGGATGAAGGGCATCATCATGTTTATCCTTCCCTGAGGTGATTAAATTAGCACCGGTCGGCGCGGGGTGTCAATTACAGAGCATTGCCTGATGATTGCTCGCTTTTTGCGTCGTTCGCCGATCAGGATTGCGATCTTATTGACGGTTAGTCTAACTTGAATCTGCGGCTTTACGTTTCGGATCGGCTACTTCATGGCCTGTTCGACTGCGACTGCGACTGCGACTGACGCGCCTACCATCGGGTTGTTACCCATACCGATAAGCCCCATCATTTCAACATGCGCGGGAACCGACGATGATCCGGCGAACTGTGCGTCGGAGTGCATGCGGCCCATGGTGTCGGTCATGCCGTAGGAAGCCGGTCCTGCCGCCATGTTGTCCGGGTGCAGCGTTCTGCCGGTGCCGCCGCCCGATGCGACAGAAAAGAACTTCTTGCCTTCAAGCAGGCGTTCTTTCTTGTACACGCCCATGACGGGGTGCTGGAAGCGGGTCGGGTTCGTCGAATTGCCCGTGATCGCCACGTCAACGCCTTCAAAATGCATGATGGCGACGCCTTCACGCACGTCATCAGCGCCGTAGCATCTGACCGCCGCCTTTTCGCCCTTTGAATACGCCTTTTCCAGCGTGATGTTCAGCTTGCCGGTTGCGTAGTCAAAGTCGGTTTCGACATGGGTAAAGCCGTTGATGCGTGCAATGATCTGCGCCGCGTCTTTGCCAAGTCCATTCAAAATTACGCGCAGTGGCTTCGTGCGGGCCTTGTTCGCTGAACGGGCCAGGCCGATGGCGCCTTCGGCGGCTGCGAACGACTCATGGCCGGCGCAGAACGCGAAGCATGCCGTTTCTTCACGAAGCAGCATTGATGCCAGATTTCCGTGACCGATTCCGACCTTGCGGTCGTCGGCGACTGAACCGGGGATGCAGAACGCCTGCAGCCCTTCGCCAATCGTTTCGGCGATTTCGGCAGCGGACTTCTGTCCCTTCTTTATTGCGACAGCGGCCCCGACCAGGTATGCCCAGCCGGCGTTTTCAAATGCGATGGACTGGATGCCCTTGACGATCTTTCTGACGTCGACGCCCTTGTCCATGCACACCTTTTCGGCGTCTTCCAGCGAAGCAATGCCATTGGCGGCAAGAAACGGCGTGATCTGAGCGATTCTTCTTTCGTATCCTTCAAATAAAGCCATGGTTGCCTCCTTATTCCTTGCGGGGATCGATTACTTTGACAGCCTCGTCAAAGCGTCCGTATGTGCCGATCGCCTTCGTAAGGGCGGTCTGTGCATCCATGCCCTTCGCGATATTTTCCATCATGATGCCAAGTTTGACGTACTTGTACCCGATGATTTCGTTATCCGCGTCAAGGCCGACTTCGGTGACGTAACCTTCGGTTAATTCAAGGTAACGGGCGCCTTTGGTCTTCGTGCTGTACATTGTGGCGACGACGCTGCGCAGACCCTTTCCAAGGTCTTCCAGGCCGGCCCCGATCGGCAGACCGCCGTCGGAAAACGCAGTCTGTGTGCGACCATAGACGATCTGCAGGAACAGTTCGCGCATGGCGACGTTGATGGCGTCGCAGACCAGGTCGGTGTTCAACGCTTCAAGGATTGTTTTTCCCGGAAGAATTTCGGCCGCCATCGCCGCTGAATGGGTCATGCCGGTGCAGCCGATCGTTTCAATCAGTGCTTCTTCGATGATGCCATTCTTGACATTGAGGGTCAGTTTGCACGCGCCCTGTTGGGGAGCGCATCCGCCGATACCGTGAGTCAGCCCGGAAATATCCGTGATTTCCTTGGCTTTCGTCCATTTGCCTTCCTGCGGAATCGGCGCGGGGCCATTTTTCGGCCCTTTGGCGACCACACACATCTGATCGATTTCATGTGTCTGCATCACGTGACATCATCCTTTGTTAAAGAGACTTGTTGCCGTCTGTCTGCAGACGGTCTTTGAAACTGCCGTCTGCTTTATAAACTATCTTAAATAAAACGCAAAAGGCTTTGTTGCGTCTGGTTTACATGTCCCAGAAAAAATCGCTGTTGGTAAGTTCCGGCTGGCCGTCCACGGCTGCTGATACCGGTTTACCGTCCCGGTTGACGGCGCCCGGGTTGCTGCCATCATCCTTCTGAATCATGCGGACCATTTCTTCCAGGTCGGCTACCTCTTCGGCCCAGTACGTTTCGCCTGTGAAATGCGGCCAGGTCAGCGGAAAAATCGGGTCGTGCCAGCGGCGTGCAAGCCACGCGGTGTAGTGAATCCGGCGCATGGCGCGCAGCGGTTCAATCAGGCCGAGCGTACGGCGGTCAAACGCGCGGAACGTTTCGTACCCTTCGATCATGGTTTCCATCAACTGCGCCGTTTCTTCA
>CAZFVA010000031.1:28925-31775 GCA_964522105.1 uncultured Anaeromyxobacteraceae bacterium
GCGGAACGTTTCGTACCCTTCGATCATGGTTTCCATCAACTGCGCCGTTTCTTCATCGCGTCCCTGCAGCAGCAGCCAGAAATCCTGCACAGCAGGGCCTACCAGGTGGTCATCAAAGTCCAGCACGTGCAGCTTGTCGTCGCGCAGCAGCAGATTTCCAGCATGAAAGTCGCCGTGAAGCCGAAGCACCGGCACGTCCACCAGCTTCCGGTCAGCCAGGTCCGCGATGGTGTTCGCCGCACTTGCATACCGCTGTTCCAGATGGGCCGGGATTGTCTTGTGCTGCAACATCCATTTCAGGTTTGACCGCACGTATGTGTCGGCATCAAGCCGGATGCGGTGGTCGGCCGGTCGCATCGCCCCGACGTTATGCAGGCGTCCCAGTAGCATCCCCAGACGTTCGGCCAGCTCATGGTCGAAATCCTGCGGCGGGCGTCCCCCGAACCTGTCGTAAAGACAGTAGAAAATGTCTTCTTTTGATTGCAGAGTTGACCCGTCAGGGAACCGTCGCAGGCTGCAAATCGCGACTTCGGCGTCGTCAAGGTCCTGCATGAAGCGGTGTTCTTCAAGTATCTGTTCGCGGGTCCAGCGCTGCGGCCGGTAAAACTTGGCCACGACGTGCGTTTCATCTTCAAGCTGGATGTCATAAACCCGGTTTTCAAATGAATTCAAAGGCTGGCAGACAGGATTGCACCGCAGCCCGGCGTCCTCGACAGCGTCCAGAACTTTTTCAGGCGTCAGCGCAAAAAACATGTCGGTCGTCTGGTCGTGGGGCATTGAATCTCCGGTGGTGTTTGCAGGATCAGGCACTGATGGTTGTAATCCAACCTTCGCGGTTCGTCCAGATTATACGGAAAATGCGGTAGCTACGGGCGATCAGGAACGCAGATTCCTTCCATTGCGCAAGCCAAAGTCTGTCCCGGCGGCTGGGGGCAGTCATCGTCGGTGCTGCATAAGGGAACGCACAGTTTTCCATCGGGTGTCGTGGCGCATGTGCATCCTTTTGTTGCCCCCTGTGGGCATGCCCCGATCTGAGCGCAGTCGGCCTCGATCGTGCAGGCTGTCGGACCTGGCGGCACATCGCCATCCGGTCCGCCGTCAGGTCTGATATCCACGTCCGGCGGGTCCTGCACGTCAGACTCAATTACATCCATATCTTCAACAACATCAGGGTCTTCCTGAGTCGCGCCATCGCGCACGCACCGGACGTAGTTCAAGATTCGGATCGCGTCACCCTGCGGTCCGAAGCCGGTCGGATAATCGGCCGGGTCGCCATCTTTCGGATCGCTGCGCTGTGCCCCGGCCCCGTGAACATCAATCCATGCGTCAAAGAAATATCCAAGTGCCCGTCCGAATGCCACATAGGAAGCGTGTTCGCCTTCATGGCCTTTATCCGGTTTGGCATGCGTTGTACTGGTCCAGTAGAACGGATAGTCCGCCACCTCGGCTTCGTTGGTGATTGAACTGCACACAAACAGCGGGTCGATGGCTGCCGAATCCGTGGTGTCCGGTGAACGGGTGTAGTCAACAATACTCTGTAATTCCTTGGCGTTGGGCAGCCGCCAGTCATCGTTGTCTGCCAGGGAAAGGCCTTCGCAATATGCCAGCGCGTCCACCCATTTCATGCCAGTTTCGCTGTCGGCCTTCTGCCACATCAGGCCGGTTGCGCGGTCCAGAATTGTGCCGTCACCGTTGTCTGTAAAATCGTTTTTGCCGTAATCGATGGCGTCCCGGACATAGATGGCGAAGTATCCACTCTGATTGGGCACGACAGTAGTCGGGTAGCACTTGATTCGACCATCGGCGAAGTTGACACCAAAGAAGCAATCCATTTCGCCCATGACAGTGGAGACATACTTCGAACTGGTTACCCACTGGGAATCGATGACGCGCTGACCATCGGTCGTGTCGCCGTACTCGAAAACAAAGAAGTCTGTGTTAATAAACGGAGTCAGGCCGGACGTGTCTGTGCCCTCGACCTTCGGGTCAATGCCGCTGAACATTATCAGCGAATACAGCTCCTTGATGCTCGGTACGCGCCAGTCTGAATAGCCCGCAAGATTCGCGGTCGCGGCCCCGTCCATCGCCGCCTGCCACGACACCTTTTCGCCCGGGTCTTTCTGCCACATCAGGCCGGTGACAAGGTCGCTAACTGTCCCGTCGCCGTTGTCCAGATAGCGCGGTTGATACCCCTGGTATTGAGAATCCTGACCAAAGAACGGCTGCCCGGGGGCCTCGCATGTGATTGTGGTGCTGGCGTCGTAGCAGCGCATCTGGTTGGTGTCGACTATCGGGTATGGAACTGTTGGTGGTGTCTCGTCTGTGCCCGCGTCGCCATGCGAATCCGCCTGCGCGAACGCATCGACGTCCGAAGCCGGGACATCCCGACTGACCGCCACATCATCTGTGTCAGCGGTCAACGTATCCAGGCCGGCCGTGTCTGCAAAAGCATCAAGATCGCTGCCTGTAGTTTTTTCTGAACACCCGCCAAACAGCAGGAAGACAGCCGTCAACACAGTCAAAAGTATCAGTGATTTCTGTCGCATGTCTGCTCCCCCCAAGGTTTGGATAAACGGGTCTGGATGCTTTTGCCGAAAGAAAACGATCTGACATCAAGTTAACACTGGAAATGTAAGGGAAGTGTGTCGTAACTCGCCCAAACTGTAAAACCTTTGTAAATGTGGAAGGCCAGTCAGAATTGCCCATGCGTCCCCCGTGTATCCCCTTGCATTCTGAACATGTTATTATTCAAATTCCTTTGTGTTCCATGGTCTTGTGGAACAGCGTGATCTTTCTGTGCGCTCAGTTCGCCTGGATGATGGGGGCCACCGACGATGACTGCTGCAAACC
>CAZFVA010000032.1:0-30664 GCA_964522105.1 uncultured Anaeromyxobacteraceae bacterium
TCAAATTCCTTAAACCATAATTTTGGACGGCCCTGTCAGGGCCTCAAATCATAAATAAACCACCGTTTACCACGGCCGACCTTCGCTTCGCTCAGTTGGCCGCGGCCTGTGATTGGCGCATCCCTACAGGATGCGTCGAACAGGCCCAATCAGGACGTCAAGACCGGATTCCACCAACAAAGAAAGGGCCGCGACCAGGCGCGAGGGGGAGTTCGTACCACGCCACGATACCGGGGCCTGCGGCCCCGGCCTATGTTTGGATCGCCCCTTCGGGGCGCCGGATTGCCCCCTTTTTGACCACAAATCAAAGGGCGCAAAACAATAAGGGGCCGGGGACACCCGACGAACGCGCACGTGTAGTGAGTGGGTGTCCCCGGCGCCGGCGCTCCTGCGCCAACCGTTGAGCGTACGATCCCTCCGGCCCGGATAAAAAAAAGCCCGCACGACCGAAGCCATGCGGGCCTTTTTCATTCACATTACGCAGCCGAACGGGGCGGGCCTAGAATCCCATACCACCCATTCCGCCCATACCACCCATGCCGCCCATGTCGCCGCCGCCACCAGGCATCGGGACATCCTTCTTCGGCTTCTCGACCACGACACATTCGGTCGTCAGAAGCAGGGACGCCACGCTGGCAGCCTTTTCAAGCGCAACGCGGGTAACTTTGGCGGGATCGATGATGCCGGCTTCAATCAAGTTGCCGTACGTATCATCAAGAGCGTTGTAACCGAACGTCGGGCTGTTGGCGGTGCGGACCTTGTCCACGACCACGGAAGCTTCGACGCCGGCGTTGTCAGCGATCATGCGGATCGGTTCTTCGATGGCGCGACGGATGATGTCGACGCCGATCTTCTGTTCAATCGGCAGGTCCGCCAGCTTGGCAAGGACCTTCTGGCACAGCAGCAGCGCAACGCCGCCACCGGCAACCACGCCTTCTTCGACTGCAGCGCGGGTGGCATGCAGAGCGTCTTCAACGCGGGCCTTCTTTTCCTTCATTTCAGCTTCAGTAGCCGCGCCGACCTTGATAAGGGCAACGCCGCCGGCCAGCTTGGCAAGCCTTTCCTGAAGCTTTTCACGGTCGTAATCCGAACTGGTTTCGTTGATCTGGGCGCGAATCTGCGCGACGCGGCCCTTGATGTCTTCGGCAACACCGGCGCCTTCGACGATCGTGGTGTTGTCCTTGTTCACGATAACGCGACCAGCGACACCAAGATCATTCAGCGTGACGCCTTCCAGCTTCATGCCCATATCTTCAGAAACTACGCGACCGCCGGTAAGAACGGCGATGTCTTCGAGCATGGCCTTGCGCCTGTCGCCAAATCCGGGGGCCTTCACAGCGACGACCGAAATCGTGCCGCGCAGCTTGTTGACAACCAGCGTCGCCAGGGCTTCGCCTTCAACGTCTTCAGAAATGATTACAAGGGCTTTACCCATCTTGGCAGTCTGCTCAAGAACGGGCAGAAGATCCTTCATGCTGGAAATTTTCTTTTCATAGATAAGGATAAACGGGTTATCCAGTGACACTTCCATTCTTTCCGGATCGGTCACGAAGTACGGCGACAGGTAACCACGGTCGAACTGCATGCCCTCGACAGTTTCAAGTGTCGTTTCAATGGACTTGTTTTCTTCAACGGTGATGACGCCTTCCTTTCCGACCTTTTCCATCGCTTCGGCAATGATCTTGCCGATTTCGGTGTCATTGTTCGCAGAAATGGTTCCGACCTGGGCGATCTCGACGAAATTCTTGGTCGGCTTGGACATCGACTTCAGTTCGGCGACGACGGCCGTAACAGCCTTGTCGATGCCGCGCTTGATTTCCATCGGTCCATGACCGGCGGCGACCATCTTGGCGCCTTCGCGGTAAATGGCCTGAGCCAGAACTGTGGCAGTCGTCGTGCCGTCACCGGCTTCATCTGAAACCCTGGACGCGACTTCCTTGACCATCTGAGCGCCGATGTTCTGGAACTTGTCACCAAGCTCGATTTCCTTCGCAACGGTAACGCCGTCCTTCGTCACTGTGGGCGAGCCCCATGACTTTTCAATAACGACATTGCGGCCACGCGGCCCGAGCGTAATCTTGACGGTATCTGCAAGAATATTGACGCCTTCAAGGATTTTCGCCCTGGCGGCCTCACCAAAAAGCAGTTCTTTTGCTGACATTTCAAACACTCCTAAACATTTTCAAAACAAAACAGCCAACCCGATAACTTAATCAGTCAATCACCGCAAGAATGTCGTCTTCGCGAAGGATGATGTGCTCTTCGCCGTCAATCTTGACTTCCGTACCGGCGTACTTCCCGAACATGACCCTGTCGCCTTCCTTGACCTGGGGCTTGCGGATTTCGCCGCTTTCAAGCACACGGCCTGGACCGACTGCAATAACCATTGCTTCCTGGGGTTTTTCTTTCACTGTGTCGGGAATGATGATCCCGCCAGCGGTCTTTTCTTCTTTGGCAAGGCGCTTAACAAGAATTCGGTCCTGCAACGGCTTCACTTTCATCTCACGATCCTCCTTGAAATATTTACAGACTCGCCACGCCCGGCACACTGTTTTGCCATGACGCAGCCACCGTAATTAACAAATCCGGGGAAAAACTAATCCCCGGCGAGCCTCAAATTTAATCACCCTTTGCCTAAACGCAAGAGGATGCTTTTCCACAAAGCAGGTTTCTGCTGGCCATCCGAACCCGGCACCCGCCCGCCTGACTGGGAGCCACCCTTCCTGGCGAACCCGGACACGTTCGATGACAAATCTATATCAATGGCCATCGAAGACATTTTATCCATATAGGGCGCGGCGGCCGACATCAACGCGTTTCGAAAATCCATGACCGAAGTGAATCTGGCCGCGACATCACGGGCAAGCGCCTTGTGGATAACTTGTTCTACACTTTCAGGCACTTCCGGCATAATCGTACCAAGGCGATACGTTGGCAGCGGCTTTTCCGGATTACGCAGATATGAAAAATACGAATCCGACCCTGTATCTTTCAAATGCACGGCCCGTATTCCGGCAAGGATTTCGTAGGCGAGACAACCGAGCGCATAAATATCTGTCTGTTCGTTTGACGCGCCGCTGATAACCGTTTCAGGCGCAAGATACGGCGGACTTCCAAAAGAAAAAATATCTGTTCTTTTTGGCGACGAATCTGGCTCGTACGCGGACTTTGCGCAGCCAAGATCCAGCATCCACACGCGCCAGGACTTGGCCGGACCTTCCTCGATGATGACGTTGCCGGGTTTGATGTCCCTGTGAATGATGTCGCGCCGGTGCATCTCGATCACGCCTTCACAGACGCGGTCCATGATAAAGGCGGCGCGGTTGATATTCAGGGGACCGTTTGCCTTCAGAATCTGATCCAGCGACTTGCCGGAAATGAATTCCATTGCGAAGTAAGGCAGATGATCGGGGGTCAGGCCGGTGCGGATAACCCGTGGAAAACACGCCGATTTCAGCATCGCCAGATATGAAACTTCGCGCTTGAACCCGGTGACCGCTGCCTTGCGGTCCTTGTGCATCGCGTGCAGAACCTTAATCGCAACCGACCGTTTTCCAACAGAAAGCTGTTCCGCCTGATATACGCGACCATAACCACCGAAACCAACCATCCTGACGATCTGCAGATCATCACTCAGGATGGTGCCCACCAGCGTGTCATCCTTAGCGGCCTGCGCAACCGCTGCTGCCCCTGCTGATGATCCGCTGGGCGTAACCGGCGTTATGGCCGGACCACTTGAAGGCTGATTACCTGAAACATTGCTCGAATTGAAATCTGACTGACTGCCCGGTTTGAAGTCGGACTGACTTTTCGATTTGGAAAACGACTGGACTATCGGGACAGTGCCGGTCTTTACGTGCAATCTATTCTGTACCGGCTGTTTGACAGATTTGTCCGCAGCAGGGGTTTCAGCCTGCTTACCGCCCCGGACCTGATCCGCAGGCACTTTGGAGCGCGGTGGCATGACCCGGTCTATTCTGTTGTCGTCGCCCGCCATTTTGTCCGTCTTCAATATACCCGCATCAACGCATCAAGCAGACGCTGGGTAAGTGCTATAGCTCCGTTGTACCCCAACCATGGAACCGGGTACAACCAGTGTTTTTCAGCAGCCGGGTAACCCATCTCAATTACACGGATATCACCATGAAACGCCCGTTTCTGCTGGGACGAGCCGATGACAAGCGGAATCGAATCCCGGGCACTTTCTTCCATAAATATACGGTACTGTTCGTTTCTGGATATACCTGCATGGACTTCCGGTTTATGCGGAAACGACGCGCCAAGTCTGGCACACGTGTCGTCAAACAGGGCAAGCGCCTGCGTCGGTGCCGGGGCGGCGTCGGTAAGAAAGACCAGCGGCACTTCGATGTCCAGTTCCGACAGAAACGACGTGACGGCAGCAGCGGCCGGTGTATCCAGGAAGACGGCAACCCTTGTACCGGCAAGCACTTTTGCCGCCCTTTTTATCAGCGGGACCGCCTTTGCAAGTTCCCTGTCTTTCACGGCGTCAACGACAGTCCGATCCAGGCCGAAGCGCTCGCATAGCCTGTCCAGAAAAACGCTGGTGCCGGTCAGACCAACCGGCAGATCAGTTTCAAGATGAGTGCGGCCATCGGACGCGTGATCGGCCGTGCCTGCGACCGCATGACCGTACGGCAGCCAGACGAAATTGTCGGCGGCACCGCAGCGCTTGACCTTTTCCCACGGGCTGCCGTCAAAAAGCGCACCGGCCCACGTCATCCCGCAACCGGTCAACAGTCGGCGAAGTTCATTAATGTTTGCAGCGTGTTCCATTTCAAAGCGGTCAAAAAAGTAACCACCGACAACTACTGACGGACTGCCAGACTTCTGCCCTGTGACCTGACTGGATGGCTTGTCCAGAAGCGGCAGGACGGCCTCGATGAACCTTTTATAACCGCCAAAAATCGTACCTTCGTGACCTGGTGCCTTCAGATAAATAACAGGGATTGGCAGGCGCAACTGCAGCTCGCGAACTGCCGCCTCGACATCAAAAGCGGACAATTCAACTGATGCGTTTGTAGTTACGATGAAAACATCCGGCTTGCGACGCTGATACCAGGTTGTACCGAATTCGATCAGGCGTTCGCCGGAACCCACGATTATCTTTGCGTCATCTACCCCGGTCCACAGACGCTGGTTATGCGATTCACGGCCCCAGTCGTGGTCGGTAATCTGAAGCTGAGTCTTGAACTTGCAGCCGACCGTCGTATGCAGAAGCATAATCACGCCTGGGACCGCGTGGACACCCATGAATATGCCAAGCAGATCTGTCGAATCGACGTCGCGCAGTTCAAACTGTTCAAGACCTGTGGCGGGTATTTCCGTTGTGACGCCCGGCTTATCTTTCTTCAACGGCCACCTCCCGTACTTTCACGGGCACCCTGGAAATAGCGCGACCAGCGGCGATCAAACACGGCCCCGAGCGTCCTGGATATCTGCCTGACCGTCTGCCCCGCAAACCAGTAACCGGAGCTGGCGTCACCGAACGGAAGCATTGGAATTCCAGCCCTGACCACCTGATCCCGCATGAAATCGGCCACATACGCGCAGTCGAAGCGACCGTTGCGCAACGCCGGTTCCAAAACGGCAGGTTCATAAAAAAGACTGTACGGGGCATCAACTCCCAGGATTTCCAGATTACGTTTTATGCGCTGGTGGACTTCCGGGTAATCGCGCTCCTGAATGACGATTTCGACGTCAAAACCAAGTTCCAGAAACAACGGCAGATTACCGAGCCCTTCAAGCGCCAGAAGATCAGGCCTGAAGTTGTGAACCGACCCGATCCCGTATGCAAGTCGCATCCCGGTAAAACGGGAGCGGGCTTCTTCAAAGATTGCGGCCGCCTTTTGACGTGGTTCAAACGCAGCCAGGATCGGCTCTGCATCCACCCCAAGTTCAGCCGCAATTGCACTGTAGAAACGGTCACTTGCCGCGATTCCTTTCGGCTGGGCCAGCTCGATGAAACGGCGGCCACCGCCGTCAAGCATCTTGACGACGCCCCGCATCAGGGGCTTTTCCACTACAAAATTCAGCCCGGCACGCGGCAGATTCTGCCAGTCGGCAATAGTCGCACCGGCAGGAACTGTGCTGTTCAGACGCCCGCCAAAAGCCGCGATAAGCCGATCTGCTTCGGCCCGGAAAACCCTGTCCGTTACCGTAATATCTTCGGCGCCGTCTGTCTGATAGCCAAGCAGGTTGACCGCTTTCGGATCGACCGGCCCGAAATCAGCCAGACCGCCAATCAAAGTCTCGGCGACCTGGTCAACTATCCCGGCCTGCGTACGCAACTTCAAACCACTTGTCGCAACGGGGATTATCTTGATGCCGGTTTCACGCGAAACGGCTTCACAGATCGGCACCGGGTCCGCCCCGGTCATCTCGGAAAGACATGTCGAAAGGACAATGATGGCTGGCGAACGCTGAACACCACCAACCGCGCCACTGACATCAACAGATTCAAGCAGTTGCCGCGCCACCGCAACCAGACAATCGCGCAGACGACCTTCGGCATTACCCGCGATAACATCAGTTTCACGCAGCGCCACCGTATAGACGTTCCACCGTTCAAGCGAAGCAAACTGGGCCGTAATTCGCGGGAATGCTGTCGCACAGTCACGTTCACCAAAGACAACAACGGCCAGATCCGGCCCGACCAGATCCATGATCTGAAAGGCAAATCCGGTCATCGAGCAGCCGTCCTGCGTCAACTCGCCAGCCTTTCTGTCAGGATTGGCAGGCTGCCCGGCCGCGTTACCCTTCGTTTCCCCTGCCTTTTCCAGTTCCCGTTTCCCCTTCAATATGCCAGCGCATTCTAACGCGTTCGGCCCGGTTTGAAACCTTTGAAAATACGTTAAAGTTGGTCGCCATAATCCCCTCTCTTCGATTGACTGGGTCGGCATGACAGGATATGCTTCCGGCGCTATGGATAAGCAAAAACTCACATATAAACAAGCTGGCGTCGACATTGAGGCAGGCGATTATTTCGCTTCCGAAATCGGTCGAATGGTTAAATCAACTCTGACCTCCGAGGTCGTTTCCGGTGTTGGCGGATTTGCCGCCGCAGTCGCCCCGAACATGCTCGGCATGAAGCGGCCGCTGCTGATATCCGGGACCGATGGCGTGGGCACCAAGCTGAAGCTGGCCTTTATGACCGGCATTCACAACACGATCGGGATCGATCTTGTCGCCATGTGCGTCAATGACGTCCTGACGACCGGTGCCCGCCCCCTCTTTTTCCTTGATTACTTTGCCACCGGGCACCTTGAACCACAGGTGTCACTGCACGTAATTGAAGGAATCGTGGAAGGTTGCCGTCAGGCCGGGTGCGCCCTGGTCGGTGGCGAAACGGCTGAAATGCCCGGCTTCTACAAAGATGGCGAATACGATCTTGCCGGTTTTTCGGTCGGGATCGTCGACGAACCTGACTTGATTAATGGCAAGACATGCGCCACCGGGGACGTGCTGATTGCCCTGCCCAGCTCGGGCGTCCATTCGAACGGATACTCGCTGGTGCGCAGAATCCTTGACGCCAGAAAACTTGATATCGGCCACGTTTACGAAGGCTTTACCCGCACTCTGGGCGAAGTCCTTCTGACACCTACATACATTTACGCCACCGCCGTTAACGCCTTGATGACAGGCCCGAAGCCGAAGGCCATGGCCCACATCACAGGCGGCGGCATCGTCGGAAACCTGCCACGCGTCCTGCCTGAAGGCGTTGCGGCGGAAGTCACGATGTCGGCAATCCCGGCGGGGCCGCTTTACCCGTTCCTGCAGGGGCGCGGCACCGGCTTCGAAGTAGATGACGACGAAATGCTGAAGGTCTTCAACATGGGCGTCGGGCTGGTCATCGTGATGGCACCGGATAAAGTGGACGCCGCCATGACTGCCCTTACAGATGCCGGTGCGGCACCGTTCATTTTCGGCCGCCTGATTCCGGGACCGAATGAAGTGGTGGTCAAGTGAGCACTCCCCCGGAATCAAAAGTTCCAATTGCCATACTGATATCCGGCCGCGGCACCAACATGACTGCCCTTATCAAGGCCACCCAGGAAGGCCGTCTTCATGCAGATATCCGCGTAGTTCTAAGCAACAAGGCTGACGCGATCGGTCTGGAATACGCAAGATCATGCGGAGTCCCGACGCTTGTAATGTCCCACAAAGATTACGCTTCCCGGTCCGAATACGATTGCGCACTTGTGGCCGAACTTCAGTCACGTGGCGTCCAGTACATTGCACTTGCAGGGTTCATGCGAATTCTGACATCAGATTTTCTGGGGCCTTATCAAGGACGGGTAATCAACATTCACCCTGCCCTGCTGCCATCGTTTCCGGGCATTCACGCTCAGAAGCAGGCGCTTGACTATGGTGTCAAGGTGACCGGCTGCACGGTCCATTTTGTGGACGAAGGTACCGACACCGGCGCCGTTATTGCCCAGAAGACAGTACCCGTACTTGATGACGACGACGAAGATTCGCTGTCAGCACGCATACTTACAGAAGAAAACAAGTTGTACGCAGAAGCTCTTGAAGAAGTTCTTCGCGGTCGGGTTACAATACACGGTAGAAAAACTGTTCACAGGCACTGACAGGAGGTAGCCGCCATGGCGGATCTCAAGAGTTCCTATGACGCTGTAATCGTCGGGAACGACCTGCCGGCCCTGATATTCGGCGCCCTCGCCGCCAAACATGGGTACAGAATTCTGCTGCTCGGGCACGGTGGCAAGAACAACGTCTATGAAGAAGACGGGTTCCGGTTTGTCAGACGCCCGAACCTGATGTACGGCTTTTCAGAATCACACCCGATAAGGGAAGTCTTCCGCGAACTGGCGCTGGCGCCCGAAATGCGCAACCTGCCCAGGCCGCTCGAGCCGACGTGCCACGTCATCATGCCGGGAAGACGTATTGAAATTACGCACATGAAGGGCATTCTGGAGGAAGAGATCTCGCGGGAATTCCCGCAGATGCTTGACGCTTTCAGGGCTTTTACATCAGACCAGGCCGACGCCGAAAAGGTGTTCGAGCCGATCCTTCGCGAATTTCCGGTCATTCCGCCTTCCGGTATCAAGGAATACTTTGCCTGGCGAAAGATCAGGGGCAAGCTGGCCCCGGCGTTTCCCGGCAATGACGCACTGGCTGCCTTCGGTGAAAACGCGGCAATGCGGGCCTTCCTGAATGCCCCGGTTATGGCACTTTCCAACCACCCGGAACCATGGCGTTATCCGCTGTCATTCGGTCGGGTTGCCAGCCACCTGCTGCGCGGACTTTACAATGTGGAATGGGGCCTGGATTCGTTGAAATCGCTGTTCCTTAACAGGATCGAAGGCAATTCAGGGACAGTCCGGACGGCTGACTTTGCTGACATGTTCCAGGTCAAACGCGGTCGCATCACCGAAGTTGATATCCGGGCCCGCAACGAAGCGATCGGGGCATCGGTACTGGTCGCCGGCACGGAACTTGCCGGAATACTTGATATGCTGCCGGAAAAGGCGGTCAAGAAACGTTACCGTCAGAAGGTCGAGGACTCGGGTCCTTCACATTACCTTATTACAATGAACGTCGGTCTGGCGCGCAGGGGTCTGCCCTCGGGCATGGCCAGAACTGCTTTCCTGGTCAGTAATCCCGATGCGCCGCTTGAAGATGACAACATGCTGATGCTTCAGGTTGACCCGGCGATGGAGCCAGCCGATTCGCTTGATCCTGAACGCGCTGTGATGTCGATTTCCGGCATGCTGCCGGTCGGACGAATGGACGAAGGCGCTTCATCGGTCGAGGCCTTTTCGAACCGGATGATGTCAAAAGTTGTTGAATTCATGCCGTTTTTCGACCGTCATCTGGTGACCAGGTCGATTGCTTCAATCAGAATCAGTGAAAAAACTGGTAAAGCAATTCTTGACCCGGCCGGGATGGTTCCTGTACACAAAAACACGGTCCCGAAGACTATGGGACTGGTTACCCAACCGGTCAGGACGCCTTACGCAAACCTTCTGTATCTTGGCGAAGGCGCCTGCGGCACGATGGGATTCGAAGGCGCTTTTACATCGGCATACATGGCTTTCGGCATCCTGAAAAAGCTTCTTCCAAGAAAAGATGTAATCTGATCCTGCGGCACGAACGCGGGTCCAGGCCCGCTTCATGGTGATATGAAACAGACCGCTTACAACGTTGCAGTTCTTCTTGCTGTTGTCGGCGTACTTTGTTCAGCCGGCACCGCAGCATCTGATGAAATTCAACAACAGCAGGAACCGGCGCGGCTTCTGAACATGACCGAGGCGTTTGAACTTGCCATGACGGGCAGTCCTGCCCTTGATACAGCCAGAATGGCTACTGAAGAAGCCGATGCCGAGCTGGACATCGCAAGGTCTGAGTATCAGCCAAGAATCGAAGTTCAGGCGATGCTGGCCCCGATGACCGGCCATCACATGCCAGCCGACATCAATGCCGCCACATCGTATTCAAGCGACCTCGGTGACCTGTCGGAATGGGGCGTCTGGACGAAGATCAACGTCAAACTGTACCAACCTCTTTATACGTGCGGGAAGATCACGTGGCTGAACCGCGCCAGACAGCTTGGCGTTGAAGTCAGCCGTGCGCGCGAAAATATGGCACTTGCGGACACCCGCCTTGAAGTCCAGAGGGGATTTTTCGCACTGGCCCTGACCCGCAGACTGACCGGCGTTATCGAGGAAGGCCGCGGGTACTTTGAAAAAGCCCGTAAGCATCTGAAGAAACTGGAAGATTCCGACGATCCTTCATTCGACCCGGTCGACACGATGAAGATCAACGTTTTCGAAGCACAGATCATTGAAAGGGAATATCAGGCGAAACGGATGCTGGAACTGTCGCAGGGACAGCTTAGACGACTGATTGGCGAAGACCCGTCATCGACGACCGGCTTTGAAACGTCCGACCCGGAACCGGTTGTTCCTGTTGAAACGATTGACCTGGATTCCGCAACGTCTTCCGCGCTTCAAAACCGTGCCGAGCTTGTTGCACTGCGGACAGGCGTAATGGCCCGTGAAGCCGAAGCCGAAGCACGATTCCGCAATTTTTTTCCTGATTTTCTGCTGTATGCCGAATTTGACTACGGTTATTCAAACGTCGTTGACGACCTGACCTTCCCGTTTTACGACCCGTACAGGACGCTCGGTTTCGGGGTCGGACTTGTCATGCGCTTTGACCTTAACATCGGGAAAAAGCTTGGTGAACTGAAGAAAGCCAGGGCAAAAAAGACAGGACTTGCATACGAACTTCAAGGCGCCGAGCTTGCCGTGAAGCTTGAAATTAAAAAGCTTTTCAGCGAGATGAACGATGCGCGTGCGATGATGGATACCAGAAAAACGGCGCTTAAATCTGCCAGGGGCTGGGTTATCGCCAAAATTGACCTTTATGAAAACGGTCTGGTCGGGCTGCAGGACATAACGGACGGACTGACGCAGTTCTTCATGGCCCAGCTAGGTTACTACCAGTCGATTTATGACTTCAATATCGCCGTTGCCGCACTTGAGCGGGCCACAGGCGTCGCCCTCGTCCCGATGCCGCAACGTAATCTGGCGCAATAGTCCCGAAAAAACTAGAATTGCGCGTGTCCGGCACTGCACACTGGCGTGCCGCACCAAATCTTTCTGAAACCAGGTCTGCTGAATGAAAGCGATTTTTTCCTGTGCGACCGCAATGTTCCTGACCCTGGCTGTTTCAATCATCAGCGCGACTGCCAACGCTGCGCCTGCGTCGCCAGTCGATGTTGTCCGCGACAAGTACACTGACATCAAGACCTTTATCGGGCAGTCAAAAGACCGGCCTGCGCTTGAAAAACGCATCCGCGAGCTGATGGATTCCTTTGTTGATTACGCCGAACTTGGTAAGCGGACTTTGCCTTCAAACTGGGCTTCCCTGAAGCCAAAGGATCAGCAGCGTTTCGTTGACCAGTTCAAGAAAATGATACAGCGCAGCTACGTGAAAAAGTTCAATCCAGACACGGTTTTTACCGTAGACCTTAACCCTGCGACCGAAACGGCCCCCGACGGTTCGGTCGTCGTGAAGTCAACTATTCACTCGGGCAAGTCCGAAGCCAGCGTCAACTACGCCTTTCATCAGGGCAAAGGCCGCTGGTTCGCCCACGACGTCGTAATCGACGACATCAGCATGGTCAAAAACTACCGCAAGCAGTTCAATGACATCATTACGAAAGACGGTTTTGAAGGATTGATGACAAAGCTGGAAAAGAAGAACCGCGAAGCCGACAGCAAGTGAACTAGCGACAGGCCTGAACCTGTGTGCGCGAGGTTGGATCTTTACAATCGACCGGAATGAGCGTGTAACCGCAACCGCTGTAAACCCACTGAGCAGAAACACCACAGGCCGGAATAGATGAACCGACCCAACCCGGCTCCACGTCACAGCCATTTCCGACGGCCCAGCCTTCACATCCACCGCCGGTTGTCGTCCACTGCTTTTCATCCGAGCCGGAGCAGTTATAGTCGTATTTACTGCAACCATTCGGGCTTGAGAAATACGTTACCTGACCGGGATACGTGTTTGCATCAGCATCGCAACAGTCATTGGCCGTGGTCGCATCGTATGTCCCCGGAATTGACAGACACATGCACCGCCGCTTCGTCACATCACCGTAGGTATCTCGGTCTGCATCCATGTAGTAATCTACACAATTGGTTGCATTATCTTCGTCGGCAAACGTGTCACAGTCATCGTCTTTGCCGTTACAAACCTCGGTCCTGCCGGGATTGATGAATTCATCCCCGTCGTTGCAGTCCCCGCCCCTTGTGGCCCGGAAATCGCCCTGCTGGGCACAGAGGCACGCCCACTGATTTGAATCACCGTAAGTGTCACGGTCGGTGTCCAGGAAATACGGAGTGCACCCAAGCGCGCCCGGCTCGTCCGATGAACCGTTGCAGTTATCATCCTTGGTGTTACAGACTTCATCTGCGCCTGGATTCGCCGTACCGTCCAGGTCATTGCAATCGGCGTTCAGCAGCGCCGTGTACTTGCCGGTACCGCCGCAATAGCACTTTGCAGTGCCGACACCATAGCTGTCGCCGTCATTATCATAATAATAACTGTCACAGCCGTCGGCGCCTTCTTCGTCAGTACGTCCATCACAGTTGTCATCGATGGCGTTACATTCTTCCAGAATTCCGGGATTTACGAACGCATTTGAGTCGTTACAGTCGAACCCGATAGAAACCTTATATTCCGTGGTGGCCGCGCACAGACACTTATGATTTGAGACGTCACCAAACGTGTCGGCATCAACGTCCTTGTACCACTCGGCACAATTTGTCGCGCCTTCTTCATCGGTCTTGCTGTCACAATCGTCATCTTTCCCGTTGCACGCTTCGTCGGCACCTGGATTAACGGCCGGGAGTGCATCATTGCAGTCACCGGCAAACACCGCAGAATACTGACCGCTGGCTGCGCACAGGCAACGCTTATCTGCGTTCAAGCCAAAACCGTCCTGGTCCACGTCCTTGTAGAAATCAATGCAGTTGATTGCGCCGATTTCGTCGGTCTCGCCGTTACAGTTGTCATCCTTCTCGTTACACGCTTCAAGAATTCCGGGGTACACATTCGAATCGTTGTCGGTGCAGTCGCCGGGGGCCGTAGCCGTATAATTTTCCACTGCCTGGCAAAGACACCTCCAGTCAGCGACCTGACCGAAGTTATCGTGGTCATTATCCCGGTAGTAAGTGACGCAGTTTGAAGCGTTCTCGTCGGTCGTTCCGTTACAGTTGTCATCCTGGGCATTGCATGTTTCAGCAGTCGGAGACCTGCCGCTGCAAACACCGGTCCCGCTGTTGCAGAGCCACGTGCCCTGACACGTTCCAAATTCGGTAGTAATCGGGCATTCCGTTCCTGCGACGCCCTCGTCTGTCTGACCGTTACAGTCGTCATCAATCGCGTTGCATCTTTCAACTTTGGGCGTCATGGCGTTACAGAGACCATCACAAGTACGCGTACCCATGCACTTCCCAATATCATTCTCGATGTAACACTGCGAAAGGTAACCCTGCTCAATATACAACTCCGTACATTCGCAGGTGCCACCTGTCGGCAAACAACGCATGCCTGCCCCGGATGGATTCGTTACGCAGTTATAATCGGGCGGACAACCATCATCGTTGGTGCAGCCATTTGCACAGAAACTGCCATCAGGACCGTAGGAAACACAATCATACACATCGGAACCTGCGCCAATCGACGGCTGGCACTCGGAATCCTGAACACACGGGCGGCAGATACGCGAGAACGGATCCACACAGATAAACGTTGTATCACCGGCCACTGAAACCTGTGAACACTTCCAGCCACGGGGACATGAAGCTTCCCCGGCACAACCGGAAGCGCAGACTTTTCCACCCGACGTTTCAACACAGAAACTTGAATAACATTCAGACCCGTCGTCACAGGGACAACCAGAATTGCCGGGACACTCCAGAACAACGTCTTCAACGCCGGTGTCAGCATTTACGCCGTCCGTCAGAACATCCATGGGGTCGATTAAGTCCACGATATCCGACGGACGAACGTCGATTCCACTTTCGTCAGGAACGATCGTCGAGTCGCGCTGGACATCGGTGCTGATATCCCCAGCCACATCAACGTTCACGACATCGTCGTCACCACCCGCAGGTCCGCACGCCTGGACAGCGGAACCCAACGAAATAACAGCAATAAGTGCAAATATGCGTTTCATCATCTATCTTCCTGCCGATTGAAGCCGGGAAAGCCCGGATTACCAAACCTAAAGTCCTGTATAGGATAGCAGATTAGAGTTCAAAATCTCCAGTCCATGTAAGAATTCTGTTATTCGAAACTCTTCTACTTTGCTAGTTCACGACTTAATGGTAGTTATTAAAGCAGTGACGTTTCTGCATTCTCTTTATTTGGTGGAACCTATGGATGATGTGATTGCCCTGATTCTTGGCGGTGGACAGGGAAGCAGACTGTACCCCCTTACGCTCGAGCGTTCAAAACCGGCAGTTGCGGTGGCTGGAAAGTATCGGCTCATCGACATCACACTTTCAAACTGCATCAACTCGGGCATTCGCAAAGTTTTTGTAATCACTCAATTTCTTTCGGCCAGCCTTCATCACCACATAATGCAGACGTATCGGTTCGACAACTTTTCGAAAGGCTTTGTCGAGATTCTGGCAGCCGAACAGACACCCGATCGAGCAGAATGGTACCAGGGCACTGCGGACGCCGTACGTGAATCACTGCGCCATATCAGGGACCTGAATAACCGCGCGATCGTCATCCTTTCCGGTGACCACCTTTACAGGATGGACTACCGGGAAATGGTTCAAAGGCACCTTGACTGGGACGCCGACATTACTCTGGCAGTTCAGCCGGTCCCGAGATCCGAAGCAACTCGGATGGGTCTTCTGAAAGCCGAGGCCGACGGAACGGTCTGTGACTTCTTCGAGAAGCCAAAACAGGAAGACATTCTTCAGAAATTCCGATGCCCGGTCGAAACGGTCCAGGCCCATAACCTTGAAGGCGATGACTGGTACCTCGGTTCGATGGGAATTTATGTCTTTAAACCAAAAGTTCTTGAAGAGCTGCTGGCCGACCCTCTGCGGATGGATTTCGGAAAAGAGATCATCCCCTCATCAATCCACAGTCACAAAGTAAAGGCGTTTCCATTCACCGGATACTGGGAAGACATTGGAACCATTAGATCATTCTTTGATGCCCATATCGCAATGACCCACGAAGATCCCCCGTTCGCGCTGTATGAACCGGGAAAACCCATCTATACCAGAACAAGGTATCTGCCCCCGGCCAGAGTCCTTCATTCAAAAATAAGAAACAGCCTGCTTGCCGAAGGCTCAAGTATTACCGGCGCGGTCATCCGTGATTCTGTGATCGGGGTGCGTTCAATCGTCAGGCCCGGTTCCAGGCTGACGCAGGTCGTCATGCTTGGCGCAGACTATTACGAAGGGGAACGCCCGTTCATGCCAAACACGAAAGTACCGGACAACGCCCCCCCGATGGGAATCGGACAGAACACCATCCTGGAAAAGGTCATCATCGACAAGAATGCGCATATCGGGGACGACGTGGAAATCACGGCCAAGCCGGACGGCACGAATTTCGAGGGGCCAAACTACTGGGTCCGCGATGGCATCACGGTTATTCCCAAGAACGCTGTAATTCCAAACGGTACCAAGATATAGCGACCAACGGCAGCATCAGGAATTTCAGGGCCTGGTCACTTCAAATACCATTCAATTATCGGCTTGATCGACCCCTTGAAGGTCACAGGGGCGCCTTCAAAATCGTCGTTGATGTAGGTGCAGCGGTCGAACACATGAGTATTCTTCGTGTAATCAATGTCACGCGGGACCGGACCAAATTCTTCGGTACCAAGCCACTCCGTGGCGTTTCGCGGCCCGCCGGTAACGTACCCGAACTTACCTATCAGCTTGAAAACCTTCTGAAAATCGTTAAAAAGTCGTTCCTGTGAAGGATACTGCGCAACCATCTTCAGCTTGATATCCATCTCGGCGTCAGTCAGGCGAATCCTGATGCGCTCGCCCCGGTAAAGCGGGTGAAAGCGATGGGCCACAAGAATGGTGTACTCGTAGGCGGGCATATGGAAAAAGTCGATCAGATGGCCTGTTTCCTTTTCAAAATCGCGCACCGCAAGCATTGTAAAGAAGTGAACCAGGTCGTGCTCGGGCTGACCGCCCTGCCAGGCCAGTGTGAAAAGCGCATCCGGCTGCAATTCAAATACGGCATTTCTGACATCACGGCGTATCCGATCAAAATAGGCGCTGGCCGCCTGCATCGTCGTCTTGCCGCTGTTGATTTCGCTGAGCCAGCGATAGATCTCGACCTCGGAATATGCGTAACAACGCGTTGCAGATTCAGGAATTCCAGCCATGGCCACCGAGGCCACGCCTTCTTTCATCCGAAGCACGCCATATTCAGGCGGGGTCAGATCAGACTCGAAGTACAAACCGTCACTGTTGGTGACCCAGACGGCCTGCATAAAGGGGCCAAGGCGCTGAAACAAACCGGCCTGGGACAGTTCATCATCGTGGTGGGCCATCAGGAAGACAGGCCGCTCGTACTGATTTTCAAAAAGCTTTGTTCCCCTTGCGAACGCTTCGGTCTTTCTTGACACAGCGGCCTCCACTGATTTCGAACCAACTACACCGGGGACTAATTTCATCCCGCGCAAGCAGATCGTCAACCGAATTCTTCAACATCTGGAAAGATTGTGACTTGATTGCTGCCATGCAGGGGCTTCGCTGGAAATGCTACGGGATCAGCTTCACATTCCCGTATTCACCGACGATGCCATCTCCGCCCTGACCGTTTACAGTGTTGCTTGACAACCCGCCAGAACCACCAGGTCCGCCTGTCAGCGTTCCGGCTGGAATCTGGAATGAGTTGGCAGTGGCGTAGTTAAGCGAAACGGAATTCTTGTTATTAACGTAAATATCCCAGGAAACACCACCGGGACCGCCGCCGCCTGCGCCTGCATGGCCACCGCGACTTCCTGCGCCGCCCTTTTCACCGGCAAATACGCAGAACAGCATCCACCTGTACGTGTCAACAGGGCCACCGGCACCGCCGACACCGCCGTCGCCACCGGGACCTCCGTTACCGCCCTTGCCGCCGACGCCTCCGGTACCGCGTCTGACAATATTATCCGCTACAACCGGAACCTGGGACACGTTGGCAGGGTCAGTGTCAGCAAATGTCATAAAGATGCCGAACGAGCCACCGCCAGCCTTGCCACCACCGCCTTTGAATCCGGCGCAACCGCCTGATCCGCCGCCACCGCCGGCCCCGCCGAAGTCATCACGATTATCACTTGATCTGTCATTACCAGCACCGCCACCGCCGCCGCCGCCGCCGGCACCATGCCCTGCCGTGACGCCATCAGAACCCTGCGAGCCAACCCAGTGATTAGCCGAAACGCCGCCTGTCGCGCTCGCAGACCCGGCGCCACCAGCTCCATCATCGCCCTTGGTGGCTTCAGCGCCCGGGGTGCCGTATCTGACCTGTGCAGTCGGCGGATAGCAGGTCGAGCTCGAGCTCCTGGAACCATAGCCACCGGGACCGCCGGCCCCTGGATGCGGGCCTTTTCCAATAGTTCCACCGTTAGGTCCGTTTCCGGCCGAATTTGATCCTTCCTGCCGGTTCTGAGCAGGACAACTGGTGAAGCCGCCGGTACCGCCGGATACGTCAGTAGTGCCGCCACCCTCGTTATCACAAACCTTGGAACCACCCAGGCCGCCAGCGTTTCCAAGCTTTCCGGCAGTCGGGTCGCCCCAGCATGAACCAGTTGATACGTCGATATTTCTGGTGCCCTGACCGCCCGCGCCGTTCAAACCGGCCTGGCCCGGATTTCCGTCCGACCCGCTCAACCCGGGGCCGCCGGACCCGGCATAAATCACATTGGACCTGATCTGAAGGGCAGACGTACTGTCCTTTACATAAATTGCGTACGAATTTGCGCCGGTCCCTGTCGCAGAGGCACCTTGAATTACAAAACCTTCAACCGTTGTGGGCGTCGTTATGGCATTTGCAAACAGGGCCATGACATGACCTGCGCCCGAGACGCCGCGAATCGTGGTCAAGGTCGTCTGCACGTCCCTTTCCCACGTATCTGACCGGTAACCGCCAAGAAGGCTTTTCCCACCGGTAGTTGTTCCGGAAATTGTTATTGATTCATTGTAAAGGCCGTTAGCCACCAGAACACGGGGGCGACCAAGGGTGACCGCACGACTTATCCCGTGCTGAATGCTCATACATGGATACTGGCCGGAACCGATGACTGAAGGGGCAAGGCCGCATGACGCATCGTCTTCTGCCATCGGGTCATCAATCGACACGTATACACCGGTCGTATCCAGCAGGAATTCACAGCCATCTCCGGGGATTCCGTTCAGATCATAATACCCGGCGTCACAGCGCATGATACATGTCGGAGTTACGGTCGCGTCACATTCGCCATACGCATTTGCGAGATCGTAGATAGCGGTACAGTTGGTGAAACAGTTACCGCAGGCAGTGTGGGCCACGTACTGACCGCCCGTTTTGAACGTCTCATCAGTTGAACCGTCGCAGTCATTATCCAGGTAATCGCACGTCTCGGCCTGCGTGGGGCCGGCTACGGCGTTGCACGTAAGTGCGGTCTGCCCGGCATTGCAGATCCACGTCCCTGAACGGACACACTGGCCCAGCCCGCTGGTGCAGACATTTCCTTTGTCCGCAAACGTCTCGTCCGTAAGGCTGTCACAGTCATTATCAAGGCCATCACACGCCTCTGCCACTGCGGCGGCGGCTACGGCGGTGCAATACAACCCGCTGCCGTTAGCCAGACAGACTTTTGTTCCTGAACGCTGGCACTGACCGACACCATCGAAACAGACCGAACCCTTGTCGGCGGCCCATGTTTCGTCGACCTGATTGTTACAGTTATTATCAAGACCGTCGCACAGTTCGGGCAGCGGAGGATTGGCCACTGCATTACACACAAGGGCCGTCTGGGCAACGTTACAGACGGTTACGCCGTTGGCGCGACATTCCCCGTTGCCGGTGGAACAGACGGCACCCTTCGTCGGCCAGGTTTCGTCAATCGAGCCATCACAATTGTTATCACGACCATCGCACTTTTCGGCGATCGGGCTGCCAGCCACGGCATCGCAGTATGTGGCAGACCCATTCGGCAGACACCTTTTAACGCCGTTTTGCAGACAGTCACCAAGACCGTCCTGACACGGGCTGTTAACATCGAATGTTTCATCAATACTGCCGTCACAGTCGTTGTCCTGGCCATCACACCGTTCTACAACCGAGGCGCCTTCAACCGCATTGCACACTACAGACAATTTGTCGTTTGAACACACCCATACACCGCTCGCGAAGCAGTTACCGATGCCGACTGAACAGACCATGCCTTTGGCCGCGAATGTTTCATCTATCTGTCCATCACAGTCGTTGTCGAGGTTGTCACACTTTTCCGTTACTGACGTGCCGGCCTCGGCCCCGCACATAACACCGGTTTCAAGTTCGTTACACTCGTAAACACCAGTTCTGAGGCACTCGCCGACACCGGAAGTACATATTTTGCCAATATCCGTAAACAACTCATCTATCTGGCCGTCGCAGTTGTTATCCTTTCTGTCACAGACTTCGGGCATGATCCCTGCCGCCACGGCATTGCAGACAACGGCAGAACCGGTCCCGTTACAGACGTACGTTCCTGAACGCAGACATTCGCCGATACCGGCCGAACACGACGCGCCAAACTGCGGGAACGACTCATCTACAAGGCCGTTACAGTCGTCATCAAGCCGATTGCAGACCTCTGCAGCCGGGGTTCTGGCATTACAGACTGACCATCCACTGGCCGGGTTGCACGTTTCCTGACCGAAGCATCGGCCGCTCGGATTGGAAACCGCACACGCACGGACCTGGCCTTCATCACCGGCCACACAGTCGCACGCGCCGGAATTTGGATAACACTTGAACAAAGGCTGGCCCAGACTGTCATTCTGGCGGCAGTAGTAGCCGACGGGACAGGTCTTTCTTACCGGATCAACTTCTGGACGAAGAGCATCTGCACTGCAATCCCACAGGCAATATGAATTTTCAACTGAATCGGCAGGCAGACAGGCATCACCAGGTATCTGGCAGTTCGCATCAGTCGAACAGGCCAGGCACTGCGAATTCGGGAACGGTGAACACGACAGGTCGGACGCCTTCCACCAGCCTTCATCACACGTATCAACAATACAGACAGGCTGCGGGACTGAAGTTTCGCACATCATCGTCGCATGAGCGACGCGGCCGGCGCACGACACATTACAGGCCCCGCAGTTGTCTGCGGTACCATATTTGTTTGTGCCGGCAACCTTGAAGTCTTCATCAGTCAGACCGTTACAGTTGTCATCCTGATAATTGCAGACCTCGGGGCCTGGCGTGGCGGCAGGGCAGACCCAGTCCCGACCTTCAGGAGTATCAATGCACAACCAGTCTGCCGAACAGATGTATTCATGGCTCGTTGCCGGATCCATCCAGATGTTTTCACAAGGTTCAAGTGGAAGCTCGGGATTGTCATCAACTAACCCGTTGCAATCATTATCAATTCTGTCGCAGATTTCGGGCGACGCGTCCCTTGCGCTGCAACCGGTCCAACCGACGTTGCCGTCACAGATTTCCGTGCCGCTGCATGTTCCAGACGCATTGGTTTTTTCACAGAACCGCTTGATGCCATCATTTGCAACGGTGCACTCGCACGTCCCTGAAACCGGCATACACTGCAGGACCCCGGCCCCGCGGTCGGAACACTGGTATCCAGACGGACATTCTGTCCCGTACGGACCCGTGATTGAACAGTCGCGACCGCAGAACTTGCTGGAACCGAAATCAATACATTTGTCGCTTTCCGTGCCGCAGTTTGAATCATCAACACATGGAACGCACAGACTGGAAATGACCGGGGCGCAAAGCAGATCATTGATTCTGGTATAGCCCTGAATGCACTCAGTAACCTTGCACTGAGGCGTCGCTTTCGTCACATCGCAAATCGTTGTTTTTGAAAAAGGAACCAGCCCGACACATGACTGCCCGCACTGTCCGCAGTTTTCCAGGCTGACATATCTGCCGGTCTCGTCCTTGAAATCTTCGTCTGCATCGGTATCGCAGTCGTCATCCAGGAAATTACACTCTTCCGCCTTCGGGATCGGGCCTACACAATCCCAACCGGTATCACCGCGACAGACCCAGCTTCCGCGACAGGATCCGACGTCAGGAACATCATTAAAGCAGTCGCCTTCCGGGAATTCAGGATTGTCGTCGGTTACCCTGTTGCAGTCGTTATCAATACCGTCGCAAGTTTCAACAGAGGGCTGCAACGCGCTGCACGCCCCCCAACCGGTCTCGGCACTGCATTTTTCAAAACCAAGACAAGTGCCGACAAGGTTTTCAACGGCGCACGTCCGTTCTTCACCTTCATTAGCAACTTTACAGGTACACGAGCCATTATCCGGCAGACACTGCATCGATGTGGCAGAACTTTCGGAATCTGTTACCTCTTCGCACTTATATCTGTCAGGACATGGATTCAATTCGGAACAGAGGCGGGCGCAGTACTGACCTTCACTGTTGCTGACGCACAGTCCGTCCGCACACTGAGCGTTACGCGTGCAGGCCCGGCAAAGAAAGACGCCACTCGGAATACAGAGCGACAAGATGTCTCCGCCGGTCAGGACCGTCCGGCAGACCCAGTCGTCAGGACATTCGGTCAGGCACGGTTTGGTGCATATCAGGCCATCAACACCTTCAACGCAGAAACCGTCAATGCAATCTTCGTTGGATGAACAGGGGGACCCGAATTCCCCGGGCAGAATACCGTCAGTCACAACCAGGTCACGCCCGATATCAGACGTATCCTGACCGACGACATCCAGCAGATCTGAAGGGGGTTGATACGTATCTTCATGCTGATCGCACCCCTTATCAGACAAACTGCACGAGTTGTCCGTCACGTCAGGGGACGTATCCGAACCGCAACCACCGGAGGCGATGAAAATCATGGAAGACAGAACGACAATAACTTTGAAATTAATGAGTTTCATAAACACCCCCGAAGAATTAACTGCGCACAGTGATTCACGTTAATTTTAAGAGAGTGCGCGACACAGATACAACTTAACGACTGGAATTAGCTGGGATACTGGGCAGATAGGGCGTTATTGAACTAATTCGCCGGCGCATGCCTTCTGAAGAGTACCCGAAACCATGCAGGTGGACAGGTCGCCACCGCTGCCATATTCCCTGCAGACACATTCATCACCGGACGCTGAACAGTTCAGCAGAAGGCTCCAGTAGCGACTGGCTGAAGGCAGCGAAGGATCTGAAGGACACTGGAAAACGCACTGAGGCGCATCATCAAAACACTTGTAACTGCCCAATGACGAACACTTGCCGTGTTTTTCAGGGCATTCATTCATGCAGACGTTCATACCCGGGGCGCATCCAAATTCACACGGAACAGGGGCCGCCTTGTAATTGCAACCTTCCTTGACATATACGCACGTCCAGGCGCTTTTCAGATCGGCTGAACAATATGTTCCGGGGGTGCAGGCATCCTCGCACGATTCACATTGACCGGAAGAATTGCAGACAGTACCGTGAACGCACGTCCCGCATGATTCGTCGCAGTCATTCTTTCCACACTGACGAATCCCGCAATTCCGAAGGCAGCATTTGTTGTTAACGCACTCAAGCGGATCTTCACACTTGCAGTCGGCTGCGCACGAACTGCAACCTTCAGAAGGCACATCATCACAGTTGTCGGTGCACAACTCGCAGAAACCATTAGGACATTCGCCGGTTGTAAATGTACAGAAACCGTTCATGCAGTCGTTGCCTGACTGACACAGGCCGCACGTGCCGCCGCAACCATCGTCGCCACATATTTTGACCGGCGAGCAATTCGGTTTACAGCACGTCCCGTCAAGCAGACACACGCCGCCATTCGGGCAGGTCGGACCGCAATAGTCACCGAAGCCATCAGGGCCGCACTCACGTCCGGCGCAAGATGCCGGGCAACACTTTGTACCGTCAAAGCAACAGACCTGATCGCCTTCACACGCGCCGCAGGAATCATTACATCCGTCAGAACCGCACATTTTGCCGCTGCAGTCCGGATTACAGCACAGCCCCTCATGACAGACTTCTTCCAATCCACACGTTCCGCATGAAATGCCACCGGTGCCCAGCCCGCACCACTTCCCGGCGCACGCTTCCGGCCGACAGATCCCGACTTCACAGAAGTCACCGGAATCGCACGACCCGCAACTGCCGCCACAACTGTCGTCACCGCAGTCGCGACCGGTACATTTCTGCTCGCAACACGCGCCTTCAAGACAGGTGTATCCGGCCTGACAGACGCCGCAGCCTTCCGGTCTGCCACAACTGTCTTCGCCGCAAACAGCGTCGCCACATGCAGAAGGCACACAGCACTTTCCGGCACTGCACGGCAGGCCGTCATCACATTCGCCGCACGACCCGCCACAGCCGTCACTGCCACATTCCTTGTTGTCGCAGTATGGTGTGCAGCAGAAGCCTTCAAAACAGGTCAGACCGTCATCGCAGTCGCCGCAGGATCCACCACACCCGTTGTCCCCACACTGACGCCCCGCGCAGAGCGGGTCACAGCAGAAACCGCCGAAACAGACCTGCTGCACGGTGCACCTGCCGTTACATTCATCTACCATGTCCAGCTTTGCATCGGCCGGCCCCAGGTCGGAGTTATTACCGGAAGGACCACAGGAAAAAAGGCCGAAAGACGCCGCAACGGCGCAAAAAACAAGAACAAATACTGCTGAAATCGCCTTTTTCATGGGTCCTCCTAAAGAAGCATTCCGTCATCCCGGACACCGAGCATCTCACCGGCATGTTCCCTGGCCTTATCTGTAACGACCATGCCACCGATAATTCTGGCAATCTCGTTTACCCGTTCGCCGTCCTTCAACAAGCGGACGTCAGCAACGGTCCGGCCTTCCAGCACCCGTTTTTCCACCAGGAAATGCGCAACGCCACACGCCGCAAGCTGGCCATGATGAGTCACGACCAGAACCTGCCTGCCCTGTGCGGCCTGCTTCAATACATTCCCCATCTGTTCGGCAACGCCACCGGAAACGCCGGAATCGATTTCATCATAAACCATTACAGGCGTTCCGACTGATGCAGACATTACCGAATAAAGACCAAGCGTTACCCTGGACAGTTCACCGCCCGACGCGACATCGGCCACCGGGCCGAAACCTTCGCCGGGATTCGTTTCAATCATGAACTCGACCTTATCACTGCCGCTTCTGCCAGGCTCACACGATTCGACGGCGACACGCATGGTCGCGCCGTCCATCGCAAGCCCCCGTATAGATTCAGTAACACGGGCACCTAAAGACAAGGCGGCAGCCACACGCCGCGCCGACAATGCGGCCGCAGCTAGATCATAAGCTTTTCTGGATTCTGTAACCCTGGTCGCAAGACTGGTTTCTTCACCGGCGTCGGAGCGCAATTCAGCCAGTTCAAGTCTGTATTTTTCAAGAGTCCGCAGAACAGCGTCTTCGGTACCGCCATATTTTCTGGCCAGGTCCCGCAGCGCATCAAGACGATTTTCGACTGCGGCAAGGCGTTCAGGGTCCAGGGCGACCGACTCGCTGTAGGTTATAAGTTCCCGTGCCAGTTCACGAACTTCTATTCTGACCGAATCAAGCCTGTCAACCATCGGCAGAATTGACGTGTCAATGGCCGCCATTTCACGCAGCGCATGTTCGATCTGACTGAGCATGTCAAAAACAGACTGTCCACCTTCATAAAGCGAGTCTGTGGCAGACGCAGCAAGCTCAAGCAGTCTTCCGGCCCCGCGAAGTACGGTCGCCTCGTGCAGTGTGCGTTCAGTATCACCGGGAACAGGATTGACGGACTCTATCTGTGAAACGACATGCGAAAGGTAGTCCCGCCGGGCATCCCTCTCGGACGACATTTTCGTAAGTTTTTCAAGTCTTGCGCGGGCGCCGTCATATTCGTCAAAGGCCCCAGCGCAGGCTGCAAGCTCATCAGTAACACCGGCAAACGCGTCAAGCATCGCCAGTCTTTCTGAAGGAACCCCAAGCCCGATGAAAGCGTGCTGACCCGCAACAGAAACAAGCATTCCGACAAGATCCCGCAGATCACGGGCCGACGCCAGCGAACCGTTTATGTGAGCCCGCGACTTGCCATCGGCTGCAATTGTGCGCCTTACATGGACCTCATCAGCGGCAAAATCAGACTCGGGATAACCGGCTTCAGCTATGGCTGCGGCTGCGACCGAACCAGGAACGCATGAAAAGACAGCTTCAATCAGCGCCTGACTTTCGCCGGTTCTTACCTCGGATGCGTCAGTCCTGCCGCCAAGCAGCAATTTGATGGCGCCAACCAACAGGGATTTGCCCGCGCCAGTTTCACCTGTAAGTACGCTCAGCCCTTGGGGAAAATCGACTTCAACATCCCCCAGAACTCCGTAATTTCTGACATGAAGGGTCTTAAGCAACACGACCTCCAGACCTGACACAGTAAACCGGAACCGTCACCAGACAAGATTATTTACAATAAAGCACGGTAGATTGTAGCCCGGAATATGTGCGGGGAGTATCTATCTTTCAGCAAGCGCGATCGCGGCGAACTGGGCCTGAAGATTGCTGATCATTTCATTAAGATCGCCTTCCATGATCTGCTCGAGCTTGTAAAGCGTCAGATTGATCCTGTGGTCGGTCAAGCGGTTCTGCGGAAAATTATACGTCCTGATGCGTTCTGAACGATCGCCGGAACCTACCATCGCGCGGCGCGCATCCTGTTCTTCTGCATCCTGCTCGGACCTGCGCTTTTCGGCCAGCCTGGCCGCCAGAACCTTGTACGCTTTCGCCCTGTTCTTATGCTGCGAGCGTTCGTCCTGACACGTAACTACAATATTTGTCGGCAGGTGGGTAAGACGGATGGCCGAGTCAGTCTTGTTGATATGCTGACCGCCCGCACCCGACGCCCTGTAAATATCTTCACGGATGTCGTTCTTGTCTATCTGCTCTTCGGCGTTGTCATCTGCTTCAGGCATAACCGCAACAGTGACCGCCGACGTGTGAATCCGGCCCTGAGACTCGGTTTCCGGCACGCGCTGGACACGATGAACGCCACCCTCGAACTTCAAATAGCTGTAAACGCGTGCGCCACGAATCTGTGCAATAACTTCGCGAAGTCCGCCAAGTTCAGTTTCCGAAATGCTCATTATCTCGACGACCCAGCGCCGGTTTTCTGCGTAGCGGCAATACATTCTGAAAAGATTGGCCGCGAACAGGGCCGCTTCTTCGCCGCCGGTACCAGCCCGGATTTCCAGGAAAATGTCTTTTTTATCAAGCGGATCAACAGGGACAAGGAAAGTCATCAGTTCCTGAACCAGTTGATCGCGACGCGGGATCAGGCGGGCCAACTCCTCGGCTGCAAGGTCACCAAGGTCGGCATCGCCGCGTAATTCCTCGTTTTCTTCGATCGACTTAACGACGCTGCGATATTCCTGATACGTGACGACAGTCTGTTCAATTTCGGCCCGTTCCAGGGCAATGGTCTTCATTTTGTCGGCGTGCAGATAAACTTCGGGGGTCGCCATCTCGTCATTAAGGCGCTCGTACCTGAACTCAACGTCATCAAGTTTTTTAAGGGCAACCGAAAGATCCATCATCCAACCTCGGGCTCAATTTGACCGAGCCACACTTGAAAGGCTGCGTAATCATGGAATTCCAGTATCGTTTCAGGATTTTCGGGGCTGATGCCGGTCGATGCTGATTTCAAGGCCGTCTGAAGGGCCACTATCGCAATTTCCTGCTGCTGACTGTCCGGTGTGCGGGTCGTAATGTGCTGCATCCAGATACCGGGTGCCGAAATCATCCGACCAAACCAGCTGTCACTTTTCCGGCCCGCAAATCTGATGACTTCATACGAGATGGCGCCAATAGGAAGAATCAGCGGCAACTTTATGAAAACATACAGAATCTGATTGACAACCTTGATTGATGAAAGCTGCGGTAACAACGGAAACACGCCCGCAAATACAAATATGCTGACTGCAATAACGGTCACCAGAAAAGCTGTCCCGCACCTGGGATGTTCTGTATCAAAGCTGGCCAGATTGGCCGGAGTCAATTCAAGATTCTTTTCAAAAGTGTGGACGGCCTGATGCTCGGCGCCATGATACTCAAACACCCGGCGCATATCTTTCATCAATGAAATCAGCCAGATATAAAGCACGAAGATGCCAAGTTTTATTACGCCATCAACAAGATGAAACGAAGCGGCCTGGCCACCTGAAAGCGCCTGATTACCAAGCAACTGCCCAAGCCCCCACGTCAGGAAATGCGGAAGGACCGTGAACAGCGCAAAACCGAACGCCATCGCGACAACAAGGGTCAGCACTATCGCGCCCTGGGTCAGACTGGCCGACGGGGCCGACGGGGTCGAACCGTTGTCAGCCGACTTATCCGGTTCTGCTGCTGCGGCGTGAGTGGCTGAAAAGTTAAGTGCAGAAATCCCGTCCATCATCGTTTCCACCAGAACTATCATTCCGCGGAAACCTGGTTTAGCCAGAATGGGGAATCGCTTTGAAGCGGGATAAGACGACCTTACCCTTACAATGATTGAACCATCGGGCCTGCGGACGGCGACCGATGCAGCGGAGGGTGATCGCATCATCACGCCTTCCACGACGGCCTGACCGCCGACGGATGGCGTATTGGATGTCATCATCACTTTCCAAGCTGGCTTAACGGATTCAGGCCAGCATACTTTCTGTTAAAGCGGTCAACGCGGCCTTCGGTATCTACGATCTTCTGCTTGCCCGTGAAGAACGGGTGGCAGGAAGAACAGATTTCAACGTTGTACGTACCGCGCGTTGAATGCGTCAGGATGACGTTCCCGCAAGCGCAGGAAATCTTCGCTTCCGGGTATTTGGGGTGGATGCCTTTCTTCATGTCAAATCTCCAAAAATATACTCGATCAATTTCTGATCGGGGCGCGAGATTCTACCGACCTTCTGAGCCCGCGTCAATACTGAACCGGACCGAACACACCCAGCATTTCACTTTCAGACACGTAATTACCGAACATTAAACGTAACATCAGGGCGCAGACATTGACCATATGATAAGGGAAAGGATATATTCGACGTTATTGAACGGGTACCGTGGAAGTTATGGCAAAGGAATCGCAGGGAGTATGTCCGCATTGTCAGACCGCCACAGGTCTGGTCAGCGAAACATGCACAAATCCTGATTGTGCAGCGCTGGGGTACAGTTGTATTCCACTTCTGTCGTTCGATGCCGCCCGCGCAAAGGCCGAAAAGAAGGGCGGAAAGATTGACGGCAGGCTCGGCAGGCGGATTGATCGCTATCTTCTGACCGGAAAGGCCGGTGAAGGCGGCATGGGCGCCGTTTACATCGCGATTCAGGAACCGCTCGGCAGGGAAGTCGCGATCAAAGTGATGACCGCGTTCAATTTCTCGAAAGAGGCACTTCATCGCTTTGAAACCGAGGCAAAAGCGGTTTCAACCCTTGATCACCCGAACATCGTTAAACTTTATGACTACGGTTTTGGAAAGCTTGATACCGATGAAATTCCATACATGGTCCTTGAGTACGTCAAACATGGCCGCACCCTGAAACAGGTGATGCAGCAGGAAATCAGCCTTCACGGCGCTGTGCGATCCGAATTATTAGTCAATATTTTCAGGCAGGTCATAACCGGTCTTGGCGCTGCACACGCATGCGGCATCATTCACAGGGACGTCAAGCCCGACAACGTGATGCTGACCCAGATTCATGGCAGTGCGAATTTTGCCAAGATCCTTGATTTCGGACTTGCCACCGGCCTGCCCGACCAGATTTCGGCCAACACCGGTTCAAACCAGATACTTGGTACGCCGTCATACATGGCCCCGGAACAGATTCCACATGGAGTCAGGGTCGAAGTTGACAACAGGGCCGACCTTTACGCCGTCGGCGTCATGCTGTTCGAGGCGTTGACAGGTGTCAGGCCGTTCCCCGGAGATACAGCTCTGGCAGTTCTGTCTTCAAAAGCCAACGAGTCATTCAACCCGTTTGATATTCCCGCGGCATCAAAACTGAGCAAACCTCAGCGGGCTTTTCTGGAAAAGGCAATTGCGCGCGACCGGGACTTAAGATTCCAGGACGCCGGCCAGATGCTTGGTGCCTTGATGGACGCCGTTAAAGCTCCGAATGCCCGCAAGGGCAGATCCGTTTCGGGCTTTTCCGACAACACACCTAATCCGTCTTCCCCCCCACCGATTGTCCCTGCCCCGGTGGCGATTCCGCTTGAAACGGTCAGGCCACAGCCCCCCCGCAGGCCGGTCGTGCAGCCCAGAATATTTACAGCGCCGACAGGTCCCGGTAAATCCGGACTTGACGTTGACATTTCACCAGTTGTCCACGAAATGCCAGTCCAGATTACCCCTATCGGCCACGGTATCGGATACGACAAAGTGCATACCAATCTGCGGATAAAGGAGCGACGAACCAGCACAGGACCAACACCGAAAATTTCAGAACCGCCTGCAAAAAAAGCATCCGGCATTACATGGCTGTTTATTTTGCTGATTGCGGCCACGGCACTGGCCATTGCTGTTCCCATAACACTCAACTATTTCAGAACGGAACGCCTTTCCAGGGATCTTGCCGAGATAAAACAGACGCTTACGCCTGGTGGTAAATTCGTCGGTCTGGAAGGGGCCGGACTTCTACCCGGGACCCATCTTGATCACTTCGTTTCAGATCCGGGCAAACCTTCCCAGCCTAGAATTGATCCATGGGGAAATCCTTATCGGGTCAAATATTCAATAGAAAAACCGGCAGGATACGTTCTTTATTCAACCGGTTCAAACGGGGAAAAGGACGGTTGCACAGAGGCGCCTGAAAATGACGACGCCTGCGTTGAACTTGGAGCACCCTGACCATTTACCATACGGACAAAAATGCAGCAGCTTGAAATATGAACTTCATAAACGGGTTCCCGATTCAGAGCGTGGCACTGACAATTCTGTACGCCATCC
>CAZFVA010000033.1:0-9401 GCA_964522105.1 uncultured Anaeromyxobacteraceae bacterium
CAAGTCCATGCCTTCGACACGAAAGACGGTCGAGTCGCCTGGAATACGGGCGAACGTGTCAGGTTGCCGGTCTTCAACACGCTGCACGTCACCTATTTCAAGGGAAAAAACTGTCGTTTCGACGCCACCACGTTCACTTAGAAATGACACCGCGAACGCTTTATCCGGCGCAAGGCCATATGACTTGTCATCATCACCGGCTTCAACGGCCGTCCGTGAAACGATATCAGCGGCGAAAAGATCAAGAATTCTGCGAACATGAAGCCTGTCAGCGATCGCACCCCGCGGGGGCGTCATGCTCCATTCATCCTCGCCTGTCTTTTTCAGAAGAACAGTTTTCCCGCTATTACTGACCTTGATTCCATTGATATGGGCCCGTGAAACAGCCCGTGGCAGTGAACTTGAATCGATACCGGGGATTTGCAGGACGTAACCGCTGTCGGTCGCGGAAAAAAGGACCAGGATGACAACGACGGCCAGCAGAGCGGCAAACACGGCAAGAACAAGCTTTGTCGTTGAATTCATCAGACGCGCCTCTGGCGCAGCCTGTGCCTGATTAATCCGAAAGCGCCGAAAAGAAGGGGCAGACCGACTATGAACATAAGCTCAACGGCGGTGGCAGCCCCCGAAGACAACGTGGCAACCGTCCTTTTGTCCTGGCTTTTGGACCGGATATCAACAAGGGCATCATTCTGAACGCCCCAGTCAAGACAGTTGAACACGAACTCGATGTTGTCACGAACAGTTGAAGACACCTGCGACAACCTGATCTGCCAGTTCTGGAAACGGGCGGCGTATCTGACAAGATCGGCTTCCAGCAGGGCCTTGCCCTCGGTCATCTTTGTCAGCGAAAAGCCTGCGAAAACTTTGGATCCAGACAGGTTTTCAAACCCCATCGACGACCCGACGACCAGTAACCTGCCGCTGCCGTTCGCCCTGAATGGCCTGGCCTTACCGGTGCTGCCGGAACCGTCATCTGGCAACGGGCCCGCGAATGCCGACTGGAACTCGCCGTTCAAGACTACGGCGACAGGCTTTGCATCACCGGCGCGAAGCGATGACAGCCTGGCAAAAAGCGCAGGCGGCAATACGTCGGCCAGCCCGCCGACCGCAGCGGTATTACTGGATGTTTTAATTAAATCGGTAACTTTGACCTTGTCAGACTTCCTGACTTCCTGACTGACGGAAAGCGTAGTTGCCCACGGCAGAACTACGCCGGGAAGATTCCGGACAAGCACATGCGTCGAATCAAAGACATCAAAAACAGGCAGCAGAGGGTAAGGGTAATCCTTCTTGCCCTGAAGCATTGAACCCTGCTCCTGTGACATCTGAATTACCGAAACATCAGCAAAAGACTTCAGGCCGACGACCAGATCTCCGTTAACCTTGACGCCATATTTTTCAAGCAAATTCGATATGTTGGACGATCTGGCCTGAAGGTGCGTGTCGTTCATCGGGATTGAACTGGCAAAATCACCGTTTTCATCCAGGTTCCACAAGGCCACGTCCCACGCGTTAACGAACACTATGACCGACCGACCTGACAGCAGGAACTGATCAATCTTGTACCGATCGGTTTCAGACAACGGCGACTCGGCCCCAAAGACCACAAGCGCCTCGACATCATCGGGAATGTCCTCGCCCGGCCCGACAGACCTGACATCCAGACCGCGATTTTCATACAACCCCAGGCGCAGACTGTTGTTAATCGTGTTGATCTGATCCTGAATCTGGGTAATCCCGGTCAAAAATATGGCGGCGTCCTGATTCTTCCCGGCCAGAATTCTGGCTACCTGCGGATCGACCAGCGGGACGTCATCAGGGAACGGGCAAAACTCGCGATGACCGCACATGAACGCAATACCCCTGCGACCGGGGGAATTAACCAGGGTCTGATAGTCACCGTCAACCATGCCGTAAACGGTTTCCATTCTCTGGACCAGACCGGCCAGATCGGCGTCATCAACGCTTCCAGACGACATGGCCGTCACAAGGCGGTCAATCGCGTCCTGATAAAGCCTGGCTGACTGTATCAAACCACCAAGAAGGGCGTTCCTGTCGGCAAAGCCGGCGGCCGCAGACACAGCAACGCCAACGCTGTTGCACGTCGCGCCGAACGTCTTCAGATCGGCTGCAAGTGCTGACTTCAGGCCGCCACCGGTCCCGGCATTCAGGATTCCAAGACCGCCCGGCTGAGCGCGATCACCCTTATATGACGTGAGCTTGTCGGAACATGCTGCGGCAGCCTCGTGTATCCTGCGTGAGGCCGAAAGAATGTCTTCAATCGAGCTGGATTTTTCATACTTCTGCTGCAGCCTGGTCAGTATCCTGGTTATCTCGAACTCCAGCGACGCCGGGTCGGTCACGACAGGCAAGACCTCGATCTGATTACGATATTGAAACACAGCGCCAAGCACATATTTGCGAAATTCCAGCCTGCCACGTTCAACGGTGGCTTCCTTTCCCGTGAACAACTCAAGCCTGGCCTTCGCCGCCCGGCTTTCCAGATCATCCTTGACGACCGTGACCTTCATCCGCCCGGCCGCATACGATTTGTATTCCGAAATCTTGTCCATCAGGTCGCGATCAAAGCCTTCAATCTGCAACTGACGGCCCTGATAGACTATCTCGGTTGGAAGATCGGGACTGACGAAGACCGAAACTTCAAGCCCTTCAAGGGCCCGGACAGCATTAATACTTACATCAGACAGTGAATACCGCGAGTTCCGGGTCAGGTCCAGACGACCGAAAACCCACAGCCCGATCACGTTGACCAGCACAATAATCCCGATGACCGCGGCACACGTCACAAGGGCATTGGTTCTGGCATTTCTACGTCCTGCCATTTCAAGCCCCCTTCTTCCATTTTCTGGATTCCAGCGAATAGCTGGTCAGCCACATCGCGACCAGAAGCACGCTTACAAAAAAGACAATGTCCCGGGAATCAATGACACCCCTGGCAATCGACCTGAAATGGTAACTGAAGGACAGTAGATCAAGCGCCGCGACCGAGTGAAACCCGACCGCCGCCGGCAACCTGTCAACGAACGTGAAGGTCGCGCAGATAACGATGGCCGTAATAAACGCCGTAATCTGTGACGTGGTCAGGGAAGACGCAAGCAGGCCTATCGCCAGATACGCCATTCCGACAAGCAGCACCCCGATGTAACCGCCGATAATCGGCCCGGGATCGGGATTACCCAGAATCACAAGAAGAAGCGGGTACAGAAGCGTAACCGACAGGGCCGTCACCAGAAATCCAGACGCGCCAAGCAGCTTGCCAAGCACGACTTCCATATCGGTGACCGGCATCGTCATCAGAATTTCTATCGTGCCGAGCTTTTTTTCTTCTGCCAGAAGACGCATCGAAATGGCCGGCAGAATTATCGTGAACAGAAAAACCATCCACTCAAAAAGATAACGCAGGGACGCGTCGCGGGCCTCGAAAAATCCAGGTTTCGGCATAAGAAACGGGATCTTCAGAAAGAAGGTAAGGCCAAGAAGGGCCAGAAAAATCGAGATCGAGATATATGCCGTCGGCGACCCGAAATGGGCCGAATATTCGCGACGTGCGATGACCAGAGCGTTCTTCATACAGCGCCTTTCGGTAGCCGCCTTTTACAGCGTCAACCGATGAAAAATCGTTTCGAGATCCTGCTGTTCGTTCTTCAATTCCACAACGGTCCACCCTGAACTGACAGCCAGACGGAACAAGTCGGGACGCAAGTCCCGGTCATTCGCCGCATGTACCCTGAAACAGTAATTAACTGTACCGGCGCAACGTTCAACACTCAGGCAACCGTCCATTCCAGCAAGTGCCTGCTCGATAACGGCGGCTTCTTCGGCTGACGTCCGCGCAATCTCGACAAAACAGGAATTCCCGCCACCGTGCCTGGTCCTGATATCCTGTGGCGACCCGTCGGCGACAATCTTTCCCCTGTGCACTATCAGCACACGGTTACAGACTGCCGTAACTTCTGGAAGATTATGCGTTGAAAGAATAACGGTACGATCGCGCCCGATTTCCCGGATCAACTCCCTGATTTCGACTATCTGATTCGGGTCAAGACCGCTTGTCGGCTCGTCCAGAATCAGGATTTCGGGATTATGGATCATGGCCTGGGCAAGGCCGACCCGCTGTCTGAAACCTTTGGAAAGCGTGCCGATTTCCTGATCCAGCCTGTCCAGGATACCGACCGTAGACGCCGTTTCACTGATCCTGCGATCCATCGAAGTCCGCGCGATTCCACGAATCCCGGCCACAAACTTCAGGTACTCGCGAACGGTCATCTCGGAATAAACAGGAGCGTTTTCGGGTAGATACCCCATCAAGGCGCGAACTTGAACGCCATGATCAACAATATCTTTGCCATTAATCGTGACAGTACCTGCACTGGCGGAAATGAAACCTGTCAGAATCTTCATGCAGGTCGTCTTTCCGGCACCGTTAGGCCCCAGAAACCCGACAACTTCGCCACGGCTTACAGAAAATGACACACCGTCAAGCGCCCGGATTGGGCCATAATCTTTTGCAACATCAGATACTTCAATCATTCCAGGCCTTACATGAAAAACGTTCCTGTACCGCGGATAAACCTGCCGGCGGGTGATTTTATTCCCTTATGGGCCTGCTGAACAGTTATCATAAACGGGACGCACTTCTGTAGTCAGGCAGGTATGAAAATGATCGGGGCAGATATGGCTGTCTGGGGGCTTACCGGCGGCATTGGCGCGGGGAAATCAACCGCTGCCGACATCCTTCGTAAGCTTGGAATCCCTGTGCTCGACATGGACGCGGTCGCGGCCGACCTTATGAAGCCCGGGACCGACGTGTTCCTGGTGATAGCCGCCGAGTTCGGGCCTGGCGTTATCAATCCTGACGGGACACTTAACAGGAAGGCGCTGGCCGGAATAATATTTAGCGACGCTGACCGCCGGAAACGGCTGGAACAGATCGTTCATCCGCCAACTATCCGCGAAACGATGCGCAGACTTGATAACTACGCCGTTAAGAAAGGTTCTTTTGTATTTATTGAGAGTGCCCTGATTTTCGCCGTCGGCCTTGACAGGCAACTGAAAGGGACCGCCGTTGTGACTGCACCTGCCGGGGTCCGGATGGATAGAGTAATGTCCCGTGATGGCGCCGGACGGACAGATGTAGAAAAAAGAATGGCGGCCCAGCTTGACGAAACGACAGCCCGGGAAAGGGCCACTGTGATCTGGGATAACTCAGGCAGCCTGGACCATCTCAGACGACAGATAGTCGAACTGATAGCCGGACAATCCGCATAATCCCGAATCAGAACAACACGCAGAACCCTTAAAACAGGGACTACTTGTCGCCGTTGATCGTGGCGCGGAGACCGAGGCCGGCCTTGAAGAACGGAAGGCGCTTCTGCGGAACCTTGACCTTTGTGCCGGTCTTCGGGTTGCGGCCTTCGTATCCTTCATAGTTTTTCACTGTGAAGTTTCCAAAATTACGAATCTCAATGCGCTCGCCACGCTTCATCGCATCGACCATCTGGTCGAAAACTGCGTTTACAACGATTGTGGCGCGGTCGAGAGTGATCTCACTGGACTTGGCAACTGCTTCGATCAGTTCGGACTTGGTCATTATGTATCCTCCAAAAAGCTTCCAAAGGCAGGGGAATATTAGCTAAAAATCCGATTCGGTCAAGAACATTTTGTAAACAATCGTAAGGCTTTACACATCAGGCCAGTCAAATGGCCGCGCAAAGCCGGGTCCGGGGCGTGTTTGCGACTTAACTTTTGACACAGTATTATTTGTGGCGAAACGAAAAAATGACGTCACGGTGCGGGATTTTGCATGGCGGACGCGCCTGCGTCACGATTGGGCGGGACATTTATGGAAGTAGCGTGACAAAGTTGCCGCAGGACACGGTTTACAATGTACCGTGAACAAATCAGAATTGTTTTCCAACTGGCAGGCGCGAGGTTGATCATGGAAGGTGCCGACAGATTCAAGTGCGTTTTTTCTGCAGCCGATATTCAGGCCAGGGTTGTCGAGCTTGGTCGGCAGATAACGGACGACTACAGGGGAAAAGACCTCGTCGTAGTGTGCATCCTTAAAGGGGCGTTGTTCTTCGCGGCAGACCTGTGCCGGCAAATCGATCTGCCGCTGACAATTGACACGCTCGGGCTGTCTTCATACGGTGACGACACAAAGTCGAGCGGGGTAGTAAGGATTACCCAGGACCTGTCGCGGCCGATATGGGGCAAAGACGTCATAGTTGTGGAAGACATCGTTGACACCGGATTGACGCTGAAATTCCTGACGGAAACGTTGAAATCGAAAAAACCGCGCTCGGTCGAGGTGTGCACATTGCTGCATAAACCTGGAAAGGCCACTGATACTATGCCGCTCAAGTATGTCGGATTCCCGATTGACGACAAATTTGTGGTCGGGTACGGGCTGGACTTCGAGCAGCGATACCGCAATCTGCCGTTCATCGGCAGCGTCGAGAACCCGGAGTAAAGCAGGAAAGGCAGGGAAATCCGGGGCAGGAACATCAGATCGGGTCAGCGCGCACCTTCAACCTGCATCACAATTACCCGGGGCACATCAGAAAGGTCAGCTTCAGTAAGTTCAAGCGGACCATCAGCACATAAAACGTCATGGAACTGACCGGTGAACGCGTCCAGCGACTCAAGCGCAATCGCGACATCACGATGCTGAAAATGGATTGGGATGGCTATTTTGGGCGACCACCGCCTGACAAGCTCTGCGGCATCGAGCGGTCCCATTGTGAACCGGCCACCCACCGGCACGAACAGAACGTCAGGAACGCCGAGCGCGCCCATTTCCGGACCTGTCAGCGGCCGGCCGGCATCGCCCATGTGAATAATGCTGATGCCATCAACCACGGCCTTGAAAACCTTGACGTTGCCGTGGTCTTTGCCGTCAGGCATGCCGTGCGGCACTTCAACGCAGGAAAACTGGACGCCCCTGACCTGACACGGCCCGTCAACGACGATCGGCGCACCGAACGAGGGGTCAATGTGATAGTGGTCAAGGTGATGATGTGAAGACACGACGGCGTCCACATGGCCTTCGAAAGGTCTTAACGATATGCGGCCACAAAAGGCATTCGGCTGGAACGGGTCAAATATGATGACGGCCCTGGAGGCTGTTTCAACCACAACGCACGCATGACCGATGAAGCGCAATTTCATTTAACAGATCCCCCGCCTGTCAACGGATACAGACGACCGGCCACCCTGCCTTTCAAGTCCTGGTTGCCCATGTCACTGTTTTCAACCCAGAAAACTGACAACGCCAGACCGGCAACGTTCCCAACTGCAAGACCAAGCACATAACGGGAAGTCGGGCCTTCAACAGCGATCGGCCGGCCCTGAACGACACCCTCGGCGGATATGTTCAGGATCAACGGTTTAATGGATTCAGGGGAATCCATGCCACCCGAAAACACAGGGCACAGGTAACTGAAACCACCGTCCGGATTTGAATCAACGTCTGAAATGAACGGAAAAACCACGTCAACGTCGGAAACCGACGACGAATAAACGGTCTGCGGAAGGCCGGGAACCTGATCAGTATCAATGAACACCGACTCGATGACAAGACTTCCGCCAGACGACTTGTCAACCTTTGGATAGACGACCATCACGCGCCCGTCAGAACCGGTGGCACAGACGGCCGGAAAAACGATGTCCCATTCAAGGGAAGTCAGGTCAAAAATCTTCGGGACGGCGGCACCTGCCTGAAAAAACGCAACTTTATGAGTTACAACTGACTCGTGACCTGTATCCGCGAGCACGGCAAAAGTGACCAGCACCCCGTCATCCTGCGCACACGCATCACCCGGGATTACGGTCGTATTTTTGTCCCATGAAGCCAGAACTGACGAGCTTGAAACAAGAAGCTGGCCGTTTCCAACCGCAAGATCCGCGTAAAGAAGGCGCGGGCCCAGGGCCTGATCTTTTACAACCCACGCCGCGATCGTGCGCAGCGGCGAGCTGGCAAGTACCAGTTTACCGGCAGGGGTCCCGCCATCCCACGGATTTCGGACGGCGGCCCTGATCTTCGGCTGAGCAAGGGCGTCAAGAAGCCAGAACTCGGGGGCCAGCGACGTCAGGGCACCAAGCACGAAGCCGTCAGGCAGGGCAGCCAGCACGGGGGACATCGACCGGCCCTTGACTGTACCGGCCGGGATCGGGACAGGACTGGCAAATTCACCAAGTGCGGAGAGGGGGCGAAGCGCGACCCCGCGACCGTCATCATAATCGACGATTTCCCAGGCGACAGCCCCGCGCATGGCACCGGCGGACCAAGCGAATGACGGCACAGCGCCCTGGAAATCAAGACTGACCGTGTCAAACTGGCAGTCGTCGCATCCAGAGCCTGGCAGACCTGTCGCGTCGCACTGCTCCCCGCTTTCAAGGACCGTGTTTCCACAGCACATCGCGACGAAGTCGTGCGTGCACACTGCGGTAGCCGGGGCACACAGGTCTGTAGTGCAGTGATTTCCGTCATCGCATGAAACGGCCGGGCCGGTGGCCGTACATTCGCCTGCGTTGCAATGGTCGGGGCCGTTACATTTGTTGCCGTCGTCGCAAGGCAGGTCGGCAGGCTCATAACGGCAGCCGGAAGGCTCCTCGCAGACGGCCAGTTGGCAGGGCTTTGCAGGGCATTGCCTGGGCTCGGTGATACATGCGCCGTTGCTGCACGTTCCGGGACCGCTGCACGCCCTGCCGTCGGTGCAGGGGCCACCTTCGTTAACCGCCGTGGAATCACAGAGGCCGTTAGACGGATTGCAGTAGTGTCGGATGCATTCAGTGTCTTCAGTCGTGCAGTCAACCGGGGTCGAAGCGCAGGTACCATCTCTGCACACGGCAGCGCCAAGGCACAGGTTGCGTGGCTGGATGCAGGTTCTTTCAAGGGAACATTCACATGTGTCTGAACCGGCTACGCAGATGCCCCCGTGACACGTGTCCTGCGTACAGCGGTCGTCGTCAAGGTCGCATACGGCAGCTTCGGGGGACAACTGATACCGGCACGTCCCGGTGGCGGCGTCGCAGCCGGCCGAAGCCATGCACGCACGGTCAGGGCACTGCCGCCTGGTAAAGCTGCAGAAACCACCGACACATTCGCCTTTCGATGTGGCGCAGGCGTCTGACGGGATGCACTCGGCGCCATCGGCCTTGTTTACACACAGCAATTCAAGCGGATTGCGGCACCCGGGACCGAGCAGCGATTCGGCAAAACATTCAAGGCCGGACGGGCAGGCGCTGTGATCGGGATTGTTTTCGCAACGTTTAAGGCCATTTACAGTGGCGACGCACCGGTCAACGGTGCAGACGGTCGAATCATCGCAGTCGCGGTCCTGACTGCAGGTCGATGCGCCGTCAGGCGTGGTCGC
>CAZFVA010000033.1:9501-30239 GCA_964522105.1 uncultured Anaeromyxobacteraceae bacterium
GCCTGAATCTCGGTTTCCAGGTCAACTATCGGCAGCAAAACCGAAGCCCCCGCCGTGCCGCCAACTCCAAGCCCCGCCATCCGTATTCTGTTATCTGCGCCGCCCCAGGCTGCGACCCGGCTGCCATCTGCCACGCTGACCAGTGAAGTAGAAAAACGCCCGGGAACGATTGAAAAGTCGGTCGGCGTAAACTGCCCCGCAGTGATCTGCCCGCCGACCTGCACTAAGGCCGATTTAATCGACGCACCGTCACGGAAGATGACCGCAACAGAGTCAAGCGACGCGTCGACGGCCAGATCGGTCACCGACGATGAATCCGACATCAGAACGCCGCCTGCGGCGCAACCTTCCCGGTTCCACAGGTACGCATTCATTCGCGCAACAACGGCCGATCCGCCAATAATCACAGACAGATCCAGTCTTCCCTGCCCGTCAACGACCTGCGCCGACTTGAATGCGGCGGCAACCATCTGACGGCCACCGGAAACACCACATCCCCGGGCCGCTGGCTCACGACCAAACGTGATGTCGCCACACACCCCCGACGCCAGCTCGGCATACACAATCACGGTACCTTCAGGCAAAGTCCGCCCTGGAAGGCGAATCACGGCCTGCGTTGCCGGCTCCTGGACTGCTGCACCGGATGCCACCATGCGACCTGCCGGTTCACCCCAGAAGAATCCTCGCAGAACGCCGCCTGACGCAAAATCCCACGCCGCCATCAGCAGCGGAAATCCCATGTCGGCCGCCGCACATTCCCCGCTCTGCGCCATGCACCACGAACCGGCACAGCACGATTCACTGCAGCCCGCATCGACAGGGCACAAATCTGACGGCTGGCCTTCCTGAATGCAGACAGAATCACTGCAACGACTTGTGGTACACAGGTCCAAATCCTCGCAGTCGGCGTCGAAATTGCAGCAGCCCGCGACATCAACGCCGCCGGTACACACGCCACCGGCGCAGTATTCATCAGTCGTGCACGCATTTTCGTCATCGCACCCCCCACCGACGGCCGAATGGGAACATTCACCTGTCAATGAATCGCATGCATCCGAGGTGCACAGATTGTCGTCATCACATTTCGGCCGCGAACCGAGGCACACGCCACCGCTGCAGGTCTTATCAACGATGCACAGGTCGCCTTCAGTGCATGACGCGCCCGCAATGACCGGCACATTCACGCAGCCGGTTTCGGGGTCACAATCATCAAGCGTACATTCGGTCAGGTCAGCGCATGACACCGCCGGACCGTCACACCTGCCGCCTGAACATGCGTCAGGACTGGTGCACAAGTTGCCGTCATCGCAGTCGCCCGAACGCGCCGGATAAGAACAGGCCCCCGTTTCCGGGTTGCACAGGTCATCTGTGCACTGATTGTCGTCGTCGCATCGCGGTTCCTTCGCGCAGACACCGGCCCGACAGACCGCACGCACACTGCATACGTCCGACTGGTCACACAATGTCCCGTCAGGCGTCACCTGACGAACGCAGGCACCTGTCGCCCGGTCGCACTCAAACTGTTCGCAATGACCGGCCAACGGGCAGACAACGGCCGTCGCGGGATCAATCACGCAACGATTTGATTCACATACATAAATGCCGCCGCACAACGAGTCCAGGTCCGGACAGTCACCGACCGTGTCGCACGGGCAATGGTTTGTTCCAATTTCGCACCGCCCCGCAACGCACGAATCGTCAGTGCACCCGTTTTCATCCCCTTCACACACGACGCCGTCGACTGCCGGCTCATAGACGCAACTGCCATCCGAAGAGTCGCATGACCCGACCATACACCGGACCGCAGGACATATTACCGGCGCGGTCCCGCCACAGACACCGTTGTCGCACACGCCAGCCGTTGCGACACAAAGGTCTGATGCGCCGCACGATTCGCCCTGCGCGGCCGGATCAGCAACAATAACGCACTGACCTTCGCTGCACGCGGCTTTCATACATTCGGCGACGCCGCCCTGAGGGCAGTCCCCGGGTGAATAGCATTGAACGATTATGTCTGGTTCAGGGGTCTGGGAAGGTCCGCACGAAGGCACGGTCGCGGCAGCGGCCGACAGCAGAATCGCTATGGAGATACGGGCCAGCAAGCCCAATCGCATATCTGCACCAAAACCTAATCATTACCTGTGGATACGGACGGCCTGACAGTCCTGCCGGTCGAGCCGTTGTCACCTGATCGCCGGATCCACCTGCCCTCGGCCGGGCCATCAGGATAAACCCAGGCCGTCAGATTGCCGGACTCGGACACATAGACAAGTGAATTTCCCTGAAGAACAAGGTCGGATACCGGTCGCGACGGCACCACAAAACTGAGCCCGGTCTGAAGCGCCCCGAACTGGTCCTCGGGCAGCATGGACACGATCTTGCCGTCTTCAGATACAGCAACGACGCGGTTGGAAGCCGTCAGAACCGGATACGTTTCATCAAGCGGATCATCAAAGGTACCCTCGGCCACCACGGAAGCGAACGTTTCCATATCTTTAATAATCTGAACCTTTCCGGATTGCCCGATCACGACCAGGGAGTTATCAGGACGCACAAGCAGCGAGACTTTCTGTTCAGGTACGCCCTGAAAAAGGTCCAGGCTCCAGATTTCATCAAGGCGAAGCGCCGCATTTTCCTTGTAACTTATCAGTCTGCCGTCCATCAGGACCACATATATCCGTCCGTCAACGTCCAGCGCAGGCACGGCCGCCAGCGCCGGCAACTGCATCGAAAGTACCAGCCCGAGCGGATTTGCCCCGATTTCCCATACATCAAGTTGCCCGGTATTCCATGTGACGTACATGCGCCTGCCGGTCCACGACACCGTCAATTGATTTGCCCCTGCCGCACCCAGGTCAGACCTGTCAGGTCCATACGCCAGCACAACGTCGGCTTCTTCATCATAAAGGCTGATCCGGCCATCGTTACCGGGCCACCCCACGATACTGCGGCACGTCCCATATCCACGGTTTGACGAAACCGGGCCGACCGGCACAACGTCTGACAGGCGCTTGACCACACCCAGATTTGCCGTCAGATAGCGGACCAGGCCGGTCGCGTACTGAACATAGATAGTCCCGCCTATCCCGAGTACCGGATTAAACGCCGCATTTCCGGGACCGGCGACTACCGGCACAGACAAATTTCCTGCAGGGTCCAGGCGGCGCAGAATTACTGAAGTGGTTCCGTCACCTTCCGTAAGTATGCATGAAACAAAGATATTCCCGTCATCATCAAGCGATGGACCGGCCGGGTCCGTACACGACAGGGGCGTATCAGTAAGCAGACAGTCAAGATCCGCCGAACGGTCGCCTTCAGTTATGGCGCAACAACCGTCACCGGCCACAGCCGGTCTGGTCGCGCAGACTTCCGATTTATAACAGTATCCGCCAAGGCAGCCCGTATAACCCTGACCGGTCGGACAGTTGGCAAGCGTGACACATTCGGGGATGGATGGTTCGGTAAAACAGGATGAAATACAGGTAACTACTGATGCGCACAGCAGCAGACAGGTCAGCTTTCGCAGCAGATTTTTCCCCACAATCCGCATCAACAACCAGCTTTCAGAATTAATCAACGCCCGGCGGTCAAATCGGCATACTGTTCAATGTAAGCCTTCAACGGGTCCATCTCGTCACCATAAAGGTATGCAGGCCCCAGACTTACAGTATCTTCCTGAACCAGGGCGGCATCAGGACCGCTTTCAATCAGCCCTTCAGAACCGCCTTTTTTGCGCCAGATGGCCCTTTTCGCCCGCTGCGCAGCTTCAAGCTGGGCCTGAAGTCGCAACAGACTGTCAAGGTCGGACGGCAGCTCGTCCGCCATCGCCAGAAGCAGCTTGACGGTGGCCTCGGCATCAGCGGTCGCCCGATGTGCCGTGTCCATTTCAACGCCATACTTTCTGGCCATGTCGCCAAGCCTGTGGCGGCCGGCCTTCACAAAATGTCTGGCAAAAACAAGGGCATCGACGACCTGACAATCCGGCATCGGCAGCTTCAGCCGTTCAAATTCCGACGTCAGGATAGGCATATCAAAGCCAAGTATGTTGTAACCGACTACTACGCGGCCATTCATCCTGGCTGCAATCTGAGGCGCGATTTCACCGAACAGCGGCTTACCCTCGACATCTGCCGTACAAACGCCGGTCGTTTCGACAATCTTGTCTTCAAGCTCGACCGTGGGGTCCATCAATTCGCCCCACGATTCGGTAACGGCGCCATTTTCGAACGTCACAATGCCGATTTCGAAGACGCGGTCGTTCTTGACGTCAAGACCGGTCGTCTCGGTATCCATTCCAACCAGAATTGCTTCACGCCAGTTCAAGAGCGCCCCCCAAGGCAGCATGCCACCGACGATTTACGCCGGTCGCGCCGCGCCAGCCAACCGTCAGACCCGTTCAAATGTCGATGAAAAATGCCGCAGAATCGGCGCTTCATACTTGAATTTCAGCCCCCTGACCGAATCGCGTCTGGCATAAACTTCTTCGACAACCTCGATCAGGTAGTCGATGTGGCTCTGCGTGTAAACACGCCTTGGCAGCGCAAGCCTGACCAGTTCATTAGGCGCCCCGACAAACTTTCCGGCTGCATCCCAGTACCCGAACATGACCGAACCGATCTCGACCGACCGGACTCCGCCTTCAATATAAAGTTCCGTCACAAGCGCCTGGCCGGGAAACTGCTCGGCAGGCAGGTGCGGCAGGAAGCGCCTTGCGTCAAGATAGACCGCGTGGCCACCGGGCGGATTGAATATCGGAATGCCTTTTTCATTAAGCTTTTCGGCCAGATACTCGACAGTCCTGATCCTGTAACGCATGTAGTCTTCGTCAAGGATCTCTTCAAGACCCTGCGCTATCGCTTCCAGATCCCGACCGGCAAGACCGCCGTAAGTCGTATAACCTTCCGTAAGGATTAGCAGATTCTTCAGCTTAACGGCCAGTTCATCGTTATTCAGGGCAATGAACCCGCCGATGTTCACCAGCGCGTCCTTTTTGGCCGACATCGTGCATCCGTCGGCAAGGCTGAACATCTCAAGCGAAATCTCGCGAAGGCTTTTGTCTGCATAACCAGGCTCGCGCACCTTGATAAACCAGGCGTTTTCGGCAAAGCGGGCGACATCCAGAAACAGCGGCAGGCCGTACTTGTCACAGACCGCGCGCGTCGCCTTTATATTTGCCATCGAGACAGGCTGCCCGCCGGTCGCGTTGTTCGTGACCGTAAGCATGACGACAGGAATCTTTTCGGGGCCATTTTCACGGATACAGTTTTCAAGTGCGACAATATCCATGTTGCCTTTGAAATCTGCAATAACTTCGGGATCTTCACCGCCTGGCACGACGAAGTCGACGGCGCTGGCCTTCCTGAATTCAATATTGGCCCTGGTGGTATCGAAATGGGTATTTGAAGGGACGACCATCCCTTCCGCGGCAATCACCGAAAACAGAAGCCTTTCAGCGGCGCGGCCCTGATGAGCCGGGATCACATGCTTGAATCCCGTGACTTTTTTTACCGCCGACTCAAACTTGAACCATGAACGCGCCCCGGCATAGGACTCGTCGCCCTTAATCATGGCGGCCCACTGATCGGTGCTCATGGCCGAAGTTCCAGAGTCGGTAAGCAGGTCAATCAGACACTTGGCGGCAGGAAGCATGAACGGGTTAAAACCGGCCGTTTCAATCGCTTCAATGCGTTCTTCCAGCGTAGTCATCTTGATCGGCTCGACCATCTTGATTCGGAAAGGTTCAATAATCGTCTTCAAAGCTGCATGCCTCCAGAAGCCGGGACTATATTACACCGGAAATGTAGCCCGGCGGACCGGTAAAAACAACCGGAGACGACAGGTTTAGTTGGGGGTTGGTTAAAAAAGAAAAGGGGGCCCGAAGGCCCCCTTATCTATTCAGATCAGAGTGCGAGAGGGATTAGCCTCCGCAAGCTCCGCCGCCGCCGGCCGGCTTGCCACCAGCAGGAGCCGGAGCATCGCCGGAAAGGGTCTTGGCGCAGCCTTTCAGGTCTTTATTGAAATCACAGAACTGCTTCTTGATCTGCTCGGGGGCAACGCCGGAGAACTTGTTCTTGTTGTTGGCGAGCCAGGTCGGGCTTGCGCCAATGGCGAGTTCTTTAGCTGCCTTGATGTTTGCGGAATGAAGCTTTTTGCCTTCGTCGCCGCTGAAGCACTTCTCCATAACCTTGACATCAATGCCGTTGACTGCGCATTTCTGCCATTCAGCCGAGCGGATGTCCTTGTTGCGGCAGGAAATGTATTCCATGTATTTGTGGTTCTTCGGGTAGTACTTTATTGCGCACAGTTCACGGATGTTTTCATCAACTTCCGGCTGGCCGTGCAGAGCCTTGAAAGTACCATCGGGAAGTTCTTCGGCGATGTAATTGATCTGGAAGGTGATTCCGTCGTCCTTGAATGCATCAAGAACTTCGACCATCGCATCAAGAGCCTTCACGCCAAAGGGGCACTGGGACATGACGAACACGTCCAGTCTTTTCTCGATCGCCTGACGGCATTCGACCTGACCGGCGCAATCTTCATCAGCACAGTCAACTTTCGTGTCGGCATCATCATCGATCTGGTTGTCACAAATTTCGGCGGTCGGGTCGAACTTGGCGCCAACCTGCAGAAGCTTGTAGGTACCGGCGTCGGTCACGAAACGCTTGACCTGCTGGAAGCCCGGGTCTTCAGCAACGATGGGGTCAAACAGGAAAGCGGGAAGCATCTTGACGCCCTGTTCTTTCAGGCTGTCATAGAGGGCTTTGCCTTCGGGATCATTGTAATCAAGGGTCTTGGCTTCCATGCCGGGGAACATGTTCTTAAGCTGGCTGAGGATTCTGTCGGGGAAGCACTTCGTGCAACGCTTGTCGGACAGAACCGTCACGGGGATCTTCTTCGGCTCGGGGATGTCTTTGCAAGCTTCCGGCTTCGCGGTCTTGTAGGCATTGCAAATCGAGCGGAGGAATTCCATATCCGTGCGTCCACCCTGATACTTTTCGCCATTCAGGAAAATGGTCGGGGATCCACGGGCGCCCTTCTCTTTGGAAAGCTTGAATGACGCGGAAACCAGGTCGGTACCTTCCTGACCTTCGGCGCAAGCCTTAATCGGGGCGGGATCAACCTGATTGTCAGTGGCGCACTTTTCGAAGTTCTGGGGGATGTTGCGCATATCATTAGCCATGCAGACAACAACGTCCATGTACTTCGCGGGGGCATACTTCACTGCGCAAAGCTGGTACTTGTTACCCTTGACTTCGTTTTCGCCGTGCATCGACGTCAGAACGCCGGGCTGAGCTTCGTCACCGATGTAGATCATGTTGAACTTGAGGGCCGGTCCAAGCTTCGCGATGACAGGTGCAATACCTTTCTGAACCTGAGCGCCGAAGGGACACTGCGACATAATGTGCATCGACAGCTCAACAGTCTCGGCCGGGGCAGGAGCTGCGGCTTCCGTAGCGGCCTTTTCCTTGCAACCGGTAACCATAATTACCAGAGCTGCAACAGCAAACAAGCTAAGTATCCGATTCATCGTTCCACCATAAATTAAGGACAAATCAACAAAACCGCATAATGCGATTTCCGGCGATTTTATCAGTGTCAACACTGAATGCAAGAACCTTTTACAATTTTCGGGGTTTCGGTGCGGCTATGGCGGCGGTAAAGCTCAAGCAATATATAAGGACAAGGGCTGAATAGAACAACCACAGGAACAACAGAATGGGTGTTGCCAGAGATCCGTAAAGCAGGTTGTACTCGGCCACCGACGTCACGTAATAGGAATAACCTTCCCGGGCTATCTCCCACAGCACAAAGAAAAGCACAGCCCCCCGCATGGCATCGGGAAACCTCGGCCTGACGATGCCGGGCAGATACAGAACGGCCAGAAACCCTATCGGGACAGGAATATAGTCGAAAAGTTTGCTCAATATTCCCGTTCTGGATACGACCTGATCGACGCTGCTCCCAAAACTGACAGCGATGAACGAGTCAAACAAAGTCTTGGCGTTATAGGTCAAAAAGACCAGCATCCCCGCGAAAAAAAGCACAACTGTGAAAATCAGTCTGGAGATGATGTACTTGCGCCTGGCACCCTTGTCGAAAATGTCGGTCTGGGCATTTTCAAGCGCGCCGAACACTGCAGACGCGCCAAGAATCATCACGGCAGTACCTGCTATACCAAACTGACCGCGACGGGCAATCAGGTAATCCAGAATGCCACGTAAAGTGTCACCTTCAACAGGTACAAAATCCCTGATCACAGCCGTAATTCTTTCAATGACAGAGCTGACCTGAATCGAGTCGGGGCCAAGTTTTGCGGCGACAAATCCGATCGCCGAGAAAAACAGAATCGTGAAAGGTGCCATTGAAAGGATGAAATAGAACGATATCGCGGCGGCATGATCAAAACCACGGGCATCTACAAAGACGTGGCCGGCCGGAATAATTCCCCTGCCGAAAATAGCCAGTTCACGACCAATGGCCTTGAACAGCCTTACGAATTTGCCCTGCTTGCGAGTCTTGCCTGCCAAGACGCCCCCTGCCGACTACAGCGGCAACTGTCATTTCCAGTCAGGAGTCCCGAACCAGCCTTCGTCCGCCGATATCGGGAACTGATAGCGGCCGTCCTCGGTCATAATCCACACTTTCCAGCCACCGGTCCTGTCAGACAGAAAGACAAAATACCGGCCGTCAGGCGACCAGGCAGCGTCTTTATTGTTACCTTGATCCTGAGTCAACCTGGATATGTTTCCGTCAAGATCGGCCACAAAAAGGTCCGACCTGAACTCGTCCATGCCGGCGAACACAACCTTGTTACCCGGTCCAAATCTGGCACCGGTGTTGTAGGCCCCGGCCATCGTCAATCGTCTTTCACCAGAACCATCAGAATTCATTAAATAAATCTGCGGATCGCCGCCCTTGGCCGACACGTAGGCAATCAGTCTGCCGTCCGATGACCACGAGGGCGAGACTTCGTCCCACTGCGTATCAGTCAGCTTACGGACAATTTTGCCGCTTGAAGGGTCTATCAGGACCAGATCAGACTGATCATCCATATCAACCGATGCGGCAATTACCGAACCGTCCGGCGAAAGCTCGCCGCCACGATACTGGTAGCCGTCATTGGTGATCCGCTTCTTACCGATGTAAAGCTGGGGCACGCCGGGCTTGAATGACGTGTAAAGAACGCCGCCACTGCGGGTCCACTTCGGGAACATGTTGGCCGAGCCGTTTGACACGAGCGTCGAACGACCGCCGCCATCCATCTCCATTACAATGATGTCCCGGGCAGTCGGGCCTGTCTTGTGTGACAACACGATCTGCGACCCGAAGATGCCCGGTTCGCCTGTAATTTCCTTGATTACCGCATTGACGAACTTGTGCGTACTTGCGCGGATCTGGGACTCGCTGATCTTTGGAAACGACTGATCGGCGACAGGACGTGCAATTTTCTGATTAACATCATAAAGACGGAACTGAAGATTGACATTCGACCCGCCGGCGCCGGTCACGCTGTACTTGATAAGCCACGACGCGCCGACGTTCATCCAGTCCGGGAAACTTGTCGTAACAAGCGATTCGGTCTTCGGATCTGCCAGAAATGACTTGGGATCCAGCAGTTTAAAATACCCTGAAATCTCGAGATCACGACTGACCGTCGTGTCGGCAGTTGCACATCCACCAACCGACGTCGGACATTCGACCGGCGAAATCGCAACAGCCTGAAGTGACCTTTTTGATGGACCGACAACAACGTGAATAGTATCAAACAGTTCCCCGACCGCCGGGACGCCTGTCGAATCCTGACCGTAAGAAAAAGACGGAACCAGCATCACCGCGAGCAATAACAAAAATCCAGATTTCGCTGCACGACTATTCATAATTCACATCCGCGGGTTTCTTAAAAAAGCCCGAAACGAAGTTTACGAAGGGGGCCTGACGCTGATCTTGCTGTTAAACGCAGCCTACTCGCATTTGGCAGTGCAGTCTTCGTAGTCAAGAGCGATGCACTGATTCAGACACGTGTCCGTGCTGACTTCGCAGACGTATGAACAGCTTCTTGAACCGGTGATTTTGATGCACTTTTCAACGCATGAATCGGTGTCACCGGCACAGACGTCAAGACACAGATTTTCGTCCTTGAAGATACGCACACAGCGATCCTGACAGAAATTGGCGTCAGCCCTGTAAACGATCTCGAGCTTGTCGGTGTATCCGAGCGGGTCTTTGAATTCGATGGCATTTTCCGGACGTTCGCCCATCGTCAGATCGAACAGCGGGCACGATGGGGCGTTCTTGACCAGCCGGTAATCACCGTCAGGATTGGAATCAGTAATCATTTCAAGAGGTACGCACGTCCCGTCAGCGTTCTTTGTTGCGCATTCGCCTTTGTTGTCATACTTGAAGATGTCAATGTAATCACGTGAACGGCAGATGTCGGCGCAGCCCGGCTCTCCACCAAATACTGTCTGACATTCAGCAAAGCACTCGTTGGCGGCACAGACTTCAGAACATTTGGCGGCATCAGAGAAGGTGGCTTCGCACTTACCCTGACATGACCACTCCATCGGCCTGGGCAGGCAGACGCGGGTCAGAAGCGGAACGACCAGGTTGGCTATCTCTTCCAGCGAAGGACCGATACCGACTTCGGAACAGATGTTGGCGACCTGGCCGTATCTTCCAAGCCCGAACGCCTCGGCGACGTCAATGTAACGCTTGCCGTATTCGGCGGTTCCCAGGAACGACGAACAGATGTAATTGTAAGTCGCTTCAAGTACATACTCGGGCTGCTTACCCTGGCATCTGCAGTCATAGAATCTTTCGTGAACCGCATCAAGGGCCGGGCCACCGAGGTGTTCGTCCCAGTCGGCGGGCGTCGTGATTGAACCTGGAACGGCGTCGCCGACGATCGCCGAGAACACGACCTGGGCCGGATCTGACTTCAGGGAGCGAAGTTTGTTAACCATGGATGCAGACGAATAAAGCTGGCATTTGTTCCGATCAAAGCTGCCCTTCGTCAGGCACTTCGAGTAATCACATTCACCGGACGCCAGACAACCGTTTTCATCACGCTCGCACGGACAGCTTCCGCGGGCCTTCATGTCGGTGACGTAGTTTTTCCAGACCTGCTTCGTTTCATCAAAGTATTCAGGCGCCGAACAATCGTCTTCATCGGATATGACGACGACCAGAAGGTACGCGTCATCGCGAAGGAAGTTTTTGGCCTGCTCGGCATTTTCGCCTTCCGGATCCAGAGCCATCCAGGCAGCGCGAAGGCCCTGTTCCTGACCACCACAATTGGTGCTCTGGTTTGCGCCGACCGTCGCCATGCAGATGAACAGGTGTTCAAATACCGTTTCTTTCAGAATAGTTCTGGCTTCCACCGACTCAATTGAATCATCGGTCGGAAGGTCTTTCCACGTAAGATCCCAGCTCGGCGGACCTTCCCAGTTTCCTTTAATCCACTCGACCGCATAGTAGTCGGCGACGTCTTTATTAAGGATTGTGGGGCCGGACCATTTGGGCGAACCGTCCTTGTTGGTGCCTGTGCGGCCGGGACAGTAACTGGTGGCAGGCGGCTTCATGCAGCCGACGTTCGTGCAGTCACCGCCGGGGCACTCGCAACGGTACGTATTATCACCAAATTGGGCGATGCAATTGTCCTGACACGAGTAACTGTTGTCACAGGTAACCGCGCAAAGGAACTCGTTTCCGCCCAGATTTTCATTACAGAGACTTGAGCACTGTTCGAACGACGCGGCCTGACAGGTGGTCTGACACGCACTGAAGCTGCCTTCACCGAAATATGTCTGGCACTTGTCGAAACAGCTCTGGTTTACGTCACAAATCAGGTCGCATGTCGGAGCCTTCACAACTGCCGAACAGACATCAAGACATTCAGCGCCTGCAGCACCGCAGCGGGTTGCGCAGTCTGCCTGGTCACCGGTCACTTCAACGCATACGTCAACACAACTGCGCCCACGGCAGCGTAACGGGCAATTATTTTTGGAATCAAACGATGTTTCTTTATTGCACTCGGCTGTGCTGCAGCCGCCGTCACAGATCTTGCCATCAGCCTTACAGGCATCCGGCATTCCGAAAACTTCGCCACACTGGGTCGCATCGGCAAGCGGGTCACACGCATAACGGCAACGTGAACTGAACGCAAAAAGGATGTCCCCGGGGCGACCGTCGTCACCGATCTCGGCCGGCTGGTCACAAACGAACGTTCCGATACCTAGTTCAGTATTTTCAACTTCACAGACCCAGTTTGCGGGATCCGTAAATCCGGTTTTGGCGGCCTGACACTGAGAATCGACCAGGCAGACATAGGGGCGCCTTTCAGCACATCCGGGCGAAAGGGTCGTAGCTGGCTGATAAAGGAACTTTCCACGGACTGCCCCGCCAATCGTTCCCTTCGGGCAAACGTTGGTCGAAGTAACCGCAAGCTGCATGTCGATTGCTGTAAACTTCTGAAAGACATCAAGAAACGTCTTGAAGCTTGAAGCAAGGTTCTGCTGTTCCTGACACATCGACGACGAATCATCGACGACCCACAGAATATCAAGCTTTGCCGGCGTGCCACGATCACGCAGAGCCTGCATCTGAACCGAATAGGTTGATGTCAGATTACGCACCGGCACGTCGTTACATGCCGCGAAACCCGTTAATATTGCACAAGAGACAATAATTGTACGCAGTCTCATTCCGATACTCCCGGAAATACCCAGTGCGCAATACTACCAAATGAATGTCAATGGGGCAACGAGATAAACGTCAAGCACAGTTACACACCGATTTGAATGCTGAATTACTTACACCAGGCGATGTAACTTGAGCCCGGCCAACGCGAAATCGAACCACGCTTTAACGTTGGAATACATGATGCAACTGAACCTCTGTGCGCCTGCTGAAATAAGACAACCGGACGATGATGAGTGCCTTGAAATCAGGCGCAAACTGCTGGACACCGACTCCAGAACTGCACAGGATGTCCGCGAATACATGCGGCGGGAAACAGAAGCAATGTTCAGGGGCGGTTACCGTTACTGGCTTTGCGAAAGCGTTTTCAAGGACCGGTTGCAGGGCGACGCCCCGAAGATCCTGGTTGTAAAAGGGGTTCCCGATCTTTCTTTGCGGAAGGTAGCGATCGTCGGACCAAGACGGCCTGACGACTACGGCGTTGAAATGACTAAGCTGTTTTCATCGGCGATTGCGGCCAGTGGCGTCGTAATTATCAGCGGTGGTGCGGCAGGAATCGACACAGTCGCCCATGAATCTGCCCTGGCTGTCGGCGGACGCACGTTCTGCATCCTGGGATCGGGATTCGACCGGCCCCACCCGCCCTCGAACACCGAACTTTTTGCCGGTCTTGGCAACCCTGACCGTCATGCGAGTTCCTGCCTGATTTCAGAATATCCGCCCGACATGGGCGCCCAGCCCGGCTTTTTTCCCAGGCGCAACAGACTTGTGGCAGCCCTGGCTGATGCGGTGATTGTTATTCAGGCCGCGAAAGGTTCAGGCGCGCTGATTACGGCGGAAATCGCCAGGGGAATCAAAGTTCCGGTGTTCACAATCCCGGCAGACATAGCGTTCCAGTCTTCAAGCGCGTCGAACGACCTGCTTGGACGTGGCGCAACTGCAATCACAAAGCCGACCGACCTTAATGCCGTCGAAGCACTCAAGACAGTCAAATTTCCAAAACGCTGGCCGACCGGTGTACGGCGCCAGGCAGGATCCCGGCTGCCCTGGAAAACGAATTCGGAACCGATGTCGGCCGCGCACCACGAACCGGCGTCCGATACCGCAGATTTTCTTGAGGCAATCCGACAGCACTATCTTGAAAATGGCAGGGGACCTGACTTTGAGTATCTGTGCAAACGGCTGAATAAAACGGTGGGGGCGGTTCAGTCTGGCCTGCTTCAACTGGAGCTGCGCGGGGCGATTTACAGACTTCCGGGCGGCGTCATTGTGCCTTCAGACCCGATTAATTAATCAATTACACGGTCTGAATCAGGTTTTTTCTGACAAGAAGCCAGGCGGCAACCATCAGCGCGTGGTCCATCGCCCCGCTGTCAACCATTGAATCTATTTCAGAAACTGTGGCGTAAAAAGTGTCCAGGTCTTCGGAATCATCGAAGTTTCTGGTGCCGGTCGCCGTGCAGCCACGCGCCAGAAAGACGTGCAGTTGATTCCTGATCAATGCCGGATTTGGCCGCAGGGACGCGACGTGTACAACTTCAGCGGCCACAAAACCGGATTCTTCCTCGAGTTCACGAACGACCGCCTTCATCGGGGGCTCGTCACGCTCGACGACGCCACCGGGAAATTCCCAGGTTACCAGATCGGACGCAGCCCTGAACTGACGCACCAGCACGATACGCCCGTCGGTCGCGACAGGGACCACGGTCGCCCAGTCACGGCTGCCCTGCACACGGAATCTGTGTACACGACCGTCACGCGGATTCCTGCGGTGCTCTTCCAGCACATCATAAACACCAAGGCTGAAAAGCTTATTAGATTCAACAAGATCCCACGAACGCATCTCGTCATCAGTGCCGTCAGGGGCGTCATCTTCACGATCAACCATTTCAGAAGTGAGTCGTGGCGACGGCCCCGGAATCAGTTTTTCGGGCATCAGAAATCTTCCTCGACCAGCAGCCTCGGGATTGATTCGGCGATTCTGCAGGTCACTTCATAGTTAATACTTCCACACCACGAACCAAACTTTTCAGCGGAAATCACTTCATCCCCGGAACGACCCATCAGAACGACTTCGCTGCCGGGACAGGCTTCTGGAATGCCGGTGACGTCAATCATCGCCATGTTCATACAGACACGGCCCCTGATCTGAGCCCGGCGACCGTTGACAAGAGCATACGCACCGTTGGACAGGCTGCGGTCATATCCATCAAAATATCCAACAGGAATCACGGCTATCCGCATCGCGGACGTTGCCCTGAAAGTCCTGCCGTACCCGATATATTCGTCAGGTAAAACGTCCTTTACCTGCACAATGGTCGTCTTCCACGTCAAAGCCGGTTTCAGCACAATTTTGTCACGGCGGGTCAACGCCGCCGAAACGAGCGTTTCACTGGACGGCCACATGCCGTATGCCGAAATTCCGGGGCGAACCATCTCGAAATGCGCCTGCTGCCACAGGATCGTTGCCGCCGAATTTGCCACGCTGCGGACGATTCCCGGCCGTTCCGACAGACCAAGCTGACTCATCATCCGCACAAACACGTCAAGCTGCTGCTGCGCAAACTGATGGTCGGTCGTGTCTTCAACATCGGCAAAATGCATGGCCGCGCCGGCCACAACTACATGGGAAGATGAATCTATCTGACGGACAAGGGCGGCTGCGGCTTCAAGACCGAGCCCCTGCCTGTTTGTACCTGTTTCAAGCTTGACATGTGCCTTGAAGACCCGGTTCTGCACGGCGGCAGCAAGATTCAGGGCCGCAACTAATTCAAAATCATAAACGACAGCGGAAACGTCAAGTTCCACGGCCTCGGCAGCTTCACAGGCCGGAATCCTGCCGATGACATGAATCGGAACGCTGAACCCGGCCCGTCGCAGACAGGCGGCTTCCCAGAGGTCATTAACACAAAGCGCGTCAGCACCCGCCTTCACAAAAACAGAAGACGCCAGTTCCAGACCGTGACCATACGCATTGGCCTTTACTACCGGGGCAAGAATTACGCCCGGGCCAATCACAGCCCTGAACCCCTGCATGTTTTCGGCCAGTGCCCGCGCCGAAATTTCACACCAGGAAAGCCTCTGCGCCATTTCACACCTCCGGATGGCAAGCATATCACCGTAAAACGAAAATTGGGCATCCGTTTCATCCAGTCCCCGCGCATCACGACCATGCTTTGAACAGCTTTGAACCCTGACCGTTTGACCCGGAAACATGGTCGTGCCATAGTAAAATTTCCGGACTGATGGAAACAGTGATGGCAAAGATAGAACTTGCTGGCTTCAACATTGATTACGACCTTATCAACGAGATTCGTAACGGCGGCCCGGTCCCGGAAGACCTTACGCCCGAAACGATCTCGGCCGCGTACGCCAGAATTTCACGGGACCCGACGTCTGTCGGCGAGCTGCGGCGCATATCCCGCACCGAAGTGATGAAGGCGCGAAAATCGAACGCCATGATCGTGTTCGGAATGGGCCATCACTCGGTCGCGGAACACGCCGTCTTCAATTTTGACGTTACCGGCGTGTCAAGACTGGCGATCGAAAGCCTGGAATCGCACCGGCTTGCGTCATACACAGAAAAATCACAGCGTTACATCAAGCTTGATGACGATTTCGTAATCGCCCCCGAAATTAAGCAGCGGGGCCTCTCGGACGCATTCAAAGCCTACCTGCAGCGGACTTTTTCCAGATATCAGAAGCTGGTGGATGCCCTTGTAGAAAAAGGCATGGACGAAAAACTGGCAGGTGAAGACGCCAGATATGTGCTTCCACTGGCGGTTCCCGGTCAGCTTGGAATGACTATCAACGCCCGATCACTTGAACACCTGATAAAGCGCCTGGCGGCCCATCCGCTAACCGAAATCCAGGACTTATCAACAGATTTCCTGAGGGTTGCAGGGCCGATTGCCCCGTCGCTGATCCGTTTTGTTGAACCTGGCCACTACGACCTGCACCGTTTTGAACACGCCATCGATGCCGGCAGAAAACTGGCGTCTCAGGCGGCCGTTGTCGGCCTGCACGATCGCAAGCAGGGCGGCCCGATGGAAACCGGGCCGGACGTGCCCGTCAGAATGATTGCGTGTGACCCGGAAGGCGACACATTTATTCTGGCGACGCTGCTTCAAGGTGTGTTGAACCGGGGGCTCGGGCCTGCCGTCGAATGGGTGCGCGAACTTTCCCATCAGGAAAGGGCCGAAGTGTTCGAAGCCGTGACGAAGGGTCTGATGATCCATGACACGATGCCGCGCGAATTCGAGCACGCCAATATGACCTTCGAGATCATTCTGTCTGCCGCCGCGTACGGTCAGTTCAAGCGCCACAGGATGGCAAGCATCACGACGCAGAGCTATGACCCGGCGCTTGGAGTCACGGTCCCGATTTCGATTGTCGAAGCCGGTTTATCGGGCGTCATGGAAGAAGCCAGACTGGATGCCATGCGCATGGCCGATGTACTTGGCGGGCCATCGGACCCCGTTTCCGGATATGCCTGGATCAACGCCAATCGCCGGCGCTGTGCCATGACCGTCAACCTGCGCGAGTTCTACCACATGAGCCGCCTTCGCGAAGATGCCCACGCCCAGTGGGACATACGCGCAGTCGTTTCTGCGATGTCGGTTTACGCAAAAAGGGCCTTCCCGGTGTGCGGGTCGCTTCTTGGCGGGAAAGACATGGTCGAACCGACAATGCGTGAAAGAAACCTGAAAGCCGGCCTGGGCATTGAATAATTATGTATCCGTGGCTGATTGAAGACCCTTTCAGAGTCGGCACGTATGGCGTCATGGCCTTCGTCGCCTACATGGTCGGCTACATCCTTTTTCAGAAAGATCTTCGTCGCAGGCCGGAATTCCTGAACGGAATGCGTCCGCAGCAGATCGCAGACGTCACGCTGCTGATCTCGGTTCTGGGCGGCGTCTTCGGTTCAAAACTGGCGTTCATGCTGTTCGAGGCGCCGCAGTTCAACATCTCGGATCTGTTCATGGATTCAGGGCTGACGTGGTACGGCGGACTGATCCTTAACATTACTCTGCTGATTATCTGGTGGCATCGACGCGGGCTGAATGTCGGGGTAATGGCCGACCTGATGGCACCGATCATGGCAATCGGTTATGGCTTCGGTCGAATCGGGTGCCAACTGGCCGGGGACGGCGATTTCGGGGTCCCGTGCGTCCCGGAAAACATTGATGCCGCCCTGTGCATGACTTATCCGAACGGCCTGGTGCCATCGCCCTGCTACACCGGCGGAATTGAATACGCCGTCTGTCCCGGCGATGCCATCAACCCGTTTTTCTTCCCGGTCCACCCGACACCGCTGTACGAAGCGGCAGGGGCATTCATGCTGTTCGGGCTTCTGTGGTTTCTGCGTACAAGAATCACAAGAACCGGGGTTCTGCTTTCCATATATATGATGATCGCCGGGGCGCTTCGCTTCCTGGTGGAACTGATCAGAGTTTCCGAAATGCGTCCCGAGCGATTTCTTGGACTGCGCGACGCCCAGATTATTGCGCTGGCACAGGTATTGGCCGGTCTGGTGATTCTGCTGTGGGCGTATGGAAAGCAAAAAGACGGCGACCTGAAATCACTGCGGTGATGGCTCTTCAGACGATACGGACGGCTTGAATATCCACGGACCGAGCTTTGCAGGCACCGTCATGGAAACCCGCAGCGGAATCGAATTGCCATACAGATAACGGTAAGCAGCCGCGAAACCTACTACTTTTCTTACATAATCGCGGGTCGCGCCGTACGGGATGGCCTCGACAAACACATCAGTCGGAAGGTGCTTCAGCTTCTTCCAGATACGCCGGGCCGCACCGGAACCGGCGTTGTAGCCGGTCAGCACAAGCGGCAGATGCCCGTCAAAATGCCTGACAAGCTGATCAAGAAGCGCCGAGCCAAGCAAAATGTTCCCGGCCGGTTTCCAGAGGCTTGCAGACAATCCGGCCGGAGCCAGCAGCTTACCGGCAACCGCCTTCGCTGTCTGACGCATCAACTGCATCAGCCCGGCCGCGCCGACCGGGGATCTGGCGCCGGGATTGAAACCGCTTTCCGCCCGCATCACCCCATATATCAAGGCCGGGTCAAGGTCGAACAGGGATGACGCCTGGTCAACTTCACCGGAAAACGGCCGGGGATATGCGCCGGTATGAATCCAACCGGTGTCGGGCACATAAGCGCCGCGAAGCCAGGTCGCCGCTCTCATCGCCTTTCGCGGTGCAGCGCCACGGGCTTTCATCACTGCAAGCAACCGCAATCCTTCTTCATTTAACAAACCGCGATGAGCTCTGGCTGCCAGTTCAGAAATACCGGCCTGTGTCTCGCCCATCTTGTACAGAAGCACAGGGCCGACGGCCCGATCGTTGACCGCAAATCTGAATCTGACGCCGGCATCAAGTTCATCAACCTTGCTGCCACCGGTCGGCACGACACCTTTAAGCTTCCCGGCGTCTTCGGCAAGTACTGCAGACGCCCGAAAAGCCTCATGATTCCATGACTCAAGCCTCGAGCGTGCCAGTATGCCGTACCATGAATACTCGGCACCCCTCGCGACGCGGTTCAGGTCCACAAATGCGCTTTCCGGGTCACCAAGAAGGAACAGCGAAACACCCCTGAAGTAACGTGCCCGTTCAGCGATCCCGAACAAAAGACCGTCCCCGCGATCGACGGCGGCAATCAACTCGTCCAGCGCAATCAACGCCTCGTCATACTTTCCGACCATCAAGGCGGCCAGGGCCCGCTCCCATCTGGCCGTGTTCGCGCCGCCACTGGACGGAGTCGTATCCCGAACCACGCGCAACAGGGCAATCGCCCTGTCGTGGGCACCGGATCTCATGAACGCCCTGGCCCCCAGAAACCCTGCCTGCGTCGCAAACGGACCGAACGGATAACGCTCAACCACACGGCCGTATGCTTCGGCGGCAGCAGTATCATTGCCTTCTTCAACCAGCGCATCACCGGTAACCATTTCAATCCACGACGCCAGATCAGGGTCTGCAACCGCGGCTCGCGCTTCTTCCAGCAATTTGATGGCAATGGCGGGATCACGCCCGGCATCCAGAACATAAGCCGCCTTTACGACCGCCGGGAGGGCCGGATCCAGATGCGCCAGGGTCGAAGGACTGCGTACGGCGCGAGAATTAACAGACCTCAGTTCACCCCGGTCACCACGCGAAATCATGCGAATAGTCTTCTGAAGCATGGAAACCGGGCGTCCAAGCGCGACAAGTAAACGTTCGGCCGCAGAAACGCTTTCATTTTCAGACGCTTTCATGAAAACCAGGCGGGCAAGTGACACCGCACGATCGTTTTCACCGGCCGCCCTGAGGGCCGACACCATCTTCAATCTGACTTCAGACAGTTCTGAACCTTCCAGATCTCCATCCATCACGTCATCAAGGACAGCGACTGCGGCGGATGCGCGACCCTCGGCCAGCAATGTGTCGGAAAGACTGATCCTTGATGGAATCCACAAGGTTGAAGCGGTAGAAACTGCACCGAAAGCAATCCTTGCACCGGCGATATCGCCAGTGTTCATAAGGATATTCGCTATATTGAACGTTGCCTGATCGCCCAGAGGCGAAGACCGGGCCGCCGTGTAACGCGCCAGTGCCTTGTCGTGCTGCCCTGCGGCCTCGTAGATCTGGCCGGCCATAAAATCCACAACACCGGCCGGAAGGCGATCGGCAGCACACTCAATCTCGTTTTCCCTTGTCTCATCAAGCAGTTTAACCGCGTCGTCGAATTTTCGGGAACGCTCCAGACTGCGCACCCTGGAAACTACCGGATTTATGCTTTCGTAACTTTCCAGACTGACTACGTAAGTGTTGGATCTGGCTTCCACAGAAACCAGCAGAACTGCGATGACCAGCAGCCAGCTGCTGCGGTACAGAACGGATAGACTCATCAACCCAACCCCGAAACGCCACCGCGCATTATACCTGATACTGAAGTGCAGTATTTATGCGGGAAAGCGGATTCTACCTGCCAGTTCCGGGGAGCATATGCAGCAGATGTTCGGCTGCTGACCTGATATCGGG
>CAZFVA010000034.1:0-25017 GCA_964522105.1 uncultured Anaeromyxobacteraceae bacterium
CTTGCACCCTCCGTATTACCGCGGCTGCTGGCACGGAGTTAGCCGGTGCTTCCTTTGATGGTACCGTCACAATCCGATAGTTAGTCGGACCACATCTTCCCACCCGACAGAGCTTTACAACCCGAAGGCCTTCGTCACTCACGCGGCGTTGCTGCATCAGGCTTTCGCCCATTGTGCAATATTCCTCACTGCTGCCTCCCGTAGGAGTCTGGGCCGTGTTCCAGTCCCAGTGTGGCTGATCATCCTCTCAGACCAGCTACCCATCATCGTCTTGGTAGGCCATTACCCTGCCAACTAACTAATGGGCCGCGGACCCGTCCTCAGGCGGAACAATAAAGCTCCTTTTACCTCAGCAACCGCAGTTGCCGTGGTCTTATGCGGGATTAGCACTCCTTTCGGAGTGTTATCCCCCACCCGGGGGTTGGTTATCCACGTGTTACTCACCCGTGCGCCACTGTACTCGCTCCCGAAGGAACTTTCTCGTTCGACTTGCATGTGTTAAGCACGCCGCCAGCGTTCGTCCTGAGCCAGGATCAAACTCTCCAGTTTGATTTATTGAAATCAGTCCCGGCAAGCCGTGACTGTTTCTGATTTACGGACGGGGCCGTTTATATTTAACCTACTATTCAGTTTTCAAGGAGCGAAGTTACCGCGGCTCTAATTTATGACCAGCTCCTTTTCATCGTCGCCAGTCATCTTTCCGCTTGTTTCCAATCAGCCTCACCGGGCATTCCCGGCGAAGTGGGACAAGATATTAGGTCACCGCATTTCGCCTGTCAAGAACTTTTTTCAAGGTTCTTTTCAGCGCAATCTGCAGCGGCACGTCAATCTTGCCACCGCGTCTGATTTTCAAAGTAACCTTCCGGTGCCTTTCGGCGACGCGGAGTAGCAGGTTAAATGAACTGCCCTGCTGTGTCAAGTAATTTATAACCTGACCTTCGCGTAAACTGTCGGTTGATTTTCAATCGCTCACCCCCTTTCCAGGGGGCGAAACGGCGTGGATACTAGGTGTGTTGAGCATTACCTGTCAAGAAATACTTTAGACAATTCTTTCATGAGTTCGTAAGTGGCCGGTGGGGATAAAGAATTCGGGGAACTATTCCTGCGTCTGGCCTGCATCCGCTGCGGCCCATTCTGTCAGCGTCCGCGCAATTTCTGCCGCCTGGTCCGGTTTGCCTATATTGAATTTGGCTTCAATACGGTAGGAGCCGTTGCGTTTGCGATACTTTCTAATGGTGTATTTGGCAGGGCCATAGGCGTTTTCGGTCTTCGACCACTCACGGTACTTGAACATGAGGACCGGCCAGGCGCCTTTCGCAATGACCTTCTTTTCGTCTTCCTTAACTACAACGATACCTTCTTCTTCGTATTCAACCGTGATGTCATCAATGTCATCGGACCACATTTGCAAACTCCTGTCTTGCAGGCCGGCCTCAACCTGAACCAGATTGAAGGCGGCACTATTTTTTTCTTACGCTGTCCGGAGCTCCCGGACCCCAGTCATTAACGATGCCCGAAAGCACCGACTCAACCATTTTTATTGGCCTAGGCCGTCTTGATTCACTGTACGAAGCTGGCGGCACAATCTCGGCGGCCACGCCACCGCTGACAGCCTTCATGCTGTATTCGAGCGCGACTGCTGCAGCCACCCCGTCCACCGCCGAGTCAAACGCCATTTTCAAACTGACTTCAACAGGATTTCCTGCATTTGACACGATGAACCCCGACAGTTCCCTCAGTGTACCTGAATATCTGTTGACAGAACCTGTCTCGAACCGGCAACTGTCTGACGAAATCGATACGTCAACTCTGTCGGCGATTTCAGAAGGTTGTGTCCGGCCGCATTCCGCGACAATTCTTAAAATCGCTTCCCCGGAATCAATAAAGCGGGTAATCACCTGCCCGGGCTGGTCAAGTTCATCGTCCCAGCGCACCCACAGACCTGACGAACCTGCCGTGTAGTAACTGCCACCGACCTTGATCGCGGCAACAGACTCTTCTGAAACTCCGTCAGCCGCACCCTTATGCGTCCGCGTGCGTAAGAAACTGAAGTCACCTGCAGCGACCAGATTCAGCGAGGACACATCCGTCATTTCGACAAGCCCGTCGCCCCGGTCAACCTTGACCAGCGTTTCTGACACAGCCTTGAAACCGGTGCTGCCATACGAGTGCAATCCACCGGGAATGCTTTCCAGTTTTTTCTCGACTGCAGGGCGGCCGGGCGCACCTGGTGTGCCGGTTGGCGCGGGGGCGCAACCCGGGGTCACAAGAAAACTGCAGATGAAAATCAGCGCAAACGTCTTGATAAACATCACGTTGATTCAACCTCGCCAGCAGAAAGGGGACATGGTCCGAGCCTGTCGCCGACCTGAATCTTGCGTCCGGCAGCCATCGCGGCGGGCGTCATCTTTCGGGAACCGGCAGGCTGAACAGAGCCGACGACAACAGCACCATCACCTGTCTTGACAAGCATGCCTTCGCCTGAAATCCCGATTTTCAGAATAGTACCGGGCAGTTCAGCAAGCTGAGACCCATCAAGTCCGGCGGCCGGAAAGGCTTCAAGGAAAGGAAAGATCCGAACACGAACACCGGCCGGAGTAAACGTAAACGCGCCCGGCCACGGATCCACACCACGAACGAGATTCAGAATCGTGGCTGAACTTGAGGCCCAGTCGATCTCACCCGTTTCCTTGCTGATAATTGGCGCGGCCGTTGCCAGCGCATGATTCTGCGCAACAGGGGCCATCGTGCCTTCATACAATCCATGAATCGCAGACAGAAGAAGAGGCGGGCCCATCTGCGAAAGGCGATCAAAAAGGGTGGCGGCCGTGTCATCAGGCAATATTGGCGTTGATCCTTTAAGTAACTCGGGGCCGGTGTCGCAGCCTTCATCCATTAACATGATAGTGACGCCGGTTTCAGATTCGCCGTTAATGACGGCCCGCTGGATGGGAGCCGCGCCACGATAACGGGGAAGAAGGCTTCCATGAACGTTGACACACCCGAAACGCGGCATCGCCAGAACTTCCGGTGGAAGAATCCTTCCGTATGCGGCAACTACAAAAAAGTCGGCATTGCAGTCTTTCAAACGGGACCATGTCGCCGGATCTCTGATACCTGCAGGCTGAAACACGTCAAGCCCCAGTTCCAGTGCGGCTTTCTTGACAGGCGTCTCGGACATTTCCAGGCCGCGCCCTTTAGGTTTGTCCGGGCGGGTAACGACCAGAACTATTTTAAAACCGGCCGAACTGAGGGCTGTAAGCGAAGGAACCGCAAAATCGGCGGTCCCCATGAAAACTATGCTGATTTCGGCCGGATTCATTCAGGCTCCAGTGGAACAATCAGGCCGTATGGCCTTCTGGCATGCTTTGGCGTAATCCCTTAATGCCAGCTTCCGCCTTATGGCCCCGACACGATCGACCATCGTGATTCCGTCAAGGTGATCAATTTCGTGCTGCAGGCAGATCGAGGCCAGTCCCTCTACATTAATAGTACAGGCAACCCCGTTCTGATCAATATATTCGACGGTGATGTACTCGGCCCGCCTGACCGCAACCTCAATTCCGGGAAATGAAAGACAACCTTCGTCCATCAGACATTCACCAGTGGACTTCACAATCTTCGGATTCACCAGATAAAGAAGCCCTGTGGCCGGCAATTCCTCGTCTTCAGGGACATCAACGACGCAGACGCGAAGCGACTTGCCGACCTGCGGGGCAGCAAGACCGATCCCCTTGAATGAATACATGGTTTCAGCCATGTCCTTCAGGAGCTTGCGAATGCTGTCATCCACCTCGACGACTTCTGTTGTCTTCGTGGATAGAATCACTTCCGGCCATTTCCAGATTTTCATTAAAGCCATTGCAGCCTCACCGTTAACTCCAGACCAGCCGGGGCCGGGAAGTTATCCTTCCAAAATCAATTGCGCAGGCCATCTTCATGCCAGCGCCTTCAAATAAGACATCCGCAGATCAGGGTCTGAAAGTACATCAAATGCATCAGCCGCAACCGCTTCAATCTGATCCAGTGCTGCGAGATCGTCAGGGCTTCCCGCCGCCATGGCCCGCAACCCGGCAAGTTCCGCCGAAAGGCGCAGCCACGCTTCACGGACACCGGTCGTGCCAACATCGGAACTGATTTCAAGACAATCGAAGTACGTGCCGTGCCTGACCTTTTCCAGAAGTATCTGCAGTCTGGAATCGGGCTGCGGCGGACGGGCGCGACCACGGCGCTGGTTCAGTTCAGCTTCCAACGGGAACCCTCCGGAGTATCCATAACCGAAACACCCATTTCAAGCAGCGTGTTCCGTGCGGCGTCGGCCCTGGCAAAATCCCTGTCCTGCCTGGCTGCATTGCGCTCTGCCACAAGGGCTTCGATGGCGGCCGAATCAAGGCCGGACCTGGCCAGCTTGCACTTCTGAATACCGGCCAGAACGGACGCCGGTTCCCTGACGCACAGACCAATGACAGAACCCTGGTCCTTCATGGCGGCAAGAAGAGTGGCTATCTTGACAGACTTTTCGGGAGCTTTTCCCTTCATCGCCAGCGCTTCATTCAAGCCGCGCGACTCCTCGGCAAACAGGCCCAGTGCGGCCGCGCCGTTAAAGTCATCATCCATCACAGCTATAAAACGATCGCGAAGTGCGGCGAACTCGGCGGCATCGACCTGAGCCGGATGCGCCAGAAGCCAGGCTTCTGCAGCCGCAACACCTTCGTATAGATATTCAACGCGGTTTTCAGCCTCTTCCAGCGCGGAATCCGAAAAATTAATGGGGCTTCTGTAATGTGTGGTCATCAGGAAATACCTGAGCGACTCGGGATGGAAGCGTTCAATAACATCGCGAATCGTAAAGAAATTGCCAAGCGACTTGGACATTTTTTCACGATCTACCTGAACAAATCCATTGTGAAGCCAGTATTTAACAAAGTCCTTACCGGAGGCGGCCCAGGACTGGGCACGCTCGTTTTCATGATGAGGGAAAATCAGGTCGGCGCCGCCCCCGTGAATGTCAAAAACATCACCGAGGTACTTGCCGGCCATCGCTGAACATTCGATATGCCAGCCGGGCCTGCCGGGTCCCCACGGACTGTCCCAGCTTGGTTCGCCTGGTTTGGCTGCCTTCCACAGCGCAAAGTCCATCGGGTGTCTTTTGGCGTCAGTGACATCGACACGATCGCTTGCCCCGGCCTGCATGTCATCCAGTTTACGACCTGAAAGTCCGAGATAGCCTGGATATGATTCAATCGCGAAATAGACATCGCCGCCTGAAACGTACCCGTGACCATTTTTGATGATGTTTTCAACCATCTTGATGATTTCCGGCATGTGCTCGGTTACCCTGGGTTCAATGTCGGCAGGCGCAATCCCGAGCAATTCCATATCTTCACGGAATTCGCCGATATATCTGTCGGTCAGTTCGGTCACGGAAACGCCGCGCTCGTTTGCACGGTTGATAATTTTGTCATCAACGTCCGTGAAATTTCTGACATAAGTCACGTCAAATCCACGGTACCGCAGGTAACGCTGGATCATGTCAAACGCAACGTACGCGCGGGCATGCCCGATGTGGCAGCGGTCATAAACGGTCACGCCGCAGACATACATCCCGATTTTGCCTTCGTTGACAGGAGTGAAGTCCTGCTTCGAGCGGGTAATTGTGTTGAATAATTTAAGACTCACAGATAACACCTCAATGCGACTCGGGCGCAAGCCCGTTTCATCAAATCACCGGCCAATCAGATGACCCGAAACGGTTCATCCTGAACTTCAGGGCAGAACCAACATGTGGAAACATAGGGTTCTATCTGAAACATGTCAATTAGACAGCAGCCCGGCAGCATCAAGGTGACGTCAAATGTTTATCAGCAAGGCTGGTCGGAAAATGACACATACGACCACAACTGATATATTGGCGACATGAATCTTGGAAAAAACAGCTCGCTGATTGGCGCATCAATTTTTGTGATAGCTGCTTCAGTCTTCGTCGGAATGATGGACGAAGATCAACTGCCCGCCGACGTATCAAACACTATGGAATTAAGGCAGATTCTGTTCCTGAGCAGAACCATGCCGCCACCTGAAGCTGCTGCCGACGTCACTGCAAAAATTACCGGTGGCAAGGCGAAGGCGGGGGATGCAGCCATCGAAGACGGCCTGCAGACCGGCCCGCTTCTGGCTGGAATGCTTGAAAAACTTGCGGGAAAACCTTTTTCATCGCCGCAGGACCATCTTTCGGCCGGGATTGTGGCGGCTTCGCTGGGGTCACGCCACCTGGTTCCTCTTTTTGTCGGGCCACTGGCATCAAAAAGTGCAGCCGCAGCCGTTCTTGTGCGGTGGTCGTTTGATCCTGGCTTTGTGCCGGGCACGGGCGACCTGAATGCACTTCGGACGATCGGCCTGAATCAATACCTTATTGATATAGCCGTAACGACAATAATGCCGGGTTCATCCTGGTTCCTTCCTGAAAAGGCATCCAGGATGGAGTCCTGGACGACGGCGACATTCGTCAGTGGAACAATTCTGGTTGTAGCTGTCAGTCTGCTGATATGGGGTGTCATCAACTGGTTCAGATGGCGAAAGCGTCAACTGGCCGAGATCCTGAAAGAGCGCGAACCGACGGAACCGACCTATCTGCGCGGACCCCTGGAAGTCTATATCTGGTTCACGGCGTTGTTTCTGTCTGCAAGCCTTCTGCTGCCTGAATGGTTCAAGAATTACGTCATCAGCATGCCGACGCAGGCGGTGATCATCTATCTGATTACCGGAACCGGTGGCTTCATCATTACGGCGTCAATGGGGAAAATCCAATCTGAGACCCATTGGACCGAGGTACTGGGATTCCATGGCAGGGGCCTGCCCGGGCCGGGCGTACCCGGGTTTTTCGGGCAGATGTTCGAAGGTGTGCGCGGCTATGCAATGATTTGGCCGGCGCTGCTGACCGCAACTTTTGTCGGGTCGATTTTCGGCGGGGCCGGTTCAGGAATGGACAACCCGATGGCGCTGTTTCTGGCGACAGAATCTAACCCGACTGACAGAATCATTTTGCTGGTTTCAGTGGGTGTGCTTGCCCCGCTGTTCGAAGAGCCGATTTTCCGGGGCTTCTTCTACCGAAGATTCAGGCAGAAAATGACACCGTACGGCGCTGCCGCAGTCAGTGGATTCATATTCGCCGCAGCCCACTTTTCGCCCGCTGGATTCCTGCCAATATGGGCCATTGGCTTCACCCTGGGCCTGACTTATGAATCTTCGGGGCGGCTCCGATCCTCGATGATCGCCCATTCGCTCTGGAACCTTGGAACCGCCGGTGCCATAATAATGATGTACGGATAGGACTGCGCTGACATTTGAAATACTGCCTGCAGGGGGACGGAATGGTTGTTGACGAATTCTTTGTTGAAGACCGGCCCTGGTTCCGTTTTTACGAAGACTCAGTACCGCACCAGTATCCGGCATCCCATCCTCTTTTCGGGGACGAAGGGCGCGGCCCGGCGACGTCACTGCCCGAGCAGTTTTCCAGATCAGTTGAGATGTATCCCGACAACACGGCCATTATCTTCGAAGGCACAAGATTTTCTTACGCTCAGCTTTCCGAGATGGTCGAACGCTTTGCCGCTGGCCTTATCAGTCTTGGTATTGGCAGGGGCGATAAAGTAGTAATCCAGTTGCCAAACATCCCGCAGGCAATAATCGGCTTTTACGGCACGCTTAGAATCGGTGCCATTGCCGTGATGGCAAACCCGATGTACGTGCCACGCGAGCTTGAACACACGTTCGTTGATTCAGAGGCAAAGGCAGTTCTGACTCTTGACGTCTACTGGGTTAACAAAATCAAAGGCATCAAGGCAGCGACCGGCCTTCAATCTATTATTGTGACCAGCATCGCGGACTACCTGCCGTTCCCGAAGAAGCAGCTGTTTCCACTTGTCATGAAGCGAAAGGGACTGTGGGCGAAGGTCGCTGATGAACCGGGTGTTTATCACTTTACCCAACTGCTGGCCAGGGACAAAGGCGACGCGCTGGCAAACGTGACTTACGCAGCCACGTCAAGCGACGAAACCGCATGTCTTCAGTACACCGGTGGAACGACCGGCACATCAAAAGGCGCAATACTGACCCATGCCAATCTGCTTGCGAATGTCCATCAAATTGGTGTCTGGTTTCCAGGACTTCGCCCCGGCAAAGAAAGTACAATATCAGTCCTTCCTTTGTTTCATGTCTTTGGTCTGTCAGTCTGCATGAACGTGTCTATTGCCCTCGGGGCAACTCAGATACTGATTCCGGACCCCAGAAACCTGAAGTCGATTATCAATGCCATTGAAAAGTACCGGCCAACGCTGTTCCCGGCCGTTCCAACACTGTTCGAGGGAATCAACCGTTTCAAGGGAATCGAAAAGCGGGACCTTTCATCGATCATGGGGTGTTTCAGCGGTTCCGCCCCACTTCCCCTGGAAGTTATGACACAGTTTGAAAAGCTGACCGGGGCCAGGATAACCGAAGGCTTCGGACTTACCGAGGCATCGCCGGTTGCCCTCGTCAACCCGCTGTTCGGCGTCAGAAAAGAAGGGTCGGTCGGTGTCCCGTTTTCAGGTACAGACGCCAAAATCGTGGATCTGGCCGAAGGCACTACGGAACTGCCGGACATGGAACCGGGCGAACTGATTATCAGGGGACCCCAGGTAATGAAAGGCTACTGGAAACATGATGAAGAGACTGCCACAACTATAAGGAACGGTTGGCTTTTCACCGGTGACATAGCGTACCGCGACAGCGACGGATTCTTTTTCATATCAGGTAGAAAGAAAGAGTTGATTATCGCCGGTGGATACAACATCTACCCGCGCGAAATCGACGAGGTCCTGTACGCTCATCCGGACATTCTGGAGGCCGCTTCGGTCGGCATTCCCGACCCGCACCGGGGCGAAACGGTGTGGGCTTTTGTGGTGCCACGACCAGGGGTAACGTTGTCCAGAGAAGATGTAGTCAAGTGGTGCGAAGAACATCTGGCAAGGTACAAAATCCCGAGACGCGTTGAATTTGTAACAGAACTGCCACGTTCGGCCGTTGGGAAAATACTGCGCCGTGAGCTGCGGGAACAGGCAATTGCCGGTATGACATCCGGAAAAAGCGGGGAAAAAGCATGATCAATACACAAGGCATAGATAACCTGACAATGACGCTGAATACTGGAGAGTCCATCAGGTTCAGACAGATCAGGAAGGACGATGACGCCCGGATGCAAGCCCTTTTCAACACGTTCAGTCCCGAAACTGTTTTCCACAGATTACAGGAACCAATCGACAAATTGACACCTGACAGGACCAGACGCTTTGTGGATAACGACCCGACAGAAGTCTGCGCTCTGGCGGCTTACTACCTTGATAAGAAGGGGCTGGAAGTTTTTGTAGGTGTTGCCAGGTTCGGGCGCGCGGGCACTGACCGGGCCGAATTTGCAGTCGTCGTGGGGGACCGGTGGCAGCGTAAAGGCATAGGCCGGTTACTGATGACGGCGCTGGCCACGGTTGCTCTTGACAACAAAATTGAGTGGTTCGACTGCACATTTGATATTTGCAACAAAGGCTTCATGGACTTTGCGGTCGCGACCGGACTGAAAGGCGAATTAAACTACGAAGACGGGCAGCTTCTGATGCAGACTGCCGTGAAGACATTTCTCTCTGTCTCGGAACGCGACCCGCAAAACAAGTAAACCGTTACAAATCAATCAAGCCCGGACAGTGCGGGAGGCGACCATGATGCAGGCGTGATAAACGACTGTGTCGAATCTGGACTGTGCGTAGGTGACGCAGGCGTCGTCCCAGGAGCCGTCCTGGAACCAGATCACCTTGAAGACTGCCGGGCGCATGCCTTCCAGGATTTTCAGAGTAGCCGCCGGTGGTGTAACAAAATCAACAATATCAACCGGCTCGGGCACAACATTGATGTTCGGATATGCCGTCAGATCACCAATGGTCGCTTCTTTCGGATTAACCGGCAACACCGCATAACCCTGGCCCGCAAGCTGCCGCACGATGATATTTCCATACTTTTCAGGGCTGTTTGACGCCCCGACCACGGCAATTCTGGTTTCTGGCGACTTGTTTTTCAGGAAAGCTGTCACATGAGCTGGAAGCTCTGTCTGATTCATGGCGTACCTCCGCAAAACTAAGGACTCAACACACCCGCATCAACATAAGCACTTATCTTTACGGACGGAAGGTGCCAAGAACTTCAATCGCATGGGCCATCTCGCGGGAACCGATGTCCAGATGGGTCACGGCGCGGACAGAGCCACACGTGCTGCGCCCGACCCGCACCCCCAGCACGGCAAGCCGGTCGATAAGGTCCTGATTTGAAAACGAAGCATCAATTGTGGCAAACATGACCATATTAGTTTCGACAGGGGCAGTCACCCTCAGCGTCCCGCTTTTTTCAATAGCCCTGGCCAGGGTGGCGGCGTTTTCATGGTCTTGAGCAAGCCGCTGACGGTTGTGTTCCAGCGCATAAAGACCTGCTGCCGCAAGAACTCCGGCCTGACGCCAGCCGCCACCAAGCATGTGCCTGAAACGACGGGCCTTCGCCACAAGCTCGGCCGACCCGCACAGCAGGCTGCCCATCGGGGCGCCCAGTCCCTTTGACAGACAAAAACTTATGGTGTCGGCACAGTCCGCATATTCAGAAACAGGCACGCCCGAGGCGACCGAAGCATTACAGATACGCGCACCGTCGATATGAACCCGCAGCCCTGCATCATGTGCAATTGACGAAGTTTCCCGCATGATATCAATCGGGACAACAGCACCGCCACCGGCGTTGTGGGTATTTTCCATCCAGAACAATCTCTGGCGGGACATATGCCTGTTACCGGGCCGCAACGATGCCTTCAATTCTGCTGCCGTAACTATGCCGCGCGCACCACCGAGCGGCCTGACCGTCACGCCTGACACCGAAGCCGGCGACCCGCCTTCATGATGAAAAGGATGACACAGACCGTGCATCAGAACTTCATCGGCAGGCTCGGTCTGAAGCCTGATCGCAAGTGAATTCGCCATTGTGCCGGTCATCGTGAAGATGGCGGCTTCCTTTCCTGTAATCAAAGCGGCCCGCTGTTCAAGCTCATTGGCGGTTGGATCCTCGCCATAAACGTCGTCCCCGACAACAGCCTCAGCCATCCTGCGCCGCATTTCGGCGGACGGCTTTGTGAACGTGTCCGAACGAAGATCAGCAACTACAGAACCCCTTGATTCCATGTCAACACCTCCCGAAAACCGATCAAACAGCCATTGAATTGGTCTAACTGGACGGCACTTCAAGACTACTGGACATTTCTTTCAACCACGGTCCACGGCAACAGCACATCATACTTGCCCAGGCTTTTTCTGAGCCCCTGAGACGAAGCAAACGCACCTGCAGAAACATGAGCATCCTTGTCGAATCTGACAGACATTGCCTCGAGTACACCGATCATAAGTCCGACCGTCACCGCAGGCGAAACCTTCATGGCGGCGGCTCGCGGTCGTTCATTCCCGACAATATCTTCAGCAAGCTTATTTACAGCCCGCAAATCATAATCTTCAGCGTTAAGACCCTTGCCACCGCGCACTAATTCGACAGATTTCCCCTTGTAAATCAAAGAGAACGGCGTCAGTTCAAATTCAGGCTGACCTTCGACTGCAGCCCACGAAGACATCTGTCCGTCAGGCGAGAACAGCGGCATCGTTCTGATAAAAAAGTTCACCGACCGCCATACAGGGTGCGTGGCCCCGGGAGGCTGTATCGCCAACAGCAGAACCGCATCGGTTTCCGACATTATGGCGTCCGCAACTTCAGCCAGATCAGCAAAAGTGGTCGATTTGTCTACGGCAAGAAAGATAAATGATGCCCTGTCATCGGCATCTTTCTTCCATACTTTCCGTGTCTTCATGGCCTGGTAAACCGAAGTCTTGATGTCATCCTGCCGATGAGTCTGACGAAGATCCATTAACGGCACCATGGCCAGTTCCGGAACCTGGCGAGCCTCGGGAGCAAGAACCGCCTGATCAACAACCATTAAACGCCCGGCAGCAAGCGAGAGCATCCACGGAGGATTCAAAGGCATTCCCATCGGACGACCGCCCGGCACCAGAGCACCGGCAAATTCACCGGACCGCGAATCCGACATCGGAAGCGGTATCGAAAGCTTTGATACAAAATCCTTACCCTGAGCACAAACCGCCTTGAAAACAAGGTCTGCGCCGGGATCGACAGGGCAACGCTCAATGATCTCGATAAGCAGATTTTTTGCCGAAACCATTACTGCCGCCAACTCTGCCCTTTCCGACAAAGTGCAACCGACAAGTTGTCTGACCGCCAACGCAATCGTCGCGCTGTTTTCCGGCGTAACCGCCGACAGAAGCTGCATCAGTGCTGACATCCTGGCGATTGCTGCCGAATCTGCGAAAAGCCCGCCACCTTTCTGAAGGGCTTCAAGTTCCATGAATCCTGCACAAACGGGAGCCTGAAGGAACGCAAGGATCTGCCTGGCGTCAGCCGCATGGGCGGCCGCTTCAGCATCCCGCGAAAGCACTTCCTGTTCAGTTATCAAGTCAAGGTAACCGCGATCTTTTTTCAAACCGATTGACTCAATAAATTCAGAATCAGCCTCAGGAAATTTAATCAACGCATTCATACGGATATGAAGAAGTCTGGCTTTGAACTCGGGCGAAAGATCTGGAATTGTGCCGGCCTTCTGGACGGCCTGCGCACAGGCGGGACCGTAGTCACACGACTCGATTGCGGCAAGTCCGTTTCCGGCAGTGTCGCCACCCCTGCTACAGGCACATGCCACCACGAGCGCCACGGATAAAGCTACGACCAGATAACGCACATTCATGTTTTCCCCCTGCGGACCGAGTCTCGAAACGGCACTTTGTGCCCAGTTACGGCAGATGATAACATCCTTTATGAGCACTGGCAGATATGTGATAAGGGTTAACGAAGTGTGCCAGAAAAATGGGCTGAAATTTAACCCGGGTGCGTTGCAGGGGGTGCTGTATGAAAGATAGCGGGGTGGCTGCCGAAGGCCTCACTGATGTCAAAGTTATCTTTTCAGATACTCATCTCGGGCCGGGCCACGCACCGGGAATGATCAATCCGTTCGAGGACTTCCACCATGACAGGGAACTCAGCGACCTGATAAAGTTTTACTGTACCGGCAAGTACGCTGATATTCCTGTCGAGGTGATCATTAACGGAGATTTTCTGGATACGCTGAAGATACCGTGGAAAGGCACCTTCCCGACCGAAGTCACAGAAGAAATCGCGGTCCACAAAGTCATGAAATGCATCAAAGGACACCCGCAGGTATTTGACACCCTGCGCGACTTCCTGAAAGTGCCCGGGCACACCGTGACGTACAATGTCGGCAATCACGACATCGAAGTCGCTTTCCCGCTGGCCCAGAAAGCACTTAAAGCAAGGCTGGATAACGGCGACGGCAGCTCGGGGTTCAGTATCATGGTCGATACCGAATTCATCAGATTACCGATGGGCGTCCTCGTATGCCATGGAAACGGCTTTGAATCAATGAACCGGATTGAACCTGGAAAGGCCCTGAAGAAAGCCCCGGATGGACAGACAATTCTTGACCTGCCGCTGGGAAGCCAGTTCATTCTTGAATGCCTGATGCCGGTCAAGATTGAAAATCCGATCATTGACCACGTGATACCACTGTCCAGTTATCTTCTTTATGGACTGGTTTTCGAAAGCCGACCGACGATCAAACTGATATCCAGCATGGTTAAATTTTTCCTGAAGGCGTCAATCTTTGCAGAACATCCGGACAAACTGGGCTTCATAAAGAAAACCAGACTGGTCATGGATAACATCAATATGTTCAGTGACTTCGAAAATCACGTATTTTCCCACGTCAAGGCCAATGAAGAATTTTCCACTCTGATAACCGGACACAGCCATCGCCCGATGGTCAGGCGTTTCCCGGGACACCGCACCTACGTCAACACCGGAACGTGGACCAGAACTATCATGCTGCAACTGGCGGACTTCGGCCCCGTCAACAAACTGACCTACGCCCTGGTGGAATATCCTGCCAAGGGACCGCCTTCCGTCAACCTGATGAGATGGCACGGCACACAACAGGTAAGTGAGGTCCTTGCCTCGTGAACCATGCCTTGCATCTAACCTCGTATAACCCTAGAATTTTGTATATTGCCGGGCCTTAGTCCGGCTAATTCGGAGGTGCTCATGACCTGTTGGAAATCGCTACCCGTTACGGCGGCAGCAGCGGCACTTATACTGACTATTGTTTCCTGCGGGGGTGGCTCCAACACTACTGATGCGCTGTCAGACAGCAGCGGCGATCACGATCAACTCGACGGCATCGATCTGCCGTCTATAGATACAACGGTCAGTTCCAACACCGTTAAAGCCGGCCTTCCGGTCGTTGTTACGTGCACCGGTTCAGGGTTTGACCAGGCGAATGTGAAGATTCTTGTCTGGGACCCGAAAGCAGGCACGCCATCCACCACAGACGTAATCGATAATTCGCAGGATGCAACCGGTGCTGCTGACGCATCGGAACCACAGCAGATTGACCCTGACTCGATCGTCACCCCCCCGGGCACAACCATTGAAGATGACAGAGTAATATTTACAGTTGCCGGGACGTACTACATCACCTGTTACGCTCCGGACGCAGGCCTGCTTGACCAGGAACCTGAGCCGGTATCAGTCGAACCTGGAATCCCCGTAAGTATTGATTCAATAGTCGAGCCGACCACAATCAAGGCCGGCGAGTGGGTTCACATCCAGTGTTCAGCCGTTGATCGGTGGGGAAACCCGATAACTTCAGGATTCATTTCCAACGTCACGCCGCAGGACGGCATCAGACCGTCAGGTCTGGAAGTTCAGTTCATTCAGGCCGGGGACTTCGAAGTCGGTTGTGCAATTGAAGGAACCGATATCCGCGACGAGACGCCTGTTCCTGTGAAGGTCGAGCCCAACCTTGCGAAGAAGATTTATACATTTGTGGACCCTGTGAAATTCAAAGCCGGGGAAAGCGCGTCGGTCTCGTGCGAAGTCCGCGACTTTTATGAAAACCCGATCTACGGATTCCCGGTGTCAGTTTCCAAACCGGCCGCCCTGCTTCTTGCCGGCAAGACACTTTCAACTGAAAAAGCCGGGCTTTACACCGTCAAGTGCGTACCGCAGAACGAAGACTGGGACAAATTCCAGCTTTTCCCGGTATCAATAACGGTCACCCCGGCCGATCCCGAAATTATTACGCTGAAAGTCGTCCCGAACAAAGCCGTTTACGGCACCAACGAACGAATCATGGTGACGATGACGACCTCGGACAGGTACGGCAACCTGATTCCAAACGCGCCGTTTGCGCCAGTCGAAATTACGCCGCTTGACGTGAACGGAACGATGTCACCGGCCGACGGAATCAAGAAACTGAATGGCGACTCATCCGGCGAATTCCTGCTGAAAAAGGAAGGCCTCTATCTGCTGACTTTCAGACTTCTGGCAGACCAGTCAATTTACAAAGATCTGCAGATTTCTGTTGATGGAAGCGGGCCTCTGCTGACAATTCTTTATCCGACGCGTGGCGCAACGATATCAGGCAAACCATCCGTAACGCTTGTTGCGAGCGTCAATGACGCGATCAGCGGCGTGACGAAACTGACCGTCAACGGGAAGGAAGAAATCCCGTCAAGATTTATCAAGAACGGCACTCTGACATATCAACTTCCTTTGATTCATCAGGGCCTGAACACTGTCGAAGTCTCGATCGTAAACGGAATGGGCAATACGGCTTCCGAAACACGTGGATTCCAGTTCTCTTACAAATACTACCCGATGGACCCGGACAATCCCGAAGTCGGCATGGTGCCTAAGGCAGTGAAGGCGTATCTGGGCCGGTCCTTCTTTGATGACGGGAACCACGAGCCACCGCCTGATGACCTTGCGACGATCATCGAAACGATCGTCGGGGGCCTGAAGATTGAGTCCCTGATACCGAATCCACTGGCCGCTCTGGGCCCTTATAACGTTTATCTGCGTTCGATCAGATATGACAAACCAAAAGTCACGCTGAGCCCTGAAAAGGACAGGCTCGACCTGCGCATTGATATCAACAATATCTACGTCGCGGTCGAGGCAGTAGGTAAGTGCGAGTTCCTGTTCATAGATTTCTGCCCTGACGTGTCAGGCAGCGTCGATGCCGACACCATAATGGTTGACAGCTCCCTGAACATCTCAATGGACGAAAACGGGGTGTTTACATCCAACCTGACTTTCAACAATTTCAGGATAATAGAGCTGAACATCGACCTGGATGGATTCATAGGCGATCTGCTTGACGGACTTATTGATTCGCTGATTGATTCATTCTCGGGTGCGATTGAAAGGGCTTTGAAGCAGCAGATGGAATCGATGCTGAATCAGACCGTGGCTGACCTGCTGGCGAAATTCAAGATTCAGCAGGCAATCGAAATCCCGTCGATCCTGGGATCCGAGCCGGCCGAGGTTAACATTCTTACATTGCCGTCCGCGTTTAAACTTGACCACCCGGGACTGTGGCTCGACATGGACGCCGCAATCTACGGAGCGGCAGGCGTTGGCCATACCAATTCAGGGTCAATTTCACGGTCGGACTGCCTTAAAGTCAACGTCGACGACTTCGTAATCCCGGAAGACGCACAGGTCGGCTTCGCGGCGTTCGACGACGTCCTTAACCAGGCGCTGTATGCCGTCTGGAACACCGGCACGCTGAACCTTACAATTGGCGACGACATACTTGGCGGCCTTGACCTGCCGGCAATTGTGTTGAAAAAGGTCGATCTGGACTTCTACGAACCGCCAATTATTACAAGCTGCAACCCTGAATTTGTCTGGGATCCCGAAACCTGGGACGGGCCATGCACCGTCGCGTCCGAGCAGGTAATTCAACTGCAGGTCGGCGACGCTTACGCCAGAGTTGAAGCCGATATATTTGGCAGCCCGATGTACATGGAATTGTTCGTGCAGGCTGTTGCACTGGCCGATCTTTCAGCAGGCGACGACGGAACCGGGCGGTCAGTAATTAAGATCAGGCTGCTGAGCGTTCCGAAAATCATACTGGACGTCATCAGCGTTGACCCGGCATTCCTGGCCATGAACGGATGGACCAAAGACAGTTTCTACAATGACATCATGAAGCCGATCATCGCCCCGCTTCTGGATACCCTGCCAAAATGCGAAGAGCTGGTGGCGTTCCCGATACCGGTCATTGATCTTTCGACACTGATGGCAGCGATTCCGTCAGGGGCGGCACTGAATTTCTACGTCGAGCAGTTCTACCGCGAAAATGGATTCACTACAGTTCAGGGGCATCTTGAGTAGCGGGGACAATGAACCCGTAGTACCTGGCCATCCAGTATGAAGCAATAACCTCGGCACCATCCATCTCGATGTTTGAACCCCAGCCGCCATCGGTCATGTATTGATTCGTGTTGAAGCGATCATTGCGGCGCTCATCCGGGGGAATGATGTAACCGTCACTTCTTGCAGTGCAATCGGCGCAACGCTTCATGTAATATTCGGGCGCGGGCACAAGATCCTGACGATGGCTGTTGTGCAGATTCCAGCGAATCAGGTCCATCGGCGTCAGCTTCAACCATCTGGCTGTGTAGAAATATTCCGGGGTCTCGCCACCGACAACGCCGTTAATCACATCCCAGAGCGCCGCCTGCTGCTGCCGCTGATGTGAATACGTCCTTTGCCAGCCATCAAGCCACTTGGCATACAAAGCCGGGTCCGTTTCGTACCGCATCAGAACAATGAAACCCTGCGTCGAAAGCTCGTCACCGTCGCCGGTTCCCTGACGACCCGGCGGTTCGCTTTCATGAACGACGTTTTCATCATAGTGATGTTCATTAATAAGGTAGTTTTTGGCGTCCAGGAACTTCTGATCGCCGGTCATGTAATACGCCAGCGTGATTGAAGCCAGTATCTGTGTGCTGAGCTGGCCGCCGTCGCCCAGCATGCCGATTGAATTGACATAGAAGGGATCGTAGGCGCCGTACGTCGTGCATTCGCCGTTCGGTTTCCAGATCTGATACCCGTGGTCGATGATGCCGCCGACAATATTGCTCATGTGGTCGCGGATGGCCTGCTTCTGAGTTTCGTCAGCGCACATGTCATAGGCGTATGCCATCATGAACGTGTGGGACGTGACTTCGTCATTCGATGTGTCTGACTTAATCCACCATTCGCCATCAGGGGACTTGAACCACTCGCCATCATCCGGGGCGTCGCAATCGTCAAGTATGCAGCCATCAATCCTGATTACAGCGCGCGCAAGGAACCAGTCAGTGCCGGTCAAAGTGCGAAGATTCAACATGGCCTGCAGACTCTTGTCGAAATGCGCCTTGGCTTCAGGGTCACCGGTCATCTTGTAGCGCATGCACTCGCCGATAACCCAATAACATGTCCAGCCACCATCATTATCTGAATCCCACGGGATGTTGGTTGAAAGGTCCCCGGCAACAGTCAGGTGTGAATCGGCGACGGCCCCGTCGCGGTCATGACGGGTGACGACTCGATCAACGAACGTATCGACCTTCTGTTCAAGAGTCATGCGGGTAACGGTCACCCACGTCATGCCACCGTCAGACGCGAAATAGACAGGGGAGTCGGCGACTTCCGGGGTTGTAGCCACGCGGCGGACTGACTCGCCGGCCACCCATCGGAACGCATTGTAGAAACGCCATTCAGGGTCGGTGTCGCGAAGCATCATTCTGAACGCGCCGCCTTCGGCCGTTACGATAAAGCCGCCATCGGAAGCAAGGACAGCGTCAGTTGAAGACGACGCGGCAAGAGGAAGCCTGCCCTCGGCAAATTCGGGGACTTCAGCCACAACCGGATCGTCCATATCTGCGATTCCGGCGATGCCTTCGTCGCCGATGATGACAAGGCCCAGGGCCTGCGGCAGTTTTACGTCGGCAACCATCTGACGCACCCGACCGACAGGTGACGGGCTCGCCTGAAGAAACCTTGCCGAACCGTCAAGAGACAGCGCGTTGACCTCGATTGACGTCGCGTCCCCCTGCCGTGCAACATAAAGCCGTGAAGCATCACCGTTCAGCGTTGCCGCAATAACCCCGATATTATCCGCGAGACTGACATTGACCAGGCCGCTTTCATCAACGATCAAAAGACCGGTCGTAGTTGTCACAACGGTTTTACCGCCCGCCCTGACAACCTGTACCACGCCGTCTTCACCTTCAAAAGTGACCTCCAGGGTGTAGCCGCTGTCGGTAAACAATACGATGGCCTGACGGTAGATTACATAAAGTCCTGCCGGGCCGAACGCGGCACCCATCGGGACGCCCAGAATTTCCTGCGGAAAATACGATTCGACGACGCCATCGGCATGACGATTGAAGCCCGAAAAATTAACCTGGGTCGGGTTGTCGAACCAGGCGGGAGCCCAGTCGGGGCGAATCACAACGTCGTAAACATCAGTAATTTCAGGATCAATCTCGATGCCGGTGTGATTGATTTCCTGCACGAAAGGATTGTCGACGTACGGATTCAGGCAGGGCGGCGTTACAAACGGGACGTCCAGCGGGCCCACAGGCGCATCAGCGGAAACGTCACCGTCTTCAATGCTGTCAACCGGCAAATCTGTCGCGGTCAGATCCTGCCCTGCATCGCTTTCTGTGGTCTCGCCGTCTGCAACCGGCGCATCAACCGCAACATCAATTCCAACATCACCTGACGCGTCAACCACAACGTCCCTGTCAATTTGAATATCAACACCGCAACCGACCATAATCACAAATAAACCGGCCACACCCGCAATCTTCAGACCTCGACGCATAATCACCCCTGCAGCAATCAACAAACCAGCGAAAGTATAATCAGATTAAAGAGATTTGCACCAGAATGGCCCGGACCGCTATCTGAAGCTGACCGAATCGACCAGAACGGCGGTATCAAAAATCGAATCGCCCTTGTCAGTACAGTAGAAGGACAGCGTAACGGGGGCATCGCGCGTCATGTCAAGACCGGTAAGCGGGAAGGTCGACTTCTGCCAGTCAGTCATATGCGTGTCGCCACGGTCAAACTGCACGTCAGACGGCTCCAGCCCGATGTAGTCGCTGCCGCAGGTACAGTCCACACAGGTCTCGCATTTTCCGTCAGTCGGCGCGCAAAGATCATCGACAGCCAGATCAATAACCGAAAATTCAGTTCCGTCCTTCGTCAACAGCCTTGCCTGGAACGTGTCCTGGTAAGCTGACCCGCAGAACTCATGAAATTCTTCTGAATAGTATTTCCAGTAGAAAACGACTTCCTTCGCCCCGGCCGGAATACAGAAACTCTGCGAAATCAGGCCGGTCTTGTCTGTAAAGCCAAGTCCTGTTGATATGATGCCCATGAACTTGCCGGCAATCGGTTTAGTCGCGCCCAGCCTGCTGATCACGCGCCCGTCGCCCTGCTGAGTCCACGCCGTCAAGTCCGAAATCTCGAACCCGGGGTTAAGAATCCCGGTCTCGGAAGCCGACATTTCCAGGGCTCCGAAAAGCCTGAAAAAACTGCCCTGATTTGAAGGATCGACAGCGCCACCGGCATACGCCTCGCCAGTCGTCATGCTGCGCTGCATGATATTGAAGAAGTAGTCATACCCGGACTTGAAAGCGAATTTACTGGTCACCCTGTTTGAGTATCCTGTGACCGTCCTGGCTCCGGAAGCCACGAACGATAACGCCAGAGTCCCGTTGTACAGCGTCCGGCAACCGCCAAGATACACAATGCTGCCCGGGAACCGCTGCCCGTCCGCATAAAATTCAATGAATTCAGGCGTCAAGCCCCACGTACCGTCACCAAGAATCACCCGTCCGGCCATCATGTCGGCGTGAGTTCTGTCGTAGCACAAGCCTTCGGCTTCAGTCTTTTTTATGACCCCGCCATCGTCATATTCAACCGGCGCCTCGGTAATCACACAGGTCGAGCCGGCCGGGCAATCGGCCGTTGAATTACACTTCTGATCTGAAGAACTGATTCTGCCGCAGTTGACGGCTTCGCCACTCCACAGAACCTCCTGGCCGCCACGATGCTTCCAGGGCAGGACGTCCCTGACTTCGTCCGAAAGCCCCCTGAAATAGACGTCCGAGTGAGTCGCAATCCCGATAATTCCGCTGGAACTGAGCTGCCGGAATTTTTCAAGACTGGCACCCGACCCGTTATAAGGCCCTTTGACCGTGAACACCGGGCAGTTAATACCCGAAGCGACAGTCGCAATTTCCTGAATCTCATCTTCTTCACCGAACTCGGCAGAAAACGGGGACATCAACAACGTCTGCCGGCTGGTAATCTGATTGCCGTCAAGTGCCCTCGGCACATTCAAAGTCACTGCCTCACCGTCGGCGTCGCCGGCCCCGCGTGCCCCCGGCGCAGCCAGGTTCAAAGCACCCAGGACACCATCGCTGAACCTGACCCAGACACCACCGCCCCTGTCATCTTCGTCGCTCGTCTCGACAATCGTGGAATCTGCCGAAAACACTGTCATTGCAGCCGCAACCGCACCATCAGGATTTCCACCTTCAACCTGCGCGTAAAACGCCTTTCGCGCCTTAACCAGCGTTGCCAGATGGGAGCTGCACGTTTCCGAATCAATATTGTTCAGACATTTTATGGCAAACGGGGCCGAAAGCGCCTGGTAAGGTGTCGAACCGGTCGTCACATCGACCGCCGCCCGGTAAAGCTGCGTCCCGACTTTGTCACAATTGACCATCACACGGGCCGTGTAAACCCCGTCCCCCTGAATCTCATCACTTGAACCATCGACCATGCCCAGATCGCGCAGCGCACCAAGGCTGGCGCCTGTCGTACCGTCATCATTCTGCCGGACAACATAGATCCTGTCCGCCACAGACTGGCCGAATATCCCCATCTCGATAGTTGCCTGAGCCGGTTGATTTCGCCCTACAAAAACACTTGGCGGATTCATGCGAAGCGGTGCGGGAAAGTAGAAAGACGGGTTGTACGTAACAACTATTTCATCCCACACCTGGACAGACTCGGCGTCCGGGTCAAAATTGTCCCCATGGCCGATTGCATAGACCCTGATCTTATTTTCACCGGGGGAAAGATTAATGATGTCGGTCTGCCAGTAAGGTGAATTATCAGTCCACAAGACCTTGCCGTCAGTCACCCCGTTCATTTCAAACCAGAACGATTCAACGGTCCCGAAAAACAACCCGGCCAGCGCGGTAGTTTCGCCCTGAGTCGCCGCATACCCGCGATTTGAAGGGGTCGTAATCCTTACCAGCAATTCGGCTGAAGGTTCGGTCACAGAAACAAGACCATTGCCGCCCATATCCGGGAATTGATAAGCATCAAACGTATCTGTGTTTAAATCGTGCGCTATTACATCAGAAATTCCGAAGTCATAACCGACGGTATCACCGGGTACCGCGTTCTGCCCGCAACCAGCCATCGCAGCAACAAGAACGGCTATCCCGAACACCGCATTTCGCACGCGTATCAATCTGGCCAAAAGGAACCTCCGCAGTCACATCATATGGCAGGAATACTTCCGATCAGATCCGGGCTGAATTCCGCTCCAATCTATTGATCATTGTAAGGAAGGCGCGACCATCATTCAAACTTGCCGACATAACTTTACATTCGTATTACAAATTCAAGCGCAGACGCATCGATTACAACAGCCCGGACAGTTGACACACAAGGCTGTAATCCTGTAGTTTTCCCATGGATTTGATCCCGGAGTTCACGTGGAAAATACAGAACTGCTGATCATCGGTGCCGGACTGTCAGGACTGGCGACCGCCATGCACAGCGACTGCGATTATGTAGTTCTGGAAAAGTCATCACGGCCGGGCGGCCTTCTACGTACCGAAAATATTGACGATTTCCTGTTTGACTATACCGGACACTGGCTGCATATCAGGGACAAACGCACGACCGATATGATCGACCGCCTGCTGCCGGGACAGATGCTTTCGGTGGTACGCCGCGCAGCAATCTATTCAAACAAGGTCATGACGCTTTTCCCATATCAGGCAAATCTGTACGGCCTTCCAGCCGAAATCGTGCGCGAATGTCTGCAGGCCGCGGTCGAATCTGCTGTCAGCAGGGCCGCCGGGACCGCCGTCAAGCCGAAAAACTTCGAAGAATATGCAAATGTTCACTTCGGAACCGGGATCGCTAAAAACTTTATTGTCCCTTACAACACGAAACTGTGGGGCGTGTCGCCTTCGGAAGTGACGGCCGAATGGACCCAGCGGTTTGTGCCGGTTCCGGATATCCGTCAGATCATTGACGGTGCTCTTGGTTTTTCCGCCGAAACGATGGGCTACAACGTGTCGTTCAAGTATCCGGCCCATGGCGGCATCGAGACGCTTATCACGGCGATGACGACCGAAGTTGACCTGTCAAAAGTCAGACTGAATTCAAAACCATCGGCAATTTCAGTCGGCGAAAAATGGGTCGAGTGCGAAGGTCGCCGGATTCACTGGGAAAATCTGGTGTCAACGGCTGCGCTTCCCGACCTGGTCGCAATGACGACGGACGCCCCGCAACACATCAAAGACGCGGCCGCAAAACTGCGCTGCTCGCCCCTGAAATTTATTAACGTCGCGCTGGATGTGCCACGTCCGCTTGACGGAAACTACTGGATTTACCTGCCTGAAGACCGGTTCCCGTTCTATCGCGTCGGCGTTTTTTCCAATGCAGTCCCGGGTCTTGCGCCGGAAGGTAAATCAAACCTGTACGTCGAACTGGCGAACGACCGCGATGTGCCTGAATCCGAAGTCCTTGAAAGCCTGAAGGAATTTCTGAAGGAAACCGGCAGCATAGAGTCGGATGAACAAATTATTTTTGCGGAATTCAGACATCATCCGTGGGGATATGTCATTTTTGATGAAAACTGTGCGTCTGCCCGCGACATGATTCTAAACTGGTATAATTCGGTCGGTGTGAAGTCGATCGGCAGATATGGTGCCTGGACTTACAACTCAATGGAGGACGCCATCCTTGAGGGCATGGATACAGCCATGGAAATCAGGCGGAAAGGGAGATCTGTTTAATGGAACCAATCAATAGCGGCGACCCTGTCGAAATCTCGATTATTATTCCGGTATTTAACGAAGAGGGTCTGCTGGAAACGGCCATTAACGACCTTGTCGTCAAGCTGGCAGAGTTGAACTGGAACAAAGAGATCATCATCACGGAAAACGGCAGCACTGACCGGACGCTTGAAATAGCGAACAGGCTGGCCGCCACATATCCGTTCATCAAAGTACTTCATTCTTCCGAGCCGAACTACGGCAAGGCGCTCCGGAAGGGCATCGAAACGGCCACCGGAAAATACTGTCTTTGCGATGAAATTGACATCTGCGACGTGGACTTTCAGAAGGCTGCGATTTCACTGCTGAAATCAGACGTTGCTGACATGATAGTCGGCAGCAAGCGCCACCCCGACGCGCGCGACGCAAGGCCGGCCATCCGCCGCTTCGCGACGTGGGTGCTGAACGTGATGTTAAGAATTGCTACTGGATTCAAAGGAACAGACACCCACGGCCTGAAAGCTTTTAACCGTCTGGCAACTTTGCCGGTCCTTGAACGCTGCATCGTTGAAAAGGACCTGTTTGCAAGTGAGTTGGTGATCCGCGCCGAGCGCATGATCCGGGTCAGGGAAATTCCCGTCACAATTGTGGAAAAGCGCCCCCCCGCGATTAATCTGTTCAAGCGGGTCCCGAACGTTCTGCGCAACATCTTCCGACTTTTCCTGGTCATCCGTCTTGGCAAAAAGGCGTAAACTGCTGATTGCGGCCCGGTAACACCGATTCAGGATTTGATGATGTCACGGATACTGACAGTCAACATCGACCTTGACGATCTCCGCTTCTATCGCGGGATTCATGCGCTTCCGCAGCGGCCCGAGATGGCCGAGATATTCGTTTCTGGTGTCCCAAGATTTCTGGACCTGTGCGAAAAACACGGAATCTGCGCGAC
>CAZFVA010000034.1:25117-29661 GCA_964522105.1 uncultured Anaeromyxobacteraceae bacterium
TCCTGTCATCCGGCCGCGAATGCCCGAGCCTTGGCTCCATAACCACCTTCTAACATTCCCGATTTCGTGCAAAAATGAACCGTTTTCATCCAGGGGAGCTCAATGAACGACTGCATCTTCTGCAAAATAGCGGCAGGCACAATTCCGGCAACTGAGGTTTACCGCGACAACGATTTCATAGCATTTATGGACATCAACCCAATCAACAAAGGACACGTCCTGCTTATCCCGATTATGCACGCAGACAGGCTGACCGATCTGCCGGGCGACATCCTTTCAAAGGAGCTTCCGCTGGCAGCCAGAATTGCATCGGCAGTCCTGAAATCCACTGGAATGCCCGACTTCAACCTGATGAATGCAAACGGTCCCGCAGCCGGACAGGAAGTGTTTCACCATCACCTCCACATCATCCCAAGGCGACCCGGTGATCACATGAAGATGAAAATTGAACACGAAACTTATGGTGAAGGCGAATCCGGGGCGCTTGCCACGGTGATTCGCAGTCACATGTCAGATAAGCCGTAAGTAGCCGTACTATTTGTGAACTGAAGGCAAGCTTGCGTTGATGCGAAGACGAATTGCCGGGAAATGACATCATGAATTCGTTTGAAGTCCTTGACCTGATAAAGCCGGCACTGCGGCCACTTCCGAAAGATTCTGGCGGGTCACATTCCAAAATCTTCTTCATCGATGCCGAGCATCTTGGCGAAATTCTGGCCGGACAGACAGACCCGAAGAACGCAGACAAGGCCAGGGAACTGGGCAGGCAGATCGGCGAAAGGTTTCTGCTGAAGGTCGGAAACATCCATGATTACGTTATCAAGCTGAAAAACGGCAACGAATCGGTCATCAGACGGGCGCTGCCTTCCGAAGCTTTCGGGCCGGGCGGCTATAACATGGCCCCCACGCTGGAAAAGGTCCACACCGACGTGCGCGAAGCAGTCCGACAGATTCCGTTCATGGGCCACGGGGACAGACGCGGGCAGCTTGCCCCCGACATTCTTGGGGATATTGGCAGATGCCTTGCAGGCGAAAAGCAGGGTAACTCGGCTGACGGCACCTTTCTGGTTGAAGACACGCTTGATGGGGTAAGGCGGGTTTCAATCCGCGAAATCCTGAAAAACGACCCCTTTTTCAAAGCCAGTGTAAATTCAATCATCGAGATGCAGCGGTTTCAGGAATACCTGCGCTTCAGCCCGATTGACACGACGACAGAGCGACGGTTAAGCGACTTTTTCAATGCGCCTATAACGGTCGGAATCAGGGACGTCATCAGATATCTGGAAGGGTCCAGGCACCCATCACTTGGCTGGAAAGGCGCCCGAAAGGTAATTGATAAAAGTTTCACCGATTTCGGGCGCGAATCGTTCGTCTGCCCTGAATTCAACTACTACACTGACTCGCTTGAATATTCGGCGCAACATCTTGACGAACTGAAGGTCGGCAATCTAACTGCTTCAAAACATTTCGCAAAAATACTGGCTGAACGCGTGTTTGTTGAGCTGCGGCATGGCGGACCGGCCGACAGCATGTCTGACAGCCAGATAGAAGCTCTGGCCGATGCAATCCTGAGTATTCATTTCGACTATCCCGTTTACGAGATTGACCCGCAGACTGCTGTCATCAGCACATCGACGGCAAAACTGGTGATGCGATCCTCTGTGTGCACGGCCGCTCACCTGCTGGACATCAAAACCCCTGACAGACGCAACCCGATCTCTGAAAGTTCGGCAAAGAGGGCATCCATTCTTTCCCGGTTTGTCGAAGACCTTCCCAGGGACGAACACGAACTGTTCTTCTTCAAGGTCAATTCGCTTCTGTGGGAGTTCGCCGCACGGGGCGGGGTACCGGACGAAAGCCTGACGCCGCATCCATACCGCCGAATTAACAAGACTTTTTACTGTTTCCAGGAGCTGGCCCAGTACCCGCTGAAGATGCGCGGCACCGTTGAAAAGACGGTAACGCTTGAAGACATATATGGCCCGGAAGGCAAAAGCATACTGGCGGCCCACCCCGAACTGGCGCCGAAACTGCTGGTTTTCTTCATTATGACGTACCGCTATTACACTGAAACAGGACACATTCCCGACCTGCGGCCCGACGATGCCGGAATCGACCTGTTCATCAAAGGAATTTACGGGTATTCGACGCGGAATGTGCTGGTCGCGCTGGGCAGGGACAGTAACGGCAATCCCGACAGTGACGTCAGATTTGTAGACAGCAGGGACCAGTTCAAACAGTACCGGCGCTGGGAAGACAGGGACAAGCCGCTTGGGATCGTCAAATATGGAATGAGACTTTTGAGCCCGCTCGCCAGGCCCGGCCTGGAAAGGGCAATCGGCATATACACATCCGAAGCGGCGGGCAAGACGACCAGGCCGGCGCCCCGTATGGCCCAGGACGTTTCAATCAAACTGCGGGAAGTTCTGCGCCGCAGCGTCGATGCAGCTACCAGCGGCTCAAGGGTTTTCCTGGAGGACGCCATGGATGACACGTCAAAAGAAGTTGAAAAAGTCATCAAACGAATGTCCCGGGATGACCAGTCCTGACGACGCCCCACCAATAATTCGGTCATTAATTTGTATGTTGAGTCGGCAGGTTGTTAGAATCTGTTTAAACCGGGTGTACCCCCACGTGGCGCCGGTATATGGAGGACTGAGTGATGAACAGAGCGTTCATGCTTTTGTGCGGAAGCCTGCTTCTGCTGTTTTGCGCCTGTGAAACCGGACTGCCACGCTACGCGCCGGCAGGCGGCTCCTACGTGAAGAACGGCGGCGGAAACAGATACTCGTTTACCGGTGGCGGCAACGTCACATATGAAGTCCCGGACGGCGGATTCGCGATTGATACCGGCTTCGTCGGTGACGCCGGCGAAGACACCAATTTCTAGTCACGGCTTGCGACAGTCCGACTTCTGACGGCGAGGCTTACGTGAACACACCGGGCAGCATCACCAGGGCGGCTTTGCTTCACGCAGTCGCGACAATAATTCCAACGACATTGGCCGTAGTTATTCTGGTTGCCGGCTTTACTGCCTGCGGCCCGATGGCCCCTGACACCAGCACCGCACTCGGCGCGTACGATGTCTACCGCGCGGCGGTCGACCGGGGCGCCTGGGAAGAAGTATTCCCACTGCTGGTCCCGGAAGTTAAAGACAAGATTACCAAGACGTGGGAAATCAATAAGAAGACAGCGCTGCTGATCGAAAACTCGTTACCGGCGCCGCTGAAAATGAATTTCATCGCCGAGATCGGGCCTGAACCAATCAGAAACGCCGGCACCCCGGGCGCTTACTTTGCGGCGACGGTCAACTCTTCAAGAAGGATCGTCAATTCGCAGGTCCAGTCCATATCGTCAGTAGTTTCAACGATGCGTGAAGAACCGAAGGGCAGCGGACGATGGACGATTCTGCCGCTTTCCGGACAGCCTGTTAACGTCATCTACTGTGAAGACGGCAACTACCACATTGTTCCCGATCCTCAGGATCTGAAACAGATTAAGAACGCCTTTGTCGAAGCCAATGACCGGTACGCCAGAATACGGCAGGTTATTGATTCCCTTGGTAAAGACACCAGGCCAGCCCCCAGATGAAATACGTTCCAAAGAATCGGCCACTATTAGCACTTCCTGCGGCATTGCTGCTTTTCGCGGTCGCCTGCGCAGCGCCTCAGCAGCAGATTCAGCCCGAGTCGGAAGAAGAAGAACCTGAGCTTAAGACCGAAAAAATTCCAACCGAATTGCAGAAACCGGCAGTCAAGAATCAATCAATCATTTCGTTTGTGACGCCACGCGGTCAGCCTGTCACGTTAAATGTGCCGTCGGATTCAGAATCGATCGGCACACCGGTCAACGGCCGTCTGGCAAACGCCCGCTGCATGAGAGCGGAAGGCCCCGGATTCATTCACCCATCTAACGCGTCGTGCGGCACTGACGAAACGGTGATGCTGACGATGTTTGCCGTTGGCGAGCTACTTCGTGACTATCCTGAAACGGTGCCCGTGCTGATCGGCAGCCTGTCGTCACGGGAGGGCGGCCCGCTGAAGCCTCACAAATCCCACCAGTCAGGGCGTGACATAGACATCGGATTGTTTGCGCGCGGAAACGTCGCGGTGGAAACGTTCGGTGCGCTTGACCAGCAGGAAATTGATTTTGAAAAGACCCTGACACTTCTGGTGAACCTGATTGCGACCGGGCGGGTTCAATTCATATTCATAAACTATTCAATGCAGCCATCATTCGTGGAAGCGGCAAAGGCCCAGGGATACGACAAAGAGCAGATCGACTATCTGTTCCAATACCCGAAGGGCAAAGACGCAAGACAGGGAATAATCAGGCACGCCAACGGTCACACCCGACACGCGCATGTTCGGTTTGCCTGCCCGCAAAGTGACACGAGATGCGCCGAATAAGACCGCCACTGACACCAATTTAATCTGAAATTACTTAGACTTATCCGCAAAGGCCAGCAAAGAATCAATAATAGCGGAAGACACGGCAAAGGCCTGTCGGGCAAACGCCTTCTGGCCCGGGGCGGCCGCAATATA
>CAZFVA010000035.1:0-29051 GCA_964522105.1 uncultured Anaeromyxobacteraceae bacterium
GTTTCACCCGAACGGTGCGACGTGATGCAGGTCATTTTGTTGGCGTGGGCCATGTTGATGGCATCCAGAGTTTCCGTCAGCGTACCGATCTGGTTCAGCTTGATCAGGATGGCGTTGCTGGAGCCCTTTTCAATGCCCTTCGCCAGCAGCCGCGGGTTGGTGACGTACAGATCGTCGCCGACAACCATAATCTTGTCGCCGACCTTGTCGGTCAGCATCTTGAAGCCGTCCCAGTCTTCTTCCGCAAGGCCGTCTTCGATCGACACAATCGGGAACTTCTTCGTCAGGCCAATCAGGTAATCGACCATCTGCGGCGTGGTCAGTTTGGTGCCGTCAGCGCCAAGCGTGTAGATGCCCTTTTCGGTGTCATAAAACGACGACGCGGCGGCGTCCAGCGTGATGGCGATATCCTGGCCCGGTCTGTAACCGGCCGTTTCGATTGCCTGAATAATGATCGCGATGGCTTCTTCGTTGCTTTGAAGGTTCGGGGCGAATCCGCCTTCGTCACCGACTGCCGTGTTAAGGCCCTTCGACTTCAGGATCTTTTTCAGTGTGTGGAACGTTTCCGAGGCCCAGCGCAGACCTTCGCGGAACGTCGGAGCGCCCTGCGGCAGAATCATGAATTCCTGGATGTCCAAGTTGTTGTCGGCGTGCTGTCCACCGTTGATGACGTTCAACATCGGGATTGGCAGGACGTGTGCGGACATGCCACCGATGTAGCGGTACAGATACTGGCCGTTGGCGTCGGCAGCGGCGCGGGCGGCGGCCAGCGAAACGCCCAGGATCGCGTTGGCGCCCAGGTTGGTCTTGTTTTCGGTGCCGTCCAGTTCGATCATGAACATGTCCAGCTCGCGCTGATCTTCAGCGTCCATGCCGTTGACTTCCGGGGCGATGACGTCGTTGACGTTTTCCACGGCCTGCAGAACGCCCTTGCCCATGTAACGCGACTTGTCTTCAACGTCACGAAGCTCAAGCGCTTCGTGGATGCCGGTCGATGCACCGGACGGAACGATGGCGCGGCCGCTGGCACCACACTCAAGCTCAACTTCAACTTCCACGGTCGGGAAGCCACGGGAATCAAGCACTTCACGGGCAAAAACATCAATAATTGTGGTCATTTCAAACTCCTTTAGAAAAATAATCGGCGGGATTGTCGCCGCCTTTAAGGCCGAGCAGATTTTACCCTTGCAGGGCGCCAACCGCAAGGGTTCGGGCCTGTGGACGCAGTTCCACTATTGACAATCCAGCGGTCCGTACGGATAATTCCAGCCGGTTTTGGCTCTTTGATTGATAACGGTGGCGAACGTTCGGTTGGATTCCCGGATTCTGGTACTGGTCCTATCCAATTGCTGCGCCTGTAGCTCAGCCCGGATAGAGCAGCGGACTTCTAATCCGCGGGTCGGGGGTTCAAGTCCCTCCAGGCGTACTGAACTGCCAGACCTTACGGTCGTCCCGTTTTTTTATGGTGCGTGTAGCTCAGTGGCAGAGCGCTGGATTGTGGTTCCAGTGGTCGTGGGTTCAACCCCCACTACGCACCCTGATTAAGGCCGGGCGTCTGGAAACTTCGGTTTCCGGCCCGGCTTTATATTTTCCGGGCACCTGTTTTGCTGATCAAAGTGTAGCAAAAGGGGTACCAGAAAATCCGCGACACCGCTTTGGAAGCCTTGCGCCTGTGGCTCAATGGATAGAGCATCGGACTTCGGATCCGACGGTTGGGGGTTCGAGTCCCTCCAGGCGTACTGAAATTCGTCCAACTACCTTCCCTTCACCACATCCGCCAAATCAAACAACAACACGCCTTCTTTGGCGGCGCGGGCCTGAAGGTCCGGGGTGAAGCCGGAGCGGGACCAGAGGGCGAAGGTCACGGTGGCGGGTGGGGTGGCGAGATCGGACTCGACGGCGGCGCGGCGGCGGATTAACTGGTCAAGGACGTCGGTTCCGACAGGGTTGACGCTCCACTTACATTCGCCAAGCAGCAGGGCTCCGTCATCGGCGACCGCGACCACGTCAACTTCGGCGTCAGCACGCCACCAGGAACCGATGCGGTCGTATCTGGCAGGCAGGCTGCCTGCACGGTTCAGGTCTTCAAGGTGCTGGCGGCAGATTTCTTCAAACGCGACGGATACATGCTGGTCAAGATACGGGGCGACCTTTGAATCCATGACCTGTTCGGGGTCCCCTGACTCAAGTGCACTTCGGTTTGGCAACACGAAGCGGAACCAGAACCTGAAAAACGGATCGGCAAGACGATAGCGGCCACGGCGGGTACGTTCGGGATTGCGTTCGGTCACCGGAGTCACACGTTCAAGTACGCGCATTTCGCGCAGGATATCCATATAGCGGCTGGCGGTACCACGGTCGATAAGCCCGGCACCCTGCGCTATCTCGTTCGGAGTCGTCCTGCCGAACGCCACCGCCTGACAGATTGAATAATAGGTGTGGGGGTCGCGAAGCTCCTCCATCAGAAGAAAGCGCGGCTCGTTATACAGCGGGGCGCCACGGGAAAGGATCTCGGACACGATGTTGTCGCGGATGGACCGCTGGCTGTCGAAACGCTCGAGATATGCGGGAATCCCGCCAAGAATTCCGTAGGTCGCCACTTGTTCATCCGGTGTTCGATCTGGAAAAAAGGCAGTCGAGTCCCGGAAGCGGAAAGGCTGCAGAAGCCACTCGCCTGTGCGCCGACCATAAAGGGGATTCTTTGCGCCCAGGACTTCACGTTCCATGAATGAAACGTACGAACCGCACAAAACAAGGTGCAGCCTGGTGTTTTTCAGTTCGGCATCCCAAAGGCGCTGAAGCACCGACGGAAGCGACGGGTCCGACGCACACAGATATCCAAATTCATCCAGAACGATGAACAGCGGTTCAGTCGCCGCCCGGTTGGCCACGAACCGCAGCGCGGCTTCCCACGACGGAAACACAGTCCCCTCAAGCCCCGTTTCACCAAGCGCCGCAATCGCGACACGCGAAAACGCCGCAAGCTGATCATTTAACGACGCAGCATCCGCCACAAAAAACAGGGAACGGCGGCCCTGCGCAAAGTGACGCAGCAGGGATGTTTTGCCTGTACGCCGCCTTCCATAAAGAACGACCAGAGCAGCCCTGTCATCACGAGCCTGACGGGTCAGAAAATCAATTTCATCGACTCTGTTGAAGAAGGACATGGCATCCCCCGTTAGTCTACTTACGATTAGTCTAATCTAAATTAGACAAAAATCAATTGTGGGTGATCAGCCAGTTCCCGTGCGGGTCAGGCGAGGGTGGAGGTCACTGGTGAGCGGCGATGTGGTGAAAGTCGGTGTGTATAAGCAAAAGTTGACAGCTACTGACAGAATTGTATTCTGTAGACGTCTGATTACGCCGACGGCCACACGTACAGAATTACGCAGGCCGGTCGGGGATGGGGATCAAATGTTTCGGACAATTAAATTCGTAATATTGGCTGCTGCGATTGTCGTCACTGCACAGGCGTGCGGCGAGGGGACATCAGGCACAGACGAAGGCTCTGATTCCGGCCTGGACACAGGCTTTGACGCACACTATGACGCACGTTTTGACGCGGTCCCGGACGCCGATCAGGACATCAAACCTGACACAAATCTTGGCGACACAGTTGATACCGACGCGACCGGCGACGTGGACCCATCCGACACAGCCGACACCGTAGCTGACGTCTGTACCCTGACCGACACCGAGTGCGCCTACAAAGAAAGTCTGACGCGAATTACTGAAGAAAACGCCACCGTCACGATGGAACTCGATCAGTGGGGCGGCTGGGCAAATCACCCCGAATCGCTTGGTGATCCGGCCCCGACCAGCTTCTTCCGCGTCGAAAAACTGGATGGTGCATGGTGGTTTATTACCCCTGACGGCAACCCATTTCTGTCCAAGGGCGTGACCGACGTCACGTACTGGGGCGCCGTCTGGGGCGACGAAGAATTTCACCAGATTATCGTGGACAAGTACGGTGACGAAAGCACATGGACCGGGGCGGCACAGGCCCGCATGCTTGACTGGAACTTCAACACGGTCGGCCCCTGGAGCAGCTACGAAATCGGGCAGCGTTTCGCGCACGCAACCATCATCCTGGACTCGGCAAGCCACGCGCAGCGCTATCGGCCCGGCGATATCGTGACCGATTACTGGGGCGACGAATTCCTGCAGAACTGCGACAAAGTCGCGACCGAGCGGGCGACACCTTACGTTGCGGACCAGCGGTTGCTTGGCTATTTTCTGGATAACGAGCTTCTGTGGGGGGCCGACTGGCGGGGCGACCTGAGCCTGCTGCAGCATTACCTTGATTTCCCGCTGGACGCACCCGGCCGTCAGGAAGCGCTGCGGCTGGTACGCGAAAGCGCGGCCGATGTCACCGATTTCAACGCGATCTGGGGGACCTCGATCACCGACTGGTCGGAGCTCGACGGACTGAGTTCTGCTGATTTCGTTGTGACTACGGCCATGGCGGATGAAGTTACAACTGCTTTCCAGATTCTGGCCTTTCACCAGTACGCAACCCTGGCCATTGACGCCCTGCGCGAAGTGGATCCCGGCCACCTGATACTGGGCTGCAGGTTCGCAGCATACCCGGGCGACCCGCTGATCAAGGCAGCCGCAGAACACTTTGACGTGATCTCGATGGCCGGATATCACTCGAACTGGATCGACGAACTGGACGCAATCTATCCGCAGGTGGACAAGCCGTTCCTGATCGAAGAATTTTCATTCAAAGCGACCGATTCCGGCCTGAACAACATCTTGAACTATGCCGTGGTCGTAGATACCCAGAAGGATCGCGCCCTGGCTTACCGCCAGTTTGTGGAAGAATTCATGCGGCGGCCATATGGGGTCGCCTACCATTGGTACAAATGGATGGACAATCCGCCGCTGGAAACGAACATCCTGGCCGGTGACAACTTTGGACTTTTAAATTTCAACGACGACCCTTACCAGGACTTCGTTACGTATGCCGGTCCGATGAACCGGCTGATCGAAAAGTGGCACGCCGAGGGTGACGGACGGTTCAACATTGATAAGGTCGAATTCCCCTACTGCGATACCGATGAAGACGCGATCAATACCATTTACGACGGCATGACGGTCCGCCAGCGAATCGGCCAGCACCTCAGCATGCACATCGTCGCCAGCGGCAGCAGGGTAGATCCCGATTCAAAAACGAAGATGCAGGCCGTACTTCCTGGCGCGGTCTCGATCGCGCAGATTACCGGCGCGGCTGAAGGGGACCCGGCAAAGACAGCCCGCTTCCTGCATGACGCACAGATAATAGCCCAGGAATATTCGGGCGTTCCGCTGTTCATCAGCGGCGATCAGGAAGGCGGCGTCTACACGACGATTAACAGGGCGACCGGGGGCACTGACAGTATCGGGCCGGCCGCGATCGGCGCCACCCGCGACGAAACAGTCGCCTTCCGCCAGTTCGACATGATGGCGCGTGAGGTCAAGGCGGTCGGGATCAACATGAATTTCGGGCCTCTGGTTGATACCCAGTACCAGATCAACAACGGCAACCTGAACACCCGGACGTTCGGCCCGGATACCGAACTGAACACACGCCTTGGCGTCGCTGCGTTCGCTGGATTCCAGAAGAATCTGGTCCTGCCGATGGTCAAGCACTTTCCTGGCGACGGTATGACGATGGGAAACACCCATTTCGAGTTCGTGACAAACGCCGCCACGATGGAAGAACTGGAAGCGAAGCTGTTGAAGCCTTTCAGGGCCGCCTTTGAAGCCGGATGCGACGCCGTCATGACGATTCCAGCCCGCTTTTCGGCGATTGACGACGAACGTGCGGTCATCGTGTCGCGCAAGGCAATCACCGATTTTCTGCGCGGTGAGCTTGGATTCACCGGTCTTGTCGTGTCGGACGATCTGGGCATGTACGGCGCCAGGCTGGGGCTTACCGAAGACCAGTCGCAGGCGGCCGAGGCAATAAAGGCCGGGACCGATCTGCTGCTGACAGGCGTGGATAACGTCGAGCCGATGATTGTCGCGATTGAGCAGGAGCTTCTTTCCGGCGGCATCCCGGCCGATGAGTTCGAGGCGTCAACAAAGCGGATACTGCGATTCAAGCAGAAGTACTGCCTGTTTGAAAAGCCCACATATCCAGACGAAGCCGACATAGCGACGATTGACCAGAGGATCGGGCGGCCGGATGACGCCGCAATGTCTTATGAACACGCCGTACGCGCCGTAACTGTTCTTAAAGACGACGGAATCCTGCCGCTTACCGGCAAGCGCATCCTGTGCGTCGGCCCGACTCAGTTCGTAAACGATCCGGCCACAACCTGGACCTGGTGGATTGACGAAAGTTTCTGCAGTGTGATGGCGCGTATCGACCCGAGCGTCCTGCCTAACGACTATTTCATTGAGATGGCAAAGGATTCGGTCCAGACCCTGGTCCAGGATAACCGTGAAAACATCGACGCCGTCGTCGTGGCCACGTTCAACGGCTATTTCAGCCCGGAACAGCAGGATATGCTTGACTGGCTGCTGACATCCGGTGATGTCCCGGTCGTTCACGTCGCCCAGGGCGTCGCATTTGATACGCTGCAGACTATGGAGGGCGCCCACGCAGTCCTGGCGCTTCAGGGAAGCCTGACTGTCATGTTCGAAGCCGCGGTCGCTGTCCTTTACGGCACGGCGGAAGGCGGCGGCCAGGTCCTGTGGGATCTGGACAACCTGTTTTAGATTCAATAATGACCCTGCAAAGCAATTTCCATAACAGAAACACCATATCAAGGAGGCAATAATGAGCCCTGATGTTTCAAGTGGTTACGTAGTCATGAAGTTCGGGGGCACCAGCGTTTCGTCGCTGGAAAGATGGATGACGATCGCAGATCAGACCAGGCAGCGCCTGGACGAGGGGCTTCGGCCTGTGATCGTCTGTTCGGCGTTCGCCACCGTATCAAATTCGCTTGAAGAAATGCTGATTGCCGCGATCGAAGGGCGCCACGCGCCGGTCCTTGACCGGATTATGACCCTGCACAGGGAAATGGCGACCGCGATGGGTCTGGACTGCGATGCCCTGCTGCTGGCGGATTTCGACGAAATCGGGCGCCTTGCGCTTGGTGCCAGCCTGACCTGCGAGGTTTCGCCCAGGCTGAAGGCCCGCGTGATGGCGTTCGGCGAGTTGATGTCAACGCGGCTTGGCGCGGCGTGGCTGAATGCGCAGGGTATCAATACCGCCTGGCTTGACGCCAGGGCCCATCTGCTGGCCGACGATGAAGCTGGCGACAACGTACACCGCCACTTCCTTAACGCGACGTGCGCGTTCGACAAGGACGAAAACCTGATCGCCGCCATGGATGAAATTGACCGGCCGGTCCTGCTGACCCAGGGCTTCATCGCGCGCGACATGTCCGGCGAGACTGTCCTGCTGGGCCGCGGCGGTTCGGACACCAGCGCATCTTACCTGGCGGCCAGGCTTGGTGCCATTCGGTGCGAAATCTGGACCGACGTGCCCGGCATCTATTCCGCGAATCCCCGGCAGGTCGCGACCGCCCGCCTGCTGAAACATCTGGATTACGACGAGGCTCAGGAAATTACGTCAACCGGTGCCAAGGTGCTGCATCCGCGCTGCATACCGCCAGTTCGCACGCACGGCATTCCTTTGCACATACGATGCACTCAGATGCCGGACGCGGTCGGGACCGTCATCACGGCCGCAACCCTGGGTCAGGTGGCCCAGGTCAAGGCGATAAGCCAGAAAAACCATGTCACGCTGATTTCCATGGAAACGCTTGGCATGTGGCAGCAGGTCGGTTTCCTGGCGGACGTGTTCGCAGTCTTTGCCCGGCACGGGTTTTCGATAGACCTGGTTTCCACATCGGAAATGAACGTCACGGTAACGCTTGATCCGGCATCGAACGCGCTGGACCCTGTACTGGTAAACGCCCTGATCCGGGACCTGTCGCAGCACTGCCGGGCCCGCCGTATCGACGACTGCGCGGTCGTAAGTCTGGTCGGGCGTCACATCCGGGCAATCCTGCACAAGCTTGGACCGGCCCTGGAACTGTTCCAGGAACAGAAAATCTACCTGGTGTCGCAGGCCGCAAGCGACCTGAACCTGACATTCGTTGTGGATCGCGAACAGGCGGACCGGCTGGTCGGACAGCTTCACGAACTGCTTTTCCAGAATCGCGTGACCGACAGTCTTCTGGGCCCGTCGTGGGCCGAAATGTTTGAAAAATCAAGGCAGGAGGAGGATGCCATCGAGCCGTCGTGGTGGCACGGGCGGCGCGACGAACTGGTGCGAATCGCCGCATCCGGACCAGCCTATGTCTACAATGGACAGACCCTGACCGAAGACGCGCGGGCGCTGCTTGGCCTGAAGTCGGCCAGCCGTATCCTGTATGCCATGAAGGCGAACGCCCACCCGGATATCCTGCGCCTGTTTGAACGCATTGGACTGATGTTTGAATGTGTTTCGCCGGGGGAATTCGAGCTGCTGTTTGAACTGTTCCCGGATCTGGACCCGCAGCGTATTCTGTTTACGCCAAATTTCGCACCGCGTTGCGAGTACGAACAGGCTTTTGTACGCGGCGTCCGGGTCACTCTGGACAACAGGTACCCGATCGAGGCCTGGCCCTCGGTTTTTGCCGGACGCGACGTGTTCGTGCGCCTTGACCCGGGCCACGGGCGCGGTCACCACAAGCACGTTCACACGGCTGGCGCGCACAGCAAGTTCGGGGTGTTCGAGGATGAACTGGACATGCTGGCCGAAAGCACGCGCGCAAACGACGTCACCGTCCGCGGGCTGCACGCACACGTTGGAAGCGGCATCTTCGAGCCGGACGCCTGGCGCCAGACCGCTCTGTTCCTGGCCGGGGCGTCCGATCGATTCCCGCAGGCGACGATTCTGGACCTGGGCGGCGGGCTGGGTGTGCCTTACAAGCCCGAACAGAAACCCCTGGAACTGGCAGGACTGGACGGGCTGCTGGGGCGCATCAAGACGGCATTCCCGCAATTCGAGCTGTGGCTGGAACCGGGCCGGTACCTGGTCGCCCGCGCCGGCGTGCTGGTGGCGACGGTGACGCAGTTAAAGCAGAAAGGCGAATACAATTACGTCGGCATCGCAACCGGGATGAATTCCTTAATCAGACCGGCGCTTTATGGGTCTTACCACCACATCGTGAACCTTTCGCGCATCGACGCCCCGCTGACCATGACTGCGAACGTAGTCGGGCCAATCTGCGAATCAGGTGACGTGCTGGGTCAGGACAGGCGCCTTCCGGAAACGCTCGAAGGCGACGTACTGCTGATAGATACAGCAGGCGCATACGGCCGTGTAATGGCCTGCGATTACAACCGTCGGCCACCCGCACGTGAAGTCTTTATATAAAGGCACCTTATGTAGTAGCCTAGTCAGGTCGGCAGCAAAGGACGTGCGTCATGCAAATTGAACTTTTCAGGCGGCCTGGACGGGCTGTTTTGTGCGTGGCGGGGGCGTTCGCTGTTGCGATACTGGCAGCAGGATGCGGCGGAACAGACGCCAACACCGACGACGCAAATAACCATGACGCCATCATCGACGCTGCGATCGACGCGAAATCTGACGTGGCCGTGGACGATCGCGACATCCTGGCCGGGCCGATCGGCAACGGCACTCTTGTTTACCGGAATATTGCCGGCGACCTGGTAATTGCGAACGGTCGCAGGGACCTGCTGGTACTTCCCGGTGACGTCGGGCCGGTCACCCGTCAGTTTGACGAAACGTACGAATCGCTGGTCGGGCAATGGAAGTTCACACGGACCGACTTGGTCAAACTGTCCATGACGCTGAAGGACGTAGATTTCGGGGAAGGCTTGGACGGATACACTGGTGACGTAATCGTAATCCGCTTTTCGGACCCTGCCGGATCAGTAACAGCCAGTCTATACCTGGAAGCTGTGGAAGACGAAAACACCCGCCTGCACCTTGTACCTGGCGGCCTGGCCGGCGACAGCATCGCGTTCCCGCTGCGGTGCGGACAAGACGACACATTCCACGGATTCGGCGAACAGTACAACGCTATTGACCAGCGCGCCCAGACGTTCGACCTGATGGTCGGCGAGCAGGGTATCGGTCGCGCCGACGGCGGGCCGGACGACCCGATGTGGTGGATGACCGGAAACCGGCATACGACGTATTTTCCGATGCCATATTTCATCAACATGGCGACCGGCACGGGCCTGCTTCTGGAATCGGACTGGCGGACCGGTGTGGACCTGTGCGCAGGGGACCCTGCCGTGGCATGGTTCGAAGTCATGGCTTGGCGGACAATCAATATGCGCCTTTTCCACGGACCGAAACCGATGGACGTCATCCGCCAGCTTGGCGATGTGGTCGGGCGGCCGCAGCCGGTCCCGGAGTGGGCATTCAAGACGTGGCTGTGCACGCAGGGCGGACCGGAAGCCGTGCTGGAACGCGTCCAGAAAGCTGAAACTATCGGAATTCCATTCGGCGTACTGTGGATTCAGGACTGGACCGGGCGGCGGACGAACATCGGCGGCGGTTCCGGTGTGCAGTACCGTTGGGATGCCGATCTCGAATACTACCCTGACCTTGCGGGCCTGATTACCGATCTGCACGCGGATGGCTACCGCGCCCTGGCGTACGTTAATCCATTTGTTATGAAGAACCTGCCGAACCACTTTGAAACGATGGATGCCAACGGGTTGCTGGTGTCACTTCCTTCGACCGGCGAAACTTACGAAATCACCAGTCCCGCCGGCACTGCCGGGGTACCCGACCTGACGTTCCAGCAGACCGAAGAATATGTCCAGGGCCAGCTTGGCGAAATCGTTACCGAACTCGGATTTGACGGATGGATGGCCGACTTCGGCGAGTATTTCCCGATGGATGCGACAGTCCACGGTAACAGCAATCCCGGTGACTACCACAACATATTCCCGGTCGACTGGATTCGCCAGAGCCGCGACGCCTTGAAGCAGGTCAGGCCGGATGGTGACTTCGTTTATTTCGCGCGGTCAGGCTGGACCGGCGCTCAGGGCGTGGCTCAGATTCACTGGGTGGGTGACCAGGAAGCGGACTTTTCCGAAACGGACGGGCTGCCGACGGTGGTGCCCGCTATGCTTAACCTTGGACTGGCCGGGCAGCCCTATGTGACCCACGACATCGCCGGTTTCAGCGGCGGCCCCGGCACTAAGGAACTATACCTGCGCTGGACCGAACTGGGCGCATTCACGCCCTTCATGCGGACTCACGACGGCAATAACCGTGACAAAAACTGGTGCTGGGACCGGGACTACTTCACAGGCGAACATTTCAAGCGCATGGCCACAATCCACGACGTGCTGACGCGCGACTTCTTCAAGCCGCTGGCCGATCAGGCACAACAGACCGGGGCCCCGATACTTCGCGCCATGATGCTGGTGTTCCCGGACGACCGCGCGACGTGGTCGCTTTCGGATCAATACATGATAGGGGACAAACTGCTGGTCGCGCCAATACTGACGCAGGGCGGCCCGGACGGTGCCGGAATAACTGACTTCGACAACGAAACGACGCAGCGCCCGGTCTACCTGCCGACAGGCGACTGGTACGACGTCTGGTCCAACGACGCCACCCCGATCAAGGGCCCGCAGACAATCACGGTTGACGCACCGATTGGCCGCCCCCCTGTTTTCCACCTGGGCGAGCCATACATCAAGTTAGCCGAAGACCACTTAATAACGGACCGTTCAGGATGCCGGAACAAGGACACTGCCGACGCGACCGCAAGGTGCCTGGAACCAATATTTACACCTGAGTACTACATCGACCAGAGTTCACGGTACTTCGACACGCTTGACGTCAACGCCGATCCTGCAAGCATCCCAAACTATTCCGCAAAAGTCGCCAGATGGGAATGGCCCCCGTGGCTGAAATTGACCGGGTATGAAGCCGAACAGATGATTTCCATAAGCGAGTTGCTGAAAGACTTCGACCCGTCCACAGTTCCAGTCCGCGATTGCAGGGCGTTTCCGGTCCAGCCCTTCGGCCGGTGTTACGTCGTAATGGACTACGAAGGTGGCTCTTGTCCGATCTACGAAGAGTTCACCTTCAATAATCAGGGGGAGATGACCTTCATCGAGGCATGGTCAGACCTTCCCGGATTGCTCCCGACCGCCGATCTGACAGACCGGTGGGCGGAAGGCGCTGACGTTCATCGCTTATCCACACGGATTCCAGGTCTGGGCAACGCAACCGGGAGCATCGACCTGAATTCCGATGCGATGACTCTGGCTGCCGGTCAAGATGCAGAAGTCGCCGACTTTGTTACCCGGGCACGCAACTTCTGGGAAACCTGGTACGTTGAACTGGAGGCCGCAGGCGACGACCTGTTCAAGCGCGGATGCGGATGGTAACCGGGATCTCCGGAAGGAAGGCACCGCAACCAACCGACGTTTCTGAAATAGATTAAAACGATGTTGATAATTATTTAATAATGTTTTCAAGTCACTGATACCTTAAGTAAACTAACAGCCGCAGGGCTGAAGGAAGGCTGACAAGATGAACTCCGACAATTTCAGAAAGCTGACCGTGATTCTTTCAACAGTGATACCGCTTGCAACCGCCATGTCGGCACATGCCGCCCCGGTATCGACAAAGAAAATACCTTTGCCGGTGGCGGACCTTCCCGATATTGTCCCGCTGGTCAACCTTGTTGTGCCGGCCGGCGGCCCGCCAGGCGGCCAGTTGCTTGTAAAATGGCAGGCGAAAAACAACGATCTGGGAGCAGCGACCAACTTCACCACAAGATTCTATTTCAGCACAGACTATACGATTGACCTTACTGATTCATATACCGGAGTCGAACGTACGATGTCACTGGTGGCCCGTGCCACAAGCGTGGAATTCGAAGACACCATCACGATCCCGGCAGATCAACCGGAAGGTGAACTGATTCTGGGCATCATCGTTGATTACAATTCCAAAATATCCGAATCCGATGAAGCCAACAACACAACGTCCAGAACGCTGACGGTCAGTAACCTGGCCTGTTACGGAAAATCACCTGAAGACCCGACGGTATGCGGAGGCCACGGCGTTTGCGAGGCCCTGAACAGTTGCCAGTGTGAAATCGGATACGACAAACCGTACTGCGATCCGGTGTGCTACGGCCACTGCGTGGTCTGCGAAGCTCCGGACACGTGCTCAGCATGCGTTGAAGGCTGGCGGGATATGCCGTCATGCCTGCTGCCTGTATGCGACCCACCCTGCGGAACAAACGCCATTTGCCGGGGACCTGACACGTGCGAGTGCGAAAATGGATATCTCGGGGACGGCTATGACTGCCTTACAGTTGAAAACTGCACAAGTCACCCTGACTGGACCTTGTGCCAGGATGGTGCCTGCTTCGCCGAAATCTGCGAAGCAATCGGTGAGAACGACAGATGCGACGATGCTCTTGCGGTATCTCCCGGCGAAACTCTGAACAGATCCATGGAAGATTTCCGTTCGTTCATGCCGGTGCCGGCAGGTTGTGCCGGGGACGCAATAACAGGACCTGATGCGTTTTTCCTGCTTGAAGTCGACACAGGATGGAAATACACGATTGAAGCGTCACCCGGTTCCAACCTTGATGTTGCCATCGTGACATGGCCGGACTGCAGTTTTGCGGAGGGATCGTGCTCCGGCGGAACTGACAAAGGCGGGCGTGGCTCGGCCGAAAGCCTGGAACTGACACCTGAACAGGCCGGGTCGCTGGTCGTTCAGGTCATAGGGACGGACGCTGTTTCAGGGGCCACATCGCTGGCTTACGCTTTCAGGGTCACGGCCGAACAGATCGTCAGCGAAGACATCGGTTCGACAGATTCGGGACACATTGATACAGACACCGCCGTTTCGGACACGATGTTTCAGGACATCCATGCTCCAATCGACACAAACGGTGCAGACATCGCAACGGCCGACATCCCATTACAGACTGACAACGGAGCTGGTGACGACACTGCGGTAAAGGGAAGCGGCAGCGGCTGCACCATGGGGTCCGGCAACTTCAGTTCCGCGATCCTTGTCATGCTTGCTGCTATATGGTTGCTTGCCGCTGCACGCAGACGCCAGAGGTCATAACTATTCAGTCTGACCACCAATGGACGCCCAGTTGTCCAGGCAGATCTGGGTCCACGTTTCCAGTTCGTCGTACTTTGCGCGCAGGTCGTCGACCGACACAAAACCTGAATCAATAAGGGCCTTTTCGCGCGCTCTTACCTGTGGGCTGGCCAGCGTCAGCAGATGAACAACGCCCAGATGAACACGCCCGACAGCGTTTGAATCGTCATTAATCAAACCGCAGACTGTGTCGGTCACGACCTCGGACATAATCACTTCTTCAAACAGCTCGCGGGCGAAAGCGTCGTCATAGACCTCGCCGAACAGCGTCGCGTCATCAGAAGAAATGTGGCCGCCGACGCCGACCGAAATCAGGCCGTGCAGGCGGGATTCGCCACTCTTTACGCCCCTGCGGTACTTGAACACCTGCCCGTCGGCCATGATGACGGCGTACGGAATAAGCTGCTTGAAGTTCTCGTCGGCTTCAGCGGCTGCCCGGGGCATGTACCGCCCCTGACCGGCAAGCCCCAGAACCGTCTTGCGATCGACTGGCAGGAAACCTTGAAAACCGGGCACGTCTTCACGCGGCACCACCAGAACCATTTCATCTTCGTACTGTGAAACCATGAATCTTGACCCCATGACACATGACTACCGTATTTATATCAGGTTTATTAGAAACAATACTTCGGTTAAAGTGACCCCATTGGAAGTTCCAGCAGGACACGGGGACATCACGATGGGCAGGGGCACCTCAACAATCAGGCGCACTTTCAAAATACCGGGCGCAGTGCTGGTCGCGCTGCTGATCATCCTGCCACTCGTTGTGGTCGTGGCCGGCCTCTACCTGCACGTACCCCGGAATGCGGCCGGGGGCGTTGCCAAAGCGGTCTGTTCCGCAACATTTCTGGCAGGACGTCCGTGGCAGAATTTGATGGCCGACGACATGTTACCGGCCAGCCCGGTAATGCGGGCCGTCACCTTTTCAGTCAACGAATCTGAACACAGCGTAACTGCCCGTTTCGCAGGCCTTTTTCCACGCCGCGCAGTCCTGGTGCGCGACCGCGGGTGCGTTCTGGATCTGGAACCGGACCCGAAGGCCACTCCTTTCAAACGTTTAGAAACAACCAACCAGCCATGGCCTGCAGGCGACGCTCCGCTTCCGCCTGATCAGTGGGACGCCGGTATAGACACCGCAAAACTTCAAAAAATTGCAGATGGCGTCTTCATTGGTGCAGGTGACGTAACGGCCGCCAACGCCCGGGGCCTGGCCATCGTCTACAAAGGTCGCCTGCTGCTGCTGCACGAAGCGCCCGGTTTCACCAATGGAACGCCCCTGCACGGCTGGTCCATGACCAAAACGATCAGCGGAATGCTGATGCACTCGCTGGCCGAAAATACCGACCTGCCGATCGACACTCCCGTCGTAAAAGCTTTTGCAAAAGGACGAGAGCCGGCATGGGTGGGGGACTGGCGCCAGGACGACCGCCGAAACATCAAGGTGTCGGACCTGTTGTACATGCGTGACGGGCTTGCCAGCACCGAAGACTACACGCCATGGGCGTCCGTTCCTGAAATGCTGTGGGGCTCGCCCGATATGGCAGCTTATGGCGCCGACTACCCACCGGAAGCACCACCCGGGACACGCTGGCGCTATCTCAGTTCTACCGCCAACCTGCTGGCCGCAGTGGCACGCGGGCGTTTCGCGACAGACGAACAATACTGGGCGTACCCGGCCCGCGCACTGTTTGGCCCGATCGGCGCCCGCACCGCAGTAATCGAAACAGACACCAGCGGCAACTGGGTGGCTTCATCGTATATGTGGGCAAGCACAGGCGACTGGGCCAGACTTGGCCTGCTGATGCTGCAGGATGGAAAATGGGGCGACCGTCAGGTTCTACCGGCAGGCTGGCTGAAACGTGCAACGACACCGTCCACCGCGAAAGGGGAAGGGTACGGTTACGGGGCACATACCTGGCTTTTCGGCCATCGGCAATCGGGACAGGACTGCAAGAACACCCCCGGCATACCGGAAGACGCAATTGCCATGGGTGGACACTGGGGACAGATAGTCGCGATGGTGCCATCCAGGGACCTCGTCGTCGTCAGGCTCGGGTGGACTTTCAATGGCGACACGTTCGACGACTGCAAGTTGATAGATGACATCCTTTCGGCGCTGCCGAAGTAGCGCGAATCTGCGACAGGCCTGAAAAGGGCCCACGCCATTTCCACAACGTTACATCTGGATAACGCCGTGCCTGTTATGTGATAATCTTGTCGATGCATTTCCCGGGGGAAAAACATGCAACATGTGACATTTAGAACCGGCTTCCGGTTGGTGATTGCGACGACTGCCCTGCTGACAATGTTTAACGGTTGTGACGGCTGCTCGTGTGGAAAGAAAACGGTCAAAGCCGACCAACCGGAACAGAATGTAACACCTGAAGACAAAGGGATGCCGCGCACCGACGAGGCTGAACCACCGGTGGATTTAGTCACAATGGACTCTCCATTGCGGGAACTGGCTGAATACAGCGGTCTGGAACTGGCCGAAATTGTCCGCATGAAAGGTGCCCAGAAAAAGTTCCCCGAAATAGCCCGCCCGGCCGCCTTCAAAGATACAAAGGGAATACCGGTCCCGGAAAACGACCCGAATAACGTCAGGGGCTCGTACACACCTGAAATTTCCGCATCCAATCTTGGTGATCTCCCTGAATTCAAATTGATTATTGCCCCACCTTTTGCGACCCCGAACAAGGTCAGCCCGAAGGAACTGCGAAACGCAATCAAAAATCTGCAAAGGCTTCTGTTAAAACAAAAGATACTGGTGTTTTCCGGACCTGTCGTGCTGATTAACTCTCCTCTTGAATCTGCGGAATCCCCGATGACAATGGCCGTGGGTCTTCCGGTTCCCGCTGATTTCGAGGTCCCGGCCGATTTCATCACACAGAAATTTGATCCGCAGAGGGCACTGTTTACCGACAATATGACTCTTCCAAGCCTGGGTACTATTGGTAAAGAAGCCTATGAAGCATTTACCTCTGATGCGTTAACAGGCTTGATCAGGCTTAAATGCCACATAAGTATTCTGGTTGATCTTGACGCCTGGCCGGAATCAAAACAGGCAATCTACCCGACCGGGGACACCTGGCTTTACTGCAAATAGATGAATAAGGCCCAGCAAGCACTGACCTTCCTGTCGGCCATCGCCATCGTGGCGGGCGGCTGTCAGCCAATTGATGGAACATCTGACACAACCGATTCAGGACCTTGTATCCCGAAAACATGTGAAGACGTCGGCTGGGTTTGTGGAACTATCGAAGGTGGCTGCAATGCGCTTGTGTCGTGCGGCAAATGCGATAGCGGGTACAAGTGCAAACTGGGAAAATGCGAAAAAGTCTGCGTGCCTGACTGTGTTGGAAAATGCGGCGGCAGCGACGGGTGCCAGGGCGTGTGCGCCGACACCTGTCCGCTGACTGGTCAGACATGCAGCGACCAGACCGAAACGTGCACAGGCGAATGTGTCCCGCGAACGTGCCATTCCATGAACAAAGAATGTGGCGAGTGGGACGACTGGTGCGGCACAGCAGCCACATGCGGTGAATGCCTTCCCGGGTCGAACTGCAACAACGGTATCTGCAGCGCAATTCCGGGGGACGGACTGGGCGTCATCTGCGAAAGCAACGCCGCCATCTGCCGCGAGCCGTTCCCGGAGTGTCTTGACCTGATTTCGGCAGCCAGATTCTGCAGCAAAGCGTGCTCGGGCGACGGACAGTGCGGCACTGGAAACTGCTGCGTGCCTGTCGATGACGCGGCGTGGTGCATTCCGTCGGATTCGGAATTCATGTGCACAAACCCTGTCGGCACCGAAGCCTGCTTCGACGGTGAAACTTGCCTGCCGTCACCTGTTGGCGGATGTCTGTTCTGCTTCCCCGAAGGCGAAAAGACTGTCGGTCAGGAATGCGAAGGCTTCAATTCATGTATAAAGGGCCTGATCTGCCACAAAACCAGTCTTGAAAAGGCTTCCACCTGCAAAGAAATATGCGACCCTGCCAATATCAACGCATGCCTTGATGGCGGCCTTCAAAGACACTGTGTGGCCGATTCCAGCCTTGGCAAATTCGGGTACTGCAAAGACGGCGCCCGTTCATGCAGCGCATTAAAACAGGCCGACGACTGCCCCAACACACATAACTGTCTGGTAACGGACGACAAATGCTCTGTTTTTGAATGCCTTAAAGCCGGGACCGTCGTTTCAGGTCTGGCGTGCACAAACCAGGGCGACTGCGCGCGTGGCCTTTACTGCGCCAACAACAAGTGCCGACCGCTGTGTTCAATGACTTCACAGTGCCCGGCCAATTACGAGTGCGTGGCTGGATGTTCATCAAAAATAAAATATTGCATGCCGACAGGCGGTAACGCCTGCACCCCCGGCGCTGTGGCATCACAATGCCTGCCCGAACAGACGTGCCTGCCGGAAGACGCCAACTGCCTGAAAGCAAGCTGCGTGCAACCAGGCGTGCTTACGGTCGGGGCTTCGTGCCAGACCAATACCGAGTGCGCTTCAGGACTGATGTGCTACATGAACAGATGCAAAACTGTCTGCAGTCTTGAAAAGGTGTGTCCGCAATCCGGCCTGTGTACCTTCATCTGCAGTTACCTGGACATTGGACTGTGCATCTAAGTTCAGGACTGAATTCTGCGCAGACTTCCCGGAAAACCAACACCGCAGCACTGAAGACGCCGCCGCCATTGATGCAAACGTAACCTTTTGATCCAACTTATTTTTCATAATACAGCCGTGCCTCCGGCCCACGCGGTCTTTGCATACATGGATCGCGACGGAAGTGGAAATATGTTCTCAAGAACACTGCCAACACCAGCATACGCGTCAGCAGGCAGGCCGCGCCCGTTCAAACTGAGCGTCCGGTAAACGATGTTCGGGGCGAAAATTGATGTGAACCGGGCCACCTTGTTGAACGCAGGCATGCCGTTGACGGTGCGCCGCATCCCGTGTCTTCTGGCCCGCGCAAAGATACTGTTCCAGGAATAGACGTCGTTAAGCATCGCCGCATAACGCACCTCAAGCTGATGCGCCGTCATCGTGTCAGGCTTGAAAACGACATGGGTAATGTCATACATGGACCAGTCCTGACTGATTATCCGCCCTTCCCTGACCATCTTGTGGTGCAGCGCAGTCCCGGGATACGGCGTCATGACACTTATCTGAGGTACATCAACATGTTTCTGGATGAACTTCTTTGTGGCTTCGAAAGCTTCAAGCCCCTGCCCGTCAATCCCCATGATGAAACAACCGATGTTGGAAATGCCATGGTCATGCAGCGTCTTCAGACACGCCGCATATTTATCAACGTTCATCGCGCCTTTGCCCAGACCGCCAAGCCCCTTCTGCGATATGGTTTCCATGCCAATCAACAGCATGTGGCACCCTGACTTTGACATCTGATCGACCATCTCGACATCTTCACCGACCGTGATTTCGCCCTGGCCGACCCACGTTATTCCAAGTGGTTCAAGCGCCGCAAAAAGCGACCTTGCGTATGCTGTATCCCGCGTTTTTCTGCTGTGATCGCTGTCGGAAACGATGTTGTTGTCAGTGAAAAATACCGTGTGGCTGTTCGTCAGGACCCCGGCGTTCTGAAGTGCCTGGATTTCGGTGACTATTTCACCGACAGGTCTGTGACGCCTGTTCGCACCCTGAAAGCGCGTCGTCGAACAGAAGTAACAAGCATTGCGGCACCCGCGACTGGTCTGCACCGGGATGACCCAGGGCGCATAGTTCCTGGTACTTCCGGCAGGACCGTTGCAGTCATCAACGATTCTGGTTACGCCAAGTTCCCACGCGGGGACCGGCAGGCCGGCAAGCGAAGTCGCCTTGCCGCCGTCGTAAATACCGGAAAGATGACCGGCATCAAAATCATCAATGATCCTGGCAATGATCGTTTCAGCTTCGCCGACCGCGACAGCATCGGCATGGGGCATGGCTTCATCAGGCAGCGTGGAAGGATGGATTCCACCCAGAACTACTTTGATGCCGCGCGAACGGGCGAAATCGGCCACCCGGTACGTCGCCATGCAGTTCGTTGTCGAAACAGTAAACATCGCAAGATCAATGTCCCATGCCCACTTGTGAAGGTCTTCTTCCTTTTCGTCTATCAACACATATTCATGATGTTTTCCGGTGGTCTTGTCGTGTGCCATACCGAGCGCCGCAAGATACGGCAGCGCCAGATTGGGCAGAAACACCTGACCCTGCGCCGCCTTCATGTGTTTGACCATCGAACCGGCGCCGACCATTGGAAGACCAAGTTCGATCGCACGCGGAATGACAAGTTCAACATCCTGTGAGCTTCGTACCTTTATCACTGCAATCTTTTTTGACGTCATCATAACACCCCGTTCTAACTGGATAATCACAGAGTCGGCGCCATGTTTTGCGCTGACCCCACAATCCCAGTCTGAAACCGGGATGTCATGAAGATGTCACGGGGATACACGTTTTTTAATCACGGTTTGGTTTGAACTGAATTGAAATCAGGCAGGTCAGGCTTTGAACGAATACCCGACCCCGTGAACGGTGCGAAAATGAACTGGATTGCCAGCGTCTGATTCAAGCTTGCCACGCAGGTTATGCATGAAATTATCGACCGTTCTTTCAGTGCCGTCGTAATCCCAGCCCCATATCGAACGCAGGATTTCTTCCCTGGAAAACACCCTTTCCGGATGCCTTACCAGAAACAGCAACAGGTCAAATTCCTTTGAAGAAAGCGTCTGCTCGAACCCCGCCTTCCATACGGCACGGGCGGCCGGGTCAATGCGAACGTCGCCAAAAGCAATTTCCGTTGAATTCAGCCTTTCGCGTTCCTGCCGTACACGCCGCAGGGCGGCATTCACGCGGGCTATAAGCTCCCGTAATGAAAACGGTTTTGTGATGTAGTCATCTGCACCAAGTCCAAGCCCGCTGATCTTGTCTTCGTCAGTGCCCCGGGCCGTAAGCATCAGAACCTGCATATCAAATCCGTTTTCGCGCAACGTCCGCAACACGGTGAACCCATCCATCTTCGGAAGCATCACATCAAGCAGAATCAAATCTGGCCGTCCATCGCAGGCAAGCTTCAACCCGTGTTCACCGTCACGCGCGGCAAGTACGTCAAAGCCTTCATAACGCAGGTTATGGACCAGCCCCATTGCAAGCGATGCGTCATCTTCAACAACCAGAATTTTTTCAAGGCCATCGCGCATCAACAATCACCGCTTTTCGGCAAATACATCGTAAAAACAGAGCCCTGGCCAGGTTCGCTGACCAGCGTCACTTTTCCACCGCAGGAAATCGCAAATTCCCTTACAAGCGCCAGACCAAGCCCGAGGCCGGGGATTCCTGCCGCAGCACTTTTCCGGCCCCGTGAAAACCTGTCAAAAACCTTTTTGATTTCACGGCTGTCGATACCGGGACCGTGGTCTGCGACCTGGATGGAAACGAAGCGGCCATCTGACCGCAGGTTGACGGAAATCGGTTCCTGAGCGGTCGCCTTCCCATGAGTCAGTCCGTTAACAATCAAATTGGTCACGGCACTGATAAAGCTTTCCCTGTCAACGACTGTGGCGACGGAATTACAATCTGCATCAACACTTACAACGACTCGATCCCGCGTATCAGGTCTGGTCAGGAATGGATCGACTGCATCACCCAGAAGACCGGCGACCGGCCAGCTCTGCGGGGTCATCCTGGTCGCATCAGCAAGGTCCTTGATCCCGAGCGTCTGCTCGACAAGTCCGGCCAGCCGTGCCGACTCCCGGTCAATCATTTCAATAAATTTATGTCGTTCGTCATCTGAACTGAAACGCCCTTCCCGCAACGTTTCAACGCCCATCCTGATCGACGCCATCGGGGTCCGCAGCTCGTGACTGACCCGGGCCACAAAGTCAGCCTGCATCCTGGCCAGTCTGTTCTGCCGCAGCAACAAAGCCAGGCTGATAATCGTCCCTGCCAGAACGGAAAGCCCGAATAAAATGACCAGAACCCCAAGCGCAATATCCCCGCCCTGACGCCAGAAAACCAGCACCAGAACACCGGCGATCGCGGAACCGACGGCCGGTATCATCACGGATCCGAACAGCAGCCACGGAATCGCCCTGTTCACTGCGGCTCTGAACGCTCCAGCCAAAACCGACCTCCAGATTTACCTGCCCGGAATAAAAACTACCCGCGAATTGTCATCAGATTATCATAAACACCGACTTTTCCGTGTCGGACACAGGCAAAAACATGATCAAAACGCTTCATGACCGGGTTGAAGACTTTTTCAACAAAGCTTCAGACGCCGCACCGCAACAGTTCAATTGCAAACCGGGATGCGCGGCATGCTGCATTGTCGACCTTTCTGTGTTCGAAGTGGAGGCTCGACTGGTCGAAGCCCTGTTCGCCGGGCTTGACCGCGAAACCAGACAACGCGCGGCGCAGCGGGCGCAGGAAAACAGCCACTGTTGCATGCTGGAACCGGAAACCGGACTTTGCATCGTTTATCAGGCGCGTCCACTTATCTGCCGCAGCCACGGACTGACCATTCTGATAGACGGCAAACTTGACTGCTGCCCGCTGAATTACACCACAGCCGCGGCCCCGATGGCGCATGTGCTGGACCTGGAAAAGCTGAATACCGTTCTGGTTTCCATAAACGCGGCGGACGGGGGAAGCGGCACAAGGACAAGGCTGGCCGACATCGCTGTAAAAAATACTGACTGAAACCACGTCGCATTCACTGTTTTGAGTATAATCACCGCAATATGGGCTTCTACCTGATAATACTGGTCCTTGTCTGTGGCGTGTTCATCTGGGGCGTCATGCTTTATAACAGCCTGATATCCCTGCGTGAACAGGTTGAAAACGCCTGGGCCCAGATCGATGTTCAACTAAAACGCAGGCACGATCTGATCCCTTCCCTGGTAAAAGCGGTCAGGGCATTCATGGACCACGAACGGGCGGTGCTTGAAGCCATTACACAGGCAAGGGCTGCTGCGGCCGAGGTCGCCGCCCGTGGCAACGCAGAAGAAACAGCAGCCTCAGAAAAGCTTCTGAACAGGGCACTTGGTACTTTTCTGATGATGATCGAGCAGTACCCCGATCTGAAGGCTTCAAAAGTCGTCCGACTGCTTCTGGAAGACCTTGAATCAACCGAAAACAGGATCGCGTTCGCCCGCCTGCAATACAACGACTGTGTTTATGAATTCAATACCTTCCAGCAGCGCTTCCCCAATTCCATGGTGGCCGGGAAGTTCGGATTCCATGTCACTTCATTTTTTGAAATCAGCGGGCCGGACTCCGGCGACAGCGAGCGGTTATAACGAGGCAGGGGATGAATCCGCCCGGCATTCACAGCTATAACCGCCAGACTGCAGCCAGAAGCACCTTCGTAATAGCCGGTCTTATTGTCATCTGGTTTCTGATGCTGCTCGGGCTGGCGGCTGCCATCAAATTAACTGTGCGGGTATTTCTGATTGTTCAGACCGGCGGAATATGGGCACTGTCCAACGCCACGCTGCCGCCTGTTTCCAAATTCATCCCCTGGATACTGCTTGCGGCCGCGATTTTCGTAACAATCCAACTGATCATATTCAAGATTCGCGGTCCCGAACCGCTTCTGAAAGGTCTTGGCGCAGAACGGCCATCCCGGGATGATTTCTTCCACAAAAGGTACCTGAACATTGTCGAGGAACTTTCCGTCGCGGCCGGGGCCAACAAGCCGACCGCCTGGGTAATTCCCGCCCTGTACAAGAACGCATTTTCAGTTGAAGGCCACATCTGCGTGACTGAAGGTCTGCTCAGCTCCCTTTCAAGGGACGAGCTGGCAGCCGTTACGGCACATGAGTTCGGCCACATAATAATCGGCGACATCCAGATGCGGACCTTGATTTCAGGAATGATTTCATTCCTTGGCCTGCCGGGAAAACTTGGTTCATACGCCGAAAAGAAGGCGCTTGTCAGGCTTTCCCGGTCGCGCGGGTCCAGCTTCAGCTTTTCTGACAGGGACCATCCCGATCCCAATGGTGCAGGGGCGCTGGCATTTCCGGCGTTGCTGGTCGCGTGGATTATACTTGCCGTCTACACCGGACTCGCGACGATGCTTGTCCGGGTAATGTCCGGATTTGTCAGCAGAAATTACGAGTTTCAAGCTGATGCGATGGCAGTCAAACTGACGCGTGACCCGGTTTCACTTGCCAGGGCACTCCACAAGATGGGACGGGGGCGATCAGAAAAAAACGGAATGGCCGTCGATCCTGCGCTGGAGATGTGCTTCATCGTAAACCCGGTTAAAAACCACCTGGACGAAAAACGATCCCGGGTCGCGGACATTTTTTCGACACATCCCCCGCTTGCGGACAGGATTGGACGGCTGCTGGAAATGGGGCACGTCAGCATCACAACGCTTCATGAAAAGCAGGAAGATGAAGACGAAGCCAGGCACAAACCTGTCACGTTTGAAGTGCTGATTGACGGCACCTGGATCGGGCCGATGGCCGCCGCTGATCTGTACACAAAAACCAGCATCGGGCCGCAGACAGTTATCCGAACCAGCAACGGTCGCCAGGGTACTGCCGGGCTGCTGATGGCCAGACATTTTGCCGGGGCACCAAAAACCGGCCACAAGTGCCCCAGATGTGAATCTGACCTTTTTAAATTTGAATACGAAGAAGCGCACCTTGCGCGGTGTACAGGGTGCTCGGGAGTGCTGGCCAACAATTCGGAACTGTCCAAAGTCATTGCACGCCGAATCACTTCATTTTCCGAAACAGAGCTTGCGCAGGGAGATCAGGCGCTGAACCCGAAAAACGACTCCGGCAAACCTGCCACAATCAAAGACGCCGACCGGTCAAATAACCTGAACTGCCCCGTCTGCAATGGCACAATGTCGCGGGAATTCTTCAATATTGCTTATAAAATTCCGGTTGACCGATGTAAACCGTGCAAGGTTGTCTGGCTTGATTCCGGGGAACTTGAAAAGATTCAAACAGTCTTCGAACGCCTGAACTGACTACGGGGCCATGTAATCGCAATGGCCGGGTTCGCCATAACAGAAGCCTTTTACACACCAGCCACCATCGCCGCATGCCGCCGAATCAACACAGGTTTTTCTGGTACACGCCGGCACCGAATCGGCCATCGGGCACACAAAATAGAGTGAACACGAACCGTCGGACGAACAGGTCTTTGGTGCACAATGACCGGTTCCATCACAAACCTGCGTGTCGGGGTCGCACAGATTACCGCCATCAACATTACATGGCAGGACGCACGTCTTCTGTGAATTACAGACGCATGACTGATTGCCGGAGTAGTCACAGACAGTTCCAGCCAGCTCGGCGCAACCGGCGTCCAGTTCGCACAGATTTTCGGGCAGCATGCATATCCCGCAGTTTGATTGGCCGGGACTGAAACACGATTTGCCACCTTCACAATCATTTTCATTAAGACAAGTCAGGTCTTCGACCACTTCCTGCTGCACATCCGCAACAACATCGAAACCCTGCACATCGATCGCGACATCGTCACTCGTGTCCGGCGAAAGGATATCAAAGCCCCCCAGATCGCCAGCGTCCGGGTCACCATTTACATCTTCGCAACCCGGGAAAACGCCGAAGACCATTACAAAAACAACGGCCGCAAACAATCTATTCATCTTCAATCCCCCAATACATGGTCAAAATACGGTACCACGCAAGTGTAATCAATCAGCACTGAAAAATCCCGATTCGACACGCAAAAGCCCCGTTCCGACACAAATCATTTGACACAACAGAGAGTTTCTCCCATAATCGGACCGCTTTTTGTCGTGGGCCCATAGCTCAACTGGTAGAGCAGCGGACTCTTAATCCGGAGGTTGAAGGTTCAAGTCCTTCTGGGCTCACCCACGCGTCAAAACAAATGACGCAACTCTAATGGCGACCACCCGGTCGCCTTTTTTGTATCTGCCGCACCGCATACCAGGCCACTGACAGACCTTTTCATCCAACTCAATTGACGATTCAGCTTACAAGTGGTGATTAACGACCCGGAATTGTGCAGATATTGTGCAGGCAAAACGACGACTTACATCAGGAAGACAACGTACTGCAGAATTTCAGCCATGTCGCCGACCGACTCCTGCTCGTCGTTATGGAAGTTGGTAAACGCAACGCGGCCGCCGTCAACACCTTCCGGCTCGTAAGAAATCATGAAAGCTTCAACAGCATTGCCATGGCTTTCATTGGGCCCGCGAAGATGGACCTTCGTACCGGCCGGTGCAGTACCCACAATCGAAGTAAGCGGCCCGAGGCCAAAAGAAACAATTGCGGTGGACTTCTTCAGATAAGCAGCCAGTTCTGTATCCAGAATCTCGGCAGTAACAGGTCTGGGGGCACCGGTACTTCCACCGAAATCATGCGGGAACGTGCCGTCCCAGGCGTTCGGCCAGGCGCTGGACAGATACACGCCGGCATAGTCGGAAGCATAGATTGATCCGCCCTTGTGCACGAAAGCGCGAAGGGTCGTCAGTATCTGGGATGCCTGACCCGACTGGCCCATTATCCAGTCAGGGGAATCGCCGCAATTGATAAACAGAACGTCGAAGTCATCAATCAGCTTCTTCTTGTTACCAAGCAGGTCTTTGACTTCCTCGCCCATCAGGAGTCTGCCGCCGTTCGGCATCGTCGGACTGTCTTCGTTAATCAAGCCGTCAAACTTGTTGAACTTGAACCACAGGCGAAGCAGGGTATTTTCAATTATGTCCCACTTGCCGGTAATGACCGCGATACGAATCTTGGGCGGCACGCAACCATCATTGGACGTCACGTTGGTGACCTGAGCCTTGTCGATGTACCGCGAAAACATGTGCGAGAACGAGCCCTTGGACATCATGACTGTCTGTGTGCCACATGGCACGCCATCAATCCGGTAGTAGCCTTCGCCATCTGAATGTGTTTCAAGGTGAATCGCGTTGCCATCGCAGTCGGTCGTGTCGATCCAGACCTTGACGAACGGCATGTTTGTCTGTGTTCTAACGGCGCAGGTCACGCCGGTGATCGAACCGTAACCGCACGGGCTGCAGCCACCGGGGGTCGCGTCGCCCCAGCCGTAGTCGCCATTATTGCCGCCCATGTCATATCCATTCTGATCCTTGTATCCATAATCCAGAATGTGGGCGTCAAACGGGCCTTGATCCTGTTCGGCCAGATCCTGACCGGCCAGATCCTGAAAGGCAACATCATTATTGACCACAACGTCAGGCAGCTCGCCGGATACGTCCTGGCGGACAGTGTCAGGATTACCGTTTTGATCGTATCCAATCGTGTCAATCGGCGGGAGTATATTCCCGACATCTTCGCCGGCATCCGATCCACCACAGGAAACCACCGCAAGAACCGCCATCATCGCGACCAGACGAACGTAAAGCATCTGTTGAGCCCCCAAAATTCGGTAAACAATACAAACCGCTTATCAAAAAGTCAACGGATTGGCTGGCAGAGGGGAAGTTAAAAACGTCTTAAAAAAGAAAGGTTACATCAGGAAAACGACGTACTGCAGAATTTCGGCCATGTCACCGGTCGGTTCCTGTTCATCGTTATGGAAGTTTGTATAAACGACACGGCCGCCGTCAACGCCTTCCGGCTCGTATGAAATCATGAACGCCTGAACGGCGTCGGCATACGATGAGTTGGGTCCGCGAAGGTGGACTGTCGTACCGACCGGAGCACTTCCGGTAATCGAAGTAAGCGGCCCCAGCCCGAACGTCACTATCGCAGTCTGCTTCTTCAGATAGGCGGCCAGCTCGGTATCCAGAATCTCGGCCGTAACCGGTCTCGGGGTCCCGACACTGCCGGCAAAATCATGCGGCCAGGATCCGTTCCAGGCAGCAGGCCAGGCATTGGTCAGATAGGCTCCGGCATAATCGGACGCATACACCGACCCACCCTTGTGCACAAACGCACGCAGAGTCGTCAGTATCTTGGCCCTGTCAGTTGACTGGCTCATTATCCAGTCCGGCGAATCGCCGCAATTCAGAAACAGGACGTCAAAATCATCAAGAAGCTTCGCCTTGTTACCAAGCAGGTCCTTGACCTCTTCGCCCATAAGAAGCTGGGCAGCGGTGAACGTACCGCCCCCTTCCGGCATCAGGCCGTCAAACTTTCTGAAATGGAACCACAGCCGAAGCAACGTATCTTCAATGGAATCCCATTTACCTGTCACAACAGCGATGCGGATTTTGGGCGGCACGCAACCGTCATTCGACGTGACATTGGTGACCTGGCCCTTGTCAATATAACGCGAGAACATGTGCGAAAACGAGCCCTTCTGCATCATGACGGTCTGAGTACCACACGGCACTCCATCGATCCGGTAATAACCTTCACCGTCTGAATGTGTTTCCAGATGGATCGCATTGCCATCACAGTCAGTCGTGTCAATCCACACCTTGACGAACGGCATGTTGGTCTGTGTTCTGACGGCGCATGTCACACCCGAGATCGAACCGTATCCGCACGGACTGCAGCCACCGGGCGTCGTGTCGCCCCAGCCAAAATCCTGATTGTTTCCCATGTCATACGCGTTCTGATCCTTGTAGCCGTAGTCCAGAATGTGGGCGTCAAACGGGGGAACGTCCTCGCCCGCCAAATCCTGACCCGTCAGGTCCTGACCGGCCAGATCATGGGCCGCAAGATCCTGACCGTACAAATCCTGACCGGCTGAATCCTGACTTCCCTGATCCGGAGTCACCGCATCAGGAACATCCCCGAAAACGTCCGGCCGCACTGCATCCAGGTTACCGCTCTCGTCGTATCCAATCGTATCAAGGGGCGGAATCCATGTTCCGACATCCTCGGTGGCATCAGATCCACCGCACGAAACTACTGTCAGAACGGCTGCTATTGCGACCAGGCGAACGTTGTGCATCGGTTTTCACCCCGGAAATTCGCTAAAGAATACGAATGGTTTTTGCTA
>CAZFVA010000036.1:0-25975 GCA_964522105.1 uncultured Anaeromyxobacteraceae bacterium
CGGCGCGGCACCAGGGGCTGCGACAGATGGTGCGGCACCTTCCGGGACTGCACATGGTTCAGACCACGAACATCACAACGAACCTGATAAAGGTGGAAGCGGGAACTGATTTTTATGCCGGCCTGTGTGGACCGGTCAGGGGAAGAAAATGCTTGATATCAAATACTTGATTGATAACTTTGACGAGGCCGCCAAAAGACTTGCGACCCGTGGCGAATTTGACCTGAGCGCGATTCAAGGCCTGGCCGAACGGCGCCGCAAACTGGTCGGGGACCGTGACGGTCTGCGGGCTGATCAGAAAAAGATATCCGACTCGTTCAAGAATCCCGGGAACACACCCGAGATGCGCGACGGACTTCGCAACAGCAGCAAGGAAATTGGCGACCAGATTACCGCCCTGTCAACCGAGCTGGATGCCATCGAAGTCGAACTTGATAACCTTCTGATGTTCCTGCCGAATCTTCCAGACCCACTGACCCCGGTCGGCAAATCCGAAGCCGACAACGTCGTCACCAGCACATGGGGCGAGCCACGCAGTTTCCCGTTCAAGGCGCTCGAGCACTGGGAACTCGGCGAAAATCTCGGGATTCTGGACTTTGAAAGAGCCCGCAAGATTTCAGGCGCCCGCTTCGTTATTTACAAAGGCGCCGGCGCTAAGCTTGAACGCGCTCTGGCGGCATTCATGCTTGACACCCACGTGGAAGAACACGGCTATACCGAAGTTCTGCCGCCGTTCCTGGTCCTTGAACAGTGCATGGTCGGGACAGGCCAGCTTCCGAAATTTTCCGAAGAAGCATACGTCGCCACCGACAACCTGTACCTGATTCCTACGGCTGAAGTCCCGGTGACCAACATGCACCGCGAAGAGCTGCTGGAAGCCAAAGACCTGCCAATCAAATATGCTGCGTATTCAGCGTGTTTCCGCCGCGAAGCCGGTTCGTACGGCCGCGATGTCAAGGGAATAACCCGCGTGCATCAGTTCCAGAAAGTTGAAATGGTCAAGTTCGTCGAGCCGGAAAAATCGACCGAAGAACACCTGAAACTGGTGGGCGACGCCGAAAGCATCCTGCAGAAACTTAACCTGCCTTACCGTGTGATGGAGCTGTGCACCGGCGACATCGGATTTTCGGCAGCCAGATGCTTCGACCTTGAAGTATGGCTTCCAGGTCAGCAGGCGTTCCGCGAAATCTCTTCATGCTCGAACTTCCTGGATTTCCAGGCCAGACGGGCCAGCATCAGATACCGCCCTGCCCCGGGTGAAAAACCACGCTTCCTGCACACAATCAACGGGTCGGGACTGGCTGTCGGACGGACCGTAATCGCCATTCTGGAAAACTACCAGCAGGAAGACGGAAGCATCGTCGTCCCCGAAGTTCTGCGCCCGTACATGGGCGGCCTTGAGGTCATCCGCAAGCCTTGAAATATCAGCCCCGTCCGCACCCCTGAAGCCCTTTGCGCTATTGCACCACAATCATCCATGTGATAGATTTTGTCCGCATTAAAGGGGCGATTAGCTCAGATGGATAGAGCGTTGGCCTCCGAAGTCAAAGGTCGTGGGTTCGAGTCCCGCATCGCTCACCCGTTAGTGCATCGGGCGCACACCCGCCCGGAAAAAGTTAATTCATCTTCAGCTCGCTGACATACTTAACCTGAGGGGGCCCGAAATGTCCTACCGCGTACTTATTGCTGACAAACTGGATAAAAAGGCTGCACCGATTCTAGTTGAAGCCGGACTTGACGTCGTAAATAAGCCGGGCATGTCAGAAGACGAACTGGTTAATGAAATCAAGGGATTTGACGCCGTACTGGTTCGCAGCGCGGTCAAGATTACGGCCCGGATTATCGAAGCGTCCGACTGCCTGAAGGTCATTGGACGCGCCGGAACAGGCGTTGACAACATCGACGTAAAGGCGGCGACGGCGAAAGGCATTCTGGTAATGAACGTTCCCGGTGGAAACACTGTGACTGCCGCCGAACACGCCATTGCACTGATGCTGTCGATGGCCCGCAACGTGCCCCAGGGCGACGCCTCGATGAAGCGTGGCGAGTGGGAACGCACAGCATACACAGGCTATGAAATCACCGGCAAAACGCTTGGCGTCGTCGGCTTTGGAAAGATTGGCGCTGTAGTCGCGGACCGTGGACTTGGCCTTCGCATGAAAGTCATCGCGTACGATCCGATGGTGCCGCCTTTCGTCATTGAAGCCACCGGCGTCGAGCCTGCTGAAGACCTTAAATCACTGATGGCCGTGTCCGACTTCGTGTCGGTTCATACCCCGCTTTCCGAAAAGACCCGCGGACTGATCGGCGCTGAATCGTTGAAGGGCGCCAAAGACGGCGTAATGATTATTAATTGCGCGCGTGGCGGCGTAGTTGATGAAGACGCCCTTTTTGACGCGCTTGCAAGCGGCAAGGTCCGGGCTGCGGCAATCGACGTCTGGTCGACTGAACCGCCGGTTGGAAACAGACTGGTCGGCCTGCCAAACGTTGTGGCAACCCCGCATCTTGGCGCATCGACACACGAAGCCCAGAAACGCGTCGCAATATCAATTGCACGCCAGGTTCGTGACTTCCTTTTCAGCAATAACCGTTACGGCGCGGTCAACTGACCATTAAACAGTTTAAGCAACGGCGAAACTAAAAATGAGCAAGTGCCTGACAATTGTTGGTGTCCAGTGGGGCGACGAAGGCAAAGGCAAAATCACTGACCTTCTTGCCGCGAACGCCGACATAGTTGCCCGCTATCAGGGTGGCGCGAACGCCGGACATACCGTCGTTGTTGAAGGTAAAAAGATCGTTCTGCATCAGATTCCATCCGGGATTCTGAATCAGAAGTCGTTCTGCCTGATTGGACCGGCTGTCGTGCTGGACCCGCAGACAATCATCCTTGAAATGAACGAAACGCGCGAAGCCGGCTGGGACCTGTCACCGGCAAGACTGGCCATAAGTCGCTCGGCGCAGGTCGTCATGCCGTACCACAAGACTCTGGATGCGCTGCGGGAAGCTTCACGCATCAAGGGAAAAATTGGCACGACCGGACGCGGAATCGGACCTGCCTACGAAGATATGAGCGCAAGAACCGGTATCAGGCTGTCAGATTTCTGCAATCCGACCAAACTGAGAGATCGCCTGGAAGCCCTTTTGCCCGAACGTAATGCCGTAATATCATTCCATAAAGGAACGCCGGTAACGGTAGAACAGATGTTGGAGTGGGCGGCCCCGCTTGCCGAGGCGCTGGCCCCTTACCAGGCTGATACAGGAAAACTGTTGGCCGACACAATCAAGCGCGGTGGCCGCGTTCTGTTTGAATCTGCCCAGGGAACTCTGCTGGACGTGATTCACGGCACATATCCTTTCGTAACGTCATCTTTCACAACGGCACCGGCAGCTTATCCGCTGTCAGGAATCGGCGTACCGAAAGACCAGGCCGTACTGGCCGTCGTAAAGGCTTACACGACCCGAGTTGGCGAAGGCCCGTTCCCGACCGAAGACTGCCAGGAATTCGGCACAAATCTGCGTGCCAATGGACATGAGTTCGGGGCAACGACCGGGCGTGCGCGTCGCTGCGGGGCGCTTGACCTGCCTGCGCTGCGTTACACTTTCAGGGTAAACGGCGTCACTTCGATTGCCCTGACAAAGATCGACGTACTGAGCGGCCTGAAGTCTTTCCCGGTGTGCGTTGGATACAACGTTCCCGGTGAAGGAATTGTCAACGAGCTGCCGGCAGATCGCTTTCTTGAAAAAGACATTGTGCCTGTTTATGAGCAGTGGGAAGGCTGGACCGAGGACATTTCATCTGCCACGTCAATGGACGACCTTCCAGCCAGCACCCGCAAGTTTGTCGCCAGACTCGAAAGCGAACTGAGCACGCCGGTTTCCATCGTTTCGACCGGGTCTGACCGCAAGGCCACAATCATCGTAACCAGTCCCTGGTAGGGCGGATCACGTCAGGCGCTGTCAACTTCCGACGTTCTATTGGACTAAACTGCAATCTGTTTGTTACAATTTGACGCGAGAAGTCAGGTCCACTGAACCAATGAAGGCTGATGTGACAATGAAAGAAAACAGTGACCTGCACCCAAACGCCGCACCGTCGCACTTCCTGTCAACATTCAGAATTCTTATTGCGGCAGATACGTTGTTATCCCAACGACTTGCAGACGTCTTGTCCCCATTCGGATACCACGTCACAACGACCGATGACATCAGTTCGGCGCTGCAGGCCATCAATAATTCAAATCCCGACCTTCTGATTCTTGCGTCCAACCTGCCTAAATCGGGAAGCTACAATCTGCTGCGCTGCATCAGGACTGACAGGCTTACACAGCAGCTTCCAATTTTGATGTTCCTTGAAAAACCGGATCCCGAGCTTGAGGTCCGGGCTTTTCAGTACGGTGTCGATGAAGTCGTCAGCGATACGTCGCAGGACATCGCGATACGTGCACGGGTTCGTGTTCTGCTGCGCATTTCGGCATACCGGCGCCGAATAGAAAACGAGAAACGGCGCCTTGAGTTACGGGTCCAGGAACGCACAAAAGAACTGATGGAAATCACGTTTTCGACGGTCGCGGCACTTGAAAAAGCTGCCGAATTTTCGGACCAGGAAACGGGACAGCATATGCACAGGGTTTCCGAGTATTCATGTATCCTGGCACGCGAAATGGACCTCGGACCGGACCTTATTGAAAAAATCAGAGTTTACGCGCCCCTTCATGACGTTGGTAAGGTCGGAATTTCACACGACATTCTAAAGAAGGAAGGTATCCTGACTTCTGAAGAATTCGACGAGATGAAGAAGCACACGACTTTCGGCTACGAGCTGTTGAAGGCCGCCAAGGCAGATATGGTCGCGTGTAATATCGCGCTGTGTCACCACGAGCGAATTGACGGCAGCGGATACCCTAACAAACTGAAAGGCCCCGAAATTCCGCTGGAAGCCAAGATTGTGTCTGTGGCCGATGTCTTCGATGCACTTATCACGAAGCGTCACTACAAACAGGCAATGTCAGCCAACATGGCTTTCAAATGCATCACCACTGAAATGGCAGCCAACTTTGATCCATATGTAATACGGGCGTTTACAACAAGATTTGACGAGATTCTTGAGATATCTGAACGAAACGACCCAATGGCCTAGACTGGTGGTATCATGCGCGCGATGAAGCACAAATCAGACATAAAGACTCCCGTCGAAATGATAACTGCGCTGCTGGCCGCAGTTCCCGATACGTTTAACGAAGCCAAGGCGCGATACGAACAGATTGACGAGGCCTGCCGGCTTTTCAACGCAGATAACGACCCTCTTGCCGCATCAATATCTGAAACAATCCGGTTACTTAGGATCCGCACCGATGAGCTGCGAAAGTTGACAACCGGGGAAGCGACACCTGAACAGCCGTCCGAATCTGCCGTTGCGACGCCGGCCCCTGTTCCAGAGCCGGAGGTTCCGGAAGCTGCAGTCGCCGCCCCTGAAATTCCTGTTCCCGAAATCCCTGTGCCTGATATCCCGATGGTCGAAACTCCTGCCATCGCCAGACCTACGCCTTTCGACGATGCCGAGCAGATCCCGACTGCCGCATTGCCAACTTTTGACGTTCCCCCGGTTGAAGTTCACAAGCGGGATGACCGCGCCGCTGACGAGGCTGCATACGCTTTTGAACGGGCGGAAATGGCCAGGCAGGCGGCAAAGTGGCAGGAACGGGAAAAGCTGCTATACAAAGATATCATTCATCTTTTCGAGCTTGGGGACCATGCTGGCGCGATGACGTCGCTTGAAAGACTTCTGATGCTTGCCCCGGCTGCCGAAGAGTTGAACGCGTTTCTTGGGAAGAACGAAAAGACGCTGCTTCGACTCTACCGCGATCACCTTGGTTCAATGGACCGGGTCACCCTGCCCTCGCGCGCCAGAAAGCACGTCCGCATCCCAACGCCAGACGCGGAACTGATGCTGAAAATCATCCGTATGTCTGATGGGCACAAGCCGATCCGTGAATTCATCAAGAAGATTCCTGACTCGGAACTGCACATACTTATAACGATTTCCCATCTGACGCGGTCCGGCTATCTGGAATTGGCATAAGGCTGGCGCGACGAATCTACGGCCCGAAATGGCCGCCACTTCTGAATCTGAAAACACCGGTTTCAAGAAGAATATAGACGACACGGTTAACGGTGGCTGCCCACTCTGCAGTCTGCGGCAGGCCATCAAGAAGCATCGTTATGGTATCCCTGGCGCCAAGCAGGTTGACGACACGCATTTCCTTGGGCGCCAGCCTGATGTCATCCAGCGTAACCTTCGAATCTGTATTGAAAATCAGTCTGTGTTTGGTGTGTTCCGACATCCAGGCATTGATCATGCCGGCCGGAACTCTGTTTCTGACGGCTGTCGAGATAAGCTCCATACCGTCAATATCCTGAAGGAATACACCGGCCGGAATCTTCACGTCTTCAAAGAAGCCAAACCATCCATCTTCCCAGTCAAATATTTCCAGGAAACGTTCTTTGAACTGATCTGAAAGAAACAACGCCAGCTCATGCGAACCGACCGCGCCATGGGCTATCAAACTGTCGCCAAGCCTGCCACCGACCGAATCAACGTCCCGAATTGCCTGGGCAAGTTTGTTTCTGGCAACCACATCACGCTTAACCAGATACTCGCCAAGCAACTCGCTCTTCAGATTGGAAAATATGGCCCTCGGGCGACCTTTTGAAAAGAAAATTTCCTTCTGGCTGGCCCCGCGCTTCAAAACCAGGAGTCCAGTAAGCGCCTGCTTCCGGCATATGCGTGACAGCGTCCGAACCATCATCCGCCGATCTATTGTGCCTTCGAATAACAGGCGACTGCGGTCAATTGTTGGACGGGCCGATCCAAGGTGCTTCTGAACTGACGTAAAATCGCCCAGTCGCATCCACGGTCCGTCATCGACCGACACCACTTCGTCTTCGGTAAGTGCCCGACTTTTCAGCAGACTAAGCAAATTATCGAAAGAAACAGGGCCGAAAATATTTCCCGATGAGTCCTTGATCTTGAACTGTGCGACCCCGGGATTTAGTTTTGTATTACGGGTAGTTGAAGGACCGGCATCAGACTCGGCAGGCTTGTCCTCCATCGGAATGTCGAATGTCGAACTGTCATCCTGTTGCTCGCCGGTAAACCGATTTACAGCTTCGCCTGATGACTGTTCTTCGGGCTCATTTTCCGGGAACCGGACTTCAGAATCAGCACGTTCTTCAGGCCCCGGCTCGCTGACTTCCGCCAATTCAGCTGTCTCAACAGACAGTGGCTCATCCTCGTGACTGTCCCCGGCTGCCGGTGAAGCATTTCTAAGAAATGAATACGAAACCTTGCGGTCTACCCCTGTGATGTCGTCCATCGCCAGCGGAAGAAGTTCACGTTCCACCTTTTCGGCGAACAGCTCCTTCATGGCCGCAGAGACTTCTGCCTGGCTGATTCGCTGCCGCTTCGAGAACATATAGTTCTGAATATCATCCAGAAAATCCTGAGCGCTGGCGTACCTGTCTTCAGGTTCACGGGCAAGCGCCTTTCTGATGATTTCTGCGACACCGATCTCGATCTCGGCATGTCTGGCCAGACGCTTGTTAACGTCGGCGTCACGGATATTTATAAGCGTCTGAAGGTCAGTACGACCAAGGAACATTCTCTTGAGGGTAATCAGCTCGAAAAGAATAATTCCAAGACTGAAAATGTCGGAACGGTTGTCAATATCACGCCCCAGCACCATCTCGGGGGACATGTAGCCAAGCTTACCCTTCAGAACGCCGCTCTGGGTTTCACCTTTCGATGTCGAAGCCTTTGCCACGCCAAAGTCGGTTACCTTGACCTCGCCGTCATAGGAAATCAGGATATTGCTGGGCGATACGTCGCGATGAATGATTTTCAGCGGCTTGCCATAAGCGTCGCGGGCATTGTAGGCGTACCAGAGGGCCTTGCAGATTTCGCCAACTATAAACAGCGCAACCGGCACGGGGACGCTCATTCCAAGCTTGTTTGCCCGGGCCATAACAGCCTGAAGGTCAACGCCGTTAACAAACTCCATCGCCAGATAGTACTGACCTTCGACCTCGTCAAATTCATAAATGGAAACGATATTGGCGTGCTGCAGCGGCGCGGTGATCTGGGCCTCGTCCTTGAACATCTTTACGAAAGACGGGTCCTTGGAAAAGCGAAGCAGGATGCGTTTGACGACCAGAACTTTCTGAAAGTCCCCGGCACCCCTTGCCACAGCCTTGAAAATCTCGGCCATGCCGCCGGAACCGATCTTCTCGAGCAGTGTGTACTTGCCAAACTGCCTGGGGCGCATGCGCGCCTCGGTTACGCGTTCAGACGAACTGGCGACATCATCAACCACTTGGACTCCCTGAAACCGTTCAGCGGACTTGATCCCCGGCCTTGCCTGTGGTCGCGGAACCTTTCAGCTTTTCAATAATAGTAACGGCGACTTCGCAATAATGCCTTTCGGTCCGACCGGCCTGCTCGGAAAACGCACGAACTTCAGTACACTCGGCCGCGCCGGAGCCAGACCTCAAGCATACCTGATCAGCGATTTTAGCACACGGTTGTTTGCAAGAAACCAGCAGGGAAATAGCCAGTACGCACGCAAGAATCAATATCTTGTTCATTGATAAGCCCGTAAGGCCGACGGTAGCGGACTAACGCACACCACCGAGATTAATCTGGATAGCGCCGGTAGGCCCGCCGCTGGACTCGCCACTGTTAGCCTTGACGCCCCAGTAGGTCAGCCCGCCAACGGCACCAAGACCAAGGATAATGGCGGTCCAGAACCACCACTTCTTAACAACGCCGGGGCCTTTACGCTTATTGGCATCTTTGAAAAGCGGGCTGTTCGGGTCAATGATCAATTCTGAATCGGCAGCAAACGCCATTTCGCTTTCTTCGCCGATTGCCTTCGTCACAACCTGAATCATGTCCGGTTCCAGAGGGGCGAGCGTGAGAACCTTGGGCGGCATCGTGCTCATGGAAGTACCGATGATCCCTTCAACTTCGGCCATCACGTCGGCATCTTTGGAAATCGTCGAACTGATAGCCTTGACCTGGCCGTTACCAAGGTACAGACCTTCAATCTTGAACGAGTCACCAGCTTCACCGAACGCAACCGCAATCAGGTCTGTAGCGCCCATCAGGGAAGCTACGACACCAGCCTTCGGCGCGCCGTTACCGAACTCGATCGCCCGAGCAAGAGCGGAGTTGGCAGCGGTGATTGTCGCAGCATTATCAAGTTCAACCATTTCACCCATGGCCAGTTCATTCGGGCCACCGGTGATTTCGACGTACTGTGCAAACGGCTCGTAACCGTCAGCAACGAAGGTTACAAGGTGGTTGCCGACCACCAGGTCGGAAACGGTCAAAGGACTGTAGCCCTTGAACACGAAATCAACGTAAACCTCGACACCGGCCGGAACGCTTTCAACATCCATCGCGCCCTTGGGGGAGTCGATGATTTCGCGCTGCGCAGACAGATAGAAGTTCTCGATTTCTTTGTTATATGAATACTCGGACTTAACCTGCGAAGGGTAGGCAAACAGGGACATCTTTATGGCTTTCTTGGCCTGCTGGGGTTTCGAGGCGGCCAGGAATCCGACGCCAAGACCTTTGTAGATATGACCGACAAGAGCCCTGTCAGCATATCCCGGGTAATCGCGGATGGCCTTTTCGGCCTCGGAATACACGGCAAAAGCTTCAAGTATCTTGTTTTCTTTCAACAGAGCCCGGCCCTTGTTGACCAGATCCCATGCGTTGCGGACGGCCGCTGCGGCTTTGGTCGGAACGGCGACAGCCCGGGAATACCCCTGACCCACCATGCGATCGGCTGCACCACGAAGAACGACGTACACAGCCTTTGAAAGGCCTTCGTCAGCCGGCTTCTTCGGGAAAACCTTGACCGCCAGAGTTCTGGGCTGGGCTGCTTCAACAGCAGAGGCGGAATTCACAGCAAGTCCGATGGCGCCACCAACTTCAAGGTTGATAAACGCAACCGCCACGACCAGGGCAATAAGCCCCATGCGGCGGCGACTGGCTGAATTGGGAATCAATGACAGATTGTAACCTGCCCTGCTTGCATCGATTCTCATTACATTCCTCCGTTAGCAACTTCAGCCGTCCATAGAACCGACGGAGTGTAAATCTCGGCCATGCCTGTGGCATCGCTTTCAAGTGTGCCGGCGGAAACTATGCCGCCCGCGATGAAAAGCGTGTCATCAGGAAGAATGCCAGCCCCGAACCCTGCGCGGGAAAGGAACTGCTCTTCGCCGGAACTCAATTCCTTGAATGTACCGGCCAGATCATCATAAATGCATGTCTTGGTGTTGGAATTGCCCGAATTATCTTTGAATCCACCAAGCACAACGACGGCATCCTGATCAAATGTGGCCACGGCGCCGTGCATGAACCTTGCGGCACAAGCCGAATTCAGCGCCTTTACCGTCACAACATCTTCAAGAGTGATGTTCAGGATATAGCCCTTCAACGGCGAAGCGGTAAGAGCACCGGTCTTTAACGAAACGCCACCGACAACAAGGAATCTTCTGCTGCCGTCAGCGCCGTTCTGAATTCTGGTGACAGTCGGGAAATACAGCAGCGGCAGGCCTTCAACAGCCCTCTGTTTGAAAGCGGCGCCCGCGCCATCTTCAAGCTTCGACGACTGCGTGAAAATCTCGACGTTGCTTTCAGGTGCCGGGTCGCCACCAACCGGTGAACCACCGACAATCAGGTACCTGGACAGTCCCTGACTCGTATCTTCAAGCTTGACGACGGCAGCGCCGTTATGCTGTGAATTCATTGGCATTCTGTCGCCAACATCCAGCATTCCGCCTTTGTTATTGTCGGCGTAGGGTGCCCAGATTTCGGCAAAGCGGTAGTCCGGATCATCAGACGGCCACGAACCGCCGCCGGTAATCAGGATTGTGTTGTCGAACAGGCGAACTGCCGAAAGGAACGCCCTGGGAAGGCGCATCTTCTTCGCAACACCGTCGCTGTCATTGCCTGGGTTTTCGAAAGTCTGAGTCTTGACGTCGAAAATCTCGTAGGAATCAAGTGAATCGGCGGAGTCGATCGTCAGCGGGAATGCGCCGCCGGTCTTCATCTGAACCTTCGATGTTCCACCGAAAATGAAAACCTTGTCGCCGCCGGCCTGGGGAATATAGACCGAGGCATGTGCAGCCCTGGCGACATTCATCGTGCCGATGTAGTCATACTGCCCCGTTACCTGATCAAATATGAAAGCCTGATTGGACGGGTCGGCCAGCTCGGACGTTGTTGCATCAAGCGAGTCCCTGGTGACAAGACCGCCGGTAACCAGCATACGACCATCGCCAAGCGCAACTACTGACGGGAAGACGCGCGGCGTGAATTCCGCAGGCGGCGAAATACACGTGAATCCGCCGAATCTGGTCAGCAGAATGTCGATCTCGGACGTCCGCCCCTGAACGACAGACACATCGCGGTGGCGACCATACCAGGTGGCTTTCCCGGCCTCGAACCCGATAAGCGTCACGACATTGTCAAGTCCGGTTTCAACCGACGAAATGTTCAGCACCGCCATTCCGTCTTTAACCGCGACATCAGCCGCTGCCATCATCGTCATCGCGCCCGTTTCACGGTCGGGGCCGGTGACTTCGTACCTGATGGTGTCAATTGACTTAAGCGGCTCGCTGCCTGCCGACCCCGAACAGGTTTCGGTCAGCGCAGACACCGTCATTCCAACGGCGCCACTGCCCTCGTCAACCATACATGCTGAAATCAATGCGAGCATCGATGTCAGAACTGCCAGAACGACACAATTTAGAATCCGTTTCTTCATGCCTTGTGGTCTCCCGGGTCTGAGTTATCCCCTCAGGTGACTAAGGATAGATATTGCAGACAAGGTTAGATTAGTCGAAATGGAAAGGCAAGTGATAATGAAGTCAGTAAAGGCACAGAAAGCGGCCATGCGGGCGCGGCGGGAGGCAAAAAATCAGATGCAGTTCCTTTGAACCATGATGTTGTCTACAAAAACGCCCGCGCCAGTGTTATCCAGTGCGTCAACTGAGTCAAAAGTGAACCGCAGTTTGATCGTCTTGCCCTTCCACGGATTCATGTCAATACCGCCGACATTGAACCACGTTTCATAGGCCTGAGTCGGCACAGAGGCCTTCGTGAAGACCGCTGTCGGAGTCAGTCCGTCCATGACTTCAATCTTGAATGTATCTTTCAGCGCGTCGGTCTGAACATCAAGGTAAAGCGCGAACGAAAGGACGTAATCGCCGTGGGCCGGGACAGAAATGTCCGGCGATGTGGCTGTACCGCGGGCGATGCCGCCGTTTTCATAGTTGCCGTTTGTGGAATTACCGAAATACATCGACCTGGTTCCGGTTTCTGACTTCGTTTCGGTCAGATGCCACTTGACTTCAGCGCCGCCCAGGGCCGGTGTTGAATTATTGACTACCGCAAAGCCGTCGAGGTCACCGAAGATATCAAACGTGTATTCCGCGCGGACATCTTCAAAACAGCAACCGGGCTGCTCGATGGCCTCGTGCAGGCAGACATTGTTGACACAACCGTCAGCGGTGCACTCGTCGTCGTCATCACAATCCTGAGTAACAGAACAACAGCCTTCATCCCCGGCAATAACTATGTTGCAGACGTTCGCCACAGTACACGAACCGGTCTTGCAGACGCCGTCAATGCCACAGTCCTGTTCAGTCAGGCATGTTTTGTGAATACACGAATCAGTCACCACTTTGACGTTATCAAGGTACAGACCTTCGAAATTATTGAATTCTTCATTACCTGTATCAAAGCGGAATCTGACATTTACAACCTTGCCGGCAAAAGCGCTCAGGTCGATGCCGACAGGAAGGAATACGCCACCGGTCGTGCCCTGAACGTTGTGGGAAGTCCATACGGCAGTGGCTGCCTCGGTTTCCTGGCCGAAACGCTCGACGACTTCGACCTGGAAGAAGTCAAAGCTGCCGGGGTTGTAATAGCTGGCCGGAATTCCGCCGTCCCATTCAGTCGCAAGGAACATGTCGAAGGTCAGGAAAACATAATTGTTCGCCGGCAGTTCAAGAGCCGGGGTTGTGGCGTCACCGAAATTGAAAGTTCCGGGCGTGTCGTAAGTGTGGGTAATCGGGTCGCCATAGTACAGGGACCAACCGCCTTCGGCCGACTTGTAACTGGACGCACGCCACTTGACGATGTCTTCATTCTGGTAAGTCCAGACGTAGAATTCGGAAACGGTGCCGTCCTCGAAGCCTTCAGAAAGGATTTCAGTCGTTCTGCAGCACTCGTTTTCTGGAAGTGCTGTAAATACGCACTGACCTTCCACGCACGATTTAGATACGCACAGTTCGTCGGTCACGCACTTCGTCTGAACATTGGCTGTCGTACACTGAGGTTCAACGCATGTCGGTATTAAAGGATAGGAACAGGCGCCTTTGCCGTTTACGCGATCAAGGAACACCTGACAGGAATCATCACTGCATTCCACCGAGTCAGGCGCGCACTCGGTTCCGGAATCGCACTGAGCCGAGCATACTGAAAACACTTTAACTTCATCAACATAGACGCCTTCGTAATTGTTATTACTGCCGTCGATGCTGTCGAAGGAAAGTCTGATCGCAATTTCCTTGCCGACAAAAGCCGAAATGTTCGCGCTGACGTAAACAAACTGACCGTTGGTGTTTTTATCAACCTTGACGGAAGAAATCATCTGAACTGCAGTTTCGACATCAAGGTTCTTCGTAACTACGGATACACGGAACTGGTCAGGCTGAACACTGGCGTCAACGCCTGTAATCATCGGTTCCGATTCGACCCAGATATAAGCAGACGCGATAAACGTGGTTTTGGAAGCACTTATCGACGGAATGCTGAAGTACGGCGAAGTGATTGAAGCGCGGACTGCCGCAGAATCGGCCCCGGACGGATCAACTGGATCGCAGTCACCGTTAAGCGCACCGGAATAATAGGTGTAACAGACAGCATTGCCGAAATAGGCGCTGCGTGTTCCAAATGCTTTGCGATTAGTTGTCAACGACCAGCTTACCTGGTCAGTCGTTTTGGGATCGACCAGAACCCAGTCATCAAAGCCATCCTCAAATCCGACCTGAAGATAGGTCGAATCCATGCAGCATTCAGAATCCCAGTCCAGAACACAGACCTTATCAACTGTGTCACAGATCTTTTTCTGGCATGTGCCGACTGTAAGCGGAGCGTCGGTGCAATCAGAATTTCTCTGGCAGGGAGTCGGGCCGACATCTTCAATAGTTTCGACAGTATCGGTTGCGACGCCATCGTCTTCAACCGCGACGCCTTCATCCGTGGCAACATCCGGCAGATCGTTACCACCGTTGTCGTTCTGGACATCCGATGTCACGTTACCGTCGTTCGTATCAAAGGGCGGCGGGGATTCGGAACCACAACCCGACGCAACGACCGCAACAGCGAAAACCAAAGCGAGCAATCCAGAAAGCCTGCCCATTATTACCCCTCCAGACGTGAAGCGGACATAAGCCCGTCACCAAAGGCATTACAGGAAACCGATTATTGACCAAACGCCGCTACATGCTACCACATTAAGAGGCACAATAAGATCCTAAAAAGTTGGTCAGCCTGAAATCAGGCGGGAACCGCAGTGCAGGCGGGTGAAAGGCGCAGGGACAACAGGTCTGGAACACAAGGCAGTTTTCTTGACACCTGTTAAAAAGCAATGGAATATGGGTCAGGTCGTAACTGGACATAAGTATGGGCTTGTTTGGCCAGCATGGAAGTCTGGTGGGTCTCGACATTGGATCGAGTGCCATCAAACTCGTTCGCCTCAAGCAGACATCGGGTGCCTGGGGTCTTCAGGCATTCAGTCTGGGCCACCTTCCGCCTGACGCAATAATTGACGGAAGAATCATGAATTTCTCCGTAGTTATTGAACGGCTGCGCGAACTTATGAAGGAAGCCGGAATCAAAAATGGCTCGTGTGCCATGGCAATTTCCGGTTCATCACTGATCATTAAAAGACTATCACTGCCTGAAATGACCCGCAGTGAGCTTTCCGAATCAATCATGTGGGAAGCTGAACAGTACATACCATTTGATATTAAAGACGTTAATGTTGACGCGCAGATCATTAATTCCAGAGCTGGCCAGGGTCAGATGGATGTCCTGATGGTCGCCGCGAAGAAAGACGTCGTTAATGAGTATGTTTCTGTGGCAATGGAAGCCGGCCTGCGGACCGAGATTGTCGATGTCGCCATTTTTGCGGCAATCAACATGTTCGAAGCCAACTATTCCATTCCGGCTGATCAGACGATTGCCCTTCTTAACGTTGGCGCCAACACGATCAACGTCGGTGTTCTTTCCGGCGCAAACGTCGTGTTCACCCGCGACATCTCGACAGGCGGTTCCAAACTGACTTCCGAGATTCAAAGGCAGTTCAACGTGTCTTTCGAAGAAGCCGAAGCGTTCAAGACCGGTGCGGAATCTTCGCTTTCATCTTCGACTGTTGCCCGTGAAGTTAACAAGCTTGCCGACCGCGTGTGCGACCAGATCGTGACCGAAATCCAGCGTTCACTCGACTTTTTCATAGCGACGTCAGTTAATTCCGACATCAGCAAACTGTACCTGACCGGCGGTTCCGCTCAGCTTCCCGCGTTGATAAGGGCCCTGGAACGCAGAATGGAAGTTCCTGTTGAACTGGTTAACCCGTTCAGAAACATCTCGGTTGACGCAAGGAAGTTCGATATCGACCTTCTCCAGAGAGCTGCCCCGGTTGCGGGTGTCAGCGTTGGACTTGCACTCAGACGAGTCGGGGATTCGGAATGATTCGTATAAACCTGATCGGTCGCAAGGTAAAACAGAAGAAGACGGGAAACAGGTCTCAGCTTCTTATCTACGTTGGACTCCTGGCGGTCGTGTTTGGTGTCATGTTCCTGTGGCACCAGCAATTGACCGACGAACTGAAGTCAGCGAAGGTAAAATCGGTTGAGGCAGCAGACAAGATAGAAAAACTGAAGCGCGTCAAGCAGGCCTGGGAACTGTGGCAGGCAGAAAAAGCCGACATTGACAGTCAGGCTGACGTATTTTCGGCCCTGCAGGCTGACCAGCTCGGGCCCTCCACCGCCCTTCAGTATCTTTCATACACGCTTACCAAAATTCCTGACGAGGTCGAGTACATCGACGAGACAAAGGCTCAGGAACTGGCCGCATGGAATCCCAAATGGGACACCAGACGTGTATGGATCAAGTCGGTCGAAATCAAGGGTCAGGATGCCAAGATCGAAGGCGAAGCCCTTGATCATCAGGATGTAGCCGAGTTCTACCGGCGCCTGGAATCGTCCGACATATTCCGGAATATCTCACCGGGTCCGCAGCGCCGTAAGGTTCACACGGATCTGGACATCAAGTTCGTTGAATTCTCGGTTCATGCAACCGTTTCGTATGTGGCTGCCGCCACGGCGTGGAAAACAGCGCTTGAAGAAGCGGCCAAACCTGCCGAGGCACCTAAGAAATCCGATGCAGACGAAGCAGGCAAAGACAAACCGGAAGCTGACAGTTCAGGTAAAGATACGGCGAAGAGAGGATGATTGATGGATAAATTTCTTGAACTTCCACTCGTCCAGCGCCTTTTGATCGTCGGCATTCTGCTGGCTATCGTCGGCGGTGCAGGCCACTACCTGATTATTGCACCGACCACCGACCTGATTAACCGTGAGTCCGTCAAGTACAAGAATACAATGAACGAGTACTCCAAACTGAAGGAGTACGATTCACCCGAATTCAAAGACGAAATGGACAAACAGCGGGCCGATGCCATAAAGCAGCGGGCCGCCTACGCAAAGATGCTGCCCCGCGAAGAAGAACTTCCCAACCTTATATCTTCGCTGAAGGCCGATGCTGATGCGTCTGCGCTTGTGCTGACCAGATTCGAGCCCGGCAAGCAGGCTGACAGCGGCCCGGGCTATCGCGGCATTGGATTCAACGTCGAAATGATTGGGACGTATTTCCAGATTGTTTCATTCCTGGCAGGTCTGTCGGAACCTTCGAAACGTATCATCAATGCCAAAGACCTTGTGATTCAGCCCGCACCCAGCGACAGCATTCAGAATACTGCCGGTGACGTGGGGCTTCTGCGCGTCCTGCTTGAAAGGGAGCGCGCACGTGGACTTACACCGAACGAGAAGTATGCCAAGTCGGTCCTTCTGTTTGACGACATAGCCAAGCGTAAACTGATGAAAGTTACTTTCACTGCGGTGGCCTACGTTTATACAGGTGACGTCAAGGCGGAAGCTGAGATGGGCCTGGCGGCAGCACCCGGTGCGCCAAAGCCTGTTAAACCGACCACGAAAAAGTGAGGTTGGACAACGTGAAACGTAATCTGATTATTCTTGGGTTCATCGGCGTTTCGTTGACGGCCTGCGGAAGCGACGGTCCAAAATTGACCGGGGAAATACCGACAGCGGCTTCCATGACCGCGACGGCACCGGCGCAGGCACCAGGCGGCAAAGCCGCGCAGCAAGCGCCGAAAGCCGGACCTAAAGGCGACATCAACCAGCCGAATCCACATTTTTCAATTATCAGATCATTCTTCTTCACATATCTGAAACGCCCGATTGATACCAAGGTCGACATTTTCAAAGCCAACCTTGCCTCTTTCGCCCCGACCATCGAAATTGAAGCTGAAGCCGAGGCTACCGAGGTTCAGGCCGGCACACCGCTGCAGTTCTACGACATTGATTCGTACAAACTGGTCCTTATCATGAGCGGAACGGCCACATCAAAGGCTCTGGTAATCGATCCTCAGGATAAGTCCTACGTTGTTCAGGTCGGCACCCCTATCGGCAATCGCAATGGAAAGGTCATTTCGATTTCGGGCGGCGAAGTACGGGTCGACGAACCAGGTTATCCACCGATAGTTAAGTCACTTCAATCCGACGACGAAAACATGATCCGCGAGCTTCAGTCAGTTCAGGAATTCTAAACTTCGCCCACGCTTAATTTTGAAGAACCGTCCTGGGTATCACGCGATATAGCGGTGTATATTTACAACCGGGAGGTCAGGCATGTTCGAAGATCGCGACAGTCAGACAGATATCAAAACCAGAATCATGGACATTCAGGAACAGGTACAGGACGGGTCGATTCAGCTTACGGTGCTGTCTGGACAGGACCGTGGCCGGGAATTTGTCGCAACCGGATCCGAAATGTCGGTCGGACGTTCGCCTGAGTGCGACTTTGTGCTGAAGGACCGCACCGTTTCGCGACGCCATTTTGTGCTTTCACTTGTTGGGGACTCGTGGATTATCCGGGACGCCGGTTCGGGAAACGGTACCAGCCTGAACGGCGTCAAGATTACCGGCATGAAGCTGAAAAACGGCGACAGGATTTCTGCCGGGAACAGCGTATTCAAAGTGACAGGCGCATGCGTCGAACCCTCAGCAGGCGCCCAGGCAGGTGCCCGGCCGGACGATGACGGAATTGATGCTCTTCAGGAAATCCGGGTCGGTACCCCGGCGGCGATAAGACCTGTCGGCAAACGTAACGACAGCCCTGCTGCCAGAAGCTTCGTCATTCCCGCCATCATAATCATACTTGCGCTGCTGTTCCTTGGAGCTTTCTACGCGCGGTCCTGCGGCCTTCTTTCCGGGGATGGCAACGTGCCTGTAACTGACCCGGAGCGACCCCGGCCTGAACGTTCTGAAGGCACGATAAGGATTCCGGTCAAAAGCGCAGAACCGACTCCAACCGATGTTACTGCGCAATATGTTTCCAACGTGCCATCCACAAGGTCAGGTACAGTTGAAAGGCATGTGACCCGCAACCCCCTCAGTTCATTCAAGATACTGTTCGGGCAGGGAAAATTTTCTGAATCCGGGAAAGTCAGGGAAATCGATCCGGGGCTTTCAAGACTGGCCGTACAGTCAGAAACGGTCTGTGCCGCTGCTGTTGGCGGGATGGCTGAAGGCAACCACGTCGGTGCGGAGCGCGAGCTGGCCGAACTTTCGCGACGCATCGAGGACGCCGGACTGAAGGTGCCCGCCCGGATTAACCGCCTGCGCGGCGAATGTCTTGCGACACTTGGCACCACGGCAGCCGCCAACGGAAAGGACATGGCGGCAGCCGACCTCGCGAAACGTGCACTGGCCCTTGATCCCGGATGCCGGCAGGCAAAAACGCTGCAGGGCCAGGTCATGAACAAGGCGGCCTTGTATTTCAATCGAGGCCTGGATTCGCTTAAACGCGGCTTGACGAAACAGGCCGCACTGGACTTCACGACGGTCACGCGAATTCTTCCAGAAGAACACCAGCTTTACCAGGCCGCTGTTGCCAGAATGCCATAGAATACAAGCCCTTCCCTGCTACTGGCGCATCACCTGCCCGGCCCGCTGAATCAACCGCAAAATCGATTATTCAGAACTCCTTTTTTTATCATCTGTTCTCGAATAAACTACGCACGGTTTCAAGACTTGGAGCACACAGTGGCGGACAAAATTAACGTTGAAAAGCGTGTAATCATGGACTCCCGGGCCATCGAACTGGCGATCGGGGACATGGCAGCCCGGATTCGGGCCATCTGTGACGGTGATGACATCTGTCTGGTCGGCATTCAGACCGGCGGGGTTCACGTGGCCGAGCGCCTTCTTAAGGCAGTCAAGGAAGTCGGGTTCCCCAATCCGGAATTCGGACGGCTGGACATCACACTTTATCGCGACGACATTTTCATGGGGCTGCAGCAGCCTGTCGTCAGAAATACCGACATCAGGTTCGACCTGACTGGACGGAACGTTGTGCTGGTTGACGACGTGCTTTACACCGGCCGCACTATCCGGGCCGCACTTGACGCGCTTGTTGACTTCGGTCGGCCAAGACGCATCCGCCTGGCGGTACTTGTTGATCGCGGACTGCGGGAATATCCGATTCAGCCTGATTTTGCGGGCAGAACGGTAAATACTGACGTTAATGAAAACGTCAAGGTAGAGATGGTTGAGATGGGTTTTGACCACGATCGCGTGGTCGTTTACGAGAGACAGTCCTGATGGAAAAACTTAATCATCTTCTGAGCCTTGAAGGCTTGTCCAGGGAAATGCTGACAACGATCATGGATCACAGCACGGAGTTCAAGGCGGTTTCAAGACGCCGCATCAAAAAAGTACCAACACTCCGTGGTGTTACAGTCGTTTTGTTCTTCATCGAAAACTCGACGCGCACCAGAGTTTCGTTCGAAGTTGCGGCCAAAAGACTTTCGGCTGACACGCTGAACTTTTCTGCCTCAACGTCGTCCCTGTCCAAGGGCGAAACGCTGCTGGATACCGCAAAGAATCTGATGGCGATGCAGCCCGACCTGATCGTCATGAGACATGCGTACCCGGGGGCCGCGCAGTTCCTGTCCGAAAGAATTCCGGCCGGTATCATCAACGCCGGTGATGGCCCGCACGCTCACCCGACTCAGGGTCTGCTTGACATGTTCACGATGCGCGAAAAGTTCGGCAGCCTGGATGGTCTGGAAGTCGCAATCGTCGGCGACATCTCGCACAGCCGCGTTGCCCGGTGCAATATCCACGGTCTGAAGACGATGGGCGCCAATATTCGGGTCGCCGGCCCCAGAACGATGCTTCCGCCGATGCTCGACCGCTTCGGGGTAAAGGTTTATGACCGCATCGAACCTGCAATCGAAGGCGCTGACGTTGTAATGATGCTTCGTATTCAGAAGGAACGTCAGGGAACTGACCTGTTCCCGTCGGACCGTGAATATGCCCGCGTTTTCGGCCTTGACGCCCAGAAACTGAAGCTGGCCAAGCCCGGCGCGCTTGTAATGCACCCCGGCCCGATGAACCGTGGCGTGGAAATCACCCCGGAAGTGGCGGATTCTGCCCAGTCAGTAATCCTGGAACAAGTTGAAAACGGTGTGGCCGTCCGCATGGCGGTGCTATACCTGGCTGCCAGACATCTTGTAGTGTCGGACGAATAACGGAGTGGCTATGCGTACTCGTATTATTGACTGCCAGATTTTTGACCCGGCGAATGCCGCGTCATTTAACGGTTATGTAGAATTTGAAAACGGCGTCATCACGGCTGTCGGCAAGGGCAAAGCGGCCGCTGCCGGTAAGGACGTTGTGGAAATCAACGGTGGCGGAAACTGCCTGGTTCCGTCATTCGTCGACCTGTATGCCAACTTCTGTGAACCTGGCCACGAACACCGCGAGGACATTGCGTCAGGTTCACGCGCGGCTGCGGCCGGTGGATATACGGCCGTCTGTCTGCGTCCCGACACCGATCCAATTACACAGCGCAGCGACACGGTCCGCTTCCTGCTTGAACGCGGTGCCCTGGCCAACATCGTGGATGTATTCCCGATTGGCGCACTTTCAATGAACCTTGAAGGCCAGTTCATGGCTGAAATAGGCGAAATGGCGTCTGCCGGGGCCAGAATGGTCGGGGAAGGCAACGCTTATGTGAAACGGACCGGTTTCCTGCGGCGCACGATGGAATACGCCGGTAATTTCGGCATGGTCGTCATTCTGACAAGCGAAGACCCCAGCCTTTCCGAAGGGCCGGCCCACGAAGGGTTCATGTCAACGTCACGCGGCCTGAAGTGCTCGCCGGTGGCTGCCGAAGAAATCGCCGTTGCCCGCCACATCGCGCTGGCCGAATTGTCCGGGACCGCGACGCATCTGGCCAAGATCACAAGCGCAGCCGCTATCAGACTGATAACAGACGCAAAGGCCCGTGGCCTGAACATCACAGCTTCAGTTTCACCGAACAATCTGGCATTGAACGAAGACGCGAACGCCGGATACGACGCAATGACGAAGGTCTGGCCGCCCCTGCGCGCGGAATCAGACCGTCAGGCGCTCCTTAAGGCGCTTGAAGAAGGCGTAATCGATGTCGTGGTTTCCGATCACGACCCGCACGTCATTGAAGAAAAGGACGTAGAGTTTGATGTGGCATCGACCGGTGCGGCATCCATTGAACTGACGTGGTCAGTTTTGAATACGCTGGTTGCGAAGGGCGAGCTCAGCTTTGAAACGGTCATCCGGGCGCTGGCAACTGCACCCAGAAAGATACTTAACCTTGAAGGCGGCTCGATTTCTGTCGGCATGCCGGCCGACATGGTGCTGCTTGACAGAAACGCGAAGTGGACTGTCTGCGCACAGGACATGCTGACCGGCGGCTGCAATACACCGTTTGACAGGACCGAACTTACCGGAATTCCTGTATTAACTGTCAGACGTGGCGAAATCACATGGAAATCAGAGACCCTATTCACGGCCCGATAATCGTTTCAGCACCGGAAAGTCTTGTCATGCTGCACCCTCTGTTTCAGAGGCTGCGAGGCGTTCGGCAACTGGATTTTTCCGAGTACACATTCCCCGGGGCCACTCATACGCGCTACCTTCATTCCCTGGGAACGATGCACATGGCCGGGCTGGCCTTTGACACTGTAATCAAGGACCTTGCGAACATCATCCCGCAGTCTGAAGTGCCACGTCTGCGCCAGACAATCAGGCTGGCCGGATTGCTTCATGATCTGGGGCATCCCCCGATGTCGCATACCGGCGAAAGGCTGCTGCCTGAAACGCGCCTGCTGCCTGGTGCTGACAAGCTTGCCCCGGGACGCGCCGACCATGAACTGATGACGCGCGTGCTTATCCGCCACACTGACCTGAACGACCTGATCACAAAGGAATTTAGTGATGTCGGGGTGTTACCGGAACATATTCTGTCGATTCTAAGCCCGCAGTCGGGACCGGCCGACCACAGCCCGTTCATATTTGGCGGGGTAGATACGCTGGAACTGTTCAGTCAACTGATCGCCGGTGAGCTTGACGTTGACCGGATGGACTACCTTCTGCGCGATTCGTACTTCACCGGCGTTACGTATGGGCGATTTGAAAAGGACTGGCTGCTTTCACACCTGGGCGCCTCGATTGAAAATGGACGCGCCGTCCTGACGCTTGAAGCCAACGCCATATTCACCTTTGAAGACTTTCTGCTGTCGCGCCATCACATGTTCCTGATGGTTTACAGTCACCCAAGAACCCAGATATATCATAGACTTCTGTCGCGATTCATCGACAGAACGGACCTGCGGTTATCCGGGAACCTGGACCAGTTCACCGAATTTGATGACGCATGGCTGATGGCAAGGCTGCGGCAATCACCGGACCATGACGCACAGACTATCGTCAGCCACAACATCCCCAAACTTCTGTTTGAAGCGTGGGGCGACGAAGCCGACAGACTGATCGCGCATCAGGAACAGATCGAGACTTCCCTTCCCGAATCAACGATTGTCCTGGACTCAATGCTTGCGTTTTCCAAGTATTTCAATAAAGGTTCGCCATGCTGTCCCGCGCCGACTTTGCGGGTCAGACAGGTGACACCGGGCGGAACGACCAGAATCCAGCCGGTCGAACAGTACAGTGACATGTATTCCAGACAGGCGCGTCCAAGGCGCAGTCTGAGAATTTTCGGGGACTCATCGTGCATCCGGGAAGTCGAAGCCGTGATAAGCGGCCTGGCCGACCCTGTCTGATGCTGCCGGAGCTTGTTTAATGGCCGAATATACCCAGGAGCTTCAAGCCCAGCTTGATGCCGCCCACGAGATGATTAATGGCGACCAGATTGACGAGGCATGGATCGTTCTGAACCGCCTTGAAGCTATGTATCCCGAGTCCGCAGAAGTGATCGCCCTGATGGGCGACGCCGCTCTGAAGGTCGGTGACATTGAATTCGCGTACGAACTGTTTGACCGCGCAATTGACATGGACCCGCTGTGGTCGGACGCCTGGTCCGCCCGCGCAAGATGCCATCTGGAGCTGTGCGAAATTGAAAACGCCAGGGACGACCTGGACAAGGCTCTGGCGCTGGACCCGGCCAATCCCGAAGCCCACTACTACATGGCGGTGCTGGCGGAGTTTGCCGGCGACGACATTCAGGCAGGCTTCGAATACAAGCAATCGGTGATGGTTGACGGGCTCAGTTTTTCGGCGCCTTTCAGGGCAAAATCAATCGAAGACTTTGAATTAATGGTGAAAAAGGTACTTGATTCGTTGCCGGGCAAGTATCAGGTCAAAGTGCCGACAATCAAGTTTACCGTCAAGGAACTTCCAGATCTGGACGCCTTCACTGAAAACGGCCTGTCTCCGCTGATTCTGGGAATGTTTGTCGGGGATACAATCGACACGGAAAGCTCGGGCAGCACCCTGCCCCCTGTTGCCCCTGAAATCATCATTTTCCGCAGGAATATCGAGCGTATATGCCGCAAACGTGAAGACCTGCTGCATGAGATCGAAATGACTGTCATGCACGAAATCGGCCACTACTTCGGCCTTGAAGACGACGAAGACGACGAAATGGACGACGTGGAACTGGACTAGGATCGATTTGACTTCATCACATCAGCGACCAGGGCTTTCGCATCGGCAAGTCTGACATTGGAAAGGCGGTGTTCAAGTTCGGCCTGCTTGACAGACCCGGCGCGGACTTCGATTCTGGTGCCGACCTGCTTTTTCAGGTCAGAGATGCGGCGACGGACGGTGCCGATCCCTGCAAACGGCGCGCCTTCAAGCGGGGTGAACCGTTTCGGGACGAACGGGGACACGGACACAACGATTTTGACGTGGGCGGACAATTCAACCATCAACTTCGCGAATTCAGTAATGTCCGCGTCGGTTTCGCCCGGCAGCCCGACCATGACATAGACGCGAAGGCGGTCGATGCCACATGTGTTTGCGACGCGGGCAGCGTTGCGGATATGATCTTCAGTGATGCCTTTGGAAATCGACTGGCGAAGCCTTTCAGACGGGCCGTCAGCCGCAATCGTCATTGAACGCAGGCCGCCACGGGCCAGCATCGAAACAAGCTCTTCATCAATCCTGTCAGCACGCAGCGAACCAAGCGTGACGCCGGTTCCACGATCAAGAAGGCTGGAAACGATGTATTTCAGTTTCGGGTGATCAGAAACGGCAGCGCCAAGCAACCCTGCCCTTGCCACACCGACAGGAACCGTCTTCAGGATAAGATCCGCGTCAAAGAACGATGGCCGGCGACCGCCGAACGCCACACAGAAGGCGCATCCACGCGGACAGCCACGACCGACCTCGACGATAAAAGCGCCGGAAAATTCATTTTCACAATCGGTAAAAACGGAATGAAGGGGCGTAGCCGGAAGCCTGACCGTTACCGGCGGCGGCGCGACAGCACCTGAAGACGGCACCCACATACCTTCAATCGCGGCCAGCCTTATCAGCGCGTCATTGCGACTGGAAGCCGCGTCAAAAGCTGCGTCAATCTGCGCGAATGCGTTGTCGGCCTCGCCCACAAAGACGGCGTCACATATCACGGCCAGCAAATCGGGATTCGACAGCGTCAGGGGGCCGCCACCGACTACCAGTGGCTGATTTACCGGCCTGTCGGCCGCAAACGGGCTTATCCCGGACGCTTCAAGGGCGGCCACCAGAACCGGGATTTCAAGTTCCCACCCGCAACTGACAAAAACGACATCAAAGTCCCACAGGCGATTACCGGACTCTACAGTTCGCGGCAAAGTTTCGCCCGGTTCAAGCCACGCGTGCTCGCATGGGGCCAGACCGGCATAAGCGGCGGCGTAACCCAGCGACGAACACGCCATGGACGATGAAACTGGACTGAATATGACTTTTCTCAAGGGCTGACCTGCCCGCGACAATCAGGTTACTGAGAATACTACTCGCCGAGGACGGAAACGACCATATCACGACAATCTTTGTGATGTTTCATCTGAGTATCAACGGTCCATGACGGGGTAACTCCCTGACGACCGGTGATTTTCAGTTCACGACGAATCTTGCGCGACGCCTTGATACACGAGATGCCACGCGGGTCCAGGTCAAATATGCCCGAGCCGGCGCTGGTCCCCGAAGCTGCGGCCAACCCGACACCGGAAGCCATGTCGGAAAGTGCCGCAATCTGCGCCTTGACCGCCAG
>CAZFVA010000037.1:0-25172 GCA_964522105.1 uncultured Anaeromyxobacteraceae bacterium
TTTTCCAGGCTTTCGAAAGCATGCGCGCTGACATAGGATATGTCTGAGCGTCTGCATGGGTTAAATGATGAAATCTGTTGTTCTTATTGGTGCTTTTTGTGCGGGGCTGTTGTTTTGTGCCTGTGACAGCGGGTCGTGCGACCGCCTGGCCAGGGTACCTTGCGATAATGCGGTCTCGATGTGTATCAGCAACTGCCCTGACACTCCGGATTCGGCCTATCTGGCCTGTTTTGATACTCAGTGCCTGCCAGCCCTCTGTAACTGTCTTGATTCGGTTGAATGTGCTTACGAAGAACCGAACTGCGATGGAATGTATTAGCCGGTCGGCGTCAGTCAGGCGGGCTCTTGTGAAGCAATAACTACAGCTTTGCCCGAAGCGGCCGATTCGAAAAGCGCCGTTATTACTGCCGCATTGTTCTGCAGATCATCAAGGCTTGCCACGTTTGTCCGGCCGTGTTCCGCACACGCCGCCGCAAGACGCGCGAACGATTCCAGCTCCAGTTGATATGTGTCGGCCGCATCAAATTCGACCACAGTTGACCCGTCGCCGTCAGTAATAGTGAATCCACACGGTTTGTTATCCTGAACCCACGGCCTTTCGATTGTGATGACGCCTTTCGTTCCGGTGATCTCGACGCCGTGGCGTTCAAATTCTGAAATGCCTGTTTCAAAGTGGGCCAGCACGCCATTCGGGAAATCAAGCATGCCGACCATTGTGTCATCAACATCGTTGCGGGCATCGAAGCCCATTTCCTGGAAGGCCCGTCCTTTGAAGCCGCGTCGTTCAAACGCGGAGGCTGCGACAGGTTCACACCCGGCAATTTTGCGGGACAGGTGTACGCAATAGCATCCGACGTCAAGCAGCGCCCCGCCATGAAGTTGAGCGCTGGCAGAACCGGCGTCATGCTCGTCGCACATCCAGGAGAAACGGCTGTCAATCGTCTTCACGTCGCCGATGCAACCTTCCTGAATCTGTCGCATAAGTTCGACGTACATCGGGTGATGGATGTACATGAAGGCTTCCATGACCGGCAGTCCGGTCCGCAGTGAAGCGGCCCGTATCTTTTCGGCGTCGCCAGCCCGCGTGCAGGTCGGTTTTTCGCACAATACGGCCACGCCTGCGTCAAGCGCTTTCAGCGTCCATTCGACGTGCAGACTGTTTGGCAGCGGGATATAGACTGCGTCAACCGTACCGGACTTCAGCAGCGTTTCGTAGCTGTCAAAAGCGTGTCGGATGTCGCGTTTTGCGGCCCATTTTGCAGTGCGTGCCGGGTTTCGCCCCGCGACAGCAGTAATTTTGACGAGTTCGCTTCGGCTTGCTCCTTCAACGACTCGATCCGCGATGGAAGCAGTTCCCAGAATTCCAATTTTGAACTGTGTGGCCATAAGTATTTCCCCGGGTGCGTTCTGCCTGAATTCTATAGAGGTTTTTTAGTAAACCAACCATTATAATGCCATTGTAAACGGTATTTTCACGAGGTGCCTGTCATGAATAAACATTTATCTTTTCCAGTAGTTTTATTTGCCGCAGCGACCGTTTGTGCCGTTGTCGCCATTTCCGGGTGTGGCGGTGACACAGCGCCGACGGACACACTTGTGGGCGAAGATTTCAGCAACGTTGATACGGCGCAGCCGGAAGTCGTTTTGACGCAGGAGCAGCAGGCTGTTTATCAGCGCCAGGCAGAACTGGTTGCCGAATCGGTTGACATGACTTTTGATGAACTTGCCGCCCGCTGGTATTCGCCGGGGACTTACCTTACGCAGATGCCTTTTGACGCCGCGACGGCAGATTTCATGCCCGAGATGAAGACGGCGTACGGTCTTGATGACGGTGCCATGCAGAAGCTTGCGTCAAACGGTTTTGTAGTCGTTGATAACGGCAGTTTCCTGACGCATCCGAACCTGTACAGGGACATATTTGACAAGGACCTGCCCGTGTTTGTCAGTGCGGACTCGATCCTTTACGCCGTTCACAAGTCATATGATGAAATGCTGAAGCAGATCGAGGAAGCGGCGCTTATCGATGCGGTCGCCAGCATTCTGGAAGGTTCCGCGACCGGCCTGGCGACTGTGTGTGAAGGGGCCACAGGCCTTGTTGCGGAAGGGTGCGTGGATATTGACCTTTATTTGACGGTTGCCCGCACGCTGCTTGGCGGTGTGACAGTCACGCCGCTCTATGAAGCCAACGTTTCGGTCCAGGGCGTCATTCTGGAATATGTTGATGCGCTGCAGCCCCATCAGATCGAGATGTTCGGCAGGCGTTATCCTTGTCCGCTGTGCAGTTATGATTTTTCGCAGTTCAAGCCGAGGGGGCACTACACCGAAACGGAAGAGTTGAAGAAGTACTTCAAGGCGATGATCTGGCTTGGCCGTACCCCCATGAATATTACCTTGTATGATCGGGATCTTGTGGCCGGACTTGTGCTGTTGAAGGCGGTGCAGTCAGGTCAGGCGCTTGAAACGTGGCAGAAGGTTGACAGGGCGATTCAGGTGTTTGTTGGCCAGAGCGACAACATGACGCCGGTTCAGTTCATTTCGACACTTGACGAGCTGGCGATTGACACTGATTTGACGACGATCGACGCGCGGGCGGCCGCCATCAGGGACCAGCTTGCGCAGTTCGGTGTCCCCGGTTCAAGGATTTTAAGTCAGATAATGATGATGGACGTCATGTCTGATGAACCGACCCCGATTCCGGCTGAATTCCAGTTGCTTGGTCAGCGGTTTGTCATCGACAGCTATGTGTTTTCAAACGTTGTTTATGACCGTATCACCTGGGAAAATGACAAGCCGCAACGCCTGATGCCGGACCCGCTTGATGCGATGTTTGTGCTTGGTATCACCGAGTCGCTGCCGCTTCTGAAGGACGAAATCGACACGTGGCACTACGCAGGTAATCTTAATGTTCTGCGTTCCATGACTGATGATTATGATGTCGGATTCTGGTCTGAAAGCATGTACAACGCGTGGCTCGATGCGATTCGGGCGCTTGGCGTGGACACGACCGGCGAACAGTATCCAGCGGCTGCCCGCACAAAGGCCTGGGCGCAGAGATCGATGCAGACGGCGCTGGCTTCATGGGCCGAGCTGCGGCACGACACCATCCTTTATGTCAAACAGTCATACACAGGCGAATCGTGTGAATATCCCGATGGTTACGTCGAGCCCAACCCTGAATTCTTCAAGCGGATGAACACGTTCGCGATGGCGTCTGCCGATATGCTGGATTCCCTTGATTTCGGAGATGAAGACTGGACTGTCGGTAAGGCCGCCGGATGGTTCCGTCATCTTGGTTCGGTATGTACAACACTTGAAGCTATTGCCCGGGCACAGCTTGATGGCGTCCCGAGGACTTCGGAACAGACAGATTTCATCAAAAGTCTGGTCGTTGATGAAGGCATGTGCGGTGCCCCGGCGTTTGCAGGCTGGTACGCAGAACTGTTCTATGATGCCGGCAGTGAAACGTTCAACTTCAAGCCGACCGTTGCCGACGTTCATACCGACCCGAACAGCACGGATGTTCTGCATGTAGCGACCGGCGGTGCCAATCCAATGGTGGTTGTAGTCCAGCTTCCAGGCGGTCCACGCGCGTTCGTCGGCCCCGTTTCGTCTTACTACCAGTTCCGCGAACCTGGTTTTGCCAGACTGACCGATGCTGAATGGCTTGCCAGATATACCGGGCTGGAAGGATTCGTCCAGCGTCCAGAATGGACACAGGAGTTTGTTTCCGGGCCAACCAATTAATCACAATTTCAGGCGAGGGGGGATGATCCTATGAACGTTCCAGGAAAATGGTTACGGCGGCCGACTATATGGCGCAAGTTGTCGCTGCAGACGTGGGCTGAACCGAATGACCCGACCATGTATGGCGTGCTGGAAGTTGACGCCGGCCCGTTGCAGGCGTGGCTGGCCGCCAGGACGGCGGAGTCCGGTGTGAAGTGTACGGTCACGCACGCTGTGACGCGGGCAATGGCCATTTTGATGCGACGGTATCCCGAGTCAAACGTACTGGTGCGCGGGCGCGGGATCTGGCTTCGCCGCGACGTTGACGTCTTTCATCAGGTCGCAATGCCAATCCCGGGCAGCAAGATTGGGGCTGACCTGTCTGGTGTTGTGATTCGCAGGGCGGATACGAAGAAAATTCAGGATATTGCACGGGAGCTGGCCGCGAATGCCGAGGCGGTGCGCCTGAAGAAAGACGGCCAGATGGCGCAGACGCGCGGGCTGTTGATGGCGATGCCGGGCTTTTTGACCTGCTGGGTCTTGAAGATACTTGGCTGGCTGACTTACGGGTTGAATCTGAAGGTTCCGGGGACGCCGCAGGACCCGTTTGGCGGAATCATGGTTACCAGCGTTGGTATGCTTGGAATTCGGATGGGGTTTGCGCCGATCGTCACGTTTTCAAAAGCACCGATCGTCGTTGTGGTGAATGCCATCGAGGAGCACGCCGTCGTAAGGGATGGCCAGATTGTGATTCGACCTGTTCTGACGTTGACGACTACGGCTGATCATCGCATCATGGATGGCTATCAGGCTGGCGTCCTGACAGTCGGTATCAAGCAGTTGCTGGAAACGCCGGACCTGCTGGATCAGGACCCCGTTGCAGTCGGTTGACGCCCGCCCGTCCATCTGAATTCTGGAGGTTTCACGTGAAAACATTTTGGAAGTTGATATGTCTGGCCGCTGTTGTCGGGCTTTATGCAGGGTGCTCTTCGTCTGAAGTTCCGGTTGACAGCGGGCTTGATGCTGTCGTCGATGTTGCCGATGACACAGTTGATCCGGTTGACGCGGCTGATTTTGGCGGTCCGGATAATCAGGTTGATTCGGTCGGCGACGTGGGATCTGATATTGAACCGGACGTTGTCGTTGATGTGCCCGATCCCGACGTCCCGTTCTGCCCCGAATGTGTTGAAGAAGCCCCGGTTCCGCTTGAATCGTTCCGTTCCAGGCAGGCCGAGTATCTGGCTTTCTGCGCCGAGGCTAACGGGCCCGGTCAGGGTAACACTTACGGTCAGATCTGCCGCGTCAAGTCGGGACTTGAGGTGAATACTGATGCAATCGCAAGCGGTATCGCAGACTTGACGGCCCGTATAGATTGCTCGGACTTCAGGGCATCATCACTTGTCCGCATTCTGTATCTGAATCTGGAAACTGAGGCGCTGGACGAAGCGACCCGCATCAGCATCGAAGATGCCCTGATCAACTACAAATACTGGATGACCGAGCCTGGTAAGGACAAGATGTGTTACTGGTCGGAAAATCACGAGATCCTTTTCCATTCGTGCGAGTACCTTGCCGGTCAGATGTTCTATAACACGGTGTTTCCAAACGCGAACATGACCGGTGCCGAGCATATTGATCATGCGAAGCCGCTCATTCTGAAATGGCTTGACCTTAAAGGTACTGTCGGCTTTTCCGAATGGCATTCAAACGTCTATTTTGCTGAAGATATTGCGGCCCTCGTCAACCTGATTGATTTTGCCGATGACCCTGAAATCAGCACAAAAGCTGCCATGGTGATGGACATCATCGCCTATGACATGGCCATGAACTACTACGACGGATTCTTTGCCACCACCCACGGCCGGACTTATGAAGGCGAGCTGGTCGGTGGTCTGGACGACCACACGGCCGAGGCGGGCTGGGTTCTGTTCGGCCTTGGTGAGTATGAAGCGACAGGCAGTCTGTCAGGTACGGCGGTCGCTTCAAGCACGCGTTACTTCACGCCGGATATCATTGAAACGCTTGCTGTTTTAACAGCGTCGGGCGAATTCGAACATCGGCAGCGTGACAGCATTGATATTGCCGACGGTGCGAAGTGGGGCCTGACTTATGACAGTGACGAAGACATTCCGTTGTGGGCCAACATGGCAGCCATTGCGTCTCCCGAGATTGTCAACGGCATGCTTGCTTTTGTTGACAAGTACGATCTGTGGGACGGTTTCCTGTTCGGGGACCTTCCCGATTATCTTATCGACCTTCTAAAGGCGAACATGGGTACGCAGGACATCGTGAACTTGTCTTCAGATGCCGAAGCTGTTTCAAAGGGCATCGCGCTTCAGGCAATAAATACCTACACTTACCGGACAGACCATTATCAGATATCGGCGGCTCAGGATTATCACCCGGGATATTTTGGTTCTCAGACATTGATGTGGCAGGCGACCCTGGATGAATTTGCCGTCGTTATTACGTCGGCGCCGACTGATGTTGACCTTGGTGGTGATGACGTTTCTGTTGCAGGTAACTGGGTCGGTTCATGGATGCCCAGGGCGACCGTTTACCGCAATGCCGCAGTTATTCAGTACCGCGTAAGTGACCTTCCAGACATTCTTACCGGGCTTTTTATCCCGCGTAACAACCATGCGTATTTTCCGCAGTCGGCATTTGACGAGGTTCGCAAGGAAGGTAACTGGGTCATCGGCAAAAAAGGCGACGGGTATGTGGCCCTGTATTCACAGGCTGCGACAACCTGGTCGCTGGAAAATGATTATGAACTTATGACAGACGTGAAGGACAACACCTGGCTTGTGCAGCTTGGTTCGGTTGATGAATTTGAGTCTTTTGATGCCTTTGTAGCTGGTGTTACCGGGTCCGCAATCGCCTTTGCAGAAGACGGCGCAGTCACCTGGGATTCGCCTTCCGTCGGCGAGATCAAAGTTGGCTGGACAGGGCCTTTCACTGTGGCCGGGAATCAGATCGACCTGGGCCCGTATGACCGTTTTGACAATGCATCTTCAAGTGTGAAGTATGGCTCGCGGGTAACCAGAATCACGGCCCCCGGCACCACAGAGAAGACGCTTGAACTTGATTTTGTGAATGTTTCTCGAAAGGTTCTGGTTCATCCCGCGCCGTAGTAATCGAGCACGATCAATCTGGCAGATTTTAGAAAGAGTACCCGATGCCGATATTCAGGCTGGGCGAGTGAACCATCAAGGTGAAGTCTGTTCCGTTAAGACTGTCCAGATATCCGGCCCCTACCCACCCCAGTTCAGCCATGAATGCCACACCAGATTTGGTTCTGTACAGGAAGCCTGGCAGCAGCATGACGTTCCAGCCGTGCTGTATTTCTGTCCACGTGGATCCGCCTGCGCCAACTTTTTCCGTTGGAATCAGCACCGTGTATCCGACTGCCACCCGCAGATAGATTTCAAATTGTCTTCTTGAACCCAGCGGCAGCAGAGCTCTTGTCGTGAGGTCCACACTGACTGTGGGACTTAATTGATCGTTACCGGTGGCTCCAATGCTGGCGACGGCAGTTGTGTTCAGAAGTACGCCCACAGTCAGAAATGGCAGCACATACCCTTCGCCGATAAGCGAAAGGCCACCGGAAAACGGGTTGATGGCGCTGGTGTCCCGCGGGCTGCTTTTAATCTGCATCTCGGGGTGAACCCAGAAGTTCCCGGTCAAGGCAAACAGCGCGCGTTGTTTGCGGGGCCTTGAGGGCTGGTTCGAATCTGCAGTTGCCGGGTCCGATCCGATGGCTTGAATCGCGTCATCTTGCTGGTCAGCGGCAGTCGAGAATGGCGTCAGCAGTATTGCAAGAGTTAAGGCCAGAGCGGACGTTTTCATTCGGACACCATTTTTCCAAGTCAAATCGTACAGTTATCAGTACCTGCAGCGGGCCTCGGATTTGTACTTCGTGTAATAGACGATCAGGTCGGCTTCGCTTTTGTACTTCGTGTAATAGATTTTTGCGCGGGCTTCGCTTTTGTACTTTGTGTAGTACCAGACGCCAGGATCATTGTCCGAGCTGTACTCGGTTTCGTACACAATGCAGTTGGCTTCCGACTTGTACTGCGTGACGAAAACTTTGGCGTCAGCCTCAGACGAATAGTCGCTGATGAAGATTTTGGCCGCCAGAGCCGGGGCCGAAACAAGCATGCTCAGCAGAAGCAGTGCGCAGATGGAACCAGTACGAAATTTCATGAAAAACCCCTGTTCAGTCATCAGGATTCTATCAGTGTCTTGAAAAAAAAGCTGATTCTGGACAAGCAGTCAGCTTTGTGGGCAGAATCCAGATTGCCGATGCGAAACTATCCCGGCACCAGGAGCCACCGTGAAGATTCTTGACTGGTTCAAAACCGGCCGCGATCTGCCTGTCAAAAGCGATGATCCGAAGGTGATTCGCCGTGAATATGAGTGGCGGCGCTGGAGTGTATTTCTGTCGGTAACTCTTGGATATGCCTTCTTTTATGTCGCCAGAATTAATTTCTCAGTAGTCAAGAAGCCGTTGCTTGATGCCGGGATCTTTTCAGCAGAAGAGATGGGCCTGATCGGGTCGGCCATGTTCATCGTCTATGCGTTCGGCAAGCTTTTTAACGGTTTTCTAAGCGACCGCGCGAACATCCGGCGCTTCATGTCGGTGGCCCTGCTGTGTGCCGCCATTGTAAACATCCTTCTTGGTTTTGTTCAGTGGTTCTGGGCGTTTATGATTCTGTGGGGCATTAATGGCTGGTTCCAGTCGATCGGTTCGGCGCCAAGTGTCGTCGTCCTTGCGCAGTGGTTTTCAAAAAAGGAAATGGGGACCAGGTACGGCATCTGGTCGGTCAGTCACAGCCTGGGGCAGGGCGCCACGTACATATTTACGGCTGTGCTTGTTTCGGCGGTCGGCTGGCGCTGGGGATTCTGGGGGCCGGGACTGATCTGTACTGCGGTGGCGCTTGTGTTGTTCCGGACGCTTGCCGACAGGCCGCAGACGTACGGTCTGCCTTCCATTGCTGAATACAAGGGTGAACACCTTGATGGCGCTGTGGCAGTCGCGAAGGCCGATGCTTCGGTCGGTATGACCCAGCTTGAAGTCCTGAAAAACCCGGCGATATGGATACTTGGCTTTGCCGGGGCCGCTAATTCTGTCACGCGCTATGGCGTAACGAACTGGGGCATTCTTTTCTTGCAGGAAACAAAGGGTTACACCCTTACCGGCGCCGGATCTGTGCTTGCGGCGTTCCCGGTTGCGGCGATCGTGGGCTCCATATTTTCAGGGGTCGTTTCGGACAAGCTTTTCAATTCCAGGCGCAACGTTCCAAGTCTTGTCATGGGGATTTTCACGTTACTGCCGTTGCTGGCGCTTAACTTTTTTCAGACGCCGAACGTCACCCGTGACGTCATCCTGATCGCGATTTTCGGTTTCAATATGGGTGGACTTGTCACTTATCTGGGTGGCCTGATGGCGGTCGATATCTCGTCGCGGAAGGCCGCCGGGGCTGCGATGGGCGTCATCGGCATGTTCTGTTATGCCGGTGCCGCAGCGCAGGAAGCAATATCCGGCTGGTTGATAGGGGCGGGAAAGACTGAAACGACGACCACTCTGGCTGCAGGCGTTAACGATTTCCGCGCCGGTCTTGAATCACTGGGATTTAACCTGCCCGCATTTACAGGTGTGATCCGCCCGGGGGAACAGATATCTGTTTATTCAGTCGCTGTGTCATACGACTTTTCCGGGGCGATGGCCTTCTGGATCGGTGCCACCGTCGTTGCCCTTCTGCTGACTCTTCTTGTGTGGAACGCCAGGGCCGCCGAATAGCATTTTTCCGCACCAGACATATGTATGTCCCACATTCTGCCTGCGCGGGTTCATGGCTTATCTTCAATCCGTTTGATGCCTGGCACAGTCTCGAGCAATTTCATCTGATGGATGGCGATTCGGTTCAGTTTCTGAAGTCGTTCCGCCTGCGGCAGTTTTTCCTGAATAAACAAGGCGTTCAGGTTTTCAAGGTTGGATAGACACACAAGCTGCGATACATCGGCGTCGTCACGGATGTTCCCTTTCCTGCAGGGATTTCTGTCACGCCAGTCCTTTGCTGTCATTCCAAACAACGCCATGTTCAGCACGTCTGCTTCTGTGGCGTAAATCAAGTTTGTCTGGCGCGTGTCCAGTTCCGGCGGAACAAGGTTTTGCTTGATGGCGTCTGTGTGGATTCGGTAGTTAATTTTTGTCAGATTACGCCGGATATCCCATCCGGATTGCAGTAGTTCCTGATCCTTAAGTCGCTGGAACTCTTTAATCAGATAGAGTTTGAATTGTGGAGAAATCCATGACGCGAACTCGAAGGCGAGGTCTTTGTGGGCAAATGTGCCTCCATACCGGCCGGACTTTGAAACAATACCCACCGCGCAAGTTGATTCAATCCAACGCTGTGGCGACATCACAAAATGGTTTGCTCCCGCCTCGTTTCTAAACTGGTCGAATTCGACCAGTTTGAAGTCAGGGTTATTCAACTGTTCCCAGAGTCCCAGGAATTCAATGGTGCTGTGACTGCGCATCCAGTTCTTAACAATGTCAGCTGGAGCCTGACTGTTCCTGTGTTTTGCAATATCGGTCAGCGAGATGTAGTCCTGATCATCTTTGTAAATGATTGTGATTTCGTTGCCTTGAACTGCAATCTTGTCCTTCACGGTGGCCTCCTTCGTGTGTTGGTTGAACGAATGGATTCAACTGCTGGTAGTCGAAGGAGATGTTGAAAAGATTCAGCAATTTTCGGTCAAAAGGAATTTCGCGGTGGCGAGCGGGTTTGACATCTGCCGCAGATAAGCGTAAACGTTTACTTGCGCAAACGATTACGTTGCGCTGACGTCCAGACAGGACGTATGAAGCGGGCTGATGTGCCCCCTGTTTATTTGTTGGGTTACGTGGCTGCAACAATAAAAGAAATCGCCCTGAAATTGAACGTGTCGTGCGCGTCTGTTTCGCGGGCGCTTAACGACATGCCCGGGGTCGGGGAAAAGACGCGCCGCAAGATTATTAAGACTGCCCGGGAAGTCGGTTATGTGCCGGATGCGCATGCAAAGGCGCTGGTATCCGGCAAGGTGCCGTTTCTTGGTCTGGTCGTCCCTGATATCACAAATCCCTTTTTCCCGGCACTGGCCCGTGCCGCTGAAGAAGAGGCGTTTGCAGCCGGATACAGCCTGCTGCTGCTGAACACAAACTGGGTCGCGCAGAGGTTGCGCCAGGCGATGGATCTTCTGGCGTCAAGGCGCGTCTCCGGCCTCATGTTTTCAGAAAGTATCGATGCAATTGCTGCTGATTTGAACCTGTCGGCCACTGCGTCATCGATCGTCTTTACAGGCGTTGATGCCCCTGAAGGCAGTGGCCTTTGCGCGGTGCGGGTTGATGATGTTGAAGGCGGCAGGCAGGTGGGGCGCCACCTGATCGATTGCGGAGCCCGGTCAGTCGCTTTCGTCGGCGGGCCGATCGGCAGCCGTTCAACAGAAAAAAGGTTCGCCGGTTTTTCCGGGGTCCTGGAAGGTTCGGAACTGGCATGTCGCGTTACGTCAGCCACCAGTGGGCCGTGGACCGAAGACAGCGGATATGCCCGGGCTGACGAGCTTTTGAAAAACGGCCTGCCCGACGCCGTATTCGCTGCGAATGACCTGCTTGCGCTTGGCATGGCGAAGCTGTTTGCCGAACGTGGAATAGTTGTCGGCAAAGATGTTGCGCTGGTCGGTTATGACAATATTGACATCGTTTCGCGCACAGCCGTTCCGATTACGTCTGTCGATCAACCGGCTGCCGAAGTCGGCCTTAACGCCGTCAGGTGTCTGCTTTCTCAGCTTGAATCCCGCAATGTCGCACAGGGACTGAGCCTGCTGCCGTCGCTGGTGGTCAGGCAAAGTACGCTTGGATATAGTAACAGTCACAAAAGGAGTCATTTATGACAACGCCAGTCTTGAAAAATTACATAGGTGGCCAGTGGGTCGATGCGACCACCACTCAGTTTGTTGACGTCACGAACCCGGCAACCGGGGCTTTGATTTCGCGGGTGCCGTATTCGGGCGCCGAAGACATTGACCGCGCAGTAAAGACGGCGGCCGCTGCATTTCCCGGCTGGGCAGCGACCCCGGTTTCGCGGCGTACACGTCCGCTGTTCAAGCTTGCCGGGTTGCTTCATGACCATGAAGAACAGATCTGCAGGGTTCTGGTTGAAGAGATGGGGAAATCGCTTCCGGACGCCCGTGCCGAAATGAAGCGGGCGACTGAAAATGTCGAGGCCGCCTGTGCCATGCCGCTGTTGCAGCAGGGCGATAAGCTGGTCGGTTGCGCACCGGATATGGATGGCGAAGTTATCAGGGTTCCGATCGGTGTTTTTGGCGTTATCGCGCCGTTTAATTTTCCGGCGATGGTGCCGTTCTGGTTCATTCCGTACGCAGTCGCGACCGGTAATACTGTCGTCGTCAAGGCGTCCGAGCTGGTCCCGAACACAATGAAGTTCCTGTTTGAAATGATGCATGAAGCCGGCATTCCAGCCGGTGTCGTCAATCTGGTCAATGGCGACAGGGTAGCCGCCGAGGCGCTCGTTGAACACCCCGACGTGGCCGGGATTTCGTTCGTCGGATCGACCCGCGTGGCCGGTATTGTCGCGGCCAGATGTGCAGAAACCCATAAAAGATTCCAGGCGCTCGGGTCGGCCAAAAATCATCTGGTAGTCATGCCTGACGCAAAACTGGATGATGTCGTAAGGAACATGATTACGTCGTGTTACGGTTGCGCCGGTCAGCGCTGCATGGCGTCGTCTGCCATCATCACGGTCGGACCTGATGCGCATCGTGACGTGGTAAGCCGGTTTGTTGCGGCGTCGCGCGAAGTCATCGCGGCCGATCCTCTGGACCCGCGTTACGCCGACGAGCAGATGCTGATGGGCCCCGTTATTTCTGAAAAAAATCGTCTTTTTATTGAATCCATGATCGCGAAAGGTGTCGCCGAAGGTGCGACGCTGGAACTGGACGGTCGCGGCCTGAAACTGGCCGGTTGCGAAGCCGGTCACTTTGTCGGGCCGACCGTTTTTACAGGCGTCAAGCCCGGCATGGACATCCACACGACCGAGATATTCGGGCCTGTCGTCGTCATTCTGAACGTCGATACGTTTGATGAAGCTATCAAGATTATCAATGACCACCAGTATGGAAATGGCGCGTCGATCTATACGCAGAACGGCTACTGGGCGCGCCGCTTCGAACTTGAAGCGCGTGCAGGCATGATCGGCATCAACGTCGGTATTCCGGCGCCTGTCGCGTACCTGCCGTTTGGTGGAACAAAAAAATCAGCGTTCGCGGATATCAAGGCTCAGGGGCGCGACGTCGTCCGTTTTTTCACGGAAGCCAAGGTCATTACACGGCGTTTCTGGACGGAAGACTGAACGGGCGCGGCCGTTTTGGGAGTAGTAATTATGGAATCAAAAAGCCCTTTAAGCCGGACGGTCGAAATTGGCCGGACCGATTTCTGGAATGACTCGTGTGCCATCGGTGAACTTGAATACGCAATCGCCAACGGAGCGACCGGGGCCACCACCAATCCCACGATAGTATTAGGGGTTTTACGCCACGAGATGCACCTGTGGCGTGACACTATTGTTGGCCTGATCCGGGATAACCCGAGCTGGACCGAGGTCGATGTTGCCTGGCGTCTGATTGAACTGATGGCCATCAAAGGCGCGCAGATGCTGATGCCGGTGTTTGTGGCGACCGGTGGGAAAAAAGGCCGTCTGTCGATTCAGACCAATCCGCAATATTACCGCGATGCGGCAGCGCTGACCGATCAGGCAGTCCATTTCAAAACGCTGGCTGAAAATATTCAGGTCAAGATTCCTGCGACGGCGGCCGGTATTGACGCAATCGAGATGGCTACGGCGCATGGCGTAAATATCAATGCGACAGTCAGTTTCACTGTCCCGCAGGCGATTGCGGTGGCCGAAGCTGTCGAGCGAGGCCTGGAACAGCGTGAAGTACGGGGGCTGCCGACTGACGGCATGACGCCTGTGTGCACAATCATGGTCGGCCGCCTTGATGACTGGCTTCGTGTTGTGGCAAAGCGTGACGGCATCACGGTGACCCCCGGACATATGGACTGGGCCGGTATCGCAGCCATAAAGCGGGCGCACGTCCTGTTTACCGAGCGCGGATACCGCACCAGACTGCTGGCCGCCGCGTATAGAAATCATATGCACTGGTCGGAACTGATCGGCGGCGATGTCGTGCTGACAATCCCGTACGAGTGGCAGCTTCTTTTCAATGCGTCAGATGTCCCGGTTGTCGAGCGTTTCAGTAAACCGGTGGATCCTGAAATTATTCAGGAGCTTATGCGTCATTTCCCGGACTTCAGGCGTGCTTATGACGCGGAAGGCATGGCCCCCGCTGAATTTGATGCGTTTGGCGCGACAGCCAGAACAATGAGGGCATTCCTGCAGTCTTATCAGGAACTTCTGGCGGTGGTCAGGGACTTCATGATTCCGAATCCTGACGTGGCCGGGAAATAGTAATGTCCGTTGCTGGCGTGTGTCAGCAGGAGTTTCGTTATGGTTGGCGACCTCAGAATAACCAGAAATCCCGGCGGGTTCGGTCCCGGCAGGGTTGCAGTCTGTACGGCCGGTGAAGCCGCAGTCGATACCGGCATGGACTTCTTTGTGGTTACGGCCCGCGCCGGTGAAATGGTTGCGTCATCTGGCGACGGCACGTGCGATGACGATTTCGAGCGTGCCTGGCTGTTGCTGAACGGTGACGTTGAGTTTCATTATGACGGCGTTGTGCGGGCAGCTTCCAGAAAGTCGTTGTTTGAAGAAGACCCGTCCTGCCTGCATGTACCGGCCGGCGTCGCGGTAACTGTAAAGGCCGTTTCTGACTGTGAACTGGTACTTTTCAGGACTGTGAACCCGGCCCGGTTCGAACCGGCCTTTTTTGATTCAGGCAGTATGCTCGAGTCGGAACATCGTGACCGTGGTCGCTGGGACGATGCGGCGTACCGGATTGTCAGGACCATTTTTGATGTCAGAAACAGGCCGCAGGCGCGTCTGGTGCTGGGTGAAGTCGTGAATTTTCCGGGGCGCTGGTCAAGTTATCCGCCGCATCACCACGTGCAGCCTGAAATCTATCATTACCGGTTTTCGCGGCCGACAGGCTATGGCCACAGCGAGCTCGGACCTGATGTATTCAAGGTCGGCCAGTACGACACCGTCCGCATATTGAACGAACAGGATCACAGTCAGGTGGCGGCCCCCGGGTATTTTATGTACTACATCTGGGCCATCCGTCATCTGCCGGGGAATCCATACACAGTCCCGGAATTCACGGCAGAACACGTGTGGCTTCGGGACATTCCGTTTTGTGACCAGGATGGCAAATCGGGGAAAAGCAAATGAAAACAGTCAGATTGACGATGGCTCAGGCGATAATCCGTTTTCTGAAAAATCAGTATGTTGAACGTGACGGCGTCAGTCAGCAGTTTTTCGGCGGCGTCTTCGGCATATTCGGTCACGGAAATGTGGCCGGCATCGGTCAGGCGCTTCAGGAAAACCCGGATTTCCCCTATTTTCAGTCAAAGAACGAGCAGGCTCAGGTCCATGCGGCCGCCGCGTACGCCAGAATGAAGAACAGGCTTGGCGCGATGGTCTGCACTTCGTCCATCGGCCCCGGTGCGACCAACATGATAACTGGCGCTGCAGCGGCGACTATTAACCGCATTCCTGTGCTGCTTCTTCCCGGCGACGTGTTTGCGCGTCGCAATGTGTCGCCCGTACTGCAGCAGATTGAATCTGAATCAAGTCAGGACGTTTCGGTAAACGACTGCTTCAAGCCGGTCTCGCGTTACTGGGATCGCCTTTTCAGGCCCGAACAGATACTTACGGCCCTGCCCGAAGCGATGCGTGTATTGACGTCCCCGGCCCAGACAGGTGCGGTAACCCTGTGTCTGCCACAGGATGTGCAGGCCGAGGCGTATGACTATCCCGAGGCGTTTTTTGATAAGCGGACGTGGCGCCCCGGCAGACAGCGGCCTGACCAGGGATTTGTTGATGAAGCGGTGGCCGCAATCAAGGCCAGTGTTCACCCGGTGATTATTGCGGGTGGTGGCGTCATTTACAGTGATGCGTGCGCCGCGCTTTCAGCGTTCTGCCGTGAAACCGGGATACCGGTCGGTGAAACTCAGGCCGGGAAAGGCGCGCTGCGCTGGGACCACCCTCAGAGCCTTGGCGGCATCGGCGCTACCGGAACTGCGGCGGCCAATATTGCGGCAAGGGATGCCGATCTGGTGATCGGTATTGGCACCAGATATTCAGATTTCACAACGTCATCAAAGACGCAGTTTGCCAATCCTGATGTGCGGTTTATCAATATCAACGTGACCGAATTTGATGCGGCCAAGCACAACGGCCTGATGCTGGTCGGTGACGCGCGGGTGACGATTGACGCCATTGCGCACAACCTGAAAGGCTGGCACGTCCAGGATTCATGGGCCAAAGCGGCGTCGCAGAACAAGGCCCTGTGGGACGCCGAAGTCGAGCGTATCTATCACCTTGGTCACGGCCCTCTGCCAAGTCAGGGCGAAATCATCGGTGCGCTTGATGAATTCTTAAGTGATCGCGACGTCATTATAAATGCGGCCGGAAGTGCCCCCGGTGACCTGCACAAGCTGTGGCGTACCCGGGATGAAAAGCAGTACCACATGGAGTATGGCTACTCGACGATGGGGTACGAAATTCCGGCCGCCATCGGCGTCAAGATGGCCGCGCCTGACCGTGATGTATATGCGCTGATCGGTGACGGGACTTTCCTGATGATGCCTTCCGACATCGTGACGGCCGTTCAGGAACAAATCAAAGTCACATATATCCTGATTGATAATCACGGGTTTGCCAGTATCGGCGGCCTGTCGCAGTCGCTTGGCAGCGGCGGTTTCGGCACCAGGTATCGCGTCAGAACTGATGCCGGGCTGGAAGATGGCGAGTTTCTGCCGATCGACTTTGCGGCCATCTGTCGTGGCTTCGGTGCTCATACTGTCAAGGTCGGTGGCGTGGCTGAATTTGCCGCAGCGCTTGTACAAACCAGAAAGGTGAAAGGACCGGTGGTAATCGTCGTCGAAACTGACCGCGAGGCCAGGGTCGGCGGTTATGAGTCGTGGTGGGACGTTGCGGTGGCCGAGGTTTCGACCATGGACCAGGTCAGGGCCGCCCGCAGCAAGTACGAAGTGATGGTCAGGAAGGAAAGAAATTTCTTTACGGAGTGAACAGATGAAGCCGATTAGAGTGGCGAATGCACCGTGTTCGTGGGGCGCTCTTGAGTTCGACCTTGAAGGCAGTTCGGCAGGCGCTGACCGCGTTCTTTCCGAGATGAGCCGGGCCGGATTCGCAGGGACCGAGTTTGGTGACTGGGGTTTCATGCCGACCGAGACGGCAGGCCTGAAGGCCATCCTGAACAAGTACAGTCTGGAAATGGTCGGCGCGTTTGTGCCGGTCGCGCTGTGGAAAAAGGAAGCTCTTGCGGCTGGAATCGAGGCTGCCGTCAAGACCGCTTCGCTGCTGGCGACCGTTGCGTCAAAGCCGGTGATCGTGCTTGCTGACGAAAACGGCAGCGTCCCGGCGCGTACAAATATGGCCGGCAGTATCACGCCGGAAATGGGCCTTTCCCCTTCGCAGTGGCGCACGTTCGGTGAGGGCGCGAATGAACTGGCCCGCGTCGTCCTTGAAAAGACCGGCGTGACGACCGTTTTTCATCATCACTGCGGCGGTTATGTTGAAACGCCGGAAGAAGTCGCGACGCTGCTGACCGTTACAGATCCGGCGCTGGTCGGACTTTGCCTTGATATGGGTCATTACCGTTTTGGCGGTGGCAATCCGCTTGAAGCCATGACGGTTCATGCCGACAGAATCAGGCACATTCACTATAAAGATTGCAGTGTTGAAGTCGTGGAACGCGTCCGTCGCGAAGGTCTGAATTACTTCCAGGCCGTTGCCGCCGGGGTCTTCTGCGAGCTTGGCCTTGGTGACGTTGATTTCGCGGCTATTACAGAAATTCTGCGGTCACGGAATTATGACGGCTGGATCGTGGTTGAACAGGATGTTCTGCCCGGCATGGGGTCCCCGTATGAAAGTGCCGCCCGTAACAGGCAGTTCTTGAAGACTCTCGGACTGTAGTCTGAATGGTCTGCGGTGTGACTTTGTTTAAGTAATGTGGCGCGTGGATGCGTCGGTAAATATAGGAATTGATTATGAAAAAGCTGACAATCGGTGTTATTGGTGCTGGCAGAATCGGTCGTGTTCATGCGAATACGATTTCCAAGATGGCGTTTCCAGGCGTTGACGTCTGTCTGAAGTGGGTCGTAGATCCTGTCGTGGCGTCTGCCGAAAAGCTGGCCGCCGAGCTTGGCATCCCGAACTTTGGCGCCGACTATCGTCAGGTGCTGGCCGATAAGGAAGTTGATGCAGTTCTTGTCTGTTCAAGTACAAATACTCATTCAACGATCACGATCGATGCCGCCAATGCCGGAAAGCACGTTTTCTGTGAAAAGCCGGTTGATCTGACGATTGCAAAAGTTGACGAAGCCGTCGCCGCAGTCAAGAAGGCCGGGGTCAAGTTGCAGGTCGGTTTCAATCGCAGATTTGACCCGGATTTCCGCCAGATTCGTGACCTGGTCCGCTCGGGCACTATCGGCGAACCCCATATCCTGAAAATCATCAGCCGTGACCCTGCGCCGCCGTCACCCGAATACGCCGCCGTGTCGGGCGGAATGTTCCTGGACATGACGATCCATGATTTTGACATGGCCAGATACCTGGTCGGAAGTGAAGTCGTTGAAGTGTATGCGGCCGGGGCCGTCCTGGTTGACCCTGCCATCGGCGCCGCCGGTGACATCGATACAGCCTTGATAACACTGCGTTTTGCCAACGGAACGATCGGCGTCATTGACAACAGCCGTAAGGCCGTTTTCGGTTATGATCAGCGCGCCGAAGTCCTGTGCTCGAACGGAATGGCTGCGAATTCAAACCATTATCACAATACGGTCGTCGTTTCGGGTCCGGCCCGCATTGAACACGACCTTCCCCAGAATTTTTTCATGGATCGTTACACCTTGTCATTCGAGGTTGAGGTCCGTGAATTCGTTGAAGCTATCCTTGAAAACAAGGTCCCGTCGTGTGGCGGGGAAGACGGCAGGCAGGCTCTGGTCATTGCACTTGCTGCAAAGAAGTCGCTTGTCGAAGGCCGTCTGGTGAAGACGTCTGAAATTGTGGCCTGACGCGCAACTTGTCGGTAAAGTATCCAAGTCCAGGTTTTAATAACTCAGGTGACATCAATGATGAAGCTTACATTTGTCGGGGATATATCCAAAGATTTCAATGTGATTCGTGGTCAGACGCATGAAGAACCCGGTGGCGGCGTGTTTCATAATTCGATGACGGCAGCGGCACTTGGTGCCACGCCGACAGCGATTACGACGTGCGCGGCGCCGGATCGCCGGTTGACCGACAAGATGACTGCTGCCGGGGTCAACGTGGTCTTCTGCCAGTCCGGCTCGTCCACGACAACAATTGAAAACATTTATCCCGATGAAAATCCGGATTCACGCCGGTCCAGACTGATAAACGGGGCCAACCCGTTCAAGTTGGAAGATTTTGATGCTTTAGACACCGACATCGTGCACGTAAATCCGCTGTGGTATCCGCTTTTTTCGCTTTCAATTCTTGAAGTTCTGCGGAAGAAGGTCGCGATTCTAAGTGCAGATGCGCAGGGTTTTCTGCGCAATGTGTCAGACGACGGCAAGATGTATCTGAAGGTTCCGGCCGGACTGGAAGATGCGTTGCGGCTTCTGGACGTTTTGAAGCTGGACATCAGTGAAGCGGCGGCAATGACCGGCCTGACTGACATTCATGCGGCAGCGGTGCGGGCCAGGCAGATGGGGCCGAAAACGATTTTGCTGACCCATTCAAGCGGTGTCTGCGTCCATGATGGCGCCGCATTTTATGACCATCCTTTTGAACCGTATCCGATGGAAGGCCGTACCGGGCGTGGCGACACGTGCTCGGCAGCTTTTCTATACGCAATGGCAGCCGACATGCCGGTGCCCGGGGCGACCGAATTCGCAGCCGGGATCACTTCAAAAAAGCTTCAGTATCCCGGGCCTTACAGGGGTTAATTAATGAATCGGACATTCAGTGTATTGAAAAAGGCGTTGGTGGCATCGTCGATTGCAGTCGCAGCACTTGCCGTTTCTGCCGCAGCGCTGCCTGGCTGTGGACGTCCCGAATTGACCCAGGAAGAGCTGTGTCCGGCGAAAGCGGAATGCATTCTGAAGTGTCCCGACGGGACCAGGCAGCAGGAAAAAGGTTCCGAGATGTTCTGTGCGACTCCCGCTGGACAGCATACCGGACCGTTCATTGTCTGGGCAGATGCCACCAGAAAAGAGATGGCCGGTTCGACAGTTGACGGTGCGATGGATGGCGTCGTGACTTCATGGTACCCAACTGGAAAAACCAAGCTGGACGCTTCATTCAAGAATGGAAAAATGGACGGGCGCTGGATCGCGTGGCACGAAAACGGCACGAAACAGCTTGAGGGTGTTTATAAGAATGACGTGAAGGATGGCGCCTGGACCGCGTGGTATCCCGACGGGACCAGAAAAGGTCAGTCAGTTTTCAAAGACGGGTTGAAGCACGGGACCTGGGAGGCGTGGCACCCGAACGGAAGGATGTCACTTGAAGGGTCTTATGACCTGGATCACAAGACTGGCACCTGGATTTTTTACTACGACACCGGCGCAAAGAAGTCCGAGTCCGGCTACATCAAGAACTTTGAAAACGGCGCGATTCGGTCATGGTATCCGAATGGCCAGCTTGAAATGGAAGGAAACGTTGAAACCGGCACCCGCGTCGGGGTCTGGAAGGGCTGGTACGAAGATGGTCGTCCAAGGTCTGAAAAGACGTTCAAGGACGGTCTGGCGAACGGTCCCTACAGGGAATTTCATCCAGACGGCACGGTGGCGCTCGATGCTGCCTACGCCAACGGCAAGCTTGAAGGCGTCTTGAAGTTCTATACCCGGGAAGGCGTCAATCTTCTGGTCATGAATTATCGGGAAGGGAAACTTCAGGGTCGGTCAATCGGGTATTCACTTGATGGAAAGATTCGCGTGGAAGTGTTTTATCGCGATGGTGAACTGGCCGGTGACCCGAAGGCGTGGGCGGCCGATGCAAAAGGTTCATGGAAAGCTATCCCGGCCGATCCGGAAACGATGAAGGTGCTTGTGTCGGCGATGGCCGATCTGAGGGCGCTCGGCCCGATATCCGGCCTGAATGAATCACCCGCCCCCGCAGAATAGCCGCAAGTTGTCCCGCAGTTCTGAACTATGAGAAAATCCTGTCGTTACAAGTGCGTCTGACTGATGGTATGGGGGATTTCATGAGAATTCTGGTTGCAGAGCATGATGTCGTTACCGGCCAGGTTCTTGAGTCCCGTCTGAAACAGTGGGGCCATGACGTTGTCGTAGTTACTGATGGTGTCGCCGCCACGCAGCATCTTCAGAACGAAGAATGCGCCGAAGTGATTCTGCTTGACTGGATGATGCCGGAAATCGACGGTACCGAAGCCGTCTGTACCGTTCGTGCGCTTGACCCGTCGCAATTCAGATACATCATCACGCTGGTGGCTGCGTCCGATCAGGAAGGGCTGGTGGCCGGGCTTCAGGCTGGTGCTGACGACTGCATCCGTAAACCTGTCGATCCGCGTGAGCTTCAAGCCAGACTTAAGAAGGCCGGGCGCATCATTGAACTGCAGGCCCAGCTTTCGAAGGCGCGTGAAGCGTCGCAATATCAGGCAACTCACGATTCCCTGACCGGTCTGTGGAATCACGTTTCGATTATGGGCTTTTTAGAGCGCGAGCTGGCCCGTGGTTCCCGTCTGGAAGACCCGGTTGCGGTCATTCTGGCGGACATTGATCGCTTCAAGGAAATCAACGAGAAGTACGGGCACCAGGTCGGTGACGCCGTTCTGGAACAGATGTCGCTGCGCCTGCGTAACTGCGTGCGGTCGTACGATGCGGTCGGTCGCTTTGGTGGTGAAGAGTTCCTGATGGTCCTGTCCGACTGTAACGAAAAGAGTGCCGGTGAGTTTGCGAATCGTGTGCGTCAGACTATTGAATCAGCCAATTTCAGTGTTGATGGCCGGGCGCTGTCGGTGACGATCAGCCTTGGCGTAGTCGTCTGGCCTGCTCGTGGTGATGTTGATCCCGGTGAACTTGTCGATGCTGCCGATGAGTCGTTGTCTTCGGCAAAACTGGCAGGCAGAAACCGGGTCGAAGTGATGACCTTCATGAATGAAGGATCCGGTTCACATGCACGGAAGTCGTTGATGAACGATGGTGATAATTTAGTTCTGAAGTGAATCCCGAGGGTTCGGCCCTGACCCTGCTATTTCATTGTCTCGACAAGACCTTCGTTTTCAATCAGCGTACATTCTGTAATCCACGGATGAAGTTCGCGGTTTACCATCGTCCAGGCAAGCGCGTACGCATCGCCCGGTCCGCACATATAGCCGTGTCCTTTCTTGGCGACGTTATGCCAGAAGTTACGGGGACCTGCCGTTGTCACGCCATTGAATTCGCCGCACGGTCCAATCAGCGGAATACCTGACTTGCGGCCCACGTAATGATGCGCCGCGTGGCGTACCAGGCCGACGTCAGCCAGCGCAGGCTGTACTTCCAGCATTGACCTGGCCATCCTGGACATGAATTCGACGTGCGACTTCGTGTTGTAGCCTTTCCACGGGTTTTCGGGCGAGTAACACGCGACAATTTCACCTTCGACCGCGTCCGGTTCCATGCGTTTCTGCTGCCAGTACCCGGAAAGGTCGGGGTGGTACGAAACGATCAGCGCATCAAGCCACATCGGCAGCTTTTCGGTGATCATCGTCCCGTGGCGCTCAATCCAGAAGTCGCGGGTCAGGTCGAACCCGACCATCCCTGAAACCTTCAGCGCAAAAGACCCGGCGCAGTTTACGACGTGTTCGCAGTGAATTTTTGTGCCATCGCCAAGCATGACCGCGCTGACGGCACCATTATCGACTGAAATATCAATGACTTCGCGGCCGACCATGAACTGGACGCCCCGGGCTTTCGCGTCTTCAGCAAAGCGGTACGTTGTCAGGAACGGGTTGGCACCCCCGGCTTCACTGAAAAAGACGCCCAGTTTGACCTTTGACGCATCGATTCCGGGGACATAGTGGACAAGGTCGCTTTCTGTCGTCAGGTATTCATACGGAACTTTGCCTTCGTCCCACGTTCTGGAGGCCGCCCTGAACTGGGCCGCCTGTTCGTCGTCGTAGGCCAGATAGACGTAGCCGCCCTGGAACCAGCCGATGGAATGGCCGAGCAGCTTTTCCGCATCGCGCATCATTTCAAGGCCTTTGCGCGACCTGGCGACCTTGTTTGCGCCCGCAAATCCGGTGCGGAGGCCGCCAAGGCAGGCACCTGTCGCGCCCGCAGCCAGGAATTCCTTTTCGATGACCACGATGTCATCCCAGCCCATCACGGCCAGATTCCATGCGGTCATGACGCCGGCGATACCGCCGCCGATGATGACGACTTTCTTACGGATTTCATTAGTGACTTTGACTTCGTTCCAGCCAATTCTGTTCAAGTCGTTCAGCAGGACCGTGTTTCTTTTGGTCAGTTCGTTCAGCTCAGTAAGGTCCAGTTCGGACAGGTCCATTCTGGCTGCTTCGCCAATCGTGACGCGCTTGGTCGGGGGGCGGGACACAGTTTTGCGTCTGCTTTTGGCTTCGACAAGCGCGGGGCGGTTCATCGCGCCAAGCTGCGAAAGCCGGCCTTCAAGGACCGACCGACACCCGCTGCCACGGCACGGGCCCATCCCTGTGCGAAGCAGGCGTTTTAAGTCATTTACCGACGTGTATCCGTTCGAAATACAGTCTTCAAAAGCGCGTCTGGAGACTTCTTCACATCGGCAGATAAGTTCTTCAAGCGGTTCGCCAGGCGGCGTGTAGTCGCTGACAGGCAGTTTCTGCAGCGGCGGGGGCGCGGTGCGGACCGCGATGGCGATTTCGCGCGGTACTTTAATGCCAAGGATGGTGCAGTCGTTTTTAGAGCCGGTGCCAAGGACTTTCGTGATTGTGCCGGTACCGATCGTGGCGCCGTCAAGGTCGCAGACTGCGATTTCGGTGCCGACAGCCGGGACAGGTGTAAATTCCCACGGTACTCTGACTTCGGCCAGGGCAGCGCCTGAAGCGTCATCGCCTGCTTCCAGTTTGACCAGTCTGATGGCCCGCCCGGGGCATTTGCCGACGCACTTGCCGCAGCCGGTACATTTTTCCTGATCAACGTCAGGCGGTTGGTTGATCTCCGGCCCGACGATGATTGCGCCGAAGGGGCAGCTTGCTTCGCACGGGTTGCACGGGATGTCCTGAGGACAGTCCATGATCACTTTGAATTTATTGAAAGTTGTGGTCCCTGCAAGGTCGGCGTCCTGACGGAACGGCTTGACGACAAGCGGCTCGGGCAGCGGGTCCAGGCTGACTTTTGCCTTGCCGACGCCCAGTTTTTCCCCGAATTTCCCCGACTGGATTGACGCCAGAAGTGAAAATGCGCCGTCCAGAGTGTTTTTGAAATCAGGGTGCTGGCAGCCGAGGTCTTTGGCCGCGATAAGACCGGCGATGCGGCCTTCAAGTCTGGCAATGCTTGCTTCGCCAATCGCGGCGCAGTCGCCGGCGCAGAATATGTCCCTGATGGACGTGCGTCTGTAGCGGTCAATTTTCGGTGTTTCGCCAAGTTCGGGGATCCAGACAAACTCGCATCCGGCCTGCCACAGCAGCTCGTTCAACGACGAAAGGCCGACGGCCAGACAGATTGTGTCGACTTCGATGATTCGGCTGCTGCCCGGGACTTCGTTCCATTGTTCGTCAAGCGCAATAATTTCGGCTGCTTCCACGCAGTCCGTGCCGAAGGCGGCCTTGATGGTGTGGCGGGTACGAATCGGTACGCCAAGCGCCCGCAGCTTGTTTGCGTGAACGCCGTAAGCGCCGACTTCCGGGGCGGCTTCAACGACTTCGACGACTTCAATTCCGGCCTGCAGCAACTGGTAGGCCAGAATAACGCCGATATTTCCGGCGCCTACAATCAGTACGCGGCGACCCGGCCGGATGCCGTGAATGTTCATGAACGTCTGAGCGCCGCCGGCCCCGATGACACCCGGCAGGTAGTTGCCCGGGAACGGGATTATCTTTTCTGACGCGCCTGTCGCGACCACTATCTTTTTGGCTTTGGCGTGGTTGATTCGGTCGCCGTCGCGGAATATCAACCAGTTTTCAGGGAACACCCCGACCACGGTCGAATTCAGGCGCATGTCGATGTTCGATGCTGCGATTCGCGCCGCAAGCTGGTTTCCAATTTCAAAGCCGCGCACCGA
>CAZFVA010000038.1:0-23708 GCA_964522105.1 uncultured Anaeromyxobacteraceae bacterium
TTTATGATTTGAGGCCCTGACAGGGCCGTCCAAAATTATGGTTTAAGGAATTTGATGCGGGTCAGCAGGGTGTCCATCGCGGAGGCGGCTTTGCCCGACAGGACGGCGCGGATCGCGGCCAGTTGTTGATAAGTCTTTGAGTCAAAACCGATCGGGCCGATCATCAACCGGTCGGCGTCGTAGCCGGTGATTTCCAGTAAATACCCGTCGGGTTGGGCGATTTTAAGGGCTTTGAGCGTGTCGGTGGCTTTGTTTATCCAGATTGAACTGGCCAGAATTTTGATGATATTTGCAGAGTCTTCTGCAGTGATTTTTTCGTCATACGTGAACGCCATTTCACCTGCGGGACGGATATCACCCGCGTTCAGGCTGACTTTGTAAAACGGCTTATCCTGTGCCCCGGAGTACCTGAACGTGAATTTCAGCTTTCCTTGATTATTGTTTAGTATCTTCAGGTTGGCTGTGCCTTGTGCCGTCAGCGGGTCTTTATTGGCCTTTGCTGCCAGCTCTTCTGTCGTCTGTTTTACCGGGGTCGGTTTTGCCGGGGGCCGGTTCGGTGCCGCGTTGGCCGGTAGTCCCGCTGCGGTCAGGCAGAAAATCGCTGTTGAAATAGTCGCAATCACTGTTCGTCTGAACATGGTGTCACCTCAGCCATCAGACAAATTTATTCTACACCATAAACAATATTTTAACTCGGACCTTGACAGTCCGAGTTACGGCCATATTTTCTAACTACGTTGTCGGCGTTACCGACACATGGCCGGGACACCGTCGGGAGGTTATCCTGACAGTGCTTTTTGATTCATTGATGTTTTAAATGAGGTGATAAAAGTGCAGGATACAAACACCAACGTAAACGGACACAAAAAAGGCGTTATTCATGCCACGGATCTTTCTTTCGAGAAAATCATCCTTGGTTCGGAAATGCCGGTACTGGTCGACTTCTGGGCCCCCTGGTGCGGCCCGTGCAAAGCGCTCGGCCCGGTTATTGATGAACTGGCGGTTGAATACGAAGGCCGTGTCCGTTTCGTGAAGGTGAACACTGAAGACAGCCCGAAGGTGTCCCAGGCCATGGGCATTCGTTCAATTCCCACGATGGTTGTCTTTAAAGGCAAGGATGTGTTCGATCACAAAGTCGGCGCGGCCCCGCGCGACCAGATCCGCAACATGCTCGACCGCGCCCTCGGCGTCGAAACCCCCGGATTCTTTTCCAAGATGTTCACTTCGAAGTAGAGCCGATGCCATCGCCCATCGAATGTGACTCGCACAGACCATTGTTGCAGGTCGCATAAGACGGGTCTCGCATCCTGCACGCCACAGCAGGGCACGACTGCCTTTTTCCCACGCATTTTTTCTGCAGGTATGCGTCAAGTCGCGCGTTGAAGTCGCGATTCAATGCGTTAGAGCATCCACACATGGTTCCGCAGCAATCCCCGTCCACGTGGCATGTGATGATGCAGTCTTCATGCGATTTGCAACCCCGTGTTTCTTGTTCGGACTTGCCCAGTTGGTCAATCACCCATGGCGTCTCGTAGCGGGTTGGCTCCGGTGTGTGCGGCGCAGGTTTAGCAGGGTCAGGTTTCACTGGCTGGAACTTCACCGGTTCGGGCTGTTCGGTTGGCTTTGGAGTCGGCAGGTTGTCAAGGCGTCTGTATTTGCGCGCGTGTTTTCCGGTGATGGCGTACCTGTGACCCTGCCAGTCAAGCTGGCCGGTGTCGGCGTTAAAGACCCCGGAATATGTGCCTGACAGCGCATATCCGGTCACGTTGGGGCCGTCGCACGCATGTCGGCCGCTGACTGCCATGTCAGAAAATGTCCAGTTGAAGGTTTTTTTGTCGAATTTGATGAACCAGTGTCCCTTGACCGGACCTGCCGGCCCGATCCCGGCGTCCAGTTCATCAACGCTGATAAACCTGGCCCCGACCGGCACCAGACATGGCTTCGGCCGTGGCTGCGGCCGTAGATAAGCGCCTTCCGTGAAATCTTCCTGCGCGACGCAAGTGGCTGACACTCCAGAAATGTATGCTACGGCGACAAGATAGGCAGCACACCAGATAGCTGTCGTTGAGCGTTGCATCATCATGACGGCCTCCTGGAGACTAGATTGATGCCTTTCTTCACAACCAAATCAGTTGGCATTTCCGTGACCGTCGTCTGCGTGGCATAGGAAGGCCAGTCGGCAACTGCCTGTTGAACTTCTTCCAGGATTGCGGCTGTTGTGGCGATGCCGTGTTTCTGTCCAAGCCGGTGCAGGTGTTCCGTTGTGGGATTGCGGCCTTCGCCAAGGACCGTTGTGCAATGTTCGCCATTGGGACCGGGGCTGTGCGTAAGGTCGTAGGCCGGGGACAGGACCCACTGGCGGTCGTTCTTCAGCAGGAACGAAAAGTTCTTGGAGTGGTCGTCGCGGTTATGCGCCAGCACGTTGAAGCATGCAAGGCGGAAGGCCTTTTCAAGCTCAAGTCTGCTTTTTGTAAGCAGCATCGTGACCTTCAGAATGGTGTCGTAATCAAGGCTTGGCGTTCTGTGGTCCGCGTGAATCAGGCCCGCAAGACTGTGCGTGTGGATTCGTTTGTTCCCGTCGCGGTCAAAGCGTTTTGTGCCGAAGTACTGCCCCTTATTTGTCCTGAACAGATGCGTTTCCGGCATCTCAACGCCGGCGGCACGGGCCATCAGGCTGTATGCATATTCGGTTGCCCCGATGTCCTTGGAATCATTGGAAGACGGGAACTTGATAATCCAGTGCTCGAACCCGTCTTGAAGGCTGGCCGGGCCGTGAATGATCCTGCTTCTGTCTTTGCTTACCTGGGCGACTATCTTGGGGCGGGCACCGGAAGATGAGCCGTTCAGGGCAAGCAGGTCGTCGAAAACCTCGTCACTTTCCCCGGCCAGGACTATTGCTGCTTCGTCTGCGATTTTATCCAGTTGAATCGGTTCGTTATCAGAAGACGTAAGGCTACGATCCGGTTCATAACACAGCGCGCCCATGCCATGCTGTCCAACATAAGCAAGACGATCAAGTACGTTCAGATCCCGTCTGTTGATGCCGTGCTTTTCGACCAGTCGGTCCAGCAGAAGCCGCCCCCAGCCATCGGGCAGACTGTCGTTGAAAAGGCCGAACAGACCGTCAAACCCGTTGTCTTCTGGTGTGAATACACCGGCCTTCAGGGGCAGCGTGAACGGGGACAGTTCAATGCCGGTTGCAATGAAATCAGGGTCGTATTCGAACAGAATCAGCCGCCCCTTGCTGGCAAGATGTCCAACAATCTGTCGAGCTGGTGGAGTGTCCAGAAAAACGGTCAGTCGTGTGGTCGGGTTGTAATTCATTTCTTGTGACCTCTTTTGCGAGGCGTGTCAGCGGCCAGAATCTTATCAATCGTCATCGTTGGATCTGTGATGGGCTTCGGTTGGGCCAGCTTTTCGAAGTCGGGAAGGCAGTCCAGGACCAGGGCGATGTTCACCAGGGATTCAAGGGATATCTGTCCGGTGCGTTCAAAACGTTTCAGCGAACCAAGGCTGACGCCGGAACGTGTGGCAAGGCCTGTCTGGCTCAGGTTCAGGGCAAGGCGCCGGTCCCGGAACCGTTGCGCAAGATCAAGTCGGGCTTCTTGTGGGGTCTTTGGTAGAACGAACAATATGTTATCTCCAAAACGTCAAAACGCGATGTTGTAGATAATATATTATCTTTTGTTTGGAAGGGCAATGTTTGGGCGGCCCTTGCAGGGCCTTACGTTAAATGTAATGCCGCGATACCACGGCCGTCCCTCGCGAGGCGCTCGGTTGGCCGCGGCCTGTGTTTGGCTCGTCCTTTCAGGACGTCAGGGCCCAGCGGCCCGGGTACACTCCCTTATCTATTCAATTTCATGGCTGAAGCGGCGTTCGGTGAATTTCTGCAGGCGGTCAAAGTATGTGTAAAACACGGGGGTTACGTACAGCGTGACTATCTGGGAAAAGGCAAGGCCGCCGACGACTGCGATGCCGAGCGGTTGACGGGCTTCGCCGCCTGCGCCAAGGCCGAGCGCGATAGGAAGCGTACCCATCAAGGCGGCCACCGTTGTCATCATGATCGGGCGGAAACGGACCGATGCGGCCTGCAGGATGGCGGCCTTCGGCGTCAGGCCGTCGCGGCGCTGCACCTCGATCGCGAAGTCGATCATCATGATGGCGTTCTTCTTGACGACACCTATCAGCATGATGATTCCGACGTACGCGTACAGGCTCAGCTCCATCTTGAAAATGTAAAGCGCCAGCAGTGCCCCGAAGCCGGCGAACGGCAGTCCCGTCAGGATTGTCAGCGGGTGCACGAAGCTTTCGTACAGAATTGCCAGGATCATGTAGATGACAAGTATGGCCAGGATCAGCAGCATCGTCAGCGAAGATTCCGAGCCCTTGAACGCCTCGGCCGTACCGGTAAATCTGGTCGTAATGGTCGATGGAAGCAACTTCTTCCCGACTTCGTCAACCCTTGTAATCGCCTCGCTGAGCGACATACCGGGTTTCAGATTGAACGACAGCGTAACCGACGGTATCTGCCCGAAATGATTAATTGAAAGCGGGCCTACTGACTTATCAAGGCTGGCAATGGTCGTCAGCGGCACCAGCGCGCCTTTTGAAGATTTCACATACAGCAGGTTCAGCGCAGACATGTCCAACTGGTACTGCGGCAGCAGCTCCATCAGCACATAGTACTGGTTGGTCTGCGTGTAAATCGTTGATATCTGTGCTGAGCTGTACGCAAGTCGCAAGGTCTGTTCGATCTGACTTGCCGAAATTCCAAGTGCGGATGCCTTGTCGCGGTCAATGTTGACGACGACCTGCGGGTTTTTCAGCGACAGGTCGCTTGCAACGTCCGTCAGGCCCGGGACATCCTTCAGCGCCTCTTCAAGTTTGGCTGCCGCCGGAAAAAGACTGTCAGTGTCCGCACTTTGCAGCGTGTATTGATACAGCGCCTTGCTGGACATGGCCCCAATCCTGATCGAGGGTGGAACTTGCAGGAATACTTTGATGCCGGGAACTTTCGCCAGTTTCGGGCGCAGCTTGCCGATTATCTGGTCAGCGGTCAATTTGCGTTCCGAACGGGGCTTCAGCCTGATGAACATGCGCCCCTGGTTTGAATTGGACATGCCGCTCATGCCGACGCTTGAATTGAACCCTTCGACGTTTTCATCGGCAGCGACTATCGCCATTAATTCTTTCTGGTGGCTTACCATCGCGTCAAACGAAGTGCCTTCAGCAGTTTCGGTAACGACTGAAATCATTCCGATATCTTCGGATGGCAGGAATCCTTTCTGGCTTACCTGAAACAGAACGATGGTGCCCGCAAGAATCAGCCCGGAAAACACGAGTGTCGACTTTCTATGGCCCATCACCCATGCAAGTGACCGTTCATAAAAGGAAAGTACGATCGGCCAGATCCGCCCCGGCGTGTGGCCGTCCCTGACTTTGCCTTCGCCTTTCCTGTTTCCACTTCCGCCACCGGTCCGCAGCGTCAGGCTGCACATCATCGGCGAAAGGGTCAGTGAAACGAATCCTGATGCGATAATCGCGACGCTGATTGTGACGGCAAATTCGCGGAACAGGCGCCCGACGATGCCGGTCATCAGCAGAAGTGGAATGAAAACCGCGACCAGCGACAAAGTCATCGAAACGATTGTGAATTCAATCTCTTTCGCGCCCTCGATGGCTGCACGCAGGCGACTTTTTCCCATCTCGATGTGGCGGTATATGTTTTCCATCATGACGACGGCGTCATCGACGACAAAGCCAAGCGCCAGTGTCAGGGCCATCAGGGTAAGGTTATTCAGTGTGTAACCAAGCAGTTGCATCACCGCGAACGTGGCGACCATCGAAAGGGGCAGGGCAAGGCTTGGAATCAGCGTCGCCGAAGCGTTGCGCAGGAACATGAAGATAACCAGAATAACCAGTACAAGAGTCAGCACAAGCGTAAGCTCAACGTCCCGTACTGATTCACGAATCGACTCTGATCGGTCGAACAGAATTTTGACCTGGACCGACCCCGGCAGTTGGGCCTGAAGCTTGTCCATCATCTGACGGACATCATCTGCGACTTCAACGGCATTACTGCCGGGCTGGCGCTGAACCATCAGGATAATTGACCGCTTATCGACGAACCAGGCTGCCGATTTGTTGTTTTCAACGTCGTCTTTGACCTCGCCAAGATCCTGCAGGCGGACAAGTGCCCCGTTTTCGTACGCGACGACTATAGGCTTGAATTGACTGGCATTTTTCAGTTGAGCCGTCGTTTCAATCTGGGTCAGGCGGTTCGGTCCCCACAGCGTGCCGGTCGGCAGGTTTTCATTAGCGCTCTGGACTGCCTGTGCGACCTCGGTGACACTGATTCCCTTTGCCGCCAGCTTTGCCGGATCAAGCTGGATGCGGACGGCGTACTTCTGTGACCCACGGACCTCGACCTGCGCAACCCCTTGAATCATCGAGATACTTTGGGAAAATAAGGTCTGGCCATATTCGTCCAGAGTAGAAAGCGGCAGCGTGTCTGACGTCAGCGCGTACATCAGAATCGGCATGTCTGCCGGGTTCACTTTCGAGAAACTGGGGGCCTGCATATCCCTGGGCAGTTGCCTGACTGCCTTGCCGATGGCGGTCTGGACGTCCATGGCCGCAGCGTCGATGTCGCGTTCCAGGTTGAATTGCAGCATTATCTGCGTGCTTCCCTGGGCGCTGGTGGACGTGATTGATTCCAGGCCGGATATCGTTGAAAACTGCTTTTCGAGGGGGCTGGCAACTGCCGCCGCCATGTTTTCAGCGTTGGCGCCCGGAAGGGATGCACTGACCTGGATCGTCGGGAAGTCAACTGTCGGCAGGTTGTTGACTGACAGGTTTAGAAACCCCATGACACCGAAGATGGCCATCGCGGCCATAAGCGTGATGGTGGCGACCGGACGCCTTATGAATACAGCGGTAAAACTGCTGCCGACGTCCTTCATTTCGTTGATTTCCCTGCGTCAGTCTTGATTTCGACCTGTGTCTTGTTGCCAAGGCGTATCTGTCCGTCAGTCACGACCGTTTCCCCGGCCTTGATTCCGTCAGCAATCACGATGTTCCCGTCGACTATCCGGCCTGTCTGAACTTTGCGCATTTCGGCCAGGCCGTCTGCTGTGACCACAAATGCATACGATCCGCCCTGGCCGCTCTGTACCGCCTGAAATGGTACGACAACGGCGTCCTTTTCAAAGCCGAGTGTCGCCGACACCTGAACGAACTGGCCCGGCCACAACTTCTCGTCGGTATTCGCAAATTCCGCCTTCAGCATGATGCTGCCGGTCGCGGCATCGACGGCATTGTCAACGAAGGTCATTCTGCCGGAAACGGTCTCTTTATTGTCGGTGGAAAGTGTAGCAGTTACGGGAACTTCACCAGAGGTCAGTGACGTGCGGACATTGCCAATTTCCTTTTCAGGAATCGAGTATTTCACCGTGATCGGGGCGACCTGGTTAAGCTGGACCAGAACGGTGTCGTTTGCCCGAATCAAGTCGCCTTTATGGACCAGCAGTTGCCCCGCGCGCCCTGAAATTGGCGCCTGGATTCGGCAATATTCAACGTTCAGACTGGTAGTTTTCAAGGCCGCCTTCTGGACATTGACAGTCGCATCAAGCGCATCGGCCGCTGTTGCCAGCCGGTCATGTTCTTCCGCGCTTATCATCTGCTTTTTGAAAAGGGTGTCGCCGCGTTCAAGGTCGCGACGGGCATTTTTTGCCTGGATTTCGGCCTGCTGGACCTGAGCCTTTACCTGAGCCCGCGCAGCTTCAAAAGTCTTTGAATCTATTTGAAAAAGAGTCTGACCTTCAGTGACGGCGTCGCCTTCTGTGAAGGCAACTTCCTGCAGGAATCCGCTGACCTGCGCCCTGATGCTGACCTTTTGAAGCGGTTCGACGGTTCCGACCGCCTTAATTATGATCGGCACCTCGGCTTGCCGGGCGACAGCAACCTCGACAGGAACGACCTGAGGCGCCTTGGGGACAGGTTTGTCGCAGGCTGGCAGCGATGTGGTCAGCAAAGCAGAAAGCAACCCGGCCCGCAGGAAAGCGCCGTGGTTAGATAAATACGTTAAAACTGATTTTCGGAGCATGGAAATCGGCCTCCAGTGCAAGCCCATCGGTCGTCGGCAGGAAGATTAACGGACAGTATACGGTAGGTGTCAAGGACTTCGGTTTCATGACTGTTTCGGCACCTGCCTGTGCATTATCAAAACGGTGCTAGAATTGCGTTTGTTAGTCGTGCGGCAGGCTGAATTGGGAAGAATTATGATGGATCGGCTGCGGTATTTCCGGGTTCTGAGAAATTGCGGGCTTGAGGCCTGTTTTAGCGATTTTGTCGTCCGTAACCGTTCAAATGACGTGCCTTATCATAATTTGTGGCACACCCAGTTGATGATCGAACTTTGCCATGAAGGCGCTGTGTCCGAGGGCCTTTCGCCTGATCAGACTGCGTCGCTCGTCTGTGCGGCGATATGGCACGATTTCGACCATACGGCAGGCCCGGGCAGCGATGACGTGAATATTGCCAGGGCGCTTGAAGGATTCAAAACAGCGCAGGTGCCGGATAACGTTGACCGCGTTGCAGTCGAGCACTGCATCCGGGCGACCGAGTTTCCCCACCGCGACTGGCCGGGCGGACTGGACGCGATGCAGATGATTATCCGTGACGCTGATCTGATGATGCCGTTCATGCCGACGTTTCATACGCATGTCATCCGTGGCCTGTGCGCCGAAAAAGGACTGTCGGTCGTGGTACTTCTGGAAAAACAGTTGGAATTTGTTTCAGGAATCCATTGGAATACAGAGTGGGGCAGGGCCTGTGCTGCAGCATGTGCTGATGCCGTCAGTGAAGAGGTGGATTTTCTGCGGAAAATTTACGGGCCGGTCATTTAGCAGATAAGGCGTTGGGGATTGAAAGACTTGAAGCAGAAACCGGTCGAAAAAGCGTGTCAGGATGCGGAATTAAACCGTGCGATGAAATTGAAGCTCGGATGCTGCTCAGGAATCAAGTTTCTGGACGGTGCTGCAGGGCTCTGCGGGGATGCGCAGAAACAGAAGGCATGTCATTCCCGGAATGGTTGCTGCAAAGGCAGTAAGATAAAGATTAACGTACCCGAAAGCCTCGACAAAAAGGCCGCCAAACCCGCCAAAGAGCGTCCCGCCGACTGAAGCGATTGCGCTGGCAATTGCGTAATGGGCCGCCTTGAATTCGCTGCTGCACGTCCGCATGATGAAAACGACCAGAACCGCGTTTCCAAGTCCCGCCGCAAACTGCTCGTAACTGTTCACGATTGCGATAGTGGCAAGGCCGCCCGCAGTCGTCGGGTCGGGCAGCGCCCAGGCAAGCCAGATGTAAGCCCATATGTTCAGATTCATTGCCAGGGTCAGCGGCCAGATGGCCTTGACCAGACCGTATTTCTTTATGGCCCATGCAGAAATAAGTGAACCGATAATCGAAGCCGATGTCCCGAATATCCCGGAAATCCAGGAAAGTTGCGGCTTTGTGACACCAAGTTCCCGCATCAGAAATGGCGTGTTCATGGAAAACAGCAGCTCGTCGCCAAGTTTGTATGTGACGACAAACAGCAGGATAAGCCAGACGCGGTCCTGCGCCAGGTACGTCGAAAAAGCGCGGCCGTAATTACGGGCGAACGCCTTGAAGTCAGTCTGACGTTCCTTTTTCTGCTCGACTGATGGCAGGTACCACGCGTGAAACGCGACCAGAATTGCCAGAGTCAGCGCCGCCCCGAACCACCCCGCCGACCATGAAACCCACCCGGCAAGCGCCACCAGCAGACTTTTTGTGAATATGACTGCCAGCCGGTACGTCAGTACCCGCAGACCTGTGAACCCGGCCTGTTCGTGCGGGTCTGAAATGGCCTCCATATAGAAGCCGTCTATCGCGATGTCATGCGTGGCCGACAAGAAGGCCAGCATAATCATCAATGTTATCATTGCCTTGACGGCAAGGCCCTGCATCGGGGTCATCGAAAGTGCAGTCCCTGTCGCCACCGTTTCCGGCCCGATCGTCGCAAGCAGCGCGATAATCGCAAAACCGAACGTCAAGGCCAGCTCGATCCACAGCAGCCACCGTCGTTTTGTTGAAACCAGATCGACTGCGGGCGCCCACAGGAACTTGAAATTCCAGGGTATTCCAAGGAAATTGACGAACCCCAGGTACGATTCCTTCAGACCGATATCGGTCAGATACACTGACGTCAGGTACCGCACAAGCATGTACGGCAACCCTTCGGCAAAGTATGTTGACCCCACCCACAGCGTCTTTTTCGGGTCGGATTTTTTCGTATTTTCGGCCATCAAAGTCCGTCCTGATCCATGGTCGCAAGCGTAGTACGCACCTGCACCTTGTGCAAAGCTGACGTTGCATCAGAATTGCGGCCCGTCTACAATCCGCAGCCATGAAGATTGCGCAATACATACCGTTTCTGGTCGGTGAATTCAGGGCGATTGACGAGCTGCGCGGGCAGGGCCTTGATACGCCCCGGTCGCCCGAGTTCAAAACGAACGTCGCCGTGCTGGTTGGTGCCATGGTTCTGTTCCTGATGAATTTTGTCGTCATTGGCGGCCCGATTCAGGGCTGGGTTCAAGGTGCCGCGATTCAATTTGTGATTTCATTGCCTGAAGGCGCGACGCGCGCAACGTTACTGGACGTCGTGCCCCTTGCCCGCAATATCTACTGGGTTTTCGGGTGCCTGATTTGCTACATCGCGATTCCCGGGTCAGTCATCAAGTTTGTTTTCCGCGAAAAGCTCAGTGCGTTCGGCATGTCGCCGCGCGGCTTTTTCAAGCACTTGCCGCTGTATCTGCTGCTTTTTGTGCCGGTTCTGGCGGGCGTCGTAGTGGTTTCATACACGAAGCCGTTTCAGAACACTTATCCGTTCTATCACAGTCCGCATTACGTCTGGGACATGCTGCTGTGGGACTTTCTGTATTGCCTGCAGTTTTTCGGGCTTGAATTCTTCTATCGCGGCTTCCTGGTTCATTCGATGAAATTCAAGCTCGGGACCGGTGCCGTCTGGCTGATGGTCCTGCCCTACATGATGATCCACTTCACGAAGCCGGGGGCCGAGGCGTTCGGGGCCATCATCGCCGGCACAGTTCTTGGCGTCCTTTCAATCCGTACAAACAGCATCTGGGGCGGCGTATTTATTCACTGCGCCGTTGCGGTTGCCATGGACTGGGCGTCACTGATGCAGCGCGGCGCCCTGCCGTGGATGGTTCATTAGATCCGGACTCTGCAACATTTAATAAAGATATTCTTTCTCGGGGCGGGTGACGGTGGAAATCGTTGCGTCGCGAAGGTACGGGACTGTCTTGCCGTTGTCCTTAATCAAGGTGAAGCGGCCCTGAACCTTGACCCAGACGTTTTCAGCCTGGAAATTGACGGCAGATTTTGTTTCGACCATAAGAGCGACCGGTTGGGCATCGGCTGCACAGCACGCAATCATGAAGCGGTAAAGGATCATAGTCTTTTCGCCGTACTTGCGTCGTACGTCATCGTTACGGTCAACCATACCAACCATTGATACAGTCTTGCCCTCGTACAGCTTGGGTGCCTTGTAAACTTCAATAATCGTCAGGTCGTGGACACCACCGACAGGTACCTTGATGTCGTCGCCATCTGAGTCGTCAACTTGTCCATCCGCCGCATTGTGTTTGCGACTGAATACCCGTCTGTCACTGGCGGATGGCGATAATGATGATGGAACATCCTCGATTTCTTTACCGTTTTTACTGCCGTCTACACCGGCAGGCCCCGAATTCTGATCAGTTCCGGCCCCGGCTGTGCTGCTGTCTGAAGGTTCAATATTGACAGACATTCCCTGAGTGCCGGTGAATCGTTTTTTGAACGTGTAGTAGTCAAGCGACGCACCCTGAGCATTCATCAAAAACATTAATGGAATCAAAAGGATAATCGGGCGTGGAAGCTCGTGCCATTTAAGTCCGTGTGACGCTTTTCTGGCCATTTCGGCAATCATGAATGCCAGAAAAATGGCCAGGGCAACGCCAAGAACTATCCCGAATTCGGGGCGCAGAAATGTCTGGTAGCGTTTGTTTCCCAGCAGATCAATCAGTGCGTAAGCCCAGATAAAGAAAAGGAAAACGCGGTAGTGTCGGATCAATACACCGAATATCGTCTTCATGCCCCCACCCCCGCGAAAATGCCGGTGAAGTGGGCGGCCACAGCAACGATCAGGACGATCACAAAGATCAGCGATGCCAGCACAACGATTGCACGCTTCTTGAACAATGTCTGGTACATCAGCAGTAATTTCAGGTCGAACATCGGGCCGATCAGCATGAACGCCATCTGCGCCGACATCGGCATTACGGATCTGAACGAACTGGCGATGAATGCATCGGCTTCGGAACACAGGTTCAGCAGTATTGCCAGGATCATCATCAGAAGAATCGAAACTACAGGCATTCCGGCCAGTTGTATGAATATGTTGCGGTCAATATATGTCTGAGCCAGTGCTGCTATGAACGCGCCGATTATCAGGTAGTGGCCGACACCCAGAAAGTCGTCTGCCGCGTGGTGCAGGGCCGCAAGCAGCTTATCAATAAAGCGTGCGTCAGTCGGCGCATGATGGTGGGCGTGGCCGCAGCCGCAGTCCGCAACAAGGTCGTGGTCGTCGCAGTTTTCGCTGTGGTTTTGGTGGGTTGCGTCTGCGCCATTGTGAGTGTGACCGCATCCACACGTTTCGACCGCGCCTTGCCCTGTGCCTTCCATGACGCTTTCATGCAGGATGTTTTGTTTAGCGAAGATGCGATCCATCAGCAGGCCGATCACAACGGCGATGCCGTAGCCCATCAGAAGGCGGCCGGCCATGACTGTCCAGTCAAGTTTATAAGCAACAGCGGTCGATGCCGCGACAATCGGATTTACGATCGGGCCGCCAAGCAGGTACGCCACGGCCGCAGCCATCGGCAGTCCTTTACGGGCAAGGCGCCGCACGACAGGAACGACCGCACATTCGCAGATCGGGAAAATCAGGCCAAGTCCGGCCGCCAGCAGAATTGTCTGCCAGCGCTTCTTCGGCAGGATTGACGTGATGCGTTCGCGGCTGACGAAAGTCTCCAGCAGCCCGCCGACCAGCGCCCCGATAAGCATGAACGGCACCGCTTCCAGAACAATGCTCGCGAAAATCAGGGAAAGCGTCCGCATCGAGTCGCTTTTGAAACCGACCAGAAACATGACCAGTACGCCGACTACAAACAGTGATTCGAACGCGAACGTCCTGATTCGTCTGGTTTTCTGGAGTCTGGTGGCCGCTTCTGACTGCTGCGGATTACCGAGTGAACTCATCGTGATGATTCCTTTCTGACCAACACAGGCACGAAACTTACCAGAAACCATGCAAAAGCAATAAGAATGATTGTTGCGCCGGTCGCGGTCCCGGCCCAGTCCTGTGCAGAAACAAGCAGTCCGGCCACGGCCGATGTGCAACTTATACCGATGGCCCACCAGAACATTGAACCTGCCGACTTTGCGAAATTTCGCGCCGCCGCAGCCGGGACAATCAGCATGGCCGTGACCAGAAGAACGCCCATCGCCCAGACTGAAAAAATGACTACAAGCGCTAAAAGTGCAGCAAAAACATACTGATACACGGCGACGCGGACGCGGTGGACTTCGGCCAGAAGCGGGCTCAGGCTGACGTACAGAAGCCGGTTGAAGCCGACGATTTCAAAGGCCAGTAACGCCACAAGCAGCCCTGCAAGCTGAATGATGTCGAAGTCGCTGATGGTCAGGATGTCGCCGTACAGGAAGCGCTGGGTGTCGCGGGCCAGGTTCGGGTCGCGGCTGACCATCGCGATACCGAACGCGGTAACGCCGGCAAACAGGACGCCGATGATTGTGTCAGATGACAGCATGCTGTGACGTTGCAGCGCGACTATTCCGATGCCGACCGCCACACCAAGTAAAGGCATTGACCAGTGCGGATTCATTGAAAACAGCAGGCCCAGCGCGATTCCGGCAAATGCCGAATGGCTGATTGCGTCTGAAAAGAACGCCATGCGGAAGTTGACGACCTGAACGCCCATCGCGGCCGTCATCGGCGCAAGAAGCAGCAGGCCGATCAGGGCACGCTGCATGAACCCGCTCTGCATACATTCGAAAGGCAGCAACTGCCCGATTATGCTGAACAACTGTGTTAAGTCCGGCATATCGCACCGCCCATGTGAGTCCCGAATGCCGCAGTCAGGTTCTCCGGCGTCAGTATGTCATCAGGTCTGCCTTCGGCAATAATGCGTCTGTTCAGCAGCATCGCGTGTGTCGCGTGGTGGGAAACCAGCCCCAGATCGTGTGTGACCATGACCTGGGTGAATCCGTGTTTGACCCGCAGGTTTTCCAGCAGCTCGCAGAACAGTTGCCCGCCGCGGAAATCGACTCCGGCCGCAGGTTCATCAAGTATCAGAAGGTCAGGGTTCTGTTGGAAAGCCAGAGCCAGCAGAACGCGCTGAAGCTCGCCACCTGAAAGTGCCCCGATTCGCCGAGATGCCAGGTGAGACGCGCGAACTTTTTCCAGAAGTGACATGGCGTGTTCACGGTTGGCGCGGCTGATGCCAAGCCATAAAGGCCGCCGCTGCACACCCATGACCAGGAATTCGGCCACCGTTACAGGCATCCCGCGATCGAGCGACAGGCGCTGAGGTACGTACCCGATAAGTGGCGGCCTGCCATTGGCAGCGGGCGTTATTTTGATTCCGCCTTTATGGGGAACTTTGCCAAGAAGGGCCATCAGCAGTGTCGTTTTCCCGGCTCCGTTGGGGCCGACGATGCATGTGCAACCGCCTTTCGGGATCATTGCGGTTATTTCTTCCAGAATCGAGACGCCGCCAAGCGAAACTGACATGTGGTCAAAGCAGACGGCGGTCACGGCGTGCTGGTGCTGGCAGGCAAAGTTCGACCCGCTAACCTGGCCTGGTGCGGCGCGGCAAATTCCTGAATCGTAGCTTGCGCATGAACACGGGTCGTCGTGAACGCAGGGGCTGGCTGTATCCGAGCCATCCGCGAACCAGACTTCGTCCTCTGCTGGTCTGGCAGGCAATGTTTTCAGGCGTGTTTGTGCTGACTGTGTGTGCCCGCTGCAGCCGCATCCGCATGGTTCATCTTGTGCCAAGTGTCTTCTCCAGTATCTGAATGTTCGCCCGCATCGTCTTTTCAAAATAGTCATTGGCGGCCCCGGCCGGTCCGGATGCCACAGGGTCAAGGTTTGCGACAGGAATTCCGGCTTCCTTCGCGATAGTTTGCGGGACTTTCATTGCATATTGCGGTTCCGCGAACACCGCGCCCGCTTTCTTTTCCTTTATCTTTTTCACCAGGCCAAGCATCTCGGACGCCGACGGTTCGCTGCCGGGATGGGTCTGAATTACGGCCACAATCTCAAGTCCGACATCTCTTGCCAGGTAATCAAACACACCATGCTGCGTAACTATTCTGTTGTTTTTAAGTCTTTTTACGGCAGCGGTGAATTCGTCGTTCAGTACACGCATACGGGACATGAATAGAGCGGCATTGTTCTGATAAAGGGATTTTACACCGGGGCGAATCTCGGACATTTTTATTGCAATGTTTACGGCAAGTTTCGCGGACATCAGAGGGCTTGCAAACAGGTGAGGGTTGGCGCCGGCATGCGCGTGGGAGTCCTTAACTTTGTGCGAAGCCTTTTCGTGGTGGTCGTGTCCGGCATGTGCCGCCGCGCCGTGATCGCTATGGTCGTCGTCTTCCTTGTCGTGATCGCCTTCGCACGCTTCGGCTGATTGAAGAATACCTTGAATGCCGGCCGACGAATCAATGCCGCGAAGTTTCGAGTTCGCCCGCAGGTCCGCTGAATTCAGGAAGCTGTCCAGTTCAAGACCGTTGGTGACCAGTACGTCAGCACCGGCAATTTTGCGCATATCCGCCGGTGTCAGTACGTAGTTGTGCGGACATCCCAGTTCGGGCGAAAGCAGCAGCTCAACATTAATGCCGTTGTCCCCGGCAGTCACGTTTTTTACAATCTGATAAATCGGAAAAGTGTCAACAAGTACGGTAAGTTTGCCTTTGTCCCCGGCCAGCGCAGGCGCCGACATCAGTATTGCGGCAGTTATCGCTAGTGTGCCGACGGCCAGATTCAGTCCGGTCTTTAAATTGTTCATCCCTTTACCTCTTGGTCTGCATGCCCGCATTCACAGCCGCAATCAGGGCTGCATTCAATCTGTATCCCGTGGCAGTCGTCGCATTCGGTCACGCTGTGGACCTTCGAAAATGACGTCCAGTGTTCCATCTGGCGTGGCGTCAAAATCCCTGTTCCCCGGCAGAAAGGGCACGTCCCGTCCAACGCCGCCAGAAGTGCGGAACGTATGAATTCCGAACGGTTTTTCATGCCGTTCAGCGCGTCCTTCAGTTCGCCGTCAACCTTGAACGTTATGACTTCGCTTTTATCCGACATCTTCGCCGCCAGCCAGATTCCGTAATACTTTGTATTACTGTGGCCGGCCGATGTCAAGTGCGTGGTGTTCCGCGAATTGACTAATCCCACCCTGTCGGGCACACTAATCAACGTGAAAACGCCGGGCCCGGGCCCGCAATCGTAAAGGAATCTGCCGATGTTTGACCTGCACAAAACCAAAATCTCAGACCTCCGTGAGAGGACACAGGTCCTCGGGAGGTATCTTTGACCGCGTTGCAAAAGAAAGACGATTAGCCGAAATCGAAGTGATTTCCACTGACCCTGCCTTCTGGTCCGATCAGAAGTCCGCGCAGGCCATCATGCGCGAAAAAAACGGGTTTCAGAAGGAACTTGATGCCTGGGACCAGCCCGTGGCGGCCTTGAACGATGCAGCGGAACTGCTTGAAATGGCTGAAGCCGAAGGCGCTGCCGAATTCGACGGTGAAATCGGCGCGGCCCTTGAAGTCATTGAAAAGAAGGTGTCCGCGCTTGAATTTGCCCGGATGATGTCGGGCGAAAACGATACGGCGCCCGCCATTATTACCATCCATTCAGGCGCCGGTGGCACTGAGTCTCAGGACTGGGTCGCGATGCTTCTTCGGATGTACCTGATGTTCTGTGAAAAATCCGGCTTCAAGGTCAGCGTGATGGATGAACAGGCCGGTGATGAAGCCGGCCTGAAAAGTGTCACTTTTTCAGTCGAAGGCGACCATCCTTACGGCTACCTGAAGGCTGAAAACGGGGTGCATCGCCTGGTCCGTATCTCGCCGTTTGATTCAAACGCCCGCAGGCACACTACCTTTGCCAGCGTCGACGTCATTCCCGACATTGAAGACACGATTGAAATCGAAGTTCGCGACGAGGACCTGCGCATCGACACGTTCCGGTCAGGTGGCGCGGGCGGTCAGCACGTCAACAAGACAGATTCCGCCGTCCGCATGACCCACTTCCCGACCGGCATCGTCGTCCAGTGCCAGAATGAACGGTCACAGATTAAGAACCGTGCGCAGGCCATGAAGTATTTGAAGGCCAAATTGTACGAGTACGAGCGCGCCAAACGCGACGTGGAAAAGGACGCCAAGGAAGCCCAGAAGATGGGGATCGACTTCGGCAGCCAGATCCGGTCGTACGTTCTGCATCCGTACCGCATGGTCAAGGACGTTCGCACAGGCTATGAAACTGGAAACACTGACGCTGTCCTTGACGGTGATCTGCAGCCGTTTATTCAGGCGTATCTTCTGATGGTTGCCGGAAAGTAATGGATCCAGACCAGGTGGCCGCCAGCTTCAGTTCCGCAATTTCTTAATCATTTTAAGCTGTTTGTTGCCAAGTGCATCGTCCCTGCCGATCCTGATCCATGTGAAAAATGCCGAGCCGGTTTTGTCTTCGGCGCAGCTCGATTCATCAAGCCATCTGTCATCTGCCGCCGTTATCAGCCAGACGCGCATGATTCCGTGTGATGAACCGGTCAAAGTTGCCGACTGGCCCGCAGACATCATTACCTGCGAACAGTCTGAGGTAACGCTGAGTCGCGAGTGTACCCACGTCTGACGACACAGATCTTCTGACTGGATAACTTCAGTGTAGGCGTTTGAGTATCCAGGTTCGACGCTTGCTGTGATGTGCAGCGGGTATTCGTCAGAGATGGCAGAATTGGGGGGCAACGCTTCCCCGACCCAGGAACGCAGGGCCGGTCCCTCGCCGTCAGATATCATGATTTCGTTGTTGCGTCTGTTCGAGACGTTGATGCTGATGTCGTCGCCCGCCTTCAGATCCGGGACGCCCGGTTTCCAGGTTTTTATTGAAATCACAGCAGACTTCACAGGTTCGTCCAGCCCGAAATCGGCATCAGTCAGATGAATCAACAGTCCGAAGTCGGGTCCGTCAGTCTGTCTGACTTCTTTAAGTTTTCCCTTGATCAGCAGGTTGCTTTGATTCGTGAATGTGTTTGAGAGTGATGGCGGCGAAACCAGTGCCCAGGTGGGATCGGGCGACGAAGCCACAGGCTGCGGGCCCCTGGTGTACCTTGTGGCGTTTGAGCATCCGAATGCAGACAGTGCGGCAGAGGCCGCAATCAAGACCGCGATGCGGGTCATTTCTGGTCGCATAAATCCCCTTGAAATTGAGGGCGCTTCATAAAGATACCTTTCGTTGACACTGGTGGCACCGCTGGCTAGTATAACATCTGGTTTATTCAAGGGCGTTTTGACATGAAAAGCAGCGGGAACAGATGTCTTTTTGCTGTCATGGCTATCACTGTGATGTTCTGCGTCGGGTTTGCCCGCAGCAGCGCAGCAGCAGACGGCGGACAGGTCGTGAAGGTTCTTCCGTTGAGGGTTGCAGGGCAGGGGTTTGACGAGGCCCAGCTTAGTAATTTCACTACTTCGGTCGTTGCCAAGATTGGTAAGTATCCGAAATTGAAGGCTTTGCCTGTTCCGGAGCAGGATCCTCTTGATATGATGGTTGATGCCGGTTGTAACGACTTTGATGCGGAATGTATGGCTGGTATCGGCGCGACTGCCGGTGCTGACATGGTTCTTTACATCGACGTTAATCGCAAAGACGGCGTGTTCAAGATAGTGGTGCGTTATGCCGATGTCGCGGCGAAAAGCATGAAGACCCCTGAAGGTCAGACCGACGCGAAGCAGGACCTTATGGCCTTTTTAGCCAAGGGACTTGAAGGTGTTTTTGGCCCCGAGCCCAAGCCGATCCCGGTAGATGTTCTGGTTAATGTTGTCTCCAAGCCCGCTGGTGGCGAAGTTTATCTCGGGACGGATTTCGTTGGTGTTGCCCCGGTTATGGTCAAGATGAAGCCCGGCGAACACACTCTGAAAATTGTGAAGGGCGGGTTTGAAGACAAGGTCGGGACAGTCAACGTTGATCAGGTTAAAGAAAACTTGATTGAATGGACGCTCGTTCCTGTCGTCGTGCCGATTCCGGCGCCTGAAACCGTTCCAGTGGAAACAGTGGCAGAAGCAAAGAAACCAAAGTTTTACAAGACATGGTGGTTCTGGACCATCGTTGGCGTAGTCGTTGTCGGTGCCGGAACTGCTGCTGGTGTGCTGGCTTCGCAGGGGAACGCAGCAAACGGCAGAGTCGGTTTTTCGCCCGACAGCTATTTTGCGCCGCAGGACGTCAGTCTTTACCACTAGGATTTTGGGAACGGGGGATTTTTGATGAAAACTTTGAACGTATCAATATTGGCTGTTCTGGTGCTTTCGGTAAGTATTCTGGCTGGTTGTGGTCAGGCTGCGACGTGCAGCGGCGCCAACTGCATAACAGGTCCGTCTGCTGATGGAACCGGAATGGTGTCGTTTGCACTTGGCCAGACTCAGGTTTCGGCAACGCACTTCATTATCCGGTTATACAAAGGTTCAGAAAAATTCAGCAGCAGCAGTGTCTATTTTCAGTCACCGTGTTCACAGGCCAGTTCCGGGTTTTCCATTGATCATCTGGATGAAGGCGATGATTTCGTAATTGAATACATAGCTTACACCGACAGTAATTGTGCGGCTTCGGCACTTGTCGGTCGCGGAGTCCGCGGCGGTGTCAGAATCTCGGCGCTTGGAACCGGGGATGGTTACTACTACGTTCAGGTAAACCGGGTTGGCGCGTTCAGCGCTCTTCCATTACCGGATGCGACTCTGAATCCAGTTACCGGCGGAGTGCCGTGTGCCAGCGACGGTGATTGCACGCGGGTTATTCCGTGCGCAAGCAAGAAGGCCTGCAGGTTCCCGATTACGGTTGAGTGCAGTGTTGATGAAATTACTGCCGGTGAATGTCCCGACGGCACCAAACTGATGCAGTACAACGTTCATCCGAAGGCGGTCTGTGGTGACGACAGTATTTGTCGCCTTAGCTCGCTTTTCCCGCTTAACACCCGTGGAAACAGGGCGTTTTTCCGGGCTGTTCCAACTGTTTCAGGTGATGTTGTCCAGGTTGGCGGCTTCACCGTCTTTTCGGATGCCGGTTTTGCCGTTGAAGGTCAGACTGCCGATGCCAGTGTTCCCGAAACTCAGAAGTTTTCGGGTCAAACGGCCATTTTTGAAGTCCTTGAACACAATCGCCCGCTTGAATCCGGCCTTGCGATGTCAGGCACCGCGATGCTTGACGACACAAGGATGGTCGTAGTCGGCGGGACACAGAAGGCCGGGACTGTAGTTTCCGGCGAAATTAAGGTCCCTGACCTTCCCGCGACAGGTTGTTCAGGTAGTTGCGACCTGGCTTTGTCCCCGATTTTCTACGTGATTGACACGGTATCCGGAAATATTTCAAAGGGCACTCTGACACAGGCAATAGTCCCGTCGTCGGTTGTATCCGTTGCCAGATCGACTCCGAGCGTCTATATCCGCGTCGGAGTTGAATCGGCCGATGGTGCGGCGGCTGCGCCTTCAAGATTGTCGTGGGTCTGTGCAGCTTCTGATTCAAATGCAGTTTCCTGTATCGACGTGACCCCGACTGGTGCTGTGAAGCGTCAGAACGCGACTGGCGTCTGCGTCAAGTCAAGCGGCAATGTTTGCAGCCAGTACCTGATAATCGGCGGTACCGATGATAACTCGGCGTTTGCCGAGATGTATGACGCGGCAAGCAATTCGGTCAAGGTGCTGGCGGCATCCGGCCAGATTCCGCTTAATCTGACCGGGGCGGTCGCTTTTGTCGCCGACGGAACGGTCTGGACTGTTGGTGGAAGAAGTGGCGCAACACAGACGATGGCCTCGCCCTACAGCTACAAAGCTGACTGGGATGCTGGAACAATCGAGGTTACGGCTGCCAACATGTCCGGCAATGATGTCAAGGCGCTCAGCCGTGTGTACCATCAGGCGACCGTTCTTGGCGATGGAAACAGTGTGCTCGTTACCGGCGGCATGAACGGTGGTTTCAAGGCGCTTGCGACCTCGGTGCTTCTTTCTGTCGCAGGCAGCTCAATGACTGTCGCTGATTCATCGTTGACGATGTCAGTTCCAAGATTTGGTCATTCAGCCACATTGGTAAATGGCGGGATTTCCAATGGTTCAGTCCTTGTGACCGGCGGCCTCGGTTCCGGCGACGGTAAGTTTGCCGTCGGCGCTGAAGTTTATCTTCCTGTCGATTAAGTTCCCGGACATCAAGTGAAATCAGTCCTCCCAACCAGAATCTTCGCGTCGATTGCTGCGGTTGCAGCAGTTGTTATCCTCGCTTTTATTTTGTTTCCGGGTTGGTCCGTTCTTGTGCTGGCATCCCTTGTCTTTCTGACCCTTGTCGGTGGTGTCATGATTGCCGGGGAGGCTTCAAAAAAGGCGGGCAGCCGACCGGACGCAGCATACAAAGTTCTGGCAGGCGGGACTGGACGTTTCTGGCTTGTCTGGGCGATTACGACGTCGGTTTTGTGGGTTCTGTCTGCGCCCGACGTGTATTTCCGTGATGGTGGCGAACTGACCGGTGCTGTCGTTGTTCTGGGCGTTCCCCATCCAACCGGTTTTCCGCTGCTGTGCCTGATTGGAAAGCTGGCTTCTTTGTTTCCGATTGGCAATGTTTACTTCAGGTTGAATTTGCTTTCCGGGCTTGCTGCCGGCGGTACCGCCGCTTTTGCGTGGCTGTTCGCCGGAAAAATCATGCAGACCCGGGAATCCCGCTCTGAGCCGTTGTGGTGGGTTGCCCCGGCTGTATTACTGGGTTCTGCCACCGTCTGGCTGCACGCAACAACCCCTGAAATTTACAGTCTTTCGCTGCTCGGATTGGCGGCCACGCTATGCCTGGCAGTTGAAGGCGCACGAAGGCATGACGCCAGGTTAATTGTGGCTGCTGCGGCTCTGTGCGGGATTGGCGCGGGCGGACACATAACGTGGCCGCTGTACGGTGCCCCGGTGCTTCTGCTTTGTTTTGCCTGGTTTGTGGCAACTTCAGATTCAGTGACATCATCAAGATCGGCCGTGTTTTTCAGGCTGGGCGTGTGCTCGGTTTTTGCCGTCGTGGCTGGAATGGCAGTCGTCCTGTATCTGCCGGTTGCAGCCGGACGTGACCCGCTGATGAACTGGGGCGACCCGTCCAGTTCTGCCCGTTTTATCGCGCATCTGACAGGACAGCGCATCAGGGATTCGTTCGCCCCGCAGATGTCAGGATTCAATTCGGCGGTGTTTGCCGCAAATCTGTCGATGGCGTGGCGCACGTTCCTGGATTCAACCGGTCCGATGCTTGTTTTCGCCGCTTTCGGGGTAGTCGCGGCCGTTCGTACTTCTGCCCCGGCTGCAATAGCTCTGGTGGCTGTTGTTGTCGGTGATTTCCTGTTTGCAGTCTTTGTTAATCCGATGGGAATCCGTGACCTTCAGGTCCTGCTTCCGGCAACGTGGGCCACTGCGGTCCTGGCTGGTATCGGCGCATCGGCCATGGCCAGGCGTCTTTCCGCGCGGGCAGGTTTTTCCGGAACTGCCGCAGTCACTGGACTGGTGGCAATACTTCTGGTTTTTCAGTGGGTTTCATCACCCGCCGACCGTGACATGACAAATGTGTACGGCCCAAAAGAGATAACGGACCAGATTCTTGATTCGGCAGGCCCCGATGCCACAGTCCTGGCCGCATCCGATGACATGGCGTCTTCTTTGCTTGGCCGCAGCGCTGCCGAAGATGCCCGCCCTGACATGATTTTTCTGGTCAAGCAGCATCTGGGTGATGCCGGATTTGTACAAAGGCGTGTCAATCCTTACCAGGCCGCGCTTTCCGAAACTGACCCGGGCAGGCTTGCCGTTCTGGAATCTATTAGAAAACGCCCCTTTGAATCTGACGGTGAGTCCCCCTCAGATGCCGTTGCAAGGGCGGCCGCAACGTTTGCAACGCTTGGCGAGGTGTGGATTGAACCTGGTGAAGGTGTCGCTGACTCAGGTGTCAGGTCTGTCCTTCGTGCCGATTTTCCGCTGTGGAAGTTTGATCCGGACATGCGTGCCAGTCCCATAACAGTCCGTGATGCCTGGCGTAAATCTATGAACCACCGCAGCGGTCTTGATCGCTGGGGACGTGCGTATCTTGCTGACTGGATCAGACTGCTGGGAACCTGGGAAGCCATGAAGCAGGAAACGGCCGGCGCGACCGCAATCCTGCGTTCTGCGGTCAGTTTGAATCCTGAAGACTATCGCGCAAGTCACAACCTCGGGGTGGTTATTTCCGATTCGGGAAGTCCCGACAAGGCCCTGCCATACCTGATCGCGGCTGTATCAGAAAACCCCGGCTATATCCGTGGGTGGGAAACGCTTGCAAAGACTGC
>CAZFVA010000039.1:0-10221 GCA_964522105.1 uncultured Anaeromyxobacteraceae bacterium
AACTTTGTATGGAACGATCACTACCAATGTCTTTACGCTTACTTATATAGATTCAGTCCTTTTCATTATATTAATCTGCACAACCCTTTTGCCGACAAAGAATCTAAATTCAAAATGGCACCTTCTACTCCTGCAGAATTAAAAACACTTATAGGATCTATATTTCCAACTGCTGCTTCTTTAACATTTGACGATAATATCACATCTTACGATGAATTGATAAATTTCATTCTTCCTTTAATTTCATTATCAAATCTCAACAGTGAACATTATCACTGGAATTCAGAACACGATTCATTACTTCAAAGCATTTTGCAATTTATTATACAACGTTTATAATTCATTCAAATTCCAAAATGTACTCAATCGATATTCTTCAATTACCTTCAAACAAAACTTCATTGTCAACATTCCTTATGTCTACTTTCATTCACAGGCACCAATTAATCAATTTCGAATCACATGTATCTCCACTAATACAATTGAATAATTCCACTAATTTTATTTGGTCCCTTAATCATTTACACCATTATGGTTCTCTCATTTACAACATGCAATCTATTTACTTATCAAAAAGATCGTATGCTTAAAAACTTCATCTACATGACTACCTTTCCATTATTCAAGTCATTTAAATAATTTCATTTACCACAACCACTTTATCATGGCCGCTTACAGATGCCCTCGTTGTGATCCAATTAACATTAAAGAAACATTATGGTTAACTTACTTAGACTTGCAAATTCGCTTTTATCATGTTTCCAGTACTGAATATCATGAGCCCACTTCTCAAGCTGTCATTAGACAACTAATGCAAGACTCTATTTTATTAACTAATAAAATCAACGAAAATCATTTACAATTAGACCCGTCTAATTTCACTTCACTTCATCACAATAATAACGCATTTCATAATCATTTAAAATTCATCATTTTGCCTCTACAATTCTAGAAATGGGTAACAACTCTTTTTCATTTCATTTTTGCCCACTAAAAAACACTAAAGCAACCTTAAATAATAATAATACACCAAACATTTTTCCTTCACCGTTTCCAATCCTTTTGAAAAACATTACTAATTACCATAAACATCTATCACTTACTTTAACATGTCATGGCACAAAACCACTTGCCCCACATTTAACACGTAACCACAATCGTACTATAACAAAATTTATTCACCAAATTGAAACTCTAGAACACTCCGATGTCATTACTCAATTTGAAGCATCATTCCTATTTGGTCAATTAAACAAATGTCGTTTTCTCATGTACTTTCATTATCACTAATACTTTAACACTCAACATACAATGGGAAATGACTCTTTTGATTTAATACTTTGCCCTATTGAACAATTAAATGCAAAAATCACTCGATACAATCCAGACGACCCTAAATCACCTTTTATTATACTATCTGATCGCATAAAAGGCCATTATAATGTTATCACATTTACCCTCAATTACCCTTTTGATGGACCTCTCACTACTTATCGCCTTGAAAAACAAATCGATGCACTAGAATACTTCTCTAACAAAATTGAAGAACTAGAACTTTCTAATGATATTTCCACTTTCGAATCAAAACATTTACATTCGCAATTAGACAAATGTCGCTTCTTTTTAACCACATTAAAACCCACTTTTCTTTAAAAACAAAAATGGGCAATAACTCTTTCAAACTCAATTTATGCGCCCCTGACACAAACGCAACATTACATTCACCGCCTTTATCACAGGCACATCTCACTCAATACAACAAATTTCTAAGAGACATTGAGTTTCACATTCCATTTTTCCAATTGCTACCCACCAAATCTCATCTTCCAAAAGTAACTCAATATCTTAAAAAGTTTAGACCATCAGCAGTAATAAGATATTTTAACTACTATGTAAACCTTTTTGAAGAAATAGGTTCCCTTTCCCGCTTTGAGGCCGAACATTTAAGAACTTTAATTAATCAGTGTCACACTCTTTTAAAATCTTCCACATTAAAAGGAGACGTATATTAAAATGGATGCACAATTTTCTCCCACCATTAACTCAACTCTAATTAATGACACTTTTAACTCTTCAGGAGACAATTTAATCTCCAGCATTATTGAAACTGATTTAATGGAACCAATCAATCCTTCTTTAATATGGCCGCAATTAATTCAGCATCCTAAATTTATTGGTTCAAAAATTAAAATTAAATCCACTGCTCTTGACGGAACTGACCTCACTTATGAAGCTATTGTTGCAGAAATTTCTGAATCTGAACAAAAGCAAATGGTCCTTATCCTTAAAAACATTCATGATGATAACGGTAAATTAGCAATCGAGACTTTGGCAATTTCCTACGCTGACATCCTTTCAGTCACTCTTATCGATACTGATCCTGTTTTGGATATTAGCAAAGACCAGTCCGAACACAATATGGATATTTCCGCTGCATCCTCTGAAATTTCTTTTCATTTCACTAACAGTATTTCTTCTCCTCTGTTAGATGAACATCAAAATGTTAAAACTCCTGAAAACAATTTACCAGTACGAATTCCGGCACAAATTCCTTTTCTTGATGACGGAAAAATCGATTTATTTTATCTTGAACAAATTTACAAATTGGAAAGCGAATGTTTTTCTGGCACTTTCGCAGAATGGAAACAAGCTAACCAAATCGATATTATTATGACCACTTGTAATTACACTTTCGGATTGCCCCTCTATTATAGTAAGTTACCTTTCGCACATCCTGATACTCTAGCAACAAAACTAAAATGGGAATCCTCTTTCAGTGAACATAAACTTTCTTTCGATTTATGGTATGTTTTCACAGGCCAACAATTCATTCAACCTAATCAAGAGACACCCATTCAAACAGAAACTGCTCCTCTTTCAAACAGTTTTTCATGGGATACTCAACCTTCACAAAAATCTAAAACTGAATCACAATTTTTACGACCATCTGAAATCCCTTCTGTTATTTCAGATTTAATTGATACGCAACTCAACCCCAAAACTCATTCTTCCAAATATTTGCAAAAACTTTACAATGCTGATTCTAGCGATCATTATTACACTACTGCAAATATTCAAACTTGGGTTGACTCTTTCTTAAAATTTGAAAAAGAAGATTTCATGTTAAATGGTAAATACGCTTGGCTTTATTTACCCACTTATCTTTACATTCCTGATTTATTTCTTGATGAACTAAAACTTTATCCTTTAAATGAAACTCAAACCCACATTTTGTGGATGAAACTAAATAATGTCATTTCTCAAGCTAACGATGAAACTGAAAATACTTGCCCCGAAGGTTTTCTCATTTCTTCTTCTTACCCTTCTTCTCCTTGGCACATTTTCACAAGCAAAGCTTATGACGGCATTAACAATCCAAACATAATAGATCACGTTCAGCATTACTCTGCTTGGAAATTTTATATGGAAAATAAACAAAACATGTACTTCTCTAAAAAGCATATTTATGATTTATTTGTCCGTCCAATTGAACGTTTGTTCTCCACAGATTCCATTTTGTCTCACAAAATCATTGACGCAGTGTTCAATATGATTTCTAGAAATTATTTGCACACCAAGACAATGGAAATTACTGGATTAACCCCTTATAAGGACGAACACTTTGACGCTCATTATCTTCTCTTTAAATTGAGCAAAATTCGTCACTTATCTCATTTCGATTTGTCTAATAAGAAAATCGTAAAAACAGGTCCTCTTGCACTCATTGCCCCTTATCCTGTTTATGAACCTCACGATTTTGACATTCCTTTTGAACCTGATGAAATTACCTTAATCACAAATTTCCTTTCTTCCCAATACCTTGATCCTGAAAATCACCTCTTCAAAACAAAACAAAATTTTCCTCTCTCCATTCCATTCTTGGACTCATTAAAGCAATTTGGTGGTCGCGATATCAATCTCACCAACCAATCAAAAATCCAAGAAATCTTCAACGATTTATTTCCAAAACCTCCTCACAACGATTCTCCTACATCCTTATACGATTCTTTTCAAAACCTTGACTCCTCCCCTCCAAATCCTATCCTTTCCAACAACCAACCCTCCTACAACCAAACCTTTGACGAAAGCTTCTTCATTCTTTCTCAAGCCAACCTTCAGCTGCACGACCAACGCAACGAGATAGCAGCACTAGCGAGAGCATTGTCATGCACCAATGAACATGCTCACCAATTTCAGGCTGACCCACCTGACTTTGATGCAGAAGCGCACGCTCACCACGCGCGCACGCATAAAACGCTACAGGAAACGGCTTTGGCTCTCCAAACCGACATTCGAAACCTCAAACCAACATCGAGTCAGTCTGCTTTCGAACTCTCATTCAACAACACCTCATCTTCAAACACTTCTTTCATTCCTCAAACTCAAACTCAAACTTCAGCTATGGCTACGTATAAAAACCAAGCTTCATCTTCAATGTCTCAAGGCAACCAACCTCAAGAAGGTCCTCACTACTCTCAAGCTTTACAAAGCCAGCCTCGTGTTCCTCAACCGGCTGCAAGACCCTCTCAATTGCCTCTTGAATCTTCTCATCAACAACATGACTCATTTCCTCCTCTCAGTCAACAACGACTTCCTCATCAACGAAACACTCAACTCTTTTTAACCAAAACTTCAACTCCTCTTTCATCTACAGCTTCTGCAGCTTCCGCAGCTCCATCGTATCCGGATCCCTATCCGAACGATCGTCTCCCTCAATACCAGCGCAACCAAATCAAACCCAATCTTGCACCTACTCGTCCGGAGGTCTTCTACTATGACGAAGAAGGTCGCAAAGTCTCTGCCACCCAGATTAGGCAGTCAACACCAAGGCCTGACGAACGTAACCAGTCGTTCCAACAACGACAACAGCAATTTCAACAACGTCAACGCAACCAACCGTTCCTCAACGGAAGCCGCCCCAACTTGCTCAGCCCAACTCAGCTTCTGAGCACCATCATCGTCCCCAGAGGTCGACTCCACAAGAACTTCAATCAAGGCGCCATTGCTCGCCGAATCTCCGATCGTCAAATCAGCCAACGCTTGGGCTACACGATCAACCATGAGGAACTCAGCAAACAAATCCAGCTTCCTCCAATCATCGAAGGGTTTGGTACTCTCTTTTGGACCACAACAGCCCTGGCCGATCAGCCACCAAGATGGGCCCAGATCCCCCATTCATCCAAGACACTGGCCAACGTTATCGACCAGCCATTCACCACCAAGGCAGATCACCCTCACAGGTACTACGACGGCATCGACCTCGCAATCTTTCCCATGGATGACAACTCCTACACTCGGGACATCACATTCAACTCCCACAAGCGCGGAGCTGACTGGTTCCTGAAGATCAGGGAAGATCGCAAACTCAAGGAATCCCCTTGGGAGGAGACGTACATCTACGTCCATTGGAACCAGGTAGTCTATTTATATGGATTACTCCAAATCATTACAGATACGCCACTTCCTCCGGCGACTGAAATGTTTAAGACCAGGAGCGGCACTTTCGCCTCCAAGAGCTTCCAAGATGCAGAAAGACACGTCCAGTACTTCGTCGACGTCATCCAGGAGCCCCGCCTCAAAGGATCACTCAGAATGGTCCACATCACACAAGAAACACTCGAGCCAGATCAAACGATCCTGGGAGTCATCAGCTTCCCGTGGCACGAAATGGAACTTTTCGTCCAGAAGCTCCACTTATTCAAGGCCAACATCTAGGATAAGCTCAAACACGGACAAGCAGTATGTAAGATACAAAACAAGCCAAAACAAAAATAAAAATCACTGAAATAAACAAATAAACCAAAAACTAGAAAAACAACAAAAAGCCATAAAAATAGCAAAATAACAAAAATCAAAAAAAAAATATAAAAACTTGTCAAAATATTACCAAAAAGCCACAGTAACAACGTAGTCAATAAAAATAAGCTTGATATTACTTTTAGAAAAGTTTTATCCCTTCTTACGCTGCATGCTCTCATTTTCGATTTTCTGTTTTTAGAGATATGTTGAATGCACCACTTGATGTATTGCCTCAATCTCGCAAATCTATTTAAAATCCACCAAAGATCATACCAAAATCATTTCTTTCATGAGAATTGTTGGAATGCACCACTTGATGTATTGCCATCCTTCTCATTCTTCTTCTTCAGCCAACATTTCAAATTCAAAACATCGTTTCACTAATCTTACGGTCTAAATCACCTTGCGATCATGCTCAACGATCACATTTTCTAAACTTTGAATTTCCATGTCTGACTGACTCAAAGTTTTGAAGAAGTAATATCTCTTCCAGAGCTCTTTTACAGTTAAAAACAACAAGTCTGCGAAACTTTTCCCAGAACATGTTTTAGTTAAACCCGAAATTCGGTCATTTGCAAATAAAGCAGTTATCAGAAATTGTCGTGAAGATTTAGGCACGACCTCTTTCCAATTTTCAATTTTTGATACTCATTAACGTCCTCGGGAATGTTCAGCCTCTTTGTGCGAACATATCCATCATTTATAAGCCTAGCCAGCTGGGGGACGGAGAACTGACCCGATCATGGCCGCGTCAGTCAACTGACCACGTTTGCACAGTCAACCAATCTTTTTGTTTGGCTACTTGTTTAACATGTGCATATCTTCTTCTTTAAGATTAAAAATTATGATCAAAAAGTACTAGCCTGAACAAGGTGGTATTTCATTCTTTCCTGTCATAAGAAAAGCTCTATCCTTGTTAAAACGGTGGTAAAATTTACACAGAATCGATTATTGACGATCATAGAAACTCGAACAAAGTTAGCCCAACGAGCAGTTTATACGTAACAAAAGGCACTAGCTAGACACTAAGCACAGGTAAAAATTGGCTTGATACGGTGACTCTAGTTATTTGTTTGATGAAACGACGACTGTCTCACGACGCACTAATCATTTTGAGCAGATTAAATGAGATATCGTTCCAGCAAATTAAAGAAGGTCCCTCGCTGCAAGTTTAAATGGTAAAAGAAGTCTCGTTCTTCACGTTCCACTTCGCGGTAACATCAACGACTCAAATTTCTGACGATACACTCGATTCTCTCTGATGTGCGGTTCGCCGACAACGCTGGATCAACGGCACTCCGATCCGGACCATGACGGCGCCGACACCCAACATCGTTCCGACGTTTCCAATGATGAACTGATCAACTTCCAACCTCAACTCTAACACAATCTTCGTTCTAAAAAGGTCCAGTTTCATGAAGACAGAAGACTTCTCAATGGTTTAAGTATCAAGAACTTGATTAAGTCATGTGACTTTAGAACTGTTAACAATTATGATAATTTGAATTTGGCACAATAACCAACAAAAACCCCTTCAAAAAAAAAAAAAATCAAATTTAAAATTTTTAATTTCAAACTTTTAAGTTCATATTAATCTTAGCGTTATACAACCAAAAATTATTTTTATTTTGTGAAAGAACAGCATATTGAAAAGCTTCAATTTAAATTCTTTCCACCCGTTTATTTCACGTGGCATTAACATAGCACACAGTCATTTTACATGGCACAAACATATTACACAGCTTTATAGCTACACAAACATTTTACATGGTCAACTCACACTTACACATCGTAGAAACATTTTTTTTACAACTAATTTTATGTTCCCCCTAATTATTTGCAAAATTTATGTTAGAAAACATTTTTTCTCAGTATTCGAAAAATTATTATCATTAATATTACCTCGAATTTTATATTATTATTATTTGCAATAATCTTTAATTGTCCTATTTTATTTTCAAAAATGTCGATACACTTTTGTAAATTTATTTTTCTTAAAGTGCCAATCGGCCTTCCCTTTCTAAATTCCCTTCAGCAATTTTCGGAACCCCGACTTACACTTTCCCGGGGGTGTTAAGAAACAGTCCAATTAAAGTATTATTTGATATTATTAAATGCAAATATTCAAAAGCCAAAACCAAAGTTTTAAAGCAAGCTTCAAAAATCTCTCAACTTTCATGCAAGTTAACCTTTGGCATTTAGAGAATTCTAAAAATAGCTACCATGCATTTTCCATGCATTTTTCATTACATTTTCCTCCTCCCTCCCGGTACACATTCAAAAACCAAACAGAAAAGTAAATCACACATGACACGGCCGGATGGTCCTCTCCCGCTTTGATTTTCACACAGTACATCTCACTTCCTAAAAATCATATCCCAAAAACTTTAATCGCTCTCGGGCCATCATTGAAAGAACAACGAAAATTGAAATCTCCAATTTCATTTTATCCGACTCCAAAAATCTCATAAGTATCCAAGGGTACTTATTCGATACAATGGTATCGGTACCCATTTAATTTACTTTTATTTTCTTTTCATTTTGTTTGGCAAAATTTTATGTTCAAAATCAAAATTAAATCTTCTGTCGTAGATTTAATTCCTTATAATTTTATGTTGATTTCATTTGTTTAAAACATTCAATCTAACCATGTCCATCGAGGTTAATAAAAACAACGAATACTGAAACTAAGTCATCAGATGTATGTTAGGGACAGATCACAGGTTTTATCAAACTAGTCTTATCCAAACGGCGTTACACGGTTACTCCGAAATATTTGCATGCTAAAGTTTCCTATTCGAGTCTAATCGTTTGCCCAAAGTTGGAAACGAAATATAACTCTTAGGATACTTTGTTTCACCTACGATTGCCCAAAGTTGGAATCGTACATTCAATACTTTCGATTGCCCTAAGCTGGAATCGAAACTGTAATCTTTGGCATTGCTAATTCAAGATCTTTGAAACACATCTCTCGCACGTCTATCAGCGAGGTATTGCCCGCTAGTGGAATACTGTCTGATATTCGTTATTGCTCGGGTCCCTTAAATAGGTTACCCCATGGCTAAGTTCATCTCGAGCAATTAGGAGAAGACAGTCGACGACGAGGGAAAAGGACAGAGATCTCCAGTTTCCCACAGTCAGGTTGGCAGGGATTGAAAACCCCTAGTCATCTCCAGAAAGGATTCAAACACCTTTTCTGACGACTAAATCACATATTTCGGAGATCTTGACGATTTACTTTTATTAGAGTAGATTACAAGATTAACATGGCAACTCACGGCATCCGATAGTAGTCCTCACAGACCACGATCGAAGTCTTTCACACAAATTCTGTCTCTTTTACATACGTTTCGAAGTTTTGAATACAAATCACACTCATTTTCTTGTGATTTCTATATGAACTTTTAAACACCTTTTGGCTAGTTATCGTAATATTTTGTTATATTGCGTTTTATTTACGCGTTGCTCCTCTTGAATAAATTTTCAAAGTACCGTTTTCGACTTTGAGAATATTTCATTAATCGCATTCGCTTGTAAAACGTTTTATAATAAGATCCGAGTTGGCTTTCAACAGCATGAAAGGAAAAAGCTTTGAGGTGCTTCCTGTAGTTAAGGTTGAAATCTTGGCCTAGATTTAGTTTTTCCTTATGTTGAAAGTGTTCACGACGCATTTGATCCATGTCGGGAGGGGAGATAACATTCACAAAAACACACACATTTCTGATCTCACGGAAAACGACCTCTGGTGAGCCGACGAGTCCGTTCAATGTGCTAGTTAGCGTTGCCGATTCGTAATGAGCGATCTAAGTTGGTTTTGCCAATCCTAATTTCTAACCGTATGTGATCCAACAAAAAAGAGCTAGCGGATACCATATCGATGCAAGATAGGTGAATGTTATCCAGTTTTTGTAGAGCATATCCTGCATGACCGAGGATGCCTAAAAAACACCATTTATTATTATTTTTATTGTCAATTGCGTCTAACTCTAACCGGGAACCAAGCAAATAAACAAAATGCCATTTACAAAGCCATTCATTTTTAGCTAAGATAGCTATCATTTTCCTTATTTTCATTTTCATTTTCATACATTAACAATGCCAAACTCATTATCTAAATTCACTAAAAACATCCCTTATCATTTCACTAATTTCATTAACCGTTTATCATGTTGTCGGAGCATTATTAACGAACAACCTACACTAACTAATTTATCTGACAAAACTCATTATCAAATTCGTTTTCGATCTGTCACTGACAATATTCACTTTTATGGATCCTACCCTCTAAATGATCCTATCTTTGTCACTGAAATTTATCATAACGCTAATCATTACGCTAAAACAAAATATATTTCATTTACTGGCCAACTCTGGTCATTTCATCTAGATCTTAAATCCTTTGAAGTTTTTCACGGTATTTCA
>CAZFVA010000039.1:10321-22598 GCA_964522105.1 uncultured Anaeromyxobacteraceae bacterium
ACTCTGGTCATTTCATCTAGATCTTAAATCCTTTGAAGTTTTTCACGGTATTTCAAGAGTCTGCAAACTCATTTCTGATAGATTAACTGACTCGATCATTATAAACCAAGAATTACTAAAAGATCCGGAAGACAACGGAGAATTCCACATTACACAGCTGATCGGGCTCATTACTACTTTTGAAAAACTAGAAACCCGCTCAGGTCTCTTAGCTTTGTCTATTCCTACAATAGAATCTACATTTTCAGACCCACCGGGTCATCATTTTAACTCTCACAAAAGTCGTCCAGAGATTTCACTACCTACAGTTATTTCACAATTAAAAGCTCTTCTCGTCGCTTTCAGACAAAATTTATACACTAGAGATTTAGCTCTTCTTCGATTTAACTGCAATTTCATTAACTCATTTGCTTTGGACATTCTTGCCTGTTTCTCCTATTATGAAAACAGACTTCACCCTCTTCTTCTGTTAAAACATAGGCAATCGAAAAATGCCAACCAAAAGAACGCTAAAAACGCATTAATTAATCTTCAAACTGGCGCCTCTAAAAAGTAGATTACGTAAAAGACCAGCGAGTCTTTCTCAATCCAATACTGCTACGTCAGATCCTTCTTGGTTAGATTCTTCAAAAGAAGACAAGAAACCTTCACTAGCTTCTTTAGCCACTAAAAATTATTCTAAAAAGAAATCTCGCACTACACTAAATAATTCATCTTCATTAATTACTCCTTCCACTTCTTACGATTCATTATCCACTATTACTGAACCCAGTATCGTACATGAAGAAGATAATCTTTACGCTATTCGCATTCCTAATAAACCTTTTGATACAGTCTTTAAAATTCAACTTTTAAATGCTGACTCTACAAATTTACCAATTATTTCTACCTTTTACAAGTCTCCTAATAAAGTCGATAATCATTTACTAGAAAATCACTATCCTATTTACGATAACATTGGGCAATGCAATGCCACGCTAATCACTAAAAGACATTACAATCCAATTAAAATCGCTAATGCTAAAAACCCCGCTTTAATTTCCACTTATAAAACAGAGCACAATAATGACACTACTTATTCTGAAACACAAAAAGTTCGTATTTCAGACATACAGGGCCAATACTCTATGCTCACTCCTTCTTTCAATGAGTTTCAATACGACAGATTGCCAAATGCAAAATCATTAACATTACTAAAACCTTTAAAAATTTCTCATTCAATTAGCATTTCTGGGCAAGCCATAAAAACTCCTGTTAAAAATAAAACTTACAAACCTTTAAAGAAATTCATTTCTTCATCATGTCCTCCGATCAAAACAAAACCAATTATCAAGAAAGTTCCAAAACCAATTACCCCACAATTCTCATCCCAGATTTCACCAAACTTGAACCCCCAAGTCCTTCAGACCTCTACACCAACCCCCAACCCAGCACCAGTTACCAACAGCCCGCCACTAAAAATCAACCCCACCCAATTTTTGCAAAACTGGTTCATGATTCAATCGGTCATATCTCAACTCCAACAGAATCAAGCACAAACCAATCAAAACTCTCCCCTAGAATAAAACACCTCAATTACACAATATACAATGATATACTACTTGTTTTATCAAAACTATCTTGGATTCTTTCCAAACCAGCACTTTCAATTGAGCAAACTAACCAAAATCACTTTATACGTGAACGACTTAAACTCATTCGTTCCGAAATTAATGACACATATAATGTGTGCAAAGCAGACTTCACTGAACTTAACAATCTAACTCAATCATTCTCAAATTTAGCAGAACATGTACCTTCCCACATTTTCCAAATGCTCCTTAACACTAATTTTTATCATAACGAGCAATTAAAGAAAAACGCCAAACGAAACTTTAAAGGCAAGAAAACTAATAAATTTTCTCCATACTAAAAATATATACATTTCATAATGTCTTCATTTCCCACTGATGAACATCGCAAGTTTGCGAAACAGATGGAAGCTTCTTACAATGAAATAATTCCAGATAATTTAGACCAAGTCCCCACTTCTTTATTACATATTTATGGACCGTCTAAAGATCCTCTTGACACTCTCTATATTTCATTTTTACATTTTAAACATTTGATGGAACAAAGACACTGCTTTCTCATTTCGAGACATCATTCGATACAATTAAAATTGTTACATGCCCATTCACAAATGGAATCTATTCTTCATCAAAATAGAACTTTGTTTGAGGAACTTCAAACTATTAAACAACTTCTCACTAACTCAAATAATCGTTCTTCTTCTTTGCCGCACCCTCCGATAAATAATTATCAACCGGCATTTTCATTTTCACGCCAACACGAGAATAGATCTATTCCTCCAAATTCATTATCGCCTGATGAAAATCCTGTCGATTACTCTAATCAAACAGGTTCATTAGATTCTTCATTTTATAACACAACAAGCTCACAGGATTACTCTCATGGCTCCTCTTTTTAACACAGACATGCCACAACCTTTGCTTGAACCTCTTCAACCCCCTGGAGCCCCTTTGAGAACCACACCCTCTTTTGCCGATGTTTTAGAACTCAGTCAGAAACTAAGCAGCTTAATGGTTGACCAAAGACGCCTCACTTCTCAATTAGATAACATAAGAGATATAGTTATTGATATGTTACATACACTAGCGTCTACTGAACGACCTCTTACTCCTCCAAGATTTTATAGACGCCCTCAAAGATCTGCTAGTTTCAATAGAGACCGCACTCCTCCTCGTTAATTTTCATAATTTCTCACTAATCAGTGCAATCTAACTATGGCCAGCAGACCTCCTTCTCGTATTTACCTTATGCCTCTAGATTCCTCTTCTTCAAACATTTATTCACAAGATATTTTATCTCATTTATCAGCTATTAACCCTAGAGCTTTAGCAACTCATCCTCCACAAGAAGCTAACATTGATTTAATCAAACATTTACGCAATATTCTTCATACTCTTGATACAATGCACACTTCCGCACATTACACAGATCTTCACATTCACAATTTAGTTTTAATTCAAAACAAAATTATTACTTCATTACATAATCATTTCATTTTTCTACGCAAGCGAGAATGGATTCCTAAATAGTTTCACTTCATTTTCTTATATTACTCTTAATGGATCCTCAAGCTACGCTAGTAGAAATCATTCAACGAGTTTCAAATCTTGAACTCAACATTCACAGAATCAGAACTAGATTACAAATAGCGCAAAACAAATCTGAAGATCAAAAAGATCTTTACATACTTTTATCCTCTAGCGTTACAATCAACTTTCTATCGATTTTGAATGATAGAGACATTCAAAAATGCGATCGCTGTTATTTACAAGACGCAAGCTTATTTCTTAAACTTTATTCTCCTGTAATGGATCGAGCAATTCGTCTAAACTTATAATGACTCTTCCTCTTCAATATTTCGTTATAGCAGACATTTTACAAAACACTCAAGCTGCATTTTATAAATTAACACCTATTCCTTCTTTGCATTCATTTTACCAAATCATTTACGATAAGTCTATAATTGACTATCAAGCCTTAATCAAAAATTCAACTAATTTCATTAAGCAACAAACGTATCTTGTCTTACTCATCGCAAGATTAGAAATTCTCATTTCTGAAAAACTCCATTTAGAAGATCCCCTTGAAAATCATTTCCTACTTGATATATTCAACAATTTCTATAATGGCATTTACTGATTTATTCAAAGAACCAATCTCATTATTCGATCTAGAAAGATTCTACGATCGCGTTATTGACACACAATTTTGGATAGATAGAGAACAAGATGAAATTAAACGCATAAATTATCAAAAATACATTATTCTTTACAAAATTCATTTTGATCCAATTTTACTTGCACAATTGAGTATTTTAGATTCTTTTCATATTCAAAGACGAGTAGAACTCGCAAAACTCATTGACTTATACACTCATTTGTATAAACTTCATTACGGAATAAGAACAGATTTATTTCATGGTTTACCTCCTCTTTCTTACACCGCCCCTTTAGCGCTGCGACCTAGAACGCGATTGCCCGTAAATATACCTCCACCGCCAATCCCGTCACGCATTTCTTTAGACGACCGGCCGCCGCCGATACAACGGCAACCACCCAATTATTACTATTCACAATATCGCAACTACGTAGATTTCCCAAATGAAAATGAGCCTTAACGGTCCAATTAACAATAGAATCGTTTTAGACGAAGAATATTTCCGTCAAGCACTTCCAGCAGAAATCAGAGTCACTAGACGTAAACTTGAACAAAATTACCACTCAATAATGTACAGAAGAACTTGGATTAAAAACATTTTAGACAACACTCCTCTTCCAAATGTAGACCCAATGACTTTAAGAGCAAGAGATGTCTACTTTAATTACGAAATATCTTCTTTACTAGAGATTTTACAAACATACACTATACTAGATATGCCAACAGATTTACTATTTGTTCTTCGTCGTTTACTTCTCACTCAACAAAGAATTCTTTTAAAACACCTAGAACAATATCCTGACATATTCTAATAACAAAATTTAACATGGCAGCAAATGTTCTATTCAATCAAGCCGAACTAGAAGCTCATTTCAAAAATTTTGAAATTGTCGACGACAACTCATTAACAACTTCCTTTTTGCATGATTATGTTTTACGGTTCCTTAAACATCGCAAACAAGTTCGTCGCTATTCAAATTTGCTAGCTTCTCACAATGGTTTTCTTCTTCGTAAACTAAATCACATTTACTATCATCCTGAAACTAACAAAGTTGTTACTCTAATAATCAACCAACATCCTCAATTAAGACATCACTCTTTTATCCTATATCATTTAACTAACATTCACATTAATCAAGCCTATCCAAGAGGCGACACTCATTATCAAGATTTTCAATCTTTTGTCGCAGATTTTCAAACCACTCAAGAAACTTCAGTATGAATTTACAGTCTATTTACTTTGAAATCATTCAAGTAGAAGATAATCCTTATCTAACTGAAGATATTTTAGCTCACACTTGTTCTTTAGTATTACAAAGACGAAAATGCATTCAACACTACAGTTTGCAACTAAAAGATTTTAGACCAGTTCTGTTTGAACATCTCATTAACATTTATTATCATCCAGAAGTCACTCTTCTTTTGCAACTTATTATTGGTATGCCTCACCCTCGAAAATACTACTTAACATTACGTCACATTCTAGCTCACAATATACAGAAGCAATTTCCCTACGGCGATAATCACGTCAAATTAATGGCAAATTTTATTCACTCTGTTGCTTCTAAATCTTTACCGTTTCACGATTTCTAATAACTAAAATGTATCAATTTCTAAATCACAACTTATCAGAATTAAATTTAAAAGACACTCATAGTCGAATTATTCGACGCCGCTTACAAATTAATAAAATCATAGACACTCAAACCAAATTTTACTTTATGCTTCGTCGCATTTATTTTCATTCTTCAATCACATTTTTACTTGAGCAAATCGAAGCTCAAACTCATTTTCAAAAATCCTTATATGTTTCATTATGGTATGCTATAGCACAAAACATTCGAAGAGAATGTTTACAACGAAACCCAGATGGCACATTTGCCATACAAATTGTTTACAAAGATAGATTGTCATTACCATAAGTAAGAATGGAAAATTTCACAACTCCTTTTGTACCAATTGTTCGATTAAAACAAAAGAAAATTTGCACAACGCTAGAACAATATTTACAACTAGACATTCCAGAAATAGAACGCATTACACTAGTTGAACTAAATCATTTTCACAAAAACTATCTAGCTCAAAGACACGATCTTTCTTTGTTACCAAAAGAACAAATACAATATTCTCCTCAAGCAATCATTTTGAAAACAATTTTAAACGATCCACATTTACGCCAAATAAGTAAATACATTCTTTCTACACCATATCCGCCTCGTAGACTATATTTACTATTTCGCAAATTTCGCTTAGAATTAACCAATTTCTATGATCCACATAAAACTAACTCTCTCCTTCAACATCATTTACAACTTCATGAGCACATGTTCCCTAAACAAACATGTCACAATTAGAAATTTCTTTAAAAACATTACGTACCATACATGGTACCTTTCTACAACAAACACATTATCATAATCGTAATAAACACACATACTCTGCCACATACCCTAAATTATCAAAAATCATAAACGATATTCAAAATGATACGATCCTTCATATCCTATCAAATAGAATCATTAAAAACTATCGCCCCTCTAGAAATCTATATCTCAAATTTCTTTCAAGATTTAGTACTCTAATACGAAACCACATGCGCACATTATCCCCCACACAACAAAACAATGAATGATCACAAAATAAATACCAACACTTCTCCTATTGATTTTCGCTTATTTGATGTAGACGATATGAATATTTACTCTGAAGAAACACTGCAAATTTTAACACGAAAAATCTTCCGAGCAAGGGATTATATCAGAACTAATGAAACACAAATGAAAAGATCTAACTTGTTCATCGCTAACAAAGCACATAGCATATTTTATGACTTTTATGTAACTATGTATATTGACGCTTTAGAAAGATTAAAACCTCATAATATTTGGCCTCGCCATGCTATGGAACAGCTCACAAAAGCATTTTATGAAGCTATTCTTCCAATCGACAAATATCATGATCCTTTTCAACTCATTCCCAACAGCTTCTAACGCTGATCTTTATCTAACTTCCCCTTTTCCTCATTTCCGTTCTTTTGCACGAGCATTCAGGTGTAAATTTTTCACTAATTTCACTCTCGTATTCACACACCCTCGCTGCTCGCACTTGTGACACAGGTTGACTTTTGACCACTCATTCATTCAAGTTTTGTTTCTAAATGGAACAAGAGCCACCTCCAAAGAAAATTTTCGGTCCCTCTTTATATCAACTTTGTGTTTCAACAAGGAATTTAAACCTTAAGGTAAAAGAAAAACTATCTAAACTTAAACCCCACGAAAGAAAAGCTTTTGCTGACGATTGTATGAAAGAAGTAGAATTAGTTCGTTTCGATTTAAAATACATTGACGAATCCGAAGAAAAATGGATAGTCAAAGAAGAATTATACGAAATCACAAAAATAGCTAATAACATTTATCGAGCTTTATTTCCTCTTTAATTTTCTTTTCAAACAAAAATGTCCACAACTAATTTTGATGCCTTTACTTCCATACTTAAAAAGCAGCAACAATTATCAAACGAAAATAGATACAAAACACAATTCAAAGCAATTTCTTTTCGTTTGTCCGCACTCTATGAAGTTTTACTTAATTTAGAACCCCAAAAACTTACTCCAGAACGCAAAAGAATACTCTTTAACATTTATTACGGAGTCACTAAAGAATTAGATGCTTACCTAGCTAAACTCCCGTTATGCGAAACTCATCATTACTTACAAACCCAAGTTTACATTTTACAGCACGAATTCTCCAGTTGACTATGTCCACACCTGCAGTCGAAGCAAAGATCTTCGAATTAAAAAGAGGTATTCACGAACTCTTCGATAGCGTTTCTCCATACGTCCAAAATAATCTAACTCCTACTGAACAACTTCAGTTCAGAGCCAGCCAAACAGAAAAACTGTTAGTTATCATTGAAAATACTCAATCTTTACCAAACTTCAAAGATAAACACTCTCTTTTAACTGATTTGTCTCGTTTCGCTGAGAAATTCAATCTTTTACCATAAATGCGTTTCATTTTCTTCCATCATTTTCTTTTCCATTTCTTATAATTTTCCATGTCATGTCATTAACAAATCAAGATTACCTAGATCAGCTTCGAGAATATTTAGATATTAAACTTTTCAATCTACTTCAAGAAGCAGAATTCATTTTCACTCACGACGTTGATATCACTAGAAAATACAACTATTCGATACGTCTTCTTGAAATTGTAAATGAACTAGAAGCAGAAATGAACTTCTACCCTAATTATCCTGACAAGCCATATTACCAATCTCTTCTTCACTTGTTGCGTATGCGACACACCTCTTATAACGTTTAACTAACCATTCATCTTCATCATCCAAACAATGTCTTCTAATATTGATGACTTAAGCCACAAACAAGCCACAATCACTAATACTATTGCGAAATTCAATGAATACGCTCATTCCAAAGTTTTGTCTTCGCTTTCTCCTTCCGAAATTGTTGAAATCAAAAACAATTATCTTAATCTTTTAAACGAACAACTTGATGAATTAGAAACTCTCCCTGTTGACGCTTTCACACTAATTCATATCATTGTCTTAGAAGAACTTAAACGAGTTTATTTCTCTCAATAACATTCTCAAATATGTCTTCTTTGCAAAATTCGCTAAACCGTTTAAACGAAAATATCAATTCTCGTTTTAATTCATTATGCATAGCATTCGAAACTCTTCACATGCCTAATTCCGAATGGAACAATTTACAATACTCAATTCACTCTAATCAACTCATTTTTGACATCGAACACTTATTACAAATGTTTCCTCAAAACAATCGCTTACATTTATTTCAAATTCTTCAACACCTCAAACACAATATTGCACTAAAATAACATGTCCTTTAATTACGAATCCTCAATTCAACACATAGACACTATCACAATTGGTTTATTAGATTTTATCACTGATCTAAAATTACACAAAAATCTCCTTCAAAACCAAGACATTCGTTTACAATTTGTTGAACGTTTTAATAACATTTTGGAAGAATATGCCCAACAAATCGAACTCTTTCCTGACGAATCAGTCAAATCATATTTACTTTCAATCATTGACCTATATACATTTGATTAAATGGCCTCAAACACAGATGATTTTGACCTCGATCGCATTTGCGACCAAGAACTTCTTGATTCATTAACAATTCTTGTAAAGCCTATTTTTGCACGAGAAGTCAATTACAACTATTATTCATTTACAGATACACAAAAACAAGAGTATCTTAATTTCCACAAAGAATCATTAGACAGCATTTACCACAAAGTAGGAGTAGCTTACCGTTCTCCTCTTCAACAATTACTTTTTCGCATCATTCACATCTTCAGCAAAGACATTAATTTTCTGAAAGATCCTAACAATCATTTATATCATTCACATTATTAACATTATGCATTCCAATTCTCCATTTAATCATCCTTTAGCGCAACGCATTACTTTAATTTGCGAAAAGATGTTCACTACTAATTACAAATCATTATCAAACCAAAACAAACAAGAATATGTTTATGTTTTTACCAATCCAATTCGACAAGTCGAAAATTTCTTACAAGACATTATCATTGATGATTATTACACTTGGTTTTTACATCGTTATGTTCGAAACCTTTTAAAAATCGCAAACAAACGACTAAACCATATAACTCGTGAACTACACAATGGAAATTCCCTCACTAACTCTAATTCAACAATTGCGTAAACTGCACAGTCTCACTGCTGCAATTCATTTACATCTCAGCTCACACCCTGAGATCATCTCAAACAATCCATACACTTTAACATACTATCACATGTCATTATCAAAAACCACTGATATCATTTCAGACATTCGTCAACAAATAATTGATAGACCTCGAAATAATCCTTCACAATGACAACTTCTTATGTACACTCTTCTCTTAATTCTTTAAGGACAATGCTAACCACTATAACTGAGCATCCTTCTCGTTTAACTAGACATCAAGTCCTCGAATACTCTAGAATCTCTTCTGAAATTAAAATTGAATTAAATAAACATGAACATTCAGTGGAAAAAGAACACTGCATTACTTTAATCATTATCCTCAGACTTAAGATACGAACATTTCTTCTTAACATTCGCACACCCTCACCACACAAAAAGAGACATTATAAATAAAAAAAAAAAATGAGGCGCGACAGTTATCTTTCCATTAGTATTCTTAGTCTCACAATTATGTTAGGAAAATTCAACACTGATACAATTACTTATAAAATGGCACAAAAATTCTTCACTAAATCCTATAAAATTAAGAAACGTATCCAGAATTATCCTTCAACCACTAATAAAGACAAATGTCTTCACTTGATATCTGAACTTCATTCAAAAATACACTCTTTCTTTTACGATTATGACGACTAACAAAATCATTCAAGTATTTCATAATCTTCCTCACATTAATCATTTAATCGATGTTCAAATTTCAATTTTCCATGATACCTTATCACCTCAAAACATTCACAAACTAGATATCATTTTAAATTGGTTATCTAAAAATCTTAATAGTTCAATTATTTCTCTCGAAAATTTGTTTCTCATTGACGAATTTCAACGCGAATCCATACTTTATTATAAAGACATTATTCTTCCAAAAGTACATTGCATTCTGAGTCGTCTTCACTTTTACAAAGAAACATTATACTAATTATGCCTAACCACGATAAACATTACGATTTAATTATGTCAAGCAGGACTTTAGCGACTGCTCATCATGTTTATGCTAACACACTTCATTTACTCCAAGACATCTTGGAAACTACACATTTAGCTTTAGCAATTTATCAAATGCGACCTAACCCATCAGCAGATATACACGATAAAATTTTATATTTTCTGACTTGGGCTAAGACAGCAGCTCATCATAGCACTGTTCATTCTTCTCTATATGCTAATTTCAATAATGAACAACAAACTTCACTTGATTCACTTTACACACTTTGCCAAAATCAAGTTAGACTTCTAGCCGAAACCCTATTAAATTCTTGTTAATCATTCATTCAAAAAAAACAACATGAATACTTCAATTCTTGTGTCTCAACTCTTACAAGAATTAACTCCTATTAAAGAATCCTATTCTTGGATTGTTCATTTACTTGAAGAATTACACGGCAAAGATGAAGTTATGGAACATTTCCTTCTTAAAATGCAAGAACCCTACGATGTTCGCACTCATAATTCCATTAGCAAATTCTTTACCCAATTCATCTACATTATAAGCCACTATGTCAAACAAAGACAACATTTTGAAATTCTTACCCCTCAACAACTAGCAGGAATCTCAGCTTTGTTAGATTACCTTGCTACTGAAAGTACTAAGTTCAACGATGCTTTCACAATCTATAAACACTCTCAAAATCATTAACATGTCACAACAAACAATATTGGCATCTCAATTAATCGACGATTTAAGAAAAATGAACTTTTCATTGTCATACAATCTCTCTCTTTTACCTAATTTCATTGCCGCACAAAATCATAACCAAATAGAAAAGATAAAGAGAATTGTATCTGTTCACTCACTATTTCTTCAAATTATCGACACTTCACTATTTCAATACTTACCTCTTCCTTTAACAGTAACTAACTCTAATGCACTAATTACTTCCATTAACCAAACAATTAATAATATTCACTTAATATTATATTCAAACGATAATCCTCTAGCATATGAACAAATAGACCCTTTATCTGATCACATTGCATCTATCCACTTATAAACATGCCCAATACAGTTGATGAAAATCTTCTAGCTAAGCGAATCGTACGCCGTTGGCACTGGCGAAAACGATCTTTCGAAAACCAAGTTAAGAAACTACCCACCACATTTACGGTACGTAATTTTCATCAAATAGTCGAAGCTAACACACTTATTCAAAGATACCTTATTTTCATTAACAGCACTGACTTCTCTCTATTTTCCTTACTCTCAGAAAGACAAGTCAACAACATTTCCTTCATTATCGCTTATATTAAAGAAATTATCGCAATCCTTACTCAAAAGATAAAAGAAGCACGTCAAAATATTTAACATGCCAACTAATCAACAAGCTAGAGAATATTACGACAAACTTAAAATACATCATTCAAATTTAATTGAAACACTCAAAAGACTTCAAAACCCCACTCCTTCATCGTCACTTTCTATTGAATCCGTTCAACAGTTTGAAACATTCATAGAAGAAAATCCTTCTAAACATTTTGTTCCTTATAACTCATTCTTCTTCATTTTCACTAACAATTTGTTAACTTCAATTCAACGCACCATTAGAGATATCAAACTATTAGCAAACCAACACTAAAATCATGCCCACCGATTTGCAAATAGCGGAAATCTACTTTGAAACACTAAAAACCTATCACACTAGATTAATTGAAGTTCGAAACAAACTTCGATCTCTTCAAAATCCTTCTTCAGCAGTTCTTCTCGAACATTCATTGTCCTCTATGACTTTAGTTAGAGACTGCGAACAATTTGTCTTAGGTCATCACCCAGACCAATTACTTCCA
>CAZFVA010000040.1:0-1135 GCA_964522105.1 uncultured Anaeromyxobacteraceae bacterium
CCGGCCGTCCCGTCCATCTGGATCGGATAACCAAGGACGATCAGTTCGGCTTCAAGTTCGACGGCCTTCGCCACGATTGCCGCCGCAAGCTTGCGGCCGTCTTTGACTTTGATGACGCAGACCGGAGTCGCCAGCATCCCCATCCAGTCACAAATCGCAATGCCGCATCTGACTGTCCCGGGATCGACCGCCATCACCCTCATACGCAGATCTCTTTGACGTCCGGGGACACCGTAAACGGCGCGCCTGTCGCCTGCCGGATGTCGTCAATCGAGACGCCCGGCGCATATTCCAGCAGTACCAGCCCGTCGCCCGTAACTTCCATGACTGCCATATCTGTAATAATCATATTTACACACTTGATGCCGGTCAATGGAAGTGTGCATTTTTCCACGATTTTCGGGGTGCCCTTCGCGGTATGTTCCATCGCGACGACGACGTGTTTGACGCCGCTGACCAGGTCCATTGCGCCGCCCATGCCTTTGACCATTTTGCCGGGGACTGCCCAGTTTGCCAGGTCACCGTACTGGCTGACCTGCATCGCCCCAAGCACCGTCATGTCGATATGGCCGCCGCGAATCATGCCGAAGCAGTCGCCGCTGTCCACGCACGCCGCGCCAGGCAGGAAAGTTACTGTTTGTTTTCCGGCATTTACAAGGTCCGGGTCTTCACAGCCTTCGTACGGGAACGGCCCGACGCCGACCAGGCCGTTTTCGGCCTGAAAGACCACGTCAATGTCCTTCGGAATGTAATTGGAAACGAGGGTCGGCAGGCCGATCCCCAGATTTACATAGTAGCCGTCCCTGACTTCCAGGGCCACGCGCATAGCTGTCTGTTCACGGGTCAACATTTGTCGTTTCCTTCTTTTTCAGGCCCTGCACATTCTGCCGATTCGCATCCTGCCGACTTCACCCGGTCAGGCCGGACGCGGTCTGGTCGTCAGCCTTTCAATCGGTTTCTGGTATTCAGTGCCCTTTATCAGCCGGTCCACATAGATGCCCGGGGTGTGGACGTTGTCCGGTTCGATGTCGCCCACTGCCGCGATCACTTCGACTTCGGCGATGCTGACTGCTGCTGCCATTGCCATCAGGGGATTGAAATTCCTTGCCGTGAACCGGTAACGCAGGTTGCCCAT
>CAZFVA010000040.1:1235-21584 GCA_964522105.1 uncultured Anaeromyxobacteraceae bacterium
TACTCGATGCCTTCGCAGTTCGCGCCAGGCGTTGTGTCAAACAGGCCGGAAAAGACGTTGCCGCCTTCTTCGGCTGTCGCTGTCGGATTCATGACTTCCGTGCGGATTTCGCCGGTCACGTTTACTTCCGCGGGCAGCGTCGCAAGCATGTCGATTATCATCTGGACCCCGAATCCCTGGATGACGAAGTCGCACTTGCCCGTAATTCCTGTGTAAACGGTTTCGATGGCCGGTTTGTCCAGCAGTTCCGGACACACTGGCAGGCCACCTTCACCGGGGGTCGGACAGCCGTCGGCAAGGCCCTTGCAGTACTCGGTTACCAGTACCTGTTTCATGCCGTCCAGGGCTGGATCACGCATGACAGTGGCGTAAACAAGCCCTGCCGCAATGATCGGAATCCCGTTAATGTCATTGCCGATCTTGCCTTCAATTGTCAGGTTTTTGATTTCAAGTACAACTTCCCAGTCAGGGTCAACTGGTTCATCGCCCAGTGCGGCCAGGAACGGGATAAGCTGAGCTGCTATGCTGACAGGTCCGCCTGAAACGCAGGGAACCCCGTCCTTGTAATGAAGGTCAAGAGGTACGCATGGCGAACCGGGGAGGCTCGTCCAGAATCCGTCAGTTTCCCATTCTGAAGCAATCGTCAGTCTGGCGTTGAAACCGTCTTCCAGCAGTTCTGCACCGAATGACAGAGCGAACGGCACCTGACCCAGTCCTTCACCAAGCATTTCGCCAATGCCGGTTGCGTCTGATGTGCCTTTTTCAATAATCATTTTCTGGATGGTGTTGTTAATCAGTTCCGGGTTAGTGACTGTGCTTTCGCCCGGTTCGCAAGTAAATTCGGGCAGTACCGGGAACGAGACGTGTTCTTCGTTCAGGATGGTAAGCGTGTCGGTCGGGCCGTCGTATTCGACTTCGAACCACTGATTTTCATTGCCACCGAAGTTCACAACGGTGAAGTATGGTGACCCGCAGATTTCGCCTTTCCAGAATCCGTGAAGGTGACCGTCGAAAATTCCCTTAACCGTGTTCGGATATTCCGTCAGCACGTCGCACAGTGTCGGCTGGTCGGGCAGTGGCGCCAGCGTGGTCGGGGGATGGTGAAAGAACAGGAATGACGGTTTACCCTGCGCCAGTTCTGAACGCAGCCAGTCGATCTGGGCGGTCGAGAAGCGGCCCATCAGACCGTGTGTCTCGCTCCACGATCCGTCTTCCATTGAATCCAGGATGATCAACTTTATGCCGTTTACTTCCTGCGTGTAGTACATCGGGTGACCCATTGCTGTCGAAAACGCCGTTCTACGGGCTTCGCCATCGGTCGTCGCTACGGGCAGGTCCCCGAAGAAGTCATAAAATTCATGGTTGCCGATCGCGTCAAGCCACGGGTAGCGCAGAGTGTCCATCTGTTCGACGTACCACATCAGCGGGCTTTCCAGCGGGTCAGTATTCCAGGCCGGAAGTATGTGGTCGAAGTTGTCGCCTGTTGAGACGACGTAGTCGAAATCGCCCTCGATCGCGTTCAGCAGGGCTACGCGGGAATTCATGTAGTCGTTGTTTCTGACGCCGCCTTCATCGACGCGGAAATGAACATCAGAAATGTGGATGAATCTTGCGACGCCGGGGGTCTGGACGACTTCGGCGGTGTCCAGCACGGTGTCCCTTGCAATGTCGTCAATCGCGTCGACTGCATCGGCCGTTGTAATTTCTTCGGTCGAGTCGCCAGCCAGCACGTCGGTCAACGTGTCCTGGTCCGGGGTCGCTTCGGTTCCACATCCGGTAACCAGCCACGCAGCACACATTAAGGCAGCGAATACATTAAGTTTCATTGGTTTCCCCTTTTTCAGATTACAACGGACCACATCGGTGTAGCCGATATGTGCCCCCGGGTCGTCGCCGATGATAGCAGCAACGCGCCTGTGGATACACCAGTAACCGGAAGGTTTTTTTGACGGAATTTCAATCGCGCGGGCAGTCCGGTCCTCGACAAGAACGGTCCGAGGTGGTAAAAACCAACCCTGTTTATTTTCTTGGCCTGTGGACTGGTAAATCAATGGAAGAATTAAAAGAATCAGCGTTGGCGCAGATTGCGGCGGCCACGACGACAGCCGGACTGAAGGACATCGAGGTCTACTGGCTGGGAAAAAAGGGTGTTATCACTGCGCAGCTCAAGGAACTTGGCAGCCTGTCACCGGAAGACCGCAAGAATGCCGGTCGCGATCTGAATATCCTGAAGAATGACATTCAGACAGCCGTGGCGCAGCGGACGGTCATCGTCGCGGCGAAGGAAATCGGCGATCAGGCAGCGTCCATGTTTGTTGACACGTCGATGCCCGGGCTGCCGGTTCAGTCGGGACATCTTCACCCACTGACTGCCGTTACCGAACAGGTGGTCGATGTCTTTGAACGCATGGGCTTTTACACGCTTGATTATCCCGAGGCTGAAAGCGAGTTTTTCAATTTCGACGGTCTGAATATTCCGTCGGACCATCCGGCGCGTGATACTCAGGACACGTTCTATCTGACTGATGGAAACCTTCTGCGTACGCACACATCGCCAGGTCAGATCCGGGCCATGCAGGCTTTGAAGCCGCCGTTCAAGGCCATTTTCCCCGGTCGCGTATTCAGGTGCGAGGCCACCGATGCATCGCACGAGCACACGTTTCATCAGGTTGAAGGCATCATGATTGACAGGTCTGTATCTGTCGCAAATCTGATTTCATCAATGATGACGTTGCTTTCTGGTGTTTTTGGTCGTCAGGTTACGGTTCGTCTGCGGCCCGGTTTCTTCCCGTTTGTGGAACCCGGTTTTGAACTTGATATTCAGTGCATGGTCTGCGGCGGCGCGGGATGTCCGGTCTGCAAGCGCAGCGGTTGGGTCGAACTGATGCCGTGCGGGCTGATTCATCCGAACGTTCTTCGCGCCGGCGGGCTTGATCCGGCAGAGTGGGAAGGCTGGGCGTTCGGCCTGGGCCTGTCCCGCCTGGTTATGATGCGTTACGAAATTGATGATATCCGGTGGCTTCTTTCCGGCGACCTTCGGTTTGTCAGACAGTTCTGATGACGGGCGGCGGTTGGGCCACAGGGGGCAGTGAACTATGAAATATTCCTGGAACTGGCTTTGCGATTATGTGGATCTGGACGGGGTTACGCCGGAAACGGTCGCCGAACGGTTTACAATGACCGTTGCCGAGCTTGAAGGCGTTGAAAAGATTGGTGAAGGTCTGGCGGAAATCGTTGTCGGCCAGATCATCAAGTGCGAACCGCATCCCGATTCGGTCAAACTGAAGATTATTGAAGTTGATGTTGGAAATCGAGTTGTTTCGGGCGTTTCTGGTGCGCCGAACGTTCGTGAAGGCATCTTTGTTCCTGTTGCGCTTCCAGGCGTAATTCTTCCCGGCGGTTTCGAGGTCCGGGCTGTCGAAGTCAGGGGTATTCAAAGCGCGATGGTCGCCTTGTCTGAAAGGGAACTCGGCCTTTCTGACGACCATTCCGGCCTGCTGGAACTTCCGGCGGGTGTCAGGGCAGGCGCCCGTCTGACTGATGTTCTGCCAGTTGAAGATACCGTTTTTGAAGTTGATAACAAGTCGATTACGCACAGGCCCGACCTGTGGGGGCATCATGGTGTCGCGCGTGAAGTCGCGGCGTTGACCGGTCGCCAGTTGAAGCCGCTTGATGAAAAATTCGTGACCGGCGAAGCCGATCTGATGTCGGTTCGTGTTGATCAGCCGATAGACTGCCCCCGGTATCTTGGAATGTGTTTTGATGGCGTTACAGTCGCGCCGTCGCCGTTCTGGATTCGCGCCAGATTGCGTGCGGTCGGTCATCGCCCGATCAATAATGTAGTAGATCTGACCAATTACGTGATGCTGGCCGTTGGCGAGCCGATGCACGCGTTTGACCGCCGGAACATCCACGGTGATTCAATAATCGTAAGGCGTGCCGCTGAAGGCGAACATTTCCGCACGCTCGATTCCCAGGACCACGTGCTTTCGTCGGAAGACCTGTTAATCGCTGATGCCGATCGCGGGGTCGCGCTGGCCGGCGTTATGGGTGGCGAAAACAGCGAAGTTCTTGCTGATACAGCCAAATTGTTCATCGAATGTGCAAATTTTCAGCCAGGCAGAATCAGGCGCACAACGGTCAGGCATTCAATCAGAACAGATTCTTCGACGCGTTTTGAAAAAAGTCTGGATCCGCGTGCGGCAGCGCAGGCCATGTCCATGTTCACAAAAATGGTCATGGAGCTGTGTCCCGGTGCCGCGCCTTCGTCGCGCGCTTACGACATCGCGTCATTCAGCACTGCGCCGTTGAAAATCCGCCTTGATCCGTCGTTCATCTCAAGGCGCCTTGGTCGCGACGTTCCGTACGATCGCACCATTGATATCCTGAAACGACTTGGCTTTGATGTTGAGCTTCGGCCTGACGGCATATTCATGGTGACGGTGCCGTCATGGCGCGCCACAAAGGACGTGTCAATTCCCGAAGATCTACTTGAAGAAGTCGGCCGTTTTGTCGGATATGACAACGTCCCGCCGGTTCATCCGAAGGCCGTTGTAAGTCTGGCCCCGCGCCATCCGCAGCGGGCTTTCATATACAGAAGTAAACATATTCTGGCGCGTGACTGCGGGCTGGACGAGATTGAAAGATATTCGTTCGACAGTACAGACACGCTGAAAAAGATTGGATACCAGCCTGCCGATCAGGTCAGACTGGCCAACCCGATATCGGCCGATCAGCTTACGCTTCGCACTGATCTGACCCCGAACATGCTTAACGCGATGGAATTGAATTGTAAGAACTTCAATGAATTCCAGATGTTCGAAATCGGACGTGTTTTCAGGTCCGAACCGAAGGAAGACGGAATTCCGTGGCAGAAATATCGCATCGGGATTCTGGCGTACCGGCGCGCCGCGCGAAAAACGGCCCAGCTTGAGGAGCTTTTCAGGTACGTCAAGGGTGTGGTCGAGCGCTATACACAGATGATCGGTTTCCAGCCTGTCGTGATGATTGATACGGTTGACGGGCCGGAAACGCAGCTTCCGTGGGTTCATCCCGGCGCGAATGCCGTTGTGACTGTCGGTGGCGCGAAGGTCGGGTACATTACGTGTGTTCACCCGGCGACGATGCGCGGTCTTGATGTCCTGGGCGGTGCTGTTTACGTTGATCTGGACCTTGAAGCCTTGATGGCGGCACCTTACCGGTCCAGAAAATTCAAATCGGTCCCGAGATTCCCGTCAAGTCAGATTGATCTGTCGTTTATCGTTCCTGAACGGACACGGGCAGTTACGCTTGAACAGGCTGTCTGGAGTGGTGGCGGGAAGTTCCTGACAGGCGTTGACCTTATCGCGGTGTACGCCGGCAAGCCGATTCCGGATGCCCACAAAAGCGTCACTTTCAGGATGACTTTCCAGGCACCGGACCGTACGCTTTCAGATGAAGAGATTAAGGCGGCTGTGGATAATGTTACGGGGCTGGCACGTGCGGCCGGTGCGACCATCTGGGGTGAAGGCGGCGATTCTGCGCCACAGGTTCCTTGACGCGGATCTGGTCTGCGGAGGTGGCAATTGCCAGTTACTGACATCCTGTATGTGACTAAGCCGCTGGTCCCGCCGTGGATCGATTCGGGTAAGCTTCTGCCTTATCTGCTGGTCAAGAATCTGCCCGATTTTCGCATCGCAGTAATGATTCCCAAGGGCAAACCTCTTGATTTTCCTAATGCAGTTAATGAAGAGATATACAGCGAAGGTTCGTCATTTTCGGTTCCCGGTGCCGAAAAAATACGGATAATGACGCGGCTTCTTACGCGCTCGACGCCGTCGATCATTCACTTCTTCTTTTCACCGAACGGGCCGACTTCGATGGCGGCCAGACTGGTTAAGAAGACACATAAAGGTGTCAGTGTCGTTCAGACCGTCATGAGCCTGCCTGAACATCAGGGTGCGCTGGCGGACGGCATCTTTGCGGATCGGGTCATCGTGTGGTCGCGTTATGCTGCGGCCCGCGTATCTGAAATTGTGCTTTCGCGCGGCCTTGATTCGAAGGTGATTCATGTCCCGCCCGGGATTGAGCCGCTTGAACCGATAGTCGGCGATGCAAGAAAGCACCTGCGGACAACGTTCGGCCTGCCACCCGATGCGAAAATCGTGCTTTATGCCGGGGATCTGGAATTTTCATCCGGTGCCGTCGTTACGGCCGAGGCCGCCAGAATACTGAAGGACCGGATGCGGGTCGTGTTCGTTTTTGCCTGCAGGCCGAAGACTCCGGCGTCAAAAAAGGTGCTTGCCGAAATCGAAGCCAGCCTTTCGTCAGAAGTTCTGGCCGGTCGCGTCCGTTTCATGGGTCAGGTCAGCAATTTCAGGGACCTGGTGCGATGTGCCGATGTTCAGGTGCTTCCGGTCGAGACGACCTACGCAAAAACGGATATTCCACTGGTCATTCTTGAGGGGCTGTCGGCAGGTATTCCGGCGGTGGTCGGGACCGGCACTCCGATGGATGAACTGGTCGATGCGGGCGCGGCGATCGGTGTCGTTCCGCGCAGTCCCGAAGCGCTGGCTGATTGTCTTTCAAATCTATTGATGTCGGGCGGTTCGGCCAGAGTGCTTGCCGAAACCGGTCGCAGATATGTCCTGGCCAACCATTCCGCCGAGGTCATGGCCAGGGCGCACGCCGGTATTTACCAGGAATTGAACAGGATGATGTTTTAGTATGGATAATGAAAGCTATTACGATGTGATGTCGGAAGGTTACGAAAATGAACGCCACATGGGTTATCACGTCTTTCTTGATAACGCCGAAGTCAAAAGTGTCTTAGACCTTGTGCGCGGAAAGGAAGTCCTGGAAGTCGGGTGCGGCACAGGCCTGATCCTGTCTCGGCTTGCCCCGATTGCCAGTCGTGTCGTCGGCGTCGATCTGTCAGCCGGTATGCTTGAAAAGGCGCGGGCCCGTGGACTTACGGTCGTTCAGGCGAACGCCCTTGCGCTGCCGTTTCCAGATGCGTCTTTTGACGTTGCCGTCAGCTTCAAAGTCCTGGCGCACATTGAAGACATCCGTGGGGCAGTTTCCGAGATGTGCCGCGTCGTGAAGCCGGGCGGTTACGTCGCCGCCGAGTTCTATAACAAGCACAGCATCCGGTCGCTTATCAAATATGTGAAAAAGCCTTCACCGATCGGGAAGGGCGTCGCCGACACAGATGTATATACCCGATATGATTCACTGAAAGACGCGGCGTCATACTTCCCGGCCGGCATGGAAGTCGTCCGCGTCCGTGGCATACGCACTGTGATTCCTACTGCCGCTGTCATGAAGATCCCCGGCCTGGACAGCATACTTGGCTGGCAGGACGGCATCGTCGGTCGCACCCCGTTCGGTCGCCTTGGCGGCTTCCTGGTCGTGATTGCCCGCAAGAAGTGAACTTTCTTCATCTTTTTTAATCTTTTTTTCGACGTCCACCTAAAGAAAAAAATCCCCGGGGCCGACTAAGAGCCGTCTGGTACTTGCCCGGAAGGGTTGGAGGGGATCATGAAGCGGATGATGTTGAGTTTGGCGCTGCTTGCAACAGCGGCTTTTGGTTGCGGAACAGAAAGTGTTAACGTTGGTTCAGATCTGGAACAGGGTGCAGACGTTGTTGATCAGGCCGATGTGGTCGATGTGGCGGAACAGGGCGACCTGGCCGTTGCGCCGGACCAGATCGATTTGGTCGACACCGTCGCGGTGGACGCAAATGATGTGACCGTACCGCAGGACGATGCCGTTGAAGACGGAAGTGATGCGGCGATGGTCGACGATGTCAGTTCTGATATCAATGTGCCCGAGGTTACACCTCCCGCCGTTGATGATGGCCTGCAGTACAACGGTGCTATCAGGCTGCCGAGGGGGCCCAAATGAACAGGCAATTAAGAGCAGCCGCGATGGCATCCGTTCTGGTTCTTGGTTTCGCTGGTTCCGCGATGGCGGAAGGTTCCCAGATTGAAATCTCTGCCCCGATCCTGCCGCAGGTGCTGGTGCTTTATCCGTTTGAAGCCGCGAACTTCCCGGCCGACCTGGCTGGCGAAACGGCGCTCGTCATGGAAGCGTCCCTGACCTGGGACTTCCTGCTGGGCCATTGCGCCCCGCTGTACCCGGCGATCACGATTGCGGAAGCTGGTGTCGAGCTGACCACCGAGCAGTTGATGGTCAACTACAACGAAATCGCCAGGTGCTCTTACGAGCAGTTCACCGCGAAGCCGTACTGGATTCCGCAGCTTGTCGACGACGTCGATGTGTGTGGAATCGTCATGGGGACCGACTGGCACCTGCCGACCCAGGCCGAGATCGAAGCGCTGACAGAAGAGCAGTTCACTTTCATGCAGACCACGCTGACTGAAACGGCCGGCACGGAGTTCTGGGGCGGGTTCTACTTCTCTCTGACAGTGTTCGTTCGCGCCAATGACGGCACCCTGATGCGGGCCAGTCTGCTCCCCGGTCTGACCGACAGGGTCCAGCCGATCGGCGACCCGATGAACGGTTACGACCCGAAACGCCACCTTGAAGGCGGCAACGGCTCCACCACAGTAATCCGCTGCCTGCGCGTCATCTAGCCAGACTTCAACTAATCATGCAGTAAGTTATGAATACCGGCCCATGTAGCGGCGGCTGTTGGCGTCAAGCTTGCGGGTGTCAAGGACCTTGTAGCGGACGCCGTTCGCGTCGGAAATTATGCAGCCGTGGGGGCGCAGGGCGCGAACGTTGTCTTCGGACGTCAGCGTGAAGCTCATCGGGCCACGGTCTGTTTCAACCAGCCAGATATTTGGTTCGGAACCTGTTGAAATGCTGTGAATCTTTGAAATAACCGGCAGGAAGTCGCGGCGATTAAGCTCAGCGGCCAGTACTTCGCGGGCCTCCGATGACAGCCCTTGCACGTGCTTTATAAAGTGCAGTTCGGTGCCTTTCTGATCGCAGATGGCGATGTGTTCATCGGGTGCCGAGAACGGGAAGCAGCGTACCGGGATTACGTCTTCAAATATCTGTCCCGATGGCAGGGTCAGCACCATCGCGCCGAACGCATCAATTTTTAAGTCTATCTGGTCTGTTTTCATTGGGTTGGTCCCCCGGTAGCGGCCAGATTGGCCCTGATGCTCTGCTCGTGGCGTGCCTGTGCTTCCCACAGTCCGCGGTAAAGTCCATGTTCAGCCATCAGGTCGTCATGCGTCCCGGTTTCAACTATCTTGCCCTGGTCCAGAACTATCATGCGGTTTGCGTTGCGCAGCGTGCTTAACCGGTGTGCAATCGCGATCGTTGTGCGGCCGCGGACCAGATTGTCCAGGGCTTCCTGGATTTCGATTTCGGTCTGTGTGTCCACCGATGATGTCGCTTCGTCCAGAATCAGGATGGCAGGGTCAATCAGCAGGGCGCGCGCAATTGAAAGGCGCTGACGTTCGCCACCGGAAAGTGTCTGTCCGCGTTCGCCGATGATCGAATCGTAACCTTCAGGCATACGCAGAATGAATTCATGGGCGCGGGCGGCGCGGGCGGCAGCCATGATTTCTTCCCGGCTCGCTTCAGGCTTACCGTATGAAATGTTTTCGGCGACGGTCCCGTAGAACAGGAAAGGATCCTGCAGGACGATGCCGATGTTGCGGCGGTACTCAAGAATCGGGAACGACCGGATGTCCTGACCGTCAACCAGAACTGCACCGTCTGTCACATCATAAAAGCGGCACATCAGGTTCAGCAGCGTGCTTTTGCCGGCACCAGTCGGGCCGACCACGCCGATCATTTCGCCCGGTGCAATCTTGATGCTGACGTCGTCGATAATCCGGCGATTTCCAAAGCGGAATCCAACGTTACGCAGTTCGACTTCGCCCTTGACACGCCCCGGGCTGACAGGGTGGGCAGGTTCAGGCACGCTTGGCGTACGGTCAAGGATGTCGAAGATTCGCTGGGCGCTGGCGGCCGCCCTGTTGGACGTACCGGCCACGCGGGTCATGGCTTCAAGGCGGCTGTAGAACCTTGCGATGTAAGCAAGGAATGCGGTCAGAACGCCGACGGTCGTGTTCTGGTCAAAAATGAGCCATGCCCCAAGTGCCCACACCAGAATCAGTCCGAACTGGTTTAACAGGGCGATCATCGGCCAGAAGAATGTCCACATCCGGTTGACCCGGTCATTCATTCTGATGATGCGCAGGTTGGCTTGTCTGAAACGTTCAACTTCCCGATCTTCCTGCGCAAACGCCTTGACGACGCGGACGCCCGGAATTGTGTCGGCCAGGATGCTGGTCATGTCGCCCCAGGCGCGGTATCCGTGAAGAACGACGTCCTGCATGCGGTTACGCGCCCGAAGCGTGACGAACGCGACGATCGGGAATGTGCACAGCGTGGCCCCGGCCAGGGTCGGTTCCATGTAAAAAAGCATGAACGTCGTGCTGACTATCATCAATACGTCGGTGATGAAGTCGGTCGCTGTGTCAGACAGGAAACTGCAGATGCGGTCTGTGTCGGTACTTATGCGTGACACAAGGTCGCCCGTCCGCTTTCCGCTGAAATATTCAATAGATAGCGTCTGCATGTGGGCGTATGTCGTGTTGCGCAGGTCGGCGCTTATCCTTTCAGACAGGCGTGCAAGCGTCCAACCCTGAGCCCACGCGAGACCCCACGCGGCAAGGGCCGCCGCAAGCATCCCGAGCAGATACAACGGCACCCGCTCAAAGGGCGCCGCGCCAGTCGTTCGCAGCGCCTGAAGCCTGCCTTCCTTTTCAGCGCCGAAAATCTTCGGGTCGTCCCTGATTTGCTGGACCTGATTCTGGTAGGGAACCATGATTTCATCGACAAGCGGCCATGTCAGAAGTGGCGGGATCATGGCAGCGCCGGTCGATGCGAACGTTAAAACCAGGCCAAGTGCCAGCGAAAGTATGTGTGGCCGTGCGAACCTGACAAGGCGCCACAACGTGCCTATTTTGGGCGGCGGTTCAACCTGAACAGCCTCGGGAATTTCGGCATCGGCAGTCCGCGGCGGCGCGTCGGAATCGGCTTCCGGCTTCAGCCTGTCAAATTCTTCAACAAGATCAACGACATTCTTTGCGCGCCCGACCGTGTAGTACCAGCGGGCAAGCTGCCGGTCGCTGGCATGGACCTCGATTGTGCCAAGGCCGCCGCGATCCCGTGCGGTAATGCGAGCAATTTCCTGAAGCAGAATGCTTTGCTTTTCCTGCGTGCCTGCAGCGTCAGAAAAATACCGCAGTCGTCTATTAGTCAGAACCAGCAGGCCTTCCCTGAAAAGTTGGTTTTCGTCGATGTCGGGCCGGAAAACTGCGCAGACGATTTCACCAGGTTCAATGTTAACAGCAATATTCAGTGGGGAATCTGCTGCTTCAGGCGTCAAAACTGATTCTTCCAATACTCGCACCTTCTATTTTGTGTCCCCGGGCCTTGTGCAGGAACACCAGCCCGGTGTCGTTGAAGTTTACTTGTCTGCCGCTTCGGAGTATAGAGGAAACGAGGCTGAGGTGCAGGCTTGTTATACATGAGACGCTTTTCGGTGTCGGCATCATCATGAACAGTGCCAGGTCTTCAAACAGTTTTGATCCCCTCCATTACTGTCTTCATTTTTTCCAACCTTCAAATTGTTACTTTTCACGCGTGGACGTTTCGAGGATCATTAATCACTTTTGAGCGGGAAGGTACCGTATGGAGTTTTTGCAGATCCGGGCATTACGTGGTCCGAATATATGGTCGCGCAGAACCTGCCTGGAAGTTTTCGTAGATATTGAAGAGTTGAGGGACACGCCCTCGAATGAAATGCCCGGGCTTTACGAGCGGCTTACCGAATGGTTACCGGGTCTTATAGAACATCGCTGCGGCGTTGGCGAGCGCGGCGGATTTCTGCTGCGTCTTCGCGAAGGCACGTATGCCGCGCATATGCTCGAGCATGTGACGATCGAGCTTCAGAATCTGGCCGGTACCCCGGTCGGCTTCGGCAAAGCCAGGGAAACCAGAATCCCCGGTGTTTACAAAGTTGCGATGCGCTACCGCGAGGAAGCCGTTGTCAGGGAGTGTCTGGTTGAAGCCAGGGAACTTCTGCTGGCGGCCATACACAATCGGCCTTACGACATCGCCCCGGTCGTTGCCCGCCTGCAGGAGTTGGTTGACGACGTCTGCATCGGACCAAGTACCGCTGCAACCGTCAACGCGGCCGAAGCGCGTAACATACCGGTTCAGCGACAGAATGATGGCGGGCTTGTGCAGTTCGGTTTTGGTGTCAGGCAGCGTCGGATATGGACGGCCGAGACCGACAGGACCAGTGCCATCGGCGAGACGATTTCAAAGGACAAGGATCTGACGAAGCGTCTGCTGGACGAATGCGGTATTCCTGTTCCGCACGGACGGATTGTTGATGACATTGAAGACGCCTGGGAAGCGGCTCAGGAGATCGGCATGCCGGTCGTCGTCAAACCGAGCGACGGCAATCACGGTCGCGGCGTTTTCATTGATTTGAATGATAAAGAAGAAATCGACGCAGCTTATGTCATGGCTGAAAAGGAAGGCAGTGGCGTAATCGTCGAGAAGTTTATCAGGGGTGACGAGCATCGTCTTCTGGTCGTCGGGAACCGCCTGATTGCGGCAGCGCACGGTGAATCGGCGTGGGTCGTCGGTGACGGCGTTTCCAAAATTACCGAACTGGTCGACGTGCAGTTGAATTCGGACCCGCGCAGGGGCCTTGACGAGCGCAGCCCCTTGAACTTCATTCAATATGATTTGACTACTCTGCTGGTCCTTCAGCAGCAGGGATACACCGTTGATGACGTTCCGGAAAATGGCAAACGTGTCATGGTTCAGCGCAACGGTAACGTGTCAGCCGATGTCACGGACCGCGTGCATCCCAGCATCGCGGCGCATATGGTGCTGGCGGCGAAAGTTGTCGGTCTTGATGTCGCCGGAATCGACGTCGTTGCAGAAGATATTTCCCGTCCACTTGAAGAGCAGGGCGGGGCGGTCGTTGAAGTCAATGCCGGTCCCGGTCTGCCGATGCACCTGAATCCGGCGTCGGGCAAGCCGCGTCCTGTCGGTGAAGCAATTCTTGGTCTGATTTTTTCTGAAAACGATGACGGACGTATCCCTGTCATCTGTGTAACCGGTTCGCACGGAAAGACATCTGTCACCAGAATGATAGTCGAACAGCTTGAAATGATTGGCTTAAGGGTGGGCTGTGCGAACAGTGACGGCCTGATGCTCGGGCATGGGACGGTCGAGCGGGGTGATCGGGCAAACTGGGCCAGCGCCCGCCGTATTCTTATGAACCCGAATGTTGATGCCGCCATCTTTGAAGCAGGTGCGGCAACGATTTTGCATGAGGGGCTCGGTTTTGACCGGTGCAGCGTCGCGGTCGTGACCAATATCAGGGACATCACGCCGATGCCCGATGATTTTATTGAGTCCCCTGATGAAATGTTCACTGTGTTGCGCAGCCCTGTCGATGTGGTGCTGGCGACCGGTACGGCTGTACTGAATGCTCAGGATCCGCTTGTTGTAGATATGGCGCCGTTGTGCGCAGGTTCGGTAATATTCTTTTCTACCCAGTGCGATCATCCCGTAATTATTGAGCATTGTGCGGAAGGCCGAAAGGCCGTGTATGTGCGCGATGGTCAGATTATTCTGGCGGAAGGCAGTCTGGAACTTACCCTGATGCCGCTGTCAAGTTTGCCGGCTCTGGCCGGTGCTGATGGCCCGTTCATGCTCGGGAATGTTCTGGCTGCGGTCGGTGCGGGGTGGGCATTGCACATGCCCGTTGATGCAATTTCGAAAGCTCTGGAATCATACAGCAGGTAACCTGCAGGAGCATCCGATGGAACTTGAAAGAATCAGGGCTCTTCGTGGTCCGAGCATATGGTCGTCGCGGCTGGTGATGGAAGCGATTGTGCGTCCTGAAGAGGGCGAGCAGTCAGTCCTGCATGTAAGTCATTTTCACGAAAGACTGATGACGATGATGCCGGGTCTCAGTTCGCTGCAGTATGTCGAGCCGGAAGGCGGACTTGGCCTTGTGCACGTTCTGGAACAGGTAGTTCTGCTTCTTCAGGTGCAGGCCGGATGCAATGTGTCGTTCAGTCGCACAGTTTCCCATGTCGAAGACGGTCTTTACACAGTCGTTGTCGAATACACCGAAGAAGAAGTCGGGCGCCTGGCTTTTTCGCTGGCCGAGCAACTGTGCAAGGCCGTGTGGAACGGTGAAAACTTTGATGTGGCAGCGGCGGCCAATGAATTGCGCAATCTTGATGAAGAAGTGCGCTTCGGTCCAAGTACAGTTTCAATTGTAAAGGCTGCTGTGCGCCGCGGGATCCCTTTCCGACGCCTGACTTCAGGCAGCCTTGTTCAGTTTGGATGGGGAACAAAGCAGCATCGAATCCTTGCCGCTGAAACCGACCATACCAGCGCGATAGCCGAATCGATTGCCCAGGACAAGGAACTTACGAAGCGCCTTCTTTCTGCGGCCGGTGTACCGGTTGCCGACGGACGCTCGGTCAACAGTGCTGAAGATGCCTGGGCTGCCGCTGTGGAAATTGGCCATTCTGTCGTTTTGAAGCCGCGTGATGGCAGCCAGGGTCGCGGTGTTACGGTAAATCTGACGACGAAAGACCAGGTCATGGCCGCCTATGAAGCTGCGGCAGCTGTGTCAACGCCCGTTCTTATTGAACGTTTTGCGCCGGGTCAGGATTACAGAATACTGGTGATTGGCGGACACATGATCGCAGCCGCCCGTCGCGAGCCGCCGCAGGTCCTTGGAAATGGCAGAAATACGGTTCGGGAGCTTGTTGACAAGGTCAATGAAGATCCGCGCCGTACAAGTGGTCATGCAACTTCGTTAAGCCACATCAGGATTGATGACATTGCCTTGTCGGTGCTGACCGATCAGGGTTTTACGCCCGATTCTGTGCCCGACCTCGGGGTCAGGGTCGTTCTGCGTCGCAACGCCAACCTGAGTACCGGCGGGACGGCGACCGACGTCACCGATTTTGTTCATCCCGACATTATCCGCTGCGCGCTGGACGCGGTGGCGGTCGTCGGCCTTGATATCTGTGGCGTTGACATGATTTGTGAAAGCATCGATCGTCCGCTTGAAGAGCAGGAAGGAATCGTCGTCGAGTTGAATGCAGCCCCCGGTCTGCGTATGCACATTGATCCGTCATACGGCATGGGGCGGGCCGTCGGTGACGCCGTAATTCAGTCGCTTTTCCCGGCAGGAAATAATGGTCGAATCCCGCTGGTGTCGGTGGCTGGAACTAACGGAAAAACAACGATTGTTCGTTTGATAGCGCATCTGCTTCGGACGCAGGGGACTCATGTCGGAATGACCTGTTCTGATGGCGTCTATATCGATGAACGCCGGATCGACACGGGCGACTGCAGCGGTCCGAAAAGCGCGCGCAGGCTGTTGTTGCATCCATACGTGGAAGCTGCCGTGTGTGAAACTGCGCGTGGCGGAATTCTGCGTGAAGGCCTCGGGTTTGACCGCTGCGACGTGGCGGTTGTGTCGAACGTCGGTTCGGGCGACCACCTCGGGCTCAGCTATATCCAGACGGTGGAAGACCTTACAGTCGTCAAGCGCGTCATCGTTCAGAACGTTTCGACGACAGGTACAGCGGTCCTGAACGCGGCGGATCCGTTGGTGGCCGGTATGGCAAGTACGTGTCCCGGCACAGTCACATTCTTTGCGGTTGACCGCCACACACTTGTATTAAAGGCGCATCTTCGGAAGGGTGGACGCGGGCTGTTTGTTGATGACGGCTGTATTGTTGCCAGGAAGGGGGCGGTCGAAGAACGCCTGCCGCTGGCAGCGATACCGTTGACTTGTGACGGAACTATTCCGTTTCAGGTGGAAAATGCGATGGCGGCCATCGGCGCTGCCTGGGGTCTTGGAATCAAGTGGGACGTCATAAGGGCCGGGCTGCACACGTTTGAAAGTGATGCCAGGACAGCCCCGGGCCGCTTCAATGTCATGAGTTATAACGGTGCCAGAGTGATTGCGGATTATGGTCATAATCCGGACGCCATCGTTGCGCTTGTCGGGGCCATCGACAAGATGCCGGGGAATCGTCGGTTGGTGGTAATCAGCGCGGCCGGTGACAGGCGTGACGTTGATATCCGCAGGCAGGGCGAAATCATCGGTGACGCGTTTGACGAGATAGTTCTTTATCAGGACAAGTGCCAGCGCGGTCGTACCGATGGTGAAGTGATCGGCCTGTTGCGCGAAGGTCTGGTAAATGCGAAGCGCGCCACGAAAATTACCGAGGTTCGTGGTGAATTCCTGGCCTTTGACACCGGCCTTGCCGCCTTGAATCCCGGCGATATTGCTTTGATTCTGGTCGATCAGGTCGATGAATCGATCGCGTATCTGCAGGAAAAAACTACGATCGGGATGTAATGATCCCGCCCTGAAAGGGCGGTTCAAACAACAGGCCAGTGCCAACTGAGCGAAGCGAAGGTCGGCGCTGGTAACATCGGCATTATTTAATAATTAACGCCCTGAAAGGGCGGTTCAAATCATCGTTCCGCCCACATTGAAAACAGTTCCCAAAGCTCAAAATCGTAGATTATTGAATATGAATCCGGGGCCACGACTTTGATGTCCCACGTCGGGCCGGGCAGGAAGGCGAGGGCCGTCATCGTCGTGCGGCCTGCATCGGCAAACACTTCGACGCCGGAATGATCGACGAAAATCTTCAGCGTTGTTGTGTCGGAGTCGGCGTCCAGCGGAGTCGATGCGACGCGCTTCATGACGGCGGGACATTCGTCGCAGATGGCGTTTGTACGGTCGATGTAAAGGTTTGTGTTGTCCACCCCGATTTCCAGCGACATCCCGCCAGATTCAAGGCGCAACGCCCACTTTCCGCCTGCCGATGCGCCGGTCACATTGATTTCATAAAGCCCGGTTTCTGACGTGTAAATCAGAAGCTCGTTTTCGTTAATCATCAGGTCATTAAACTTCAAAGCGCGTCCGCGCCGCAGGTCGACTATTTCATCAATGGGTGCCTGATGAATCCTGCAGGAACCGTCGGTTTCGCGCTGCAGCGTCAGTTGTCTGGGCAGCGCCATCGACCCCTGCCACGGTGTCGTCGGTATGTTCAGTGCGTAATTCCAGTTGTTCATCCAGGCCAGGATAATGCGGCGGCCGTCGGCGGTCGGGACGTTTGAAAATGACTGCGCGGCATAAAAGTCCCAACCGGCATCCAGCCAGACAGCTGCGGCCGGATTGTCGTCGGGCGTAAATGTTGTCCCGTCAAACGTGCCGACGATGTAATGCACGCCGGAACCGCCAGCCGGGGCGCCGCTGAAAACGCCTGTCATCAGAATCCATTTGGTAACGCGGTCTTCATTTTCGACGCTCAGCGGGAACAGGTCAGGGCATTCCCATACACCACCTTCCCAGTCAGGGCTGTTGTTGATTGTCGAAAGCGGCTGCCATTCCAGCAGGTTGACCGAGGAGTAGAAACCGATTGACTTGCCTTCTGCCAGAACCATGACCCAGTGGCCGGGGACTGGATCAGCGACGACGCCGGCATTTGAGGCGGTACCTGCCCCCGCCGCGCCTTCGGTGCCGCTGTACCAGAACACTTTCGGGTCCCTGAAGTCCTTTTTGTCCGGGTTCGGCATGATCGGGTTCCCGGCGTATTCTTCAAACGTCAGACCCGCGTCGTTGCTGACCGCGACGCTCTGTTTCTGGTCGCCGCCAAGGATCTGCGAGTGCGTGAAAAATGCCAGCACGCATGAAGCCGGGCTGTCGCAAAGTCCTGAAGTGTTGCCTGGATCGACGATGGCCGATCCCGAATATGCCATGCCCAGCTCGGTGTTCGTGGTAATCGCAACAGGCTTGTATTTCCAGTGGACAAGATCGGTGCTGACCGCGTGTCCCCAGTTCATCTGGTCAATGACGTAAGGCCCCGGAATGTATTGGTGATACAGGTTCCATGTGCCACCCGCGTAAATCAGGCCGTTCGGGTCGTTCATCCAGCCGGATTCGGGCGAAAAGTGAAGCTGCGGCCGGTATTGTTCAAGATGGGTCGTCTGCGTCCCCGGGGGCTGCATGACGTCGGGGTCCTGCGCGCATGCGTTGAACCCGGTTGCGACAAAAACCATCATTATCAGCAGATATGTCCGAATCTTAAGCGTTGATGGCAACAGCAATTTCATCTTTTGTTCCCGCAGTCGGTGCGGTCATTTTATATCATGCCTTCGCAAGACTGCGTATCAAGGTTGTTTGTGCCGTCAGGATATGGATAATGTGACAGCCTTCGTTTTGCCTGAAAGGGGACGTGACAATGAAGTTTTCAAAATCGGCTTTTGCTTTTATGGCGTTGTGTGTCGGCCTGGTCTTTTCGACCGCGTGTGGCACGAAGACGAATCAGCCGGATGTTGTTGTTGATACGGATGTGGTTGCCGACAGCGGCGCCGATATTGTGGCTGACGTTGAACCTGACGTTGCGCGTGATGTCGTGACAACAGTTGATATTGCAGACGTGCCGGTCGTAACTGACGTTGTCGAAGATGCTGTTGGCGCGGATGCCGCTGACATTCTTGTTGATACAACTCCTGAATTTCACTGGGCTGCCGGTTGCGAAGGGACTGGAACCGGCACTGCGTGGACAAGAATTTCTGACACCACTTTCAAGCGTGGACCGTTCATCCAGATGTCAGATCGCGACACCGCGATGGTTGCGTGGCGCACTGAAATTGCCACGACGGATGAAGGCTGTGTTGACTACGCGTATGGCGACCAGACCGGTTCGGTCTGCGGACTGTCGGATGAAAACGGCCAGTACGAACTGGCGATTCCGGGCCTGCCGCCTTCAACCGAAGTCACATATTCAGCCAGGGTCGGCGAAGTCAAGACGGTTAATCTGACGTTCAAGACGATGCCTGATACCCCGATGCCGATGAAATTTGCTGTGTTTGCCGATGCCCATAACGCCGAAGTCCCACTTTCCACGATGTCGGGACTGGCCCTTGCCGAAGGCGTCGATTTCGCTATTGGTAACGGTGACTTTGCCGGCGAAGGCCTGCGTGAAGAGTATGACTCCGTGTTTGCCGGGATGCGCGATCTGGCCAGCCGTGTCAACGTGTGGGCGGTCCCCGGAAACCACGACGACAAGTACGCCGAACGTATCAAGGAATATTTTGGATCTTTCGTGATGCCGCAGGGCAGCGAAGATCCGTATGACATCAGCTCGGGCGTCGCTGAAGGCTGGTGGGCAAAGCGCATCGGAAACGTATGGATTGGCGGCGGCTGGGTCCGCGATTTCTACTTTTCAGTACCTGATTCTGACTGGGGCGAAGTCGGCTGGTTCCGCAGGCAGTTCGAAACTGAAGAATTCAAGACGGCCCAGTGGAAGCTGTTCTTTATCCACCAGCCTGCGTACTCCCGCGAATGGGGCGGATGTGACAATCCTGATCCCGAAGCCGAGCCATATAACGGCGAAGTTGCCCTGCGGGTCGCCATGATCCCGATGTTGAAGGCGGCAGGCATACATGCAAGCTTCCACGGTCACATGCACGGCATCGAATATGGTGTGGTCGACGGCGTCACCACTATTATTGATGGCGGCGTCTGCGACTGCGGTCTGGACAGTGGCGTCTGCGTGGCCCCCGAACCGTGGTTTGATCCGTGGGTCGGCCATTATGGCAAAGGCAGTTTCGCGATGGTCGAAACAGGCTGCGACAAGATGACGGTTCGGTTCATGGGTCTTGACGGCGTCGAGATTGACAGGATTGAAATGCCGGCGACGGTCGCTGAATAAAGTGCCGTGGCTTCGACTGTTTTTTTGATTTAAGGACCACTGCTGTCCGAATTATAACACCCCGTTCTGATACGGTTTTGTTGATATGTTGTTGCGCGTTGCTTGACAGCGCCTTACTATTCAAAAGTAGTTATTTGATCTGATTCACGGGAGTTTTCCGGTGGAAAAGAGGCTCGGTACGATTTCGATCATTCTGGACCGGCACCTGGCGCCGCTGGCAGAAATCAATGAACTGATTGTTCAGTTCGGCGACTGTGTCATCGGACGGTTTGGCCTGCCTTATCCAGAACGCGGCGTAAGCATTATTACGCTGATCACTGAATCATCCGTCGAGCGTCTAAGCGCACTCACTGGAAAAATCGGAAAACTCCCCGGCGTTCAGGTCAAATCTTTGATGGCCAAATCGCGTCCTGAAGGAGTTTCCCATGATGATCAAACCGAACAGTGAAGGCCTGACCAGCTTCATACCAACCGATTATATTGAAGAATTGCTGCGCCGTCCGCCTGCGACCGCAGATGAAGTACATGCCGTTCTGGCGAAGTCGATGGACAAGAAGCGTCTTGGTCTGGAAGACATGGCCGCGCTGTT
>CAZFVA010000041.1:0-21555 GCA_964522105.1 uncultured Anaeromyxobacteraceae bacterium
TAACCGGCGTTCTGCATATATGTATGGATCCCGCGCGAAGTCACGGCCGCCACTTTTTCAAGCGCATCCTGAAACTGCTGCGGCGGATCGACCCACGGATTGCCAAGCGTGAAATCAAAAACATTCTCGGCCCCATGGATTTTTTTCAGTTCAAGGCCTTCCTCGAACATGCGTCTGATCCACGACCCCCGTCCCATGTCACTCTTAATCTGATCAGATATGAACATCAGCGCCTCAAATCGATTTTCCACCAGTTTCAATATCCTAACTGGTGCAAAGGATCAAGACACACACACACTGATTGACCGCTTGTGAATTTTGTTACAAGATACTCCAGTTCATAGGGTACCAGGTTGGAAACGCCATTGAACTTCGCTCGCCGTGGATGTTCCCGGGGGGGCCAGGTTCAGTAATAAGTGGGGAGAATCATGGAATATACTGCCGATCTGCGAGACATTAAGTTCCAGTTGTTTGACGTTCTTGATGCGGGTAGTCTTCAGAAGCTTGCCAAGTATGCTGATTATGGCGCCGATGATTATGAAGCTATCATGGAAGCCGCTTATGCTTTTGCTGCCGAAGTGCTTGCCCCGATCAATGACTCCGGTGACAAGGAAGGCGTTTCCATCGCCGCCGACGGAAAAATCACGATGCCGGCCGGCTTCAAGGAAGCCTGGAAGCAGTACACAGCCGGCGGCTGGACCAGTGCGACACAGGATCAGGACTGCGGCGGCCAGGGCCTCCCGGTCATCGTCGGTCAGGTCATTCATGAGTTCTTCACGGGCGCCAACGTTTCCTTCACGCTTTGCGGCGGACTGACCGAAGGCGTCGCTGACCTTATCATCAAATTCGGTAACGACGAATTGAAGGCCATGTTCCTGTCCGGACTGTTTGAACAGGGCTGGGCCGGTACGATGGACCTTACCGAAGATTGTGCCGGTTCCGACGTCGGCGCCGCCCGCACGGTTGCCAGACCGCAGGCAAACGGCACCTACCTGATCGAAGGAACAAAGATTTTCATCACCGGTGGCGATCAGGACATGTCCGACAACCTGGTTCACGCCGTTCTGGCCCGCGTCGAAGGCGACCCCGCCGGTACGAAGGGCCTGTCCCTGTTCATCGTCCCGAAGTATCGCGTCACCGCTGACGGCAAAATGACCAACCCGCCGGTATGGAATGACGTCAAGGCCCCGCGTATCGAGCATAAGCTTGGTATCAAGGCGTCCCCGACCTGCGTCATGAATTTTGGTGAAAACGGTGCCTGCGAAGGTTACCTGCTGGGCGAGCGCGCTGCCGGTATGGTCCAGATGTTCCACATGATGAACGAAGCCAGAATCCTGGTCGGCACCCAGTCACTCGGCCTGGCCGGAATCGCGTACGAAAAGTCCCGTGAATACGCCCGTGAACGCCTTCAGGGTTCAGATCTCGAACATATGAAGGATCCGAATGCTCCGAGAGTCGCGATCATCAACCATCCCGATGTACGTCGCATGCTGCTGTGGCAGAAATCTGTCGTTGAAGCGCTGCGCGGACTTCTGTACATGACCGCGATGTTTGAAGATCAGTCAAGGGCTGGCGCCACGCCGGAAGAGCGTGAAAAGGCTCATGGTTATGTCGAACTGCTGACGCCTGTCTGCAAAGCCTGGTGTTCGGACATGGGTTACCGTTCAGTCGATCTCGGCGTCCAGACTCTCGGCGGTTTCGGATTCACGAACGAGTACCCGCTTGAACAGTTCCTGCGCGACTCACGCATTGGCTCGATCTATGAAGGCACCAACGGCATCCAGGCAATGGATTTCGTGGCCCGCAAGATTCCAATGAAGGGCATGAAAGTATTCTCGATGTTCGTCAAGGAAATCATGGCCTTCGCAGCCGCAAACGCGTCACACCCGGCGCTTGGTGACCTGTGTGGAAAGCTTCGCATAGCCACGAACTCGATGACCGAAGCAGCCATGAAGCTTCTTAGCGTTGGCATGCAGGATCCGTCGTACCTGTTGCTTTATGCGGGCGCGATGCTTGATACGTTCGGCGATGTCGTTGGCTCATGGATGCTTCTGCGTCAGGCCGTTGTCGCTTCAGCCAAACTTGATGCCATGTATGCGGAAAACAACTGCGTGATGGATTCTGAAAAAGCAAAGCTCCTGAAGGACAATCCTGATGCGGCTTTCTACTTCGGAAAACTGAAGTCAGCAGAGTTCTTTACCCGCAACATCCTTCCCTTTGCTTCGGCCAGGGTTGAAATCATTAAGGGCGGCGACAAGAGCCCAATCGAAGTAGTCCTCTGATCTGACCGTCCGGCCCACAAATTTCACCAACCAGCCTTAGTCCCGTCATAGCGTTTTTCCAGCAGTCGTTATAACCTACACAACTGTTGTAGTCGTTTCAGGGGCGATAATGAAAAAGAACTTTGTGCTTGATACCAACGTGTTGCTGCATGACCCGACCGCTTTGACAGGCTTTGCTGATAACAACGTCTGCGTTCCCATTTATGTCATTGAAGAAATTGATAATTTCAAAAAGGAACTTTCCGAACTGGGCCGCAATGCCCGCCAGATTTCAAGAGATCTGGACAGCTTCCGTGAAAACGGAAATATCGGGCTTGGCGTCGAGACAGGCAAGGGCGGCACGGTCCGCGTTCTTTTTGCATCCCGTAATGACGTCACCGAGGCCGAAATCGTTCATCGCGACGTTAATTTAAGTCATGTGATGGACCGTCTTATCGTCGGCACAGCCATGGAGCTGGCGCAGACCGAACCTGATGTACCGCTCGTCTTCGTGACGAAGGACACCAATCTGCGAATTCGCGCCGAGGCGATGGGCCTGACCACTGTTGACTACGACAAGGAACATAAAGACGTTTCCGAGCTTTACACCGGCACCGGCGAGCTGATGCTGCCAAGTGAAGCCATCAGTGAACTTTTCCGCGTCGGTTACGTCGCGATACCTGAATCCGCGACCGGCCTGTTTCAGAATCAGTACATGCTTATCAGAAGTGAAATCAACCCGTCGCAAAGCGCGCTGGTTCGCGTTTCAATGCTGGAACGCCGTTTCTACCGCATCGTTGAACTTCGTGACCCTGTCTGGGGTATCAAACCGCGTAACAAGGAACAGCATTTTGCGCTGGACGCCCTTCTTCGCGACGACATCAGTCTGGTCACGCTGATTGGAAAGGCCGGTACCGGAAAGACGCTGCTTGCGATTGCGGCCGGTCTTCAGAAGGTCGCCGAAGAACAGACTTTCATTCGTATGCTTGTTTCCAGGCCGATTTTCCCGCTTGGCCGTGACATCGGTTACCTGCCGGGTGACGTCGAAGAAAAGCTGAATCCCTGGATGCAGCCTATTCATGACAACCTTGAATTCCTGATGGGCCTGTCCAAGCAGGATCGCAAGTCGGGCCGCTCCTACAGGGAGCTGATGGACATGAACCTGATCAGGGTCGAGCCGCTGACCTACATCCGTGGTCGCTCGATTCCGAATCAGTACATGATCGTTGATGAAGCCCAGAACCTGACGCCGCACGAGGTCAAAACGATCCTGACGCGCGCCGGTGAAGGAACCAAGATTGTCCTGACAGGCGACCCCTACCAGATTGATAATCCGTACGTTGACTCGGTCAATAACGGGCTTGTGTATATTGCGGAAAAGTTCAAGAACTCTGACATAGCTGCGACAGTTACGTTGACTAAGGGCGAGCGGTCGAAGCTTGCTGAACTTGCCGCTAATCTGCTGTGATTATTGAATAATCCCTTGGCTTCAGTGTGAGAGGTACCCGATGAACGTTGGTCAGGCAATAAAAAGCAGGCGCTCGATAATGGCCTTTGAACCGGAAGGTCTGTTGTTAAGCCGCGAAACAATTGAAGATATCATTACGGAAGCGTGTCAGGCCCCGTCGGAATATAATCTTCAGCCGTGGCGTTTTCTTGTTGTGCGTGACCGTGAACGCAAGCAGGCCCTGTATGACTGCGCGTACAAGCAGGAAAAGATTCGTCAGGCGTCTGCGTTGATAATTGTCTGTGGCGACACGCGTGGCTGGGAAAGGGCTGAAACTGCTGCAGCCGAGCTGGTGGCGGCGTCGGCTGCTTTTGCGGCAGAGGCAGGCGGTTCTGATATTTCAGATATTAATGATCAAAATGGTATCAAGGCACTGGCGGAGCGCATCAAGGGTGTTTATGTTCGTAACGAGTGGGCCAGAATGGCGCTCGCCATAAGGAATCCGGCGCTTGTGGCAATGAATATCATGTTGCTGGCGACTGAAAGGGGTATCGCGTCCTGTCCGATCGGCGGTTTTTCGGAACCGCATCTGCGCAAGGCGTTTGATATTCCGGAAAGATACATTCCTGTTCTGGTGATTGCGCTTGGAATGCCCGCTCTTGATGCCGGAAGACCGGCCTTGAAGCCACGACGACCGATTTCCGAGGTCGTTTTTCACGAGGATATGTCCGCGTGGTCAGAGTATTGATCACGGGAATCGGCCTGGATATTGACCGGCCTGTATGGAGATTTGATTGAAACAGAATATCAAGACGATCCTCGTCTGGTTGCTGCTGATCGGCGTTTTTGTTGCGATCGTCGAAACGGTTGACAGGAAGCCTGGAAGCTCCGAGATGGAGTTTTCGGAGTTTATTAACAAGGCGCTGCCGCCTGCTGCAACCCCTGAAGGCACCCCGCCTGCCACCGAAGTCGCAAGCATCGTTGTCACCGGTCCGCGCATTACCGGCAAGATGGTTGACGGCAAAGAATTCAAGACGATGGGTGACATTTCCGAATATCAGAAGGATCTGATTAACCGTCGTGTTTCAGTGACTTACGAAGACGAAAGCGGTGGCCTGTGGGTTTCGATACTGACAAGCTGGCTGCCGATGCTGTTCTTCCTTTTCATCTTCATCATGTTCATGCGGCAGTCACAGGGCGGCGGTGGAAAGCTGTTTTCATTCGGGAAAAGTCGCCACAAGGTGATGTCCGAGACAACGGCGAAAGTTACGTTTGCCGATGTTGCCGGTATTGATGAAGCCAAGGATGAACTTGGCGAAATCGTTGAATTTCTTCGGGCTCCCGAGACGTTTACCAAGCTGGGCGGCAGGATTCCGAGGGGCGTGCTTCTGATGGGCGTGCCGGGAACTGGAAAGACCCTGCTGGCCAGGGCCGTCGCAGGCGAGGCCGGTGTGCCGTTCTTTTCGATTTCAGGTTCTGATTTTGTTGAAATGTTTGTCGGCGTCGGCGCATCGCGTGTGCGGGACCTGTTTGAACAGGGCAAGCGCAAAGCGCCGTGCATCATCTTTATTGATGAAATTGATGCGGTCGGTCGTCAGCGCGGAACCGGTCTTGGCGGTGGCCATGACGAACGGGAACAGACGTTGAACCAGCTTCTGGTCGAGATGGATGGATTCGAGGTCAATTCGGGCGTCATTATCGTTGCCGCGACAAACAGGCCTGACGTTCTTGATCCGGCGCTTCTGCGCCCCGGCAGGTTTGACAGGCGTGTCGTCGTGCCCAGTCCCGATATTGGCGGTCGCGAAGAAATACTGGAAGTTCACGCTAAAAAGGTGCCGCTGGCCGATGACGTTGACCTTGGTGTCGTCGCACGCGGGACGCCCGGTTTCGTCGGTGCCGATCTTGCCAATCTGGTCAATGAAGCCGCGCTTCTGGCCGCCAGACGCAACCAGGACAAGGTCGCGATGGCCGATTTCGACGAAGCCAAAGACAAGATAATGATGGGCTCGGCAAGAAAGAGCTTCGTCATAGGTGAAAAGGAAAAGGAACTGACGGCATACCACGAGGCCGGTCACGCCATCATCGCGAAGTCGGTCGTCGGTGCGGACCCGCTGCACAAAGTGACAATTATTCCGCGTGGCATGGCGCTCGGTATGACTCAGCAACTGCCGCTGGAAGACCGTCACACAGCATCCAGAACGTACCTGGTGGACAGACTGGCCATCCTGATGGGCGGTCGCGCTGCCGAAAAGATTATATTTAATGATGTGACGAACGGCGCCGGTCAGGACATCAAGGTCGCGTCCGAGATCGCCAGGAAGATGGTGGCCCAGTGGGGCATGTCGATTCTTGGCCCGATCCACATGGATTCAAGCGACGAAATGGTGTTTCTGGGTCGCGAACTTTCACACCAGCGCTCGGTCAGTGAACAGACTGCCCGCCGCGTTGACGAAGAGATTTCGAAGCTCGTCATGGAAGCCTATGAAATGGCCATCAGACTGATGACCGAGCGCAGGGCTGCGCTTGTCGGTGTGGCGAAGGCGCTTCTGGAAAGGGAAACGCTGGACGGACCCGAAGTTGACCTGATTATGATTGAAGCCGGTTTCCCGCCGATTTCGCCCAGTGTGCCGTACAAATCGACAAGATCTTCGCGAAGCGGCAAAGATAAGCCGGAAGAAAAATCCGAGGCTGCACCTGAAGTTACGCCGGAAGCTACGCCCGAAGTTGCGTCCGAACCTGTGTCCGAAGTTGCACCCGAAGACGGTCCGCCAACCACGGTCGTTTGACTAGTCCTTGACTGTTAACCGGCCATGGGCTACGTTTCGTCGTCAATGTTTTGGTCCATCAAATCCGGAGTACTACATGAGTAATGAATTTGGAGCCGTCATCGGCAAAGACATCATCGTCAGGGGCGAGATACAGGGCACGGAAGACCTTCTTGTTGAAGGTCGCGTCGAAGGCACCATCAAGCTGGAATCCGAGCTGGTTGTCGGCGAAACGGGCGTCGTGGAAGCCGATGTGGAAGCCGTCGCGTTCAGTCTTGAAGGCGAATTCAACGGTACGGCATCATGCACGGAAATCATTTCGCTGGTGAACGGCTGCCACGGCAAGGGTGAAATCAGCGCCCCCAGAATCGTCATCGAGGAAGGCGCCGTGTTTACCGGCCAGCTTAATATGGAAACCGGGATTATCGAAGGCCGGGGGGAATAGCAGATGGCTGATACCATTATCGGCAGCAAGACCAGAATTAATGGTCTTATTACCGGAAGCGACAGGCTGGTTGTCAATGGACTGGTTGTCGGCGAAGTCGCTGTGGATGGCGATGTCGTCGTCGAAGCCGAAGGTCGCGTGGAAGCCACTGTCAGCGGCGCTCAGGTATTCGTACGCGGGTCTGTCAGCGGCGAAGTTACCGGTCGCAGCAAAGTCGAAATCAGTACCGACGGCAGAATGGTCGGCGACGTCCGCACCGCAAGAATTTTGATCTCTGACGGCGCCGTGTTCAAAGGGCGCGTCGAGATGGACATAACGGAGGGCTGAAAAGATGACCGATATCAGAAGGACCGAGATTGGTCCTGAAACTCAGGTCAAAGGTGACATCGAGGCTCAGGAGGACGTTTCCATCCTGGGGCGCGTCGAAGGCACCGTGAAGTCCACGCAGACCGTAATTGTGGAAGAACAGGGCGAAGTTTATGGCCAGATCGAGGCATCGGTCGTCATGATCGCCGGGGTTCTTGTTGGAAATATCAGGGCGACGTCAAAGGTCGAAGTTCTTGAAACCGGATGTATCCTGGGCGACATCGTCACGCCCGTGATGGTGCTGGTCGAAGGTGGCGCAATCAAGGGCCGCCTTATCATGGATGATTCCGAACCGGAGCCAGTCAGGGTCAACACCGTCACGACTTCGCGGACTGCCACCGGCAGGACGACAGGTCAGACCGGTTCACGCACTGTCGCCACGCCCAGGACGGCGACTGCCGCCAGGCCCGCGACCGTCAAGACGTCAAGGACTGCACCGACGGCTTCCAGAAGCAGGCAGCAGGACCTGAAGGTTGATTCGAAGACCAGGAAGCCGGCCATGTCATCGGCCCCTCTGATTGATGATGTTGACGAAACCGCGGACAATTAACAAGCATAGTTGCCCGTACACCATGGAATTTCATGCCCACGACTTATGACTCCGACCGCAGAAAACTTCTGACTCTGGTTGCCATGCTGGCTTACGAACGCCGTCAGGTCGTTCTCAGGTCCGGCCGCCTGGCAGACTACTACATGGACTGTCGGCGCGTGACGCTTCACCCTGAAGGCGCGCACCTTTGCGGTCGCGTTTTCTATGAACTTTTCAAGCGGTCAGGTATCGCCATTGCCGCGGTTGGCGGCCCGACACTTGGTGCCGATCCGCTTGTCACGGCGTTTCAGCTTACGGCATACGCGGATGGCATTGAATATCCTGCGTTTCTTGTCCGCAAGCAGGCCAAGGATCACGGAACTGCGTCGCGGGTTGAGGGTCGGTTCGGCGTTTCAAAAGGTGCCCGGGTCCTGCTGCTGGAAGACGTTTTGACTACCGGCGGATCGCTGCTTGATGCCCATGAAGCCGTTATTCAGGACGGGCTTGTACCTGTCGCATGCATGGTGCTTGTTGACCGTGGCGAAGGTGGTCTGGAAAACATGAATAACGTTGGTCTTGAAGTTATTTCCGTTTTTTCGGCTGAAGAAGTTACCGCAGAGTACGACAGAATCAACACACGGGCCTGACGCCCGCGCCTGACGCCTACTTCCTGTCAAATCGCAGAAGATGTGGCCCGATCAGAAGGTGGTCGCCGCTGTTTATTCCGACGCGACCTTTTACCATCACAAAACTGCCGTTCGTCGACTTCAGGTCTTTGATCGTGCAGTCGTTGTCTGTAACTACAAAAGCTGCGTGTTTAGATGACACGAAACCGTCAGCACCAAGAACTATGTCCCCGCCGGTGCGCCCGACGATCGTTTCAGGTTTGTCCAGCAGCCATGCGGCCAGAATCGTTTCATTCGGACCGATGCGAAGGATGCGGCCCTGAATTTTCTGCGCGGGGGCGCTCGGTGAACCAAGCCACTCGGTGTTGTTGACCGGCAGATGCGGCTTGTGCAGCGTGCCATTGTATTCCAGCAGGGCATGGCCGATGCGGATGCGGTCTTTGTCTGCAAGAACGCGCGGGCTGGTCAGTCGCACGAATGTGCCGAATTCTGTGTCGATTCCGGTCACGAAAGCGACGTCGGTGCCAACATCAATCATCGCGTGTTTTGCGGAAATTCTGGGGTCGGCGCCAAGGTCGATTTCGACAGGGCCACGTCCGATGATGTTTTCGCCGCCTTTAAGTGCGAACGACTCGCCGTCCGACCCGTCGGCCTTGACTACCACAAGCCGCGCCGCAATCGCGTCGCCGGACTGGGTGCCCCTGGCCTTGAACGTGTTCATTGACTGCTCGAGAGGCTTCCCGCAGTTCAGGCAATATGTGAATATTTCTTCGTTTTCTGTACCACAGTGGACACACCGAATCATGATTTACCCCGCAAACTGACGTAAGGCTGTTTGTACGCCTTGCGAATCGTAACACCCGGGAATAGAATCGTAAAGATCAACGACGGAGTCAGTCGGTTTGAGCAATTGTTCATCTTGTGGAAAAGGTGCGCCGGAAGGCAGTCGTTTCTGTCCTTTCTGCGGTGGCAAAATCGTGGTTGCCAGACCGAAGGCGGTCGATCCGCTTATCGGCAAGATTGTCGGCGACAAGTACATTGTGAAAGAGCTTATCGGCTCGGGCGCAATGGGCAGCATCTACAAAGCCGAGCATAAGGACCTTTCCCGTCCTGTCGCTTTGAAGGTTCTGCACAGACATCTGCTGACTGACGAGGGGCAGGTTCACCGCTTTCATCGCGAGGCAAAAGCCGCGTCGCGCCTGCATCACCCGAACTGCATCATGATTCTGGACTTTGGTAAAACCGAAGACGGCTGGTTCTATATTGCCATGGAATATCTGCCGGGCCGCGACCTGTCGCGCATTATCGCCAAAGACGGCAAGATGGCTGTCAAGAAGGCAATTCACATCGCTACCCAGGTGCTGAACGGCCTGGATGAAGCGCATGCGGCGGGCGTTGTCCACCGCGACCTCAAGCCTGAAAACGTGATGGTCGAGGCGCTGCGGTCAGACCCCGATTTCGTGAAGGTTCTTGATTTCGGTATCGCCAAGATCCGCGATTCGGCCGGTTCTGAAGAAAGCTCCGGTTTCAAAACGGCCACAGGGATGGTCTTTGGAACCCCTGAATATATGTCGCCCGAGCAGATTCGCGGTGACGAACTTGACGGCCGTTCTGACCTGTATTCACTGGGCGTCGTGATGTATCAGATGCTGGCCGGTGTGATGCCGTTTACCGGTGAAACGGTCATTGAAATTGCGACCGCCCATCTGGTGAAGCCGGTTCCGAACATGCGGCCGTTAAGACCGGATGTACCTGAAAAGCTTGTCTGTCTTATTGAAAAATTGATGATAAAGAAGCGGGAACAACGCTTCCAGACGGCCGCAGATGTCCGCGAAGCGCTTAGTGCGGTGGGCGGGATTCCGTCATATGTAGTGCACACACCGTCAACCGGCGATGATCCGTGCGCAACATCGCCCGGACGCCCGCAGAACATGAACGGGGATACGATTGTGACGGCTGTCATGTCACCGATTGATGGCATGGTTCAAATGTCATATCCAGTGGCCCTTGGTGCTTTGATTGGGATTTTCGCGGCAGGCGGGATTCTTGTGTGGGCAATATCCGTGCTGTCAGGGTAGACATGCAGTCACAAAACACTGTTCTTGAATGCGAAGTCAAACTGAAGATCAATAGTTCCGTCGATTACTGGAAACTGGCCACCGTTCTGCCGCCCCCCAGAAGATGGGGCCTTCAACTGAATGTATATCTTGATTCCGCCGATGGCAGGCTTGGTCTTCATCACGTTTCTCTGCGCATCCGGGTCACGCCTGACCATGCCAGACTGACGATGAAGATGCCGCGCCCCGGCCTTCCGGTTACAGACGGGTCCGGCTCGTTCGTTAACGAAGAAACGGAAGTGGCGGTGTCGCGTGACATGGCTATCGCGTGGATACAGGACCCGGCGTCTGCAGTTCCGGCGTCAGTGGCCGGTTTCGAGCCGGTCGGCCATTTGCTTGGCGGCGCGACTCTTGTGGTGACGACCTGGTCGCTTACAAGGCGGGCCATCTGTGATACCTGTTTTGGTGTGACGCTTGAGCTGGATGAGACTGTCTTTTCCGACGGTTTCAGGGATTTCGAGATCGAGGCCGAATTTCCCGATGCGCGAAAGGCGCATGAAGTCATTCAGATTTATGCCAGTCACGCCGGGGTCGCACTCAGCGTCCAGAACAAGACGAAGCATAAAAGGGCCGCGCACCACCGCGGTGATACGCCATATGTGATTCCATGTGGACAGCCGTTCGGGGCATTGCCGCCATTCTTTATGACAGAAGCCCCGGTATCAATGTTCGGCATTGATCAGCCGGTCCAGGGATAGTTCATGCCATCTTCAGCCCCGGTACCAGTTGATGATTCCGCGTCAACATACAAAGATGACGGTTTGACCCCTGCGACCGTTGTGTTGACTGCCGTTGTCGCGTTTATCGCCTGTCTGCTTTTTGTTCCCGCCACGCCTTACTGGCTTGATTCCCCCGAGTTCATTGCCGCCGCCTCAAATCTGGGCTTGCCGCACCCGCCCGGCCATCCGTCGATGGTCATATTACTGAAGCTTTTCCTGCTTTTTCCTGTCGGGGATGCATCGTTCCGGGCCAACCTGTTTTCGGCGTTTTTCGCGGCAGTTGCGGCCGGTCTGACTGCCGGGCTATCCCGGATGATGGCGGCAGAAGTCCTTGGAAAGTTTGTGAAGTCGGGCAGGGCTTCTGTCGCTTCGGCCATAATCGGCGTCGCGTCGGGGCTGCTGTTTGCCGGCACCCGCTCGGTCTTCATACAGGCCATGGCAGCCGAGGTTTACACGTTTCACGCCGCGCTGATTCTGGGCGCTGTCTATGTGCTGCTGAAAGGGCGAAGCGACGCCAGAATCGCGATGGTCGCCGGTGTTCTGTTCGGGCTGGCCCTGGCTAATCATCATCTGCTGGCAGTGCTGGCGTTTCCCGCGATTTTCGCGGCCTTCTGGAAAGGCCGTTCGTCGGTCCGGGGGCTTTTGTGGGCCGGTGGCGCCGCAGCTTTCGTGGCAGCCGGATGCTATCTGTACATGCCGGTAAGGGCGGCGTTAGATGCGTGGCCAGCCTGGGCGTCAGCATCTTCGTGGGCCGGTTTCATCTGGTATGCCTCGGCCGCCATTTTTTCCGGTTCAGTCGGCGGGTTCGAGCAGGCAGGCAGCTCTGTCGGCCAGAACATCGGGCTGGCTTTTGTGCTGCTTGGTGAAAGCCTTGGGCCGCTTGTGCTGGTCATGGCGCTTGGCGGGATGTATCAGGTTGTGCGTACACGGGCTTATCGCGTGGCGCTGGTCGTCTTTCTTCTGCTGGCGGGCAGTCTGGCGTCCAAGGTCATGATGGGCATCCTGGACCCGGCAAATCCTGATGATCACGGATATTTCCTGCTGGCGTTGTCGTCGCTGTCGATACTGGCGCCGCAGTTACTTCTGTTTCCCCTTGCAGCGTGGTTTTTTGCTGCAGATTCGGCAGGTTCCCGGTCCGGCGCTGTCGGCAGGGTCCGGCCCGTGTCTGCCGGTAAGGCCCGTTTGCTGAAGGCAGTTGCCGCCGTGGCCTTTGTCCTTGTCGCTGTGACTGTCGGCAATTCATTTCGCGGCGGGTTCGATGTCGGGCGCGAACGTTCCCGCTTTGATGACACAGACGCCGTGGCTGCCGCCGCCTGGGGTGATATTCCAGTCGGTGCGGCCGCTTTCGTGTCGCACTATCCTGTGTTTTTTGTGCTGCAGTATCAGCAGGAAGTTGAAGGCGTACGCCCCGATGTGACGCTGGTTCAGGAAAGTCTGTACTTCAAGGCCCGTGGCGGTCAGTGGTACGCCCGTACGCTTGCGACGCGTGATGAATCGCTTGGGCCGCTGGTCGCGAACTTTCTTTCCAGCGGGACAATTGCCTGGTCCGATCTGACGTCGCTGGCTTCTTCGCGGCCTGTCATGCTGGAAGCCTCGCCTGATTTCAAGGCCGTCTGGCGTGACATTGCGTTCGATGGCTGGTTTTTCAGGGTTAACGGGGATCCTCTGCCAGACGGGATCCCGCCGGTTCCGGTAACGGCGGCAGATGCTGCAGTTATCAGAGCCGCAGCCCTGGATGCTGCCGGACAGTACGCCACCGACGTTCAGTCGCGTTTCGCTTCACGGGCCGCCACCAACGTCGAGACCAGGCGGGTCATTATCAGAAATCTTGCTTCGTCTGCCGACTGGATGGAAAAGTCGGGTGACGTTGATTCCGCAAAGGCCCTGTACCTGGGTGCGCTTGGTTTCAATCCGCAGGACCGTACTTTGAATCAAAAAGTGTCGGCCCTGCCGTGACACGTGTCGGCCACACCGTGACAGGTGTCGCCAGAGGTTTTGCCCGGTGAATATTGAAGTTGACGCGGCAATTGACGGCTTTCTGTTCGACTCGATGGTGCGCCGTGGTCTGTCAAAAAATACGATTGATGCCTATGGACGCACGCTTCGGCGGTTTTCAGGCTGGCTTGTCAAAACGTTCGGGTCATCGAAGCCGCCGTCTGAACTTAACCGCCGCGACCTTGAAGACTTTGCCCGCCTGTTGAAGGCCAATGGCCTGTCAGACCGCAGCCTGGCCGCAGCCGTTGTGGCCGTTCGTCAGTTTTACGTCTGGTATTGTGCCGACCGCAGGATTGACAACAATCCGATGGAAGACTTTGAAGTTCCTAAGTTTTCCCAGTGTCTTCCAGTCGTTTTTGATGAACAGGATGTCAATTCAGTTTTAAGGATGCCGGCTGCCAACAGTCCGCAGGGGCTGCGGGATCGTGCAATTCTTGAGCTTCTTTATGGCTCCGGTCTGCGAATCAGCGAAGTCCTTGGTCTTGGTGTTGCGGATGTAAACACAGTTTCAGGCTATGTTGTCGCTTACGGAAAGGGGCAGAAGGAGAGGGTGGTCCCGATATCGGACCCGTGCCGCGCCGCTGTCCTTCGGTATCTGGACGAGGCCCGCCCGGCGCTATTAAAAGGCAGAAAGCTTGTCAAGCCGACCGGCCGCGCCGTGGCCCACGGACAGGGCTATGAACCTATGTTTGTGACGGCCCGCGGGACTGTGCTGACCAGGCAGGGCTTTTTCAAAAACCTTCAGGGCTATGGCATAAAGGCCGGCTTGCTGAAGGCCATTTCGCCCCACAAGCTGCGTCATTCTTTCGCGACTCATCTGGTGGAGCACGGTGCCGACCTGCGTTCGGTCCAGGAAATGCTTGGTCACAGTGACATCTCGACTACAGAAATATATACACACGTCAGCCGTGGTCATTTGAAGAAAGTGTATAAGAAAGCGCATCCAAGAGCGTAAAGTCTATATATTGGCAATTACCAGAATACCGCTTGATTGTCGGTATCTTAAGAAAATAGATTTTACAAAAATTCTGCCAGTTATAAGATTGAACCATAACAGATGAGGAGCCGCAGCATGGATTTGCGGGATCCCGCACATAGCCCGGACAGGGTCTCTACCCTTCGCCATGACGTCATGAATCCGCTTACCGTTATTCTTGGCTATTCGCAGTTGCTGAGTATACGCAAGGATCTGTCCGACGAGGCCAGAAATCAGGCCGCAAGGGTTTTTGACGAAACGAAAAGATGTATAGAGATTTTCGAGGCTGACAAGGCGAAGTACGAGACCATTAACGATGGTTTCCCTTTTACGCCTGAAGAAGATGCGGCCATGCTTTCGCCAGCTTCCGCATCTGTTCTAATCGTTGATGATGATGCGGGAATCAGGTTACTTGCCCGCGAGGTCATCGAGACAGGGCTTGCCGAATCCCGCCTGTTCGGCGAGGTCTTTGTCTGCGAGGCATCAAGTCAGGCCCAGGCTCTGGAAAGAACCGAAGCGATCCGTTTCGACGCCATTCTTCTTGATTTGAATATTGACAGGCCCGGTGGCGGCCTTTCGTTGCTGGCGGAAATCGAGGCGAAGTGTCCGGGAACCACCACGAAGACCGTATTCATGTCGGGCGGGATTCTTGACATGGAGTCGCAGAATGCGCTTGAAAATCAGAAAGTTCCACTTCTGAAGAAACCGTTGAATATTGACGAGCTTGTTTTGATTGTTCAGGGAATTATCGCCAACTGACCGTCTATCTGACCACCAGCACATCGCATGTCGCGTTTTCAGCCACCGACTTGAATGCCGATCCAAGGAATCTTCTGGCACCTTTACGGTCCGGTCTTGCGGCAACGATGATAAGGTCCACGCCCTGCTGTTCAGCGCTTTCAATGATCGAGCGGACAGGATCACCTGCGAATACAAGCGTTTCGAACTGATCAGGGGCGCGGTTGGTCAGGCGGGTCACCATTGCGTTCAACAGCCTGAACGCCTCTTCTTCTTCCTGGCGGACCACATCAATACTTGTGTTCATGGCCGAGTACTGCGGGAAAAGCACGTTTACAGGTACGGCGCGGTTGATCACATGGCAGAAAATCAACCGGGCGTTGTTCTGCCTGGCGATCATGTCGGCCGCTACGATGGCTTCTTCTGAACAGACATTAAAATCAACGGCCACCAGAATGTCGGACCAAAGCTTGCCGCCGGTCCCGCCGCGTGGCTGCCTTTCCCTGGTTACCTTGCCCGCAACGACGATACGTTCTTCCCGGCCGTCTTCAAAAGTTATTGATATTGTTGGGTAGTGAAAAAGAAAGTCGCGATGGGTTGATGACCGGTTCTGTCCCCCGGGCATTCCGACGTTGTTGCCAAACGCAATGTGGGCGGTGTTTGCGGCCTTTTCGTCTTCCAGCAGGTTACCGATGATCCGCGCCGCCGGATTGATGCCGATGCCAAGTTCGCCAATGACGGCCGCTTCAGAATCAACCGCAAGAAGGCCCTCTATCCGCGCCTGGAACGCCGCATCCGAGCAATGGATGGCCGTGACGCGCCCCTGACTGACAACCAGACGCACCGAAGCCGGAACCTGGCCCAGATCCCCGATTGATCCGTCGCAGACCAGTATGCCGCTTGCGCTGTCTTCATGCGGGGCGCACCAGATTTCGCCACATGGCAGGTTTCCAAATGTGCCGTCGGCCACTGTTGTGTCCGAACTGAACGCGCGTTCGCGGATGTCCATGATGATGTCGGTACCGGATGTCGCAGTTACGTGTGCCGAAACGGCCCCTTGAAGGCGCCTGATAAGGTCGCCCGCTGACATCGCCATTTTCGTGTAGTCGGCGTTCATCCCGCCCTCGACCATCATCTTTTCCGTGATGCCGGGCGAGTGTGCAAGTCGCCGTACTACCTTGGAAAGTGCAGAAAGCAGATCCACGCGGAACGGGGTTTCTGCCGGGTCTGTTGAAAACGCCGTAATCGCAACGTCGGCACCCGGTATCATCGCCGCCAGCTCGTCTGGTATGGACCTCAGCGGCCGCATGTCCCCGGGCAGCCGGTAAACTGTAATTGCCGTCGCGCCCAGCTTCTTTGCCGCCTTTACCCACGCATCTGCAACGCCATGAGTCACATCATCAGTGATTATCAGAAGCCGGTCCGACTCGCGGAATTCCAGAAGCTGTGTCAGTGCGCGGTGCGCATTCGTGACCATCCTGTTCATGGCGGGCCCCCTGAAAACGTCAAATGAATCAGTTCAGTTTACCTGCGACGGTCAACATACCATATCCAGCGTTGTGATTGCTAACGCGGGGTGTTTTCAGGCGGTCGGGGCTAGCTTGTGGGGCGTGGCGGGAGGTCTTCAGTATCGTCTTCGCAGACACGTCCGACCGGCGCGTCGTCGTCATCTTCGATAGTCATGACGGTCGGCATTGGCTTCGGAGTCTCGATTACCGGGTTCGCAAAATAGACCGGCCTGCCGTCAGACATATCAATGACCTGCTCAAGAAGTTCCTCGATCCTGCTGACGAAGATGAATTCAACTTCGCGCCGAATCTGTTCTGGCACTTCCAGCAAGTCTTTGCGGTTCCTTTCTGGCAGGACTATCCGTTTGATTCCGGCACGTTGCGCGGCAAGAACCTTGTTCTTGATCCCGCCGACCGGCAGTACCAGACCGCGAAGTGTGATTTCACCGGTCATTGACGTGTCGCTTCTGACCCTGCGGTTCATCATCAATGAATACAGCGCCGTAAACATCGTAACGCCTGCCGACGGTCCGTCTTTCGGAATGGCCCCGGCCGGGACATGTACGTGAATATCGGTGCTGGCGAAATCGGTACAGTTGATGCCGTAATTGGCCGCATTGGCTTCCAGGAAGGACAGGGCGATCTGAGTCGATTCCTTCATGACGTCGCCCAGTTGCCCGGTCAGACGCAGCTTTCCGCGTCCGGGCATTTTCGTGGCTTCGACGAAAAGGATTTCACCGCCTGTGGCTGTCCAGGCCATGCCTGTCGCGACGCCGGGTGATTCTGTGCGTTCGCCGGTTTCCGAGTGGAACTGCTCGGGCCCCAGGAACTTTTCAATGATTTCCTTGTCGATGACCGGGTTCGCCCACGTGTTTTCAACGACGTTGACTGCCACGCTGCGGCACACTGAAGCCATCTGGCGCTCCAGGTTTCTGACGCCTGCTTCACGCGTGTAATGCTCGATCACGAACTGAATCATTTCATCAGAAAGATCAACCTGTTCCGGCTTTAGACCGTGTTCTTTGATCTGCTTGGGAAGCAGATGCCGCCTTGCGATGGCACCTTTTTCTTCCGGTGTGTATCCCGGCAGCTCAAGCAGCTCCATTCTGTCCAGCAGCGGCGGCGGAATCGTGTCTGTCACGTTTGCCGTCGTGATGAAAAGAATTCCGGTCAGGTCAAACGGCACATCAAGGTAGTGGTCCATGAAGGTGTGGTTCTGTTCAGGGTCCAGAACTTCAAGCAGGGCACTTGTCGGGTCGCCCCGCCAGTCGCGTCCCAGCTTGTCAATTTCATCCATCATGAACACGGGATTACGCGAACCGGCGCGCTTCAGGCTCTGGATAATCTTGCCTGGCAGGGCGCCGATGTAAGTCCTTCTGTGGCCACGGATTTCTGCTTCATCACGGACGCCGCCAAGCGACACGCGGATGAACTTGCGCCCAAGAGCCCTGGCAACCGACTGTCCAAGCGACGTCTTACCAACGCCGGGAGGTCCAACCAGGCACAGAATCGGGCCGCGCATGTTGTTGCGCAGACGCGACACGGCAAGGTGTTCCAGGATGCGGCGCTTAATCTTCACCAGGTCATAGTGGTCGGCGTCCAGCACTTCGCGGGCGTGGGCCACGTCCAGATTGTCTTCGGTTTCGATTCCCCACGGCAGCTCGCAGATCCATTCAAGGTAAGTTCTGGCGACCGTGTATTCCGGGGATGAAGGCTGAATCGACCGCAGCCGCCGCAGTTCCTTTTCTGCGATCTTGCGCACTTCGTCGGTCAGCTTTGTGTTGCGAATTTTTTCGCCAATCTCGTCCAGAATATCGCCGTCGTCTTCGATCTCGCCAAGTTCCTTCTGGATGGCTTTGATCTGCTGGCGCAGCACGTATTCACGCTGGCTTTTGTTCAGCTCACCTTTGACTTCAGTGTTTATCTTCTGGGTTACCCGCAGAACCTCAAGGTGATGGCTAAGAATCTTCAGCGTTTCGCGCATCGCATCTGTGATATCCGTGATTTCCAGGATGCGCATCTTTTCTTCGGTGCTGATCGGCAGGTTCGATGAAACCAGATACACCAGCCGATTCGGGGATTCGACCTGATCAACCATTTCAGACGCCGTCGACGGCATCTCGGGGATCAGGTTCAGCACTTCGCTGGTCAGCGTTTTCAGATTGCGCATCAGCGCTTCAATCTCGACGTCGCCTTTCGTGCTTTCCGGAATCAGTTCGACATCGGCCTTCAGGTAGGGTTCCTTTTCTGTGAACTGGGTGACCGTAAAGCGCTGAATCCCCTGCACAACTATGTCAACGCCCTGATCCCTTTCACGCACGACGCGCAGAATCCTTGCTGTTGTACCGGTCGTGAACAGGTCCTCGGCCGCCGGATCCTGAATATCTTTATCTTTCTGTGTAATTACGCCGATGATCTGGTCGCCTTCAGTTACCTGATCCAGCAGGCGCAACGTTTTTTCCCGGCCGATGACAAGTGGCATCACAAGGCCCGGAAACAACACAGCGTTTCTTAAAGGAAGAATCGGCAGGCCTTCAATGCTGCCGGTACCTGATCCATCTGTGTTTATCATCCTTCCCATCTCATCCTTCTTTTTTGGCACAAAGTATCTCCAGCAGAATCAAAGTCGCGTCCACACAGGGTGAATAATTGGCACTATTGGCAAAAGATCAAGCTCACTGCTCGGAAAACTCGATGCCAAGCGGGGAATTCAGGAATTTTTCACTTTCCGTGCAGTTTTCTTTGACCCTGGCATCCCTGGCCTGTTTAAGGCTGAGCCCCGTTGCCTGAAGTGCTTCCACCGCCCTGATTTCATTGTCGATCTGCTGGCGGATGGCCCCGTAGGAAGCCCAGCCGACCTGCTGTTTGCCATTCACGAAAAATGACGGCGTTCCAGTGGCACCAAGGGCCGTTGCGACTTCGCCTTCAGTCTTTGCACGCAGGCGCAGGGCCGGATCTTCATAGTCTTTCTTGAAGCGGGCCATATCCAGTTTCAGCTTTCTGGCGTTTTCCATCAGGTCGTTTTCAGAAAGGGCGCGCTGGTCGGCAAAAGCCATGTCAGCAAATTCCCAGAACCTGCCCTGGCGTCCGGCCGCAAGTGCGGCAGCGGCGGCATTCAGAGCGTTTTTGTGCATTGCGAGGGGGTTCTGCTTGAAGACGAAGCGTACTTTATCCGGGTAGTCGGTGGCCAGGGCCGCAAGGCCTTCGTGGGCGCGTTTGCAGACCGGGCACTGAAAGTCCGAGACTTCCATGAAGATAACCGGGGCGTTTTTCGGGCCTTTGGCCGCGCTGGCATCCCGGGCCGGCTTTGTGCCGGGGGGAATCGGAATTTCGCGCACGTCGGAGTTGGCCATCATCGGGGATACCGGGAAAGTCTCGACCTGGCCCGGCTTTGCGCCCTGCTGAACTTTAGGTGCCGGTGCCGGAGCGGGCGCGGGCGCTGGGGCCTGCTGAACAGCTACGGGGGCCGGGGCGGACCCTGCCTGGTCAACTTTTGTAGCCCGTCCAATCATGAAAGCAACGGCGGCAACAGCGACAAGAGCCATAAATGCAAAAAAGTATTTCATACAGATATCCTGATTCAAAGAAACCCGGATGATACGTATCATGTTAAGTGTTCATCAATCAAGAATGATCATGCGTTATCAGCCTGTACTGCGCCTTGCCGGGGGCATTGTCATGCAGTTTTCTGTCGAAAGTTTGTGAAATTGCGGCGTGCGTCATCGTGCGCTATGCTGGGACGTCAGGCCTGATCTGGAATAGACAGCCGAATCGGAATCAGAATTGTTGCAGGTGATATGTGAAAGGACTTCCCGGCGAGCTGGTATCCGGCCGATACAAGATTGACCACACGATCGGCACAGGCGGGTTTGGTACCGTTTATTCCGGTCGTCAGATCAACCTGGACCGGCAGGTGGCCGTGAAGGTCATGCGGCAGGGGCCTGAAAGCCCTGAAGTGTCGCGCGAACGGTTCCGGCGCGAAGCAGTTCTGACAAGCACGCTAAATCATCCTCATATAGTTACTCTTCACGATTTTCTGGTTGATGACGATGGCGACATGCTGCTGGTCATGGAATACCTGGACGGGGCGACACTGGATCAGTTGACAGCCAGGCATGGCAGGCTGGATGCAGGGCGGGTGGCGAAGCTGGCGGTCGAGGCGGCACGTGGCCTGGCGGAATCTCATCGAGCAGGGATCATCCACCGCGACATCAAGCCGTCGAACATCTTTGTAGTCGAGCCGTCAACAAGCCGTGAACGTGCAAAAGTCATTGATTTCGGTATCTTGTGCGTTGATCCCGAAATTCGTGAAAGCCTGCCCGAGCTGACGCGGGAAAATGCGTTCATCGGGACGCCTGAATATGTCGCCCCTGAAATCCTGATCGGCGGGCAGCCTGACGGTCGTACGGACCAGTACGCGCTTGCGCTTGTCGTGATAAAGGCGGTGACCGGCGAAAAGCCTTTCAATTCATCGTCTGACCGCGCGCTTCTTCAACGGCTGGCGATGCGCCCGCCGCTTCTTGACTCGGGCGTTTTTGACCGGCAGGCGGCGTTAAAAGGCGTTTTGTATAAGGCTCTGTCACCGCATCCGGGCGATCGTTTTGAGGATATGGACCAGTTTGCCGATGCTGTTGTGGCGGCGATGTCAGGGGCCGGGCCGTCCGTGGGCGCGGTCGAACATGACGTAACCGAGCGTGTCGCACGCGGGACGGTCGGGCAGTCTGAAGTGGCTGAAAGTGTTGATGAAACAAAGCCTTCGTTAAGGCTGAGTGCCGTGGGCGCGCCGCTGGTTAATGTTGAATCTGATGTGACGGACCGTCGGTCGGTGGCTGAACGGTCCGGGCCGGACCGGATATGGGCGATTCGCGGGCACGGGCTCGAGATTACGTTCGGGGTGGTCGCCGTCGCAGTTGCTGTGGCCGGTTGGGTGTATGTGAACCGGGAAGAACCGCCGCCGTTGTCGACTCGGCGAGTCGTTGTGCAGCAGGTCGAGGTTCCGGCGCAGAAAGCCGAGGTTCCAGCGAAACAGGTTGAGGTTCAAGAGCAGAAGGTCGAGGTTCCAG
>CAZFVA010000042.1:0-19709 GCA_964522105.1 uncultured Anaeromyxobacteraceae bacterium
GACCTTGCAATCGTTGACATCGCAGACGAGCTCAGCAGCAACAGACTGATTTTCATTACGGCCCATTCTATCAAGCTGGTAAGTCTGACCGAAGACACCGTTCTGGAATATCAAATCGACGAAGATGAACTGACGGCCGTGGCCGTACTGCCGTCGCAGGACGTCATATATCTGGCTGGAAAGAAAGGGGTTTACCTGTTTGACGAAAGTGAATCGCTGGACCTGGGGACGGCCGTGCTGCTGCCTGTTACCGAACTTGTTGACGTCGAAGTCCGTGATATTGCTTCAAGTCTGGACAACGACGATGTCTTTGCTGCAACTGCTTCGGGATTGTTCGTTTTCGAACACGAAAAAGTCGGTACCTTCCGGACTGCCGACAACAGCGACCTGCCGGACAACAACGTCACGTCGGTCAAGGTTTGCGGCACAAAGGTAGCTGTCGGTACTGAAACAGGTTTTTATGTGTCAACTGACCTGACAACCGGTCTGGAAAAAACAGCCGGCATCGGCGGCCTTCCATACGGGCATGTCATCTCGATTGCATGTAACGAAAACGGCTTCCTGCTTGGCCACGAAATGGGCGCAACCCTGCTGTCGCCCGACCTTTCACAGAAAGAGTACTTCTACGGCCTGCGCTGGATGGTCGATCAAATCACCTACAATGCGGACACAAAGCTGAATGAACTGACAGGAAAGCGCCTGCCTGCAGTCGGAATGGACGACGCCGGTAACGTCTGGCTTGGCGGCCAGTTCGGGCTGACCAGGATCTACAGGACCGAACGAACGCTTGCGGAAAAAGAAGTCGTGTTCGACGACATGGTCCCGTACTTCTGGCGAATGGGCGGCTTTGTCAGCAGCGAAGGAATCACACAGACCCCCTGGGCAACACTTTCAGAAATGCGTCTTCCAGACAAAGACAACGACGGACTGTGGACTCAGATGATGATCGGCGGCTGGTGCTTCGCCTATGCCACAACCGGCGACGAAAAGTACTATGATTACGCGCACAAAGCGATGCAGACCATGTACAAACTGGTAGATTACCCATACGTGACATTCCTGGCTGCAGGCAAGGAAAAAGGCTTCATTTCAAGGTCCATCATCAGTCAGGAAACCGACTTCATGACCTGCAGCGGAGACTTCACAAACACCGCCGGCATCGGCGACCCGAACGAATGGGATTGCGGGCCCCCGGAAACGCCATGCACGGTCCCGTGCGTGGCCGGCAAAATGAACCAGTACGACTACAAAGTGTGCTGCAACGAACCGGTCGTGAAGGCTGACGGCGGCGGTTACAAGGAAGGGATGGTTCGCTGGAACCCGATCGAGGTCGACGGCAAAAAGTACGTCTGGAAGGCCGACACCAGCTCGGACGAAATCGCCGGTCACTTTTTCGGGTTCCCGATCTACCACGACCTCTGCGCAAAAGACGATGCGGAACGCGCCCTTGTGGCTTCGTACATCACGACGGTGGCCGGATACATTGCCGACAACGCGATGAACCTGATCGATCTGGATGGCACCATCACAACCTTCGGCCAGTTCGGCCCTGAAACGATTGGCATTGCTGTTGACGGCATCGAAGCCTGCGTATCAAACGGGTACGATATTGAAAAATGTCTCGGGGAATACTACGGCGGCGGATGGCTGAATTCTAACGAGGGCATCGCCCTGCTGCTTGCTGCATGGCACGTCAGCGGCGACAAATACTTCTATGACGTCTATGAAAACCTGGTTACCGAACACAAGTATTACAAGCTGGCAATTCCAACTGAAGACACGCTGACCATCACCAATCCGGCAATTGCAAACCATTCAGACCACGAACTGGCGATGCTGGCGTACACGACCGTCCTGCGATATGAACCAAGTCCCGAGCGGTTGGCACACTGGAAAGAAGGCTTCCAATTCCTGTACGACGCCGAAAAACCTGAACGAAATCCGTGGTGGGCGGCTATTGCGGCGCTGAGTGGCCTACCGGCTCCAGACGCTGAAAACGCCCGCAGAACATTGCGGGAAATCCCGGATGATGTGCGGGAATGGCTTATGGATAACTGCCACAGAGCCGACTACAAACTTCAGGCAAAGGACCGCGGCGGCGATCCTCAGTTCACGGAAGCCCCGCCATTCGACGAAATCCGTACCTTCTGGTGGAACGGCAACCCGTACAACTGTAACGATGGCGGATACGGAAATGCCTGGAGAGCCCCGACCCTTTATCTTCTGCCTTACTACATGGCAAAGTACACCGGCCTGATCACGGACGAACAATAGCGGCCATCGCCTGCCAGCACCTTTCAGTAATCTTTTTGCCATCTTCGACCAATAGCGTAAAATCACACACAGACTTAGATCTTTCTACCCGTCCCGGGGGGGCTTTGAAATGGGGATTTTTCGATGACCGACAGAACATCCCGGGCGCTGCTGGTAGTGGTTTTCCTGTTTGCCTGCGGACTGGTTGCCACAGGCTTCGCCTATTACGCAAACGAACGGGCGGCTACCAAAGAAACAAAACAGGCCGAACTGAAGTTCATCGCCGAGCTGCGGGCCGGCGAGATCGCCCGGTGGCGACAGGATCGCCTGAAGGACGCCCGCATCCATTCCTCCGGACTCTTGAAAGAACTTACCTTGTCATATTTCAACGATGCGGAAAACGAAGATACCAAAGCAAAACTGCAGTCGCGATTAAATGAATTGCGGGAAAGCCTGAAATACCATGACCTGATTCTGGCCAGACCGGACGGTTCCATCATCATGTCAACAACCCCACGTGGTAACCACGTTGATGAACATTCGCACGGGGCGCTGCAGGCAGCCATCGCCGCGGGCGACATAGTTCTGGGCGAATTGTTCCACTGTGAAACATGCAGCGAGTTGCATATTGACGTGGCCGCACCGATTCTGAACACACAGAACAAGCCGATCGCCTTTCTGATTCTGCGCACCGATCCGGAAGACGTACTGTTCCCGCTTGTGCAGACCTGGCCTACACCAAGCCAGAGCGCCGAGACGCTGCTGGTTATGAAAGACGGCACTGACGCGGTGATCCTGAACGCACTGCGCCATAGCGCCAATCCGGCTCTGACGATGCGATTACCTTTGTCACAGACAGATATTCCTGCAGTCCGGGCGGCACTTGGCCATACCGGAAAGTTCGAAGGAAACGACTACCGTGAAGTTCCGGTAATGGCCGAAATCTTGCCGGTGAAAGAATCGCCCTGGTTTCTGGTAGCCAAAGTCGACAAGGACGAACTGCTTACCGAATTCTACGACGAAAGCTTGTTAATTCTGCTTATCGTCGTCCTGACAATCGCGATGGTGACAGCGCTTGGACAGTCAATATACCGTTCCCGCAAACTGAAATTACAGCAGGACCTGTTCCAATCAGAACACCAACGAATGAAAGAAGAACAGAAATTCAAAGCGCTCTGGGAAAACATGGCGGCCGCCAGTTGCATTGATGAAATAGTTTATGCCGACGGGAAGGCGGTCGATTACCGGATTCTGGACATAAACCCGGCTTTCGAAAGGATAATAGGGGTAGAACATTCCAAAACGGTCGGACGGCTTGCTTCGGAAGCTTATGGCACGCCAATTCCGTTCCTGGACATATACGCAAAGGTGGCCGAGACCGGCGAGTCCACATCATTTGAATCGTTCTTCCCCCCGACAGGAAAATACCTGCAGATAATAGCTTCATGTCCTTCGACAGGCATGTTTTCAACCAACTTCATTGATGTAACCGACCGCCATAAGAACACGGAAGCGCTGCAGGTGTCCGAGCAGAAATTCGCCGCGACATTCCGGTCGAGTCCTGATTCCTTCTTTCTTACAACCGTTCCTGATGGCCGGATCGTCGAAGTCAACCTGGCTGGGACCAGGCTTTTCGGTGACTCGGCTGAAGAAATGATTGGCCATACGACAGAAGAACTGGATATGTGGGTCGATCCAGCCGACCGCGAGAGATACATCGCCTTGATCCGCCAGAACGGACGGGTAACTGACTTCGAGACAAGGTTCAGAATTAAGTCCGGTGCCAGGATCGACGCGACAATCTCGGGCGAAATTATCCAGCTTCACAACGGCCCGCACTTCCTGACTGTAATCCACGACATAAGGGACCGCAAACACTCGGAAAAACTACAGGAAAAGACCAAACTACGAGTCGAGGCACTGCTGGACCTGCTGCATATGCAGGACAAAAGCGAAGCCGAAATCATTACATTTGCGGTCGAGAAGCTTGTCACCATCACGGACTCGAAACTGGCATTTATCGGCAAAATCAACCAGACCGAGACTGTGATGTCGGCACACCTGTGGTCAAACAAGGCGATGGGGGAATGTACAGTTAGCGAACGTCCAACCGAATTGAACGTCAAAACCGGTGGTTTGTGGGCAGAGACTATCAGGCAACATAAATCCCTGATGATAAACAACTTCACAGATGAAAATCCCCTGAAGAAAGGACTCCCGACAGGTCACGTCGACTTGACGCGATTTCTTGGGGTTCCGGCGATTCGCAACGGTCACGCGATGCTGCTGGCCGGTTTGGCCAATAAAGAAGAAGCGTATGAAGAGTGGGACAGAAGCGAGGTCCAGCTTTTCCTGGAAGGACTGCTTGAGATTCTGGAGAAGAGGGAAGCCGAAAAGTCGCTTGTCAGCAGTAATGAACGCCTTCGCGCCCAGGAAAATCAACAGCGCGCAATCCTGAACAATATTCCTGACATCGCCTGGCTGAAGGACGCAGACAGCCGCTTCATTGCGGTAAACGAGCCTCTGGCAAAATCAATTGGCCGGTCCACCAACGACGTGGTCGGGAAAGGCGACTTCGACTTCTATCCGGAAGAGCTTGCAAAACTGTACAAGGCAGACGATCTGGAAGTTATGGCCTCGCGGCTCAGTAAAAAGGTCGAAGAACCTTACCAGAACGCTGATGGACGACTGATAACGATCGAAACGATCAAAACACCCATTATTTCTGAAAATGGCGACGTCGTCGGCACGGCCGGCATTGCACGCGACATTACCGAACGCAAACAACTTGAATCCGACCGTCAGCAGTTCGAAATCATGGCAAGACAGCAGCAGAAACTGGAATCGATCGGGACTCTGGCCAGCGGGGTGGCGCACGAAATAAACAATCCGCTGAACGTCATTCTGAACTACGGCCAACTGATACTTGACGATGCGACCGACCAGTCCCGTGTAAAGGACTTTGCATCAAACATCGTAAAGGAAAGCGAGCGCGTCGCGGTCATTGTCCGCAATCTGCTGGGGTTCGCGCGGCAGGAACGGGAAACCCACAGCGCAGCAAGGATCAGTGACATCGTTGAAAAGACGCTGTCCCTGACAAGCGCAGTATTGCGGAAGGATCAGATCGCCATCAAGTATGAAATCGCGGAAGACCTGCCATCAGTAAAATGTCGATCCCAGCAGATTCAACAGGTGCTGATGAATCTACTGACGAACGCACGGGACGCGCTTAATGAACGCTTCCCGAAGAACAGCCCCGACAAGACGATCAAAATCATTGCTGCACCATGGGAACAGGACGGTGTTCGATGGGTCAGGCTGACAGTCGAAGACCACGGCATGGGCATCCCGGCGAACGTTGCCGACAAGATATTTGACCCATTCTTTTCAACGAAGCCACGCAATAAGGGCACTGGACTGGGACTTTCCATCAGTTACGGAATCATGCAGGACCATCACGGAAGACTGTGGTTCGAAACGGTACAGGGCGACGGAACAAAATTTCACATTGACCTGCGGGTAAACAATGGCTGGACATTGGGGAACGAAGGGGAAAAGTCATGACCAGAGTTCTTATCGTTGATGACGAAGAAGGAATCCGCAGGACGACGGGGATATTCCTGAAAGATGCCGGTTATGAAGTCGAGACAGCCGCGAATGTGAACGAGGCGGCGGAACGTCTTGCTGTTAATCATTTCGACGTCGTGCTGTCAGACATCGTAATGCCCGGTGACGACGGAATCCACCTTCTGGAGATTGTGCGCGCCAATTCACCGCTGACCCAGTTCATCCTGATTACCGGCGAACCAACTGTCGAAACTGCGACCGATGCTTTGCGCCTGGGTGCGTTCGACTACCTGCCGAAGCCGGTCAGAAAAGACAACGTATGTGCCGTGGTGGCAAAGGCCGCGCAAAGAAAGGACATACTGGAACAGAACGAAAGGCTGCAGCAGGAAAACAAAAAGCACCGCGAAAAGCTTGAACTACTGGTCGCCGAGCGTACCGATGAACTGAAAAACGCGATGGAAAGGCTTACGACAACGCTCGAGAGTACTACGCTGGCACTGTCGATGGCGCTGGAAAAGCGCGATCCCTACACGGCCGGTCACCAGCGCCGTGTAACCGATCTGGCATGCGCGATCTGGGATAAATTGGCGATGCCCGCTGAAGCTCGCGAAGGCCTGCGAATCGCCGGCATGCTGCACGACCTGGGAAAGATAAACGTCCCGGCAGATATACTGAGCAAACCGTCGAAACTGTCCGCTGCCGAGTTCGCGCTTATCAAGGAACATCCTGTTTCTGCATGGGAAATTCTGCGACTGGTGGAGTTTCCGTGGCCTGTTGCGACCATCGTCCGGCAGCACCACGAACGCCTTGACGGGACAGGGTACCCGGACGGTTTGAAGGACGGCGACATACTGACGGAATCGTCAATTCTGAGTGTCGCCGACGTCGTCGAGGCCATGGCGTCCCACAGACCGTATCGTCCGGCTTTAGGTATTGAAGTGGCGCTGGCAGAAATCGAGAGAGGGCGCGGGACCGCATACCGGGCTGACGTGGTCGATGCCTGCCTGCAAATATTCAAGGACGGATATATACTACCGATGCAGCAGGTTCTTTAAGAAACCAAACAACGGGGATTTCACAAAATGAAAACCAGATGTCCGGCCATCTTCCGTTCAGCTCTGATTGCGGCAATGGCGCTTCTGTTCACGCCAGCCATTGCGAGCGCCGAAGGGTATGTACTTGTCTGGGGCGTCTCGGCAGTTTCTGAAATGGCCGAAGACGAAACAGAATCCTTGTCTTCATACCTGACAAACGCGGTCGCAAACACTACCGACATGGAAGTGATTGGCGAAGACGAAGCTGACGACGGTATGGAGATCGCGAAGGACAACGGCGCATGCGACGAAGATAACCAGGCCTGCATAATCGAAGTCGGACGGGCGCTGGAAGTTGACGACGCGATAAGCGGCGAGCTTGGTGTTGTTGGCAACACCTATATTTTGACAATCCGACGCATTGATGTCGATTCCGGAATCGTTATCAGACAGGTCAGCGGTCAGGTCCGGGGCGGCACCGGCGTGCTGATTGACTCGATGTCCGACATGGTTGCCAATCTGTATAACATTCCGCACGAATCGATGGGGACTATCAGGAAATCCCACCATAACGGCAGATACAGCTATGTAATTCTGACGTACGGGGACTTCTTCCAGTGGCTTGAACCGGTTACCTATTACAACGACTCCCCTTGGTGGTGGTCAGGTCCTGTGCGCCATTATCGGCCTCACCACCGCTGGCACGGCTGGCATAACAGACACCCTTCATACCACAGACCGGCCCACCCGGGCATGCACCGCCCGGGCCTGCACAACCGCCCTTCCCGCCCGCACAGACCGGCAGGCACACACTATAGAAGCGGGGACAGCCACAGGGGTGCCGAACGCAACGCAGCAGGGGCAGAGGTGGACAGGGCGCGGGCCAATGTGCGTGAAGAACGCCGCGAAGAAAGACGGGAACATAACAGGCCGGCGCACATTGAAAACAGGCCTAATCGCCCTGTTGATGCAAGACCACGTCCAGGTCATTCTGGAACGGTAAGACCGGACAGGGAAGACAGACCTGCGGTGCATCGCCCGGCTCCGTCCAACCCGAGTCCGTCAAAACCGAAGCAGAAGAACAAGAAAGATAAACGCGGACACGGACGCGACAGGGACTGACATCGCTGCTGACGTACCCCCCTGAAAAGCCTGTAACTACAATCTCAAGTTCAGAAAAAAGGATATGATAAACTCGCGAATCAAGGGCGCGGCGGTGCGCCACAGTTGTTGATGGAGAATTTGAATGAAGCATCTGGCGATCCTGGTGGCCGCACTTTTCATGGTGGCATGCGGAACGACGAACAACCCACAGCCTGATGTTGTCGCGGATACGACTGGGGGTGATGTGTCGGCAGATCTGGTGAACGAAGACGCACAGGCTCCGGGCTGCGGCAACAATGAGTGCGACCCGGGCGAGACGTGCTGGACGTGCCCGGGCGACTGCGAATGTCGCTGCGGTGACGGCGTCTGCACACACGGCGAGGCATGCTTCAACTGCCCGGCAGACTGCGATTGCACAACACTTGGCGCGACCCCGCCAATGGGCTGGAATTCATGGAATAAATTTCACTGTGACATCAGCGAGACACTGGCCCTCGAGATCGCGGACGCAATGGTTTCAAGCGGCATGAAAGACGCTGGATATCAGTACATCAACCTTGACGACTGCTGGCAGATTGACCGCAGTGAAGATGACATCATCGTACCTGACCCGGTGCGCTTTGCCGGGGGTATGAAGGCGCTGGGCGATGCAATCCACGAAAAAGGCCTGAAGTACGGCGTCTATTCATGTGCAGGAACAATGACTTGCGAAGAGCGCCCGGGCAGCTTTGGCTTCGAGACGACCGACATGGCGGCGTACGCCGACTGGGGCGTGGACTACGCAAAGGTGGACTGGTGCTTTGCCGAAGAGCTTGACGCGAAGACGCAATACGCAAAATTCCGCGACGGCATTGCCGCGACGGGGCGGCCCATGATCCTTAGCATCTGCAACTGGGGTCTGCAGGATCCGTGGGTCTGGGGTGCCGACATGGGGCAGTTATGGCGGACGTCGGGCGACATCAAAGACGATATTTTCAGTATGATAATCAACCTTGAAAAAGCGGCGACGACGGCAGCCTATGCCGGCCCCGGACACTGGAACGACCCCGACATGCTTGAAGTCGGCAACGGCGGAATGACGACTGACGACTACCGTGCCCACATGAGCCTGTGGGCAATCACTGCGTCGCCGCTTATCGCAGGCAACGACCTGCGTTCAATGGATGAAGTGACGAAGGAAATCCTGACGAACGCCGAAGTCATTGCGGTCGACCAGGACCCGCTTGGCCTGCAGGGAGTGCGCATCATCGATGGTGGCGGACTGACGCCGGATCTGTGGGCAAAGCCGCTGGCACATGCGGGCTGGCGCGCCATCGTCGTGTACAACCGGGGCTCCGAAGCGGTGGAAATCGACATCACGGCGTCGGATATCGGCCTTGCGGCAGGCGATGTGAAGGTCCGGGATCTGTGGTCGCATCAGGACGTCGGAACGCTGGCAGATTCGTTCCCGCTGACGATCCCGGCATATACCTCCAGAATGTTCCGACTTGAAGGTACAGAACCGACCGCGTCTGCCGGTGAAACGTATGTATCAGATATGCCGTGGATTTACATGGCAAACAGCCGTGGACCTGCCGAACGCGACAGTTCAAACGGGCTCAGCAAGGCCGGGGACGGGGAACCGATTTCAATCCGTGAAACCAGGTTCACGAAAGGCATCGGGGCGTACGCCGGATCGATCGTCATGATTCCGCTTGGCGGAAAATGTTCATCATTTCAGGCAGATGTCGGGGTCGATGATGCAGCGGACGGCGAAGGCAGCACATCATTCGAAGTGTGGGCTGACAACACAAAGCTGTTTGACAGCGGCGTGATGACAGGCGCAGACCAGGCGAAGGCGGTTCAGGTCGCGCTTGACGGCATGATGTATTTGAAGCTGGTAACGACGGCCGCTTCGGACACAGAAAGCAAAGACTTTGCAGACTGGGCAGGCGCCAGGATCACCTGTCAATAAAGAGTCACGGGGGACATTTTCGACATGGCAACACAACCAAAATTCAGAATCAAGGAACCGGCAGCCCTGTCCCCCAGAATTCAATGGCTGCGGGACTACTTTTTCAAAGGCGTCGAGCGCCCCTGGAACAACGAATTTACGGCGTGGACGACCGGGACGCCCTGGGACCTGCAATACAACGAACTGACTTACTTCATAGTTCCGGAAACTTATGCCTTCCTGCAGACGTTTAGATCGTCGATGCAGCAGGTTGCCAGAAAGGTCGAGATCCCGGCCGACTTCTGGAACAAAAGCCAGGTCGAGCGACGCGCATGGTTTGTTAAAGAAGTCATGGTCAATTATGTGCCGCAGGAGATGCTGCCGGGGGACCTGCTTGCCGGGGCGCGGTTCAATATTCACACGTCAATGTGCCTGACAAAAGAAGAAGCTAAGGCGCGCGACCTGCTGATCTATGGAAAGCGCGGTGCACGGGCGCGAATGAAGTGGTTTCATGACCACGGGTACGGCAACGCCGGGGCCACATCGGGTCATCTGGTACCGGGTTACGAACGGGCTTTGACGCTTGGCTGGAAAGGGATTTACGCCGAACTTGAGCAGAAATATGGCGCACTTTCCGGTGCGGAAAAGGTCGGACCGAAAGGCTGCCAACTGCGGGCGATGATGACGGCGGCGACGATGCCGCGTGACCTTGCCGCAAAGTATTCGGACTTGTGTGCGCAGCTTGCCGACGCCGAGCCTGACGCCACCCGCAAAAATGAACTGACCACGATGGCGCAAAACCTGAAGCGCGTCCCGTGGGAACCACCGTCGAACTTCTGGGAAGCGATGATGGCGCTGTGGCTTACCCACATGCTGGTGATGAGCGACGAAAACTACCCGGGTCCCGGCGTCTCATTCGGCAGATTAGACCAGTTCCTGCTGCCATACTGGCAGAAGTCGATGGCCGCCGGCATGGACCGCGAGTTCGCCAAAGACATCATGAAGTGCTTCTGGGTTCACGCCAACACGGCCTATGACGCGATGATCCGCACCGGCGGGAATCAGGGAATCACGGCCGGTTTCGGCCAGTTGCTGACGCTGTCGGGGCTTGGCGCGGGCGGGAAGGACATGACCAACGACCTGACGTGGGCAATCCTGGAAGTCATTGACGAGATGACGCCGATTCTGGAGCCGAAGCCGAACGTGCGCCTGCATCGCAACACACCGGAAGTGCTGCTTGATCGCGTCGTGGATATGATCGAAGGCAGCCAGGGCGCACCGTTCCTGCTGAACTTTGACGAACGTTCGATGGCCGGGATGATTCTGGAAGCCAGAAAAGCCGGAATCGAGGACCTGATTAACGAAAACAATGTATTTGAATATGCCCCGGTCGGCTGTCTTGAAAATACGATGGTCGGGAACGACCGTTCGGGCACCGTTGACAACAATCTGAACCTGCTGAAAGCGGTTGAACTTGCGCTTACCGGCGGCAAAGACCTGCTGCAGTTTGTGGACCCGATTACCGGAAAGGCGGAACCTGCCGGACAGGACGGACCGTACACGGGCGACCCTCAGAACTTCAAAGATTTCGAAGACTTCTGGAAAGCGTACAAACGACAGACGCGCTATATCATTGGCAAATGTGCCGACACCTATGAGCTGTCAGAAGCCATCCGGGCCAGGTTCAATCCGACTCCGTACCTGTCATGTCTGGTGACCGGCTGCGCGGACAAGGGACTGGACGTTACACAGGGCGGCGCCGAGATCAGCCTGACCACGCTGGAGGCCGTCACGTACGCCACGACTGTCGATTCGCTGCTGGCCATCAAGTACCTGATTTATGACAAGAAAGAATGCACGATGGGCGAGCTGGTCCAGGCTTTGAAGGACAATTGGAAGGGCCACGAAGTGCTGCAGGCGCGCGCAAAATTCAAGGCCCCGAAGTATGGCCGGGATGACGACGAATCCGACGGAATGGCGAAGCGCGTTATGGACCTGTGGTGCGACGAAGCATGGAAGCACACAACGAAGGCCACAAACCGCAGATACAGACCGGGGATGCTCAGTTGGAATTACTGGGTCGGCGACGGCTACGTAATGGCTGCCAGCGCTGACGGACGGCCGAAGGGGCAGTTTCTGTCCAACGCAATATGCCCGTCAAACGGGGCCGACATAAACGGGCCGACATCGAACACAAATTCGGTCGGGAAAGTGCTTGGCGGACACGTCGAAATCGGCGACTGGGACGGTTACATGAACTGCCTGCCGAACGGCGCCAGCCACACGATCACCTTCAACCCGTCAATCCTTAAAGACCCCGAACATAAAGCGAAATTCAAGGCTTTCCTGCGCGCCTACTGCGAAAACGGCGGCTCGGCGCTGCAGATAAACATGCTTGACCCCGACATGCTGAAAGATGCGCAGAAGCACCCGCAGGACTACCGGCATCTGCTGGTCCGCGTGACAGGCTACAACGCCTATTTCACGGCCATCGGGCGCGAATTGCAGAACGAAGTGATCGAACGCCTGAGCCATGGGAAATTTTAGACTTATGGACGGCACGGACGTGAAATCACAGGGCACAGGCGCGATTCAGGGCACAGTTCTGGAAATCCAGCGCATGTCCACTGAAGACGGCCCCGGCATCCGGACCACCGTCTTTCTGAAAGGCTGCCCGCTTGCCTGCGCGTGGTGCCACAACCCTGAAAGCATCCGGCGCGAGCCTCAGGTCCACTGGATCGGGGCGCGCTGCATCGGCTGCCGCATCTGCGTAGTGACGTGCAGCCGCAAGGCACTGACGTTTGTTGACGGGGCCATCGTTATTGACCGGGCTGCGTGTAACGGGTGCGGCGAATGTGCGCAAGCCTGCCCCTCAACGGCTATGGAACAGCTTGGACATACGTGGGATGCGGCTAAACTGGCGGCAGAAGTCTTGAAGGACCGCGCCTACTTTGAGTCATCCGGTGGTGGTGTCACGCTGTCAGGCGGCGAACCGACCGTGCAGGCGGCATTTTCGGCCGAATTTCTTGAAATCATCAGGGCCGCAGGCGTCCACACCGCCCTTGACACATGCGGACTGTGTCGCCGCGAAGACCTGGCGCTGCTGTTGCCACTGGCCGATCTGGTGCTGTTTGACCTGAAGCTGATGGACCCGGCAGAACATAAACGACACACCGGCGCGTCAAACGAGCGCATCCTGGAAAACCTTAAATTCATTGCCGAAACGATGCGCCAGAATGGACAACCTGCGGCGCTGTGGGTCAGAACACCAATAATCCCGGGTGCGACCGATGACGATGCCACGATCACTGCAATCGGGCAGTTCATTGCCAGCAACCTCGCCGACGTCGTTTCGCGCTGGGATCTGTGCACCTTCAACAACCTGTGCAGGGACAAGTACGCAAGACTTGGCCTTGTGTGGGAATACTGCGACGCGCGACCGCTTAAAAGGGAACAGATCGAACATCTTGCGGCAGTCGCAAAGGCATCCGGAGTCAACCCGGCCACAGTCCAGTTCAGCGGCGCGACCAGACTTGAAGAAAACCTGTGATTCAAAGGGGTAACGTTATGAACAGCACATTTTCGGCGGCCGACATCAAGGCGTTTGAACCGGAAGCAAAGCTTGGAATTCTGGCCACCGTAACCCCTGAAGGCCTGCCGCACGTCACGCTGATTACGACTTTTCGCGCAAAAGGCGAACGCGAACTGATGTGGGGACATTTCATCGAAGGCATGTCCAAAAAGAACGTCCAGACCAACCCGAAAACGGCGTTTGCAATCCTGAACAACGACCGCCAGTTGTGGCGCGGCACGGCCGTCTGGACCCACTCGGCAAAGGAAGGCGACGACTACACCGTTTTCAATAACATGCCGATGTTCCGGTACAACTCGTACTTCGGGATACACACGGTTCATTACATGGATATGATCAAAACGACCGGCATGAAGATGCTGGATCTGCCCGCAATCATTGCGTCATCGCTGCTGACGACCGTGGCAAAACAGATTGCTGGGACCGGCATCGCGGCCCCGATCCTGAAGCCGTTCGCAATCAATCTGTTCAACGGGATGACGACAGTTAAATTCATTTCGTGGATTGGCACTGACGGCTTTCCACGGCTTGTCCCTGTGATGCAGTGCCAGGCGGCCGACTCGCGCAGGCTGGTGTTCGTACCGTTCGCGTACGGCAATGAATTGAAGGACATCCCTGATGGCGCGACGGTCGCGGTTTTCGGCGTTTCATTCAGCATGGAAGACTGCCTGGTGCGCGGCAAGTTCACCCGCAAGGCGGGCCTGCCCTTCTGCCAGGTCGACATCGACTGGGTCTACAACTCGATGCCGCCCAACCCCGGCCAGATCTACCCCGAACTAAAACTGACCCCGGTCACCGAATTTTGAGTTCAGCCCGAGCCAACTTTCGTGGATTCAACTAATCTGGAAAAGATTCTTAAGGCGACGCTCGACCTGCGCCATCAAGTCCGCGCCGAGCCAGCCCAGTTCACGGGCGATGACCGACTCGGAAACGGTAAGAAGTCTATGCAGGCGAAGTGTTGAAGCGATCTGAAGGCCAGTTTCGCGGAAACCATCCATTCCAGGCGCCAGCACAAGATCGGAATCCAGCGACTCCGGATTGATACGACTGGTAATGAAAGCCAGAACAACGTGATCATATGGACCAACCGGATCGGTCAGGCAAACGGCCGGCCGCACCTTGGAACCGGACAAATCATCGAAAGGGAATCTGACCAGAACAACTTTACCGCGTACCATCGAATTGCCTTCCATCATTTATGGTGTAGACGTCTTCTGACGGATCAGCCAAATCGGCGAACACTTCACTGTTGGCAGCGGCGGCAAGCCACGCAGACTCGTCGTCTTCGTCGCTATCAGGAACCAGCACGATCACCTTCACGCGGTGTCGCAATCCGGCAGATATCGGATGGTCAAGGTGCAGGCGATTGTTCACTTCCACCGTTCCTGTTGTTTCGAATGCCCTCATGGACGTCCCTCGAGTCTTTCCAAAGACATTGTAGCATTTTTCCATTTCATCTGAACCTGTCCAATTTTGACGCGGCGCGACGAACGCTTGACTCACAGAATGGTGGCGCGGATACTTGGCCTGTCACACGAGGTTAACCATGAACGAAGAATTTCTGGCCCCCACATACTATATTGACAGCGACCACCCGGAAGTTCAGGCATTCGCCGCAAACGCCGTCGGGGACGCGCAGACCCCGAAAGAGAAGGCCATCAGACTTTATTATGCCGTCAGGGATGGCGTTTTTTACGACCCCTACCGCCTGCAGCCCGAAAAAAGCGCACTGAAAGCAAGCTCGATCCTGCGCCGTGGATACGGTCATTGCGTGGCAAAAGCCATCGTACTTGCCGCCGTATTAAGGGCTCAGGGCATCCCGAGTCGCCTGCACTTTGCCGACGTTCGCAACCATCTGACGACACAAAGACTGCGGGACCTGATGGAAACCGACATGTTTTATCATCACGGCTATGACGACGTCTTCCTGGACGGAAAGTGGATCAAGGTAACGCCGACGTTCAACCTGTCACTTTGCCAGAAGATGAACGTGAAACCGCTTGATTTTGATGGTGAAAACGATGCTGTTTTCCATCCAATCGACCTGGAAGGCCGACAGCACATGGAATACATCACCGACCACGGATGGTATGCTGATGTGCCTTATGAAAAGATGATGCAGGCGTTCCTGGTACATTACGGCAGCGTCGCCCTGAAGTGGTCACAGCAGAAAGGTCAGGACGGGGATTTTGACCGTGAAGCTCAGTTGGAAAACACCGGGAAAGACACCTGAGGCCCGAGCCGGACGCTGACCTGATCAAACCCGAAGAACATCTCGCCATCAATTACCGGGTCAATCAACTGATCGCCCCTGGCTTCAACATCCAGCGATTTACCAGCAAATTCATGCCATTGCCTGCCCGGAATCGGTTTTCCCGCGACATAAAAAGTCCACTTGAACGCGCACTCTATCAGGGGCAACGCGCCGACGACGATGTGCAACATTCCCGGCTCACGGGCGTACTCAAACAGGCGCATCGTGCCAAAATCAATCTCGATGGCACTGGCGTGCAGACCTTGATAAATGTCATAGTCAAACTTGCGACCGTCCGCCACGACGCCGGCCTTCGTGCCCGACAATATGAACTGTCCCATATCGCGCAGGTCGACTGAAACGAATGGCACCAGTTTATCAGGCAGAAGCGACCCAAGATAGCCAACAGCGGTTTTGGCACTTATATCTATAATATCAAGGGGATTTCGGTTCGGACGTTCATAGAATTTGCTGAAAAACTTCTGACCGATCCCGCCAAGTGCAATCGCAAAACCGACCCGTTCGAACGACCAGACATCGGACGGATCGCCCGGCACATGCCCGCGAACCTCGATAGTGTCCAGCTTTACAGTTTCGAATTTTTTCCCGGCCTTCAGACCGTTGACCAGCGCGCGCACGACTTGATCGGTGCTGCCCTTGATCCCGGCAGTACGGGCCACAAAGTCTATCGTTCCGCCGTTTGAAGGCACTATGCACGGATACGAGTGTTCATCATCCCACAGTCCTTTGCGCCGCAGGACCTGGCGCCCTTCGTTCAGCATCCAGTGAAGCGTGCCGTCGCCGCCGTCAGCAACCCAGTATTCACAACCCTGGTCAACAAATTCTTCAATCGCAGGCTGAATCTCGGCAATTTCGCGCGTCTGCCGGACGATGCAATCTTTACCTGCACGGGCAACAAAGGAACTTTTCCCCCGCACCCGATTCTTCCTGGAATTCATATTTGTAAGAACGCCAACTTTCATAATTTAGCCCCGCAGGGAAAACACATGAACCGATCATCAATTGGGGTGAATAGTACTGCCGGGAACCGTCATGTCAACTTGAAAGCGAGGCGCAGCCTGAAAGGCCCTGTTATTCCACAAGAGACGCTTTGATGTCGCGGTCGCGAAGTCCCAGGAAATACAGAACGGCGTCAAGGCCCAGCGTTGAAATGGCGTTCTGAGCCCTCTCCTTGACGATCGGCTTTGCATGAAAGGCGATGCCAAGCCCGGCCAGGTTAAGCATTGGAATGTCGTTGGCACCGTCGCCAATCGCGATCACCTGTTCGATGCTGATGCCTTCCTTATCAGCGATCTCGCGCAGAATCCGGGCCTTTGCAGGACCATCAATGATGCCACCGAGGTACCTGCCGGTCAGCTTGCCGTCAACGATTTCAAGTTCATGAGCGTGGATGTGGTCAAAGTGCAGTTTTTCACTGACGAACTGTGCGAAGTATGAAAAACCACCTGAAATTATTGCCGTTTTGTATCCAAACACCTTGAGTGTGCTGATAAGTCGTTCAGCCCCGTCAGTCATCACAAGCCGCTGCGCAACCTTTTCAAGTGCAGATTCAGGCAGGCCTTCCAGAAGGCTCAGGCGGCGCTTGAAGCTTTCTGCAAAATCGATTTCGCCGCGCATCGCCTCTTCCGTAATTGCCGCCACCTGTTCACCGACACCGGCTTCGGTCGCCAGTTCATTAATAACTTCAGCCTGAATCAGGGTCGAGTCCATATCAAAGCAGACCAGCCGGCGGTTTCGGCGGAACGCGCCCTGAGTCTGGAAGGCGATGTCACATCCAAGCTGCGAGCCCATACGCATCAGGTCTGCACGCAGATCATTCAACGACCGCGGCGACCCGCGCAGCGAAAGCTCGATGCACGACCGCTGACGGTCTTCTGGTTCGTACGGCGGACGCGAAGACAGTCGCGAAATCGTGTGAATATTCAAGCCATGCCGGGCAATAACGGCCGAAACAGCCGCCATCTGACGCGCCTCGACTGTACGGCCCAGAAGGGTAACTGTGTAACGGGGCTGGCCCTCGTTACTTACCCATTCCAGATAATCCTGCTTTGAAATCGGCTTGATATCGACGGTAATGCCAAGACCGTGGGCCTCGAAAACGATGTCTTTGAGGGCGTCTCTGCTGTCAACAGTATCGGGAAATTCGGCCAGAATACCGAGTGACAGCGAATCATGAATGACCGCCTGCCCCATATCCAGAATCTGGGCACGGTAAATTCCCAGTATCTTTGTCAGGGCGGCGGTAACGCCGGGCCTGTCATGGCCGGATATACCAAGCAGAAAAAGCCGCGTGTCGATGTTTCCCGAATATACATTGGATAAATTTGATATCACAGCGTGGCACCTGAGCCTTTATGACACAGAAAGCGTGCCACGACAGGGCAAAAAAGTCAAAGGCGGGGCGGCCTCAACATACTGAATAGATTAATCAAATCAGCGTGTTAGTTTTACAGTGGCAATGGCAGGAGATACCACAAGATTGTTGACAGATTAGGTAAAAAGGCGCAACGTCAAGATATTGTTATCAACTATGATTGAGCATTGTCAGGGACGGCTTCCGTATGGAACTGCCGTGCATGGGAGCAGGATGAATCCCGGGAACGACACAGGCGGGCAAAAGCCCGGAAGATGGCCACCTGCCATCATCGCCGCCACAACGCTGATCACGATCGCCGTCAGCTTATATTGCCTTCACTACGGTCAGGTCATCATATTTCAGAACCTGTTTTACGTACCGATTGTCATTGCCTGCATGTATTACACCCGGAAAGGGTTCGTATTTTCCGTCGTACTTTCGTTTGTTTATCTGTTCCTGATGATCATCTACACGACAGGGGCAACCATCTTCCTGCAGGCCTCGATAAGGGTCGTGATCTTCATCGGAATTGCTGCTGTGACGGCGTTCCTGGCGGAAAGAAACAACGCTGTCAGTACTGAATTGCAACAACGCGACCAGAACCTTGAAAAACTGGTCGAAAAACGCACCCGCGAGCTTGCGCAGACCAATCAAAAACTTATAGCCGAAATGGCTGAACGCAAACTTGCCGAAGATGAACGCTCATTGAATTCTTCACGTTTACAGGCTTTGTTTCGACTGAACCAGATGACCGATGCGACACTGAAGGAAATCACCGATTTCGCACTGGAAGAAGCCGTGCGTCTGACCCGCAGCACAATCGGCTACCTTGCATTTTTAGACGAAAACGAAACCATTCTTACGATGCATTCATGGTCGAAATCAGCCATGAAAGAATGCGCCATTGCTGAAAAACCGATCGTCTATCCTGTCGCTTCGACCGGTCTGTGGGGCGAAGCAGTCCGACAGCGACGACCTGTTATCACTAACGACTTCCTGGCCGCAAACCCATTGAAAAAAGGCTTGCCGGAGGGCCATGTAGCCATCGAAAGTCACATGAATACCCCCGTCTTCGACGGCGCGCACATAGTCATTGTGGCAGGCGTCGGGAACAAAGCTGACGGATATAACAACGGTGACGTTCAGCAGTTGACATTGCTGATGGAAGGCATGTGGAAACTGATCGCACGAAGAAATGCTGACCAGAAAGTCCGAACGCTGAACGAACAGTTGCTGGTCGAGTTGAACGAGCGCAAACGTGCCGAGAAGGAGCGTGTCGAGATCGAGGAGCACCTGCGGGTGTCACAGAAGCTTGAAGCCGTCGGCACGCTGGCCAGCGGCGTCGCTCACGAAATCAATAACCCCTTGAACGTTATCATGAACTATGCCCAGTTAATCCTGGAAAGCCTTTCAGACACAGTTCAAGTGAAACACTTCAGCAACGTCATCATCAAAGAGAGCGAACGGGTCGCCGTCATCGTCCGCAACCTGCTTAGCTTCGCGCGACAGGACAATGAAGCCTTCATTTCCGCACAACTTTCGGACATTGTGGAAAGAACGGTGTCACTGATGCGGGCGGTCCTGCACAAAGACCA
>CAZFVA010000043.1:0-19328 GCA_964522105.1 uncultured Anaeromyxobacteraceae bacterium
TGCAAGAAACTTTGCGGAAATCAGGTTACGATGTGCATTGAAATGTGCAAGGACCCGGACCGCGACAAGCTAGGAACAAAACTGTATTACATCCTGAAGTTCCTGGAAGTTCTTCCCCCGGATACCGAGTGGGAAACGAGGGTCAAGTGGGGCTTCGGTGATGCCGATCTGTTCGGGGTCATCGGCATGGTTGATGCTTTCGATTACTTCAGCCTTCAGCCGTTGTTCGAGCGTGTCGGTCAGGCCATCCAGGCTGTCGATGAAGGCGCGATTATATGGATTGAACCGAGCGGCAGCGGCGGTCTTAACGGTACGTTCATGACTAAGCCGGCCGGCGTCGATCAGGTCGTTTACACGCCACATTACTACCCGGATATCTACCCGTTCCTTGGCGTAAACATGCCCGAACGTGACTATTCGACGGAAGAAATCAGGTACCGCGACTATACGGCCGATCTGACGGCGTCTGCTGCTTTCGGTGCGGAATCGCTTGGAAATATTCCGGTTGCGTTCGGTGAATTCGGAACTTACTGGAATTACAAGTACAAAGGCGAAGACTGGGAAGAAAAGGGCATTCTGCAGTCGATCCGCAACAACTACTCGATCAGCGCCCATTATCTGGATAACTACTACGAAGCATATGAAAAGATGTTCATGAGCAGCTTCCTGTGGTGCTACTCGATGCGGAACACGTATGAAAACGGAGAAGGCTGGAACAAGGAAGACTTCAGCGTCATCGGCCCGGACCAGAAGCCGCGCGGTGACCTTGCGTGGAGCAGACCGTATGCCCGCGTGCTTTCCGGTAAGCCGATTTCATTGCGGTTCAACTCGGACTACCACTACTACGACCCGGACAAGGGCAAGGCCGATCCGTGGCGTGAATTCGAGCTTGTTTTCGCCAGCAAGGAAAGTGATGCCCCGACCGTGATTTACGTGCCGAACACTCAGTATCCAGATGGTTTCTTCGTGTGGTTGTCTGATGGCTGGATGGCCTGGGATTCTGACGAGCAGACGATGTATTTCTACCCGACCAGGGATGAACCTGACTGGCAGCACTCGGTGACTATCCGTCCGCCGGTGCCAGGTCAGACGACTGAAGGCTGGAAGTACTTTGTCAAGGGCAATCAGGTGATCAGCCACTAGGCTGCCAGGGGGAATTGTGATGAAAAAGATGTATGTCATATTTGGAATATGCCTGGTTGCGTTGCTGGTTTCAGGCCAGCCAGCCATGGCACAGCAGGAAGAAGGTGCGGTGCAGTCGGTGTCTTTGGATACGGCACCTGTTGAAGCCGCCGAACCGGCCCAAGATGTTGCCGCCACGCCTGAAAAATCGGCTGAAGGCAATGTTGCGAAGGCCTCTGAACTGGTCCGCGAGATTAAAGTGACCGCCCCGCCGCAGCCTGTCGAAAAGCAGGAAAAGGGCCTCGGCAGATACTTGAAGTTTAACGGTACGTTACAGACTGTCATTGTGTATAGAAGCGACTACGATTTTGACTCGACGCCCCGCGTTTATGACGTTAACGGGCAGACGGTCGGTATCCTTGGAACGTTCTTCAAGCCGCAGTTGACGTTATATCCCAGCAAAAACATCAGGATGTTCTGGGAAATGGAGCTCGGTCTGAACCTGTGGAGCCGTCACAACCCCGATCAGTATCAGTCAGGTAATTTTGATACGTTCAGGCTGGCTCACCGGGAACTTTATGTTGAAGGTACGTTCTTTGATCGCTGGCTTGGATTCAAGGTCGGTTATCAGTTCTTTGAGGACCCGACCCGCCTGTTCATGGGCCACTGGATCGGTGCGGCTAATGTTACGTCGGATCTGCGCGTCGGCAAATTGACGTTGACCGCCGGACAGTTGCCGGGACAGACCTATGAAGGCATCTCGATGGATGCCAACAACTTCAAGCACGACACGTTTGTGTACGGTGCCCGCTTTGATATGCTGGTCAAGCAGTGGACTATCGCCGTGTCGCTGATGGGCATGCACGACAGCGAGACGATCGGCCAGACGCTTGACCTGCTGACCGCGAGTGCACGTGTATCTGCTGAATATGGTTGTGCAAATTTCGGGCTGGACCTTGCGCTGCAGTATGGGAAAACCCAGAACGGTGCTGCGTTTGCCGATGAAACGACACTGGCCTGGGCGCTGCAGGCGTTTGCCGAAATCAAGATCAAGCGGTTCAACATTCAGCTTAATCAGTTGATCCTGTCGGCTGACGATTCCAACGATCGTAACGCCAGAAACGGGGCCTTCTTCTATTCAGGCAAAAGCCGCAGTCGCACTCTTATCCTGTCCGAGGACGAGATTCGTGACCAGGGCTACAACCTGGATGAATTCATGGCTCAGAAGCGCAACGCCTTCTACCTGGTCAGATCAGGTCTCAGCCTTACGGACCTGACGTTCTCGTATAACCTGGCGGACATCTTCGTGCCGGCTTTGATAATTGGCGCCGGCTTCGGCCTGGAACCTGACAACGCCATGGGTAACAGCAGAATCGGCATCGAAACGGACCTTGACCTGGAACTGCGGTACAAGAAAATACTGTCGTTCCACATCGTTGGGGGCATCCTGTTCCCGGGTGCTGCTGCTGCGGCTTATGTAAACCGTGGTGATCTGACGGCGGTCAAGAACCAGTACATGGTTCAGTCTTCTTTAAGCGTCATGTTTTAGGTGATTTGAGTAATGAATAAATTTATTCCCAAAAGGGCTCTGGCGGTCACCCCGCACGGCGATGACGTGACTTTGTTTGCCGGCGGTACGCTGGCCCGCTGGGCTTCCAATGGTTGTCAGATAATGGTCATCAGGGTTACGCAGGACGAAAAGGATTCTTTAACGCACAGCGTGCAGGACACGATTGCCATTAACAGCGCCCAGTTTCAGGCAGCAATGGCTGTTCTGGGTGTCGCAGAAACGTGCGATTTCGGGTTTCGCGACTGCGAACTGATGGACGTGCCTTACAGCGTACTGCGGGAGAAATTTATCAGGAAGATTCGTCAGTTCAAACCTGAAGTGATAGTCAGTTTTGATCCTTCGACGACTGATGATGACAATCCAGACCACCCTGTTGTGGCGCGTGCTGTTGCCGACGCGAGCTGGTCGGCAGGGTATCCCAATTTTCATCCCGAACATCGGGATGAAGGCCTTCTGCCGCATGTTCCGCGTGGCAATTTCTATTTTACCAGGGACTTTGTGACTGGCGCGACGGTGCTGGATATCGCGCCGTTTCTGGAACAGAAGATTGAGGCTGTGCTGACCCATCAGAACATGATGTGCACATTGATGGCGGATCAGAAAAGGCGGATTCAGGCAAATGGGTTCAGCCCGCCGTTCTTGTGTGAACGGAACCCGGAAGACTACGCCGGGTACTGGGAAGTGATTGTGGGTGGTGCAGCCCAGATGGCTGCTGCCGAATCTGACTTTGAGTACGCCGAGAGGTTCACGTCAACCTTGATAACAAAAGAAGATCAGTTGCTTCAACTTCTTTCCAGCCTGCAGTAGTCCGCTTCTGTCCAGCCCACGACTGCTGAATTCAGCAGGTCAAGCTTTGTAACAATTCGTTGTTAAACACCTTTTATCCGATTTCATTGACTGATTCGCAGAACTCTTGTAAAAAACAGACACAATAACCAAAGCAAGAACCTGTTTCTGCTGTGGTCTGATTGTGGCGAAGTGTTCTAATTACTGGGGATTTCAAATGAAACATCTGAAGAATGTGATCGGGTTGCTGGTTGCTGTTGTGGCCGTGTTTGCGGTTGCTTGCGGCTCGGATACTATCGTTCCCGTCGGCACAGTTGGCGAAACGGCTTCGCAGGCTATTGTGGCCACGGCTGGTGGTACCGTTGAACTGGCTTCCGGCGTTGCAAAGCTGGTAATTCCGGCGAATGCGCTTGGGAACGACCTGACAATTACTGTAAATACACTGGATAACGCCGGCGCAGTTGATGAGGCCAAACTGGCATCCTACGTGTTCGATTTTGGTCCGGACGGTACGGCATTCTGGGTACCGGTTACGCTCTCTTTGAAGGCAGCGGCGGCCCCGAAAGGCAAGAAGGCCGTTCTGGCGTGGCTTGACGGCGACAAGTGGACGGAAGTCGCAGGCAGCAGCGTCGTTGACGGCATGGTTACGGCCGAAGTCACCCATTTCACGAAGTTTGTTGTCTATCTGAAGGACGACAAGGTCATCATCGACACAGTCGATCCGATCTGCAAGGATCTGACTTTTAATGCTTGCGGCGGCGATCCGACCGGTACCTGGACGATGGAAACCTATTGCCTGGAAACGCGTGTTGACCAGGTTAACACCAATCCGTGGGAGCAGATTCCCCAGTGTGCGGCAACCGGCAACGTTTCCTATGTTGTCGATATGACGTGGTTTGGCGAAATGATTATCAATGGTGACGGCACATACACGTCAACGGTTGATGCTGCAGTCGAGATGCAGATGGACATCAAGGATGCCTGCCTGTCAGCCATGACCGGCGGCGCGATGAGCGCTTCCGATTATTGCGCGCAGCTTGCGGCCAGCTTTGCCGAAGACAGCCCGGACATGACCTATGAGTACAAAGGTGGCGTGTGCAGCATCGTAGCGCCGATGGAGGACAAAGATCCTTCCGAACCGCAGACAGGATTCTGGGTGGTTGAGGGCAATCTGCTTAAGACGGCACCTCTTCAGGAAAATGTTGCGGCCAATGCCGGTATTGAATTCTGCGTCAGCGGCAGCAACATGTACATCCAGAACGTTGACGGCGACGACACCAACGATGACGGCACCGACGACGTTTTCTACCACGACACGATGATCTGGAAGAAATAGTCCAAATCGCCCGAACTGCTTGAATTATCTAATCAAATTCATATTTTAATAAATCAGTAATAGAAGGAAACAGGGGCGTCAGACTTTGTTCGCAGTGCTTTTCTGTTTGCGATAGCGGCGGATAAGCGCGTTTGTGGACGAATCATGTGCGGGCGCTGCGTTGTTACCTGCAGCAAGTTCCGGGATGATGTGTTCCGCCAGTGCCTTGCCAAGCTCGACTCCCCACTGGTCGAACGAATCAAGCTTCCAGATGACCCCCTGCACGAAGACGCAGTGTTCATACAGCGCTATCAGTTTACCGAGCGCGGCCGGCGTCATCTGGTCCAGCATGATGGTGGTTGACGGGCGGTTGCCATCGAACGTGCGGTGCGGGACCAGTCGGTCCGGCGTGCCTTCAGCGCGGACCTGGTCGGCCGTCTTTCCGAATGCCATCGCTTCGGCCTGCGCAAAAACGTTGGCCATCAACAGGTCGTGGTGGCATCCAAGCGGATTCAGTGATTTGGCAAACGCAATAAAATCACAAGGTATCAACCTGGTCCCCTGATGTATCAGTTGATAAAACGAGTGCTGTCCGTTAGTCCCCGGTTCGCCCCAGTAAATCGTCCCCGTCTGGTAATCAACCTTATTCCCGTCAACAGTCGCGGATTTGCCGTTGCTTTCCATCGTCAACTGCTGCAGGTACGCCGGGAATCGCTTCAGGTACTGGTCATAGGGCAGAACTGCGGTAGTGGACGCCTTGAAGAAGCTGCTGTACCAGATGCCGATCAGGGCCATCAGCACCGGCAGATTGTGTTTGAATCGCGTCTTCTTGAAGTGCATGTCCATCTGATGGAAACCGTCCAGCATGTCGCGGAAACCGTCAGGCCCGATCGAAATCATCAGCGAAAGTCCGATGGCCGAGTCCATCGAATAGCGTCCACCGACCCAGTCCCAGAATCCGAACATGTTCGCGGTGTCGATGCCGAACTTCGCAACTTCGGGCGCGTTCGTCGAAACGGCGACAAAATGCCGGGCGACTGCGGCTTCGTCGTTGATGGCATTCAGAAGCCAGTCGCGGGCAGTCCGCGCATTAGTCATTGTTTCCAATGTCTTGAATGTCTTGGACGAAATGATGAAAAGCGTTTCTTCCGGGTCAAGGCCATGGACGGCTTCGGCAAAGTCGGTACCGTCAACGTTCGACACGAAACGATACGTCAGGTCGCGCTGGCTGAAGTGGCGCAGCGCTTCAAAAGCCATGTTCGGACCGAGATCAGAGCCGCCGATGCCGATGTTGACCACGTTGCGAATGGGCCGACCTGTGAAGCCTTTCCAGGCGCCGCTTCTGACCTGATTGGCAAACAGCGACATCCGGTCCAGAACATCGTGAACCAGTGGGACTACGTCAACCCCGTCAACAAATATTGAACAGCCCCGGGGTGCCCGCAGGGCCGTATGAAGAACAGCCCGGTTTTCGGTGACGTTGATCTTTTCGCCCTCGAACATCGCTTCGATAAGTTCACCAAGACCGCACTCGTCAGCCAGTTGAACCAGAAGATCGATCGTTTCGTCTGTAAGGCGCTGTTTTGAATAGTCAAGGTAGATACCGACCGCTTCGACCGCCAGCCGGGTGCCGCGTTCAGGATCGGCCGCAAACAGGTCGCGCAGGTGAGCCTTCCTGATTTCCTGGTAGTGTTCCAGTAACGCTTTCCATGCCGGAAGATCTGTCAGACCGTTGATTTTTGTGTTGTCGTTGCTCATTTTTTGAATCCTGTGGAACAGCAGGATAGTAACTCACCGGGGAGGCGATTTCCATTGTCAGAACTGTCAGGGTCAGGTCGCATCAAGGTTTTTGATGAAAAGTTCGACAAGGCCAGGGTCAAATTGTGACCCTGCACATCGTTCAAGTTCAGAACATGCATCGGCAACAGTCATTGCTGTCCGGTACGAACGTTCGCTGGTCATGTCGTCAAAAGCCTCGGCAATCGCCAGAATTCTGCACTCAATCGGGATTGCCAATCCTTTCAGTCCGTCTGGATAGCCGCCACCATTCCACCACTCGTGGTGGTGTCTGATCAACTCGGCCAGATGCTTCAAGTCTGGTGCCGATGCCGCGATCCTGGAACCGATTTCAACGTGTCCCTTCATGATGCGGTATTCGTCTTCTGTCAGAAGTTCCGGCTTTTTCAGGATCGAGTCAGGTATTCCAATCTTTCCGATGTCGTGGAACCGTGCGAACAGATCTATGTCGTCCGATTGATTGGAAGGGAGTTCCAATGCCTTTATAAGAACCTGAGCGAACGAATTCATTCGGACCGCGTGGCCCTTCGCGCCTTCGTCGTGTTCTTCAAGCGTTTTCAAGAGGGTGCCGACAATTACGCTGCGGGCACTTCTGGTCTGCAGCAATTTGTTTTTATACATTGCGCCGTCGGCTTCCTTCACTGATGCTGCAAGTGCGACCGGCTGCACTGTTGATGTGCTGTAACCAACTGATATGCTTATTGGAACCGGGACCTGAGCGGAATTGTATACCTTGACCATTTCGTTGAATCTGGAAGCGGCCCTTGCTGTATCAATGATGGTCGAATCGGGCAGGATAATCGCGAATTCATCCCCGCCGATGCGGCAGACCATGTCATGGTTTCTAAAGCATTTTTTCAGCAGGAAGGCGACTTCCTTCAATACTGAGTCACCGGCTGCATGGCCGAGAGTGTCATTAATCAGTTTCAGCCCGTCCACGTCACAGACAATTATGCCTATAGGGGGCTCGGTCAGGATAGCCAGTTGGGTTTCGTAGTACGTTCTGTTGAACAGGCCGGTCATGATGTCGCGGTTGCTTAGAAATTCCAGCCTTTCTTCAGCCAGCTTGCGTTCAGTAATATCAATTGCAATCTCGTGGCGAACCCAGCGACCGTCAGGCCATTTGATTGCGCGGTCGATGCAGTGGTACCACTTGTTCATCCTCTGGTTGTGATGATCATAGACAAACGGTATTTCCAGATTCTTGTCGAACAGGTGGCTGTTAGTGCAGAAGCTGCACGGTTCGTAATAGCCGTGGATTACCTGGTAGCATTTCTTGCCAACAATATCTTCGTCGAACTGCTTTTTAAGGACCTGATTGGCATACAGAATTTGATACGTTTCGGGGTCTGCCACGTAGATCATTTCGTCAATGCCTTCAAATATCGACAGAAGCTGCTGCCGTTCGAAGGTCAGGGAGTTGTGGGCGTGGTCCAGTCTTCCAAGCATCTGATTGATGCTGCGTCCAAGTCGACCAAGTTCATCTTTTCCAGTCTGCGTAACTCGCTCGCTGAAGCTTTGATGAATACCGATGTCTTTGACGTTGGAAGACAGGATTGAAATGCGGGACAAAACGAGCCGGTTGACCAGTATGAATATCACCAGCAAAGTTACCAGTCCCAGAATAATCAATGAAATCACAAGGTATGACAGGCTTTTCAGGCCCTGGTGATAGATATCCCGGTTCATCTCGGTACGGACTATAAGTGACTGATTTCCTTCAATATCGTTGACTGTTGTGTATCCGAATATCGTGTCGTCATCCCGCGGGATCGTTATTGCATCACCGGCATTTTTGATTTGGCTAAGCGCAACCTTGAAGTCGGACGGCAGCAATTGGTCGGACCTGTCCAGTCGTTCAATCCGCAGGGGCCGGGCACTTATTGAAGATATTCGCGCCAGCTCTGCGGCATCAAGAAAGCGTCCAAGTATCAACGTTCCGCGCGAAGGTCCAACGCCCTGGCCGGTAAGTACCGGTCTGGAAGTTACCATCAGCACGGACTGCGGCAACATGACGAAGCCCTGATTCTTTTCGTTTCCGTCATTTGCCGGGATGATTTTTGAATCGGCAGTCAGAAACTTTTCGAGGCCTTCCGGTCTTGCTATGTCTTTTCCTGTAACAAGATCAATATATTTTTCCGTAACTATCCTGCCGTCGTTCTTTATGAATATCAAAGCGTTGATGTTCAATTCGGTCAGGGCATTGTTCGGGATATTTTCTGTTATGAACTGCGGGTTTTCGTCGTCCATGAACCTGTAGGCATCGTCCCAGTTGGCCCAGTCACCGTTCTTGGAGTCCTGGCTTGTCAGCGTATCCGTAATGATGGTCGAAATCCGATGGACGTGCTGTTGAGTTTCGGCAGTTTCCAGTTCAAGAAAGCTGTTACGGATTACGCGGGAAAGACCGACGTATAGCAGAAATATTATTACGACCAGGGTCGCTGAAAGGGTCAGAAGCGTTTTTGCTCTAAGGTTCATAATCGCCGTTTTGTAAAATGCTGTGATTCTGAATTGTCCGTATCCTAGCAAATTTCTTTGCGCAAAGATAACCCGGAAAGATGCCCGGCGCAAAATTCGCAACACGCTATAATTTAAGTGCATTTTGGTCATAAACGCCTGTTGATATTGACCGCGGGGCTGTTGGGTTGTACCTTTAGACACAGGTTTGGAAAAGGGTGTGATTTGTATGATGAAATTGAAGATTGTGGCAGCGTCTGTCGGATTGATCGTTCTGTATATGGCGGGCTGCGGGGGCACGTCTGCACCAGATTTGGATGCAGTGGTGTCTGATAATTTCGAGGTCACCGACATAGCCGAAGAACTGCCAGCCGATCCTTCTGTGCCCGGGTTGAACACGTTTATCAAGGGCACAGCTTCAATTTCGGTTGATGTTGACGGCGTTGTGAAGAATATTGCGATTACGACTTTCACGCCGGATGGCGCAGGACCGGTACCGCTGGTCATTTTCAACCACGGTTTTTCCCTTGAGCCGCTGGGCTATTTCAAGACCGCAGAGTATCTGGCTTCGTGGGGAATGATTGTCGTCATGCCGCAACTTCCAGGCAGCGCTTTCACCCCTGTATCCCATCGGGCGCAGGCTGAGTATCTGCGGGCTGTACTCGACTGGGCGGTCGGTGACGCTAATGCGGCAGGTGGTTTGCTGGCAGGGCGGGTTGATTCGGAACATATTGGAATCACTGGACATTCGCTTGGCGGAAAATTGTCGTTTCTGCTGACGTCAATGGATGATCGCATTGATGCGGTATTCGGGATTGACCCGGTTGATGCGGGACCGCCGGGTGGTGGTGATGCCATTGACTGGCCGTCAGTGACACCTGAAAAGATGAACCTGATTACTGTGCCGATGGTCGCGCTCGGGGCAAATGCGGACGGTGGATTGTCGGACGCTCTGGCGTGTTCGCCGGGCGACAACAATTATATTCAGTATTACGCCGCCGCCGTCAGCCCGATCGTCAAGATTGAAATCGTTGGCGGTGACCATCTGTCGTTCCTTGATGAGTGTGATGAACTGTGCAGTTCGTTCTGCCGCCCCGGAACTGATGACCCGGCAGTTACAAGGGCTTTGACACAGAAGTACCTTGTTGCGTTCTTCCGCCAGCACCTGTTTGGCGAAGCAGGTTACCGTTCCTTCCTTGCCGGCCGCCAGATGGCCCTCGACGCCGCGCAGAACCTTGTGATTGCCGAAAGCAAGAACGGGTACTGAATCTATCTTCCTGATTTCATTGCGTTTGCGGATTCTGGCTGGGATCAGTTTGTTAATGCCGTGTTGACTCCGACGGGCCAATACCCGAAGATACAGACCGGGATCGATTGATGAAGGCAGGTGCATGATCTACAAGCCGGACAGTCTGCAAGTAATGCGACGTCTTGTACCTGTCATGCTTCTTGTTTTTGCCATCGGGCCTGTTTCGACCTCTTTCCATCTGCTTGCAGAACATATGGGCGGCCATGACGTGCTTGTGCATCCGGACGGCAGTGACTGTCCCGATTCAGAAAAGGACAGCCATGCGCCGGGCAATTCGTGCGCATGTTCGGTAAGTCATGGAAATGCAGCTTTTCTTGTGTTCGATGCGTCGGCACCGGTGATGGAAAGTCCTTTGCAGAAAGAGATAAAGTTTCTGCCTGCTGACGACCTTCACCCGAAAGACGTGCATGACCGGATCTTCCACCCTCCGCGCGTTTGAAACATCTAAGTAAATGAAGGCACGTTCGCCTTCGCCCTGTAACATGATTTTGTAATGAATTTAATGAGATGCCCGGTGCGGGTATTTCATGAAAGCAGGCTTTTCATGATGTTATGTATTCGAAAGTGTGGTTCCTGGTTAAAGACCAGTTCCTGGTTAGTGCCGGGTCAGCTTGTTCTGCTGGTACCTGTGCTGTTTGTCTTGGCTGCGGGCCCGGCCATGGCTGAACCTGTGGTCAAAGTCACGTGGCAGGATGTGGTGCAGCTTGTCGAGCAGCACCCGGCCATTGCAGGCGCCAATTTCATGGTTGATGCCGCGCGCGGGGGTGTGGCTGCCGCGAGGGCTGTCCCGAATCCGACTGTTGAAGGCACGATTGGCAAAGGCTCGGCGCTTGTCGGTAATGACTCACGCCTGGAATGGGGTGTCGCGTTGACGCTGCCTCTTGAGTGGATTGCCAGGCGGGGGGCGTCGGTCAGGGTCGCCAGTGCTGAAGTCGATGTCGCCACGGCCGAAGGCGTAAAACTGAAGCGTGACGTCGAGTTACAGCTTCGGATTTTGTTCTGGAGTCTTGCTGGTCAGCAGGCTGGCGTCGCGTCGCTGCAGGAGCTTGAGTCGCATACGCTGGCCCTTGTAGAGATGGTCAGGAAGCGGGTCGAAAAGGGCGAGGCCCGTCCGGTTGAAGTCGTAAGGGTCGAAATCGAGCTTGAAAAGGTTAGAAGCGATCTTGAAGCGGCGCGTACTTTGCTGGCGGCTGCTCAGGCCGAGATTGGATTGTGGTTTGGCGGGTCGACTGGCAAAACCATCGAGGTCGATGCCGACCTTGATACGCTTCCGGTCGCAGTTGATCGCGATACGGCACTGACAGATGCGCGGGCAAACTACCCGGAACTTGTGGCTGTACGTGCCCGGACCAGGTCGCTGGAGGCCGAAATCGATGTGGAAAAGGTCGCCCGGTTCCCGGCATTTTCGGTTACCGGATTTACAGACTACGAACTGGATAAGTTCGCATTCGGGCTTACGGTCGGCATTGATTTACCGATCTGGAACTGGAATTCAGGCCGCATAAATCAGGCTAAGGCCAGGCTGGCGGCAGGTCAGAAACTGGCCGAGGTTTCCGCGCTGGAACTGGATTCCGCCGTGTTGCAGGCGCACGCCGCCTGCCAGTCGTCAAGTCAGACGGCGACACGCTTGAAGAACAACGTTGTCCCGCGTTCGGAAAGTGCAGCTTCCCAGACGGAAAAATCTTATCAGTTCGGCGAGGCGAGCCTGCTTGAGGTTATTGACGCCCGTCGAACCGTTCTTGAGTCGCGCCGTAATTATATTGGTGCGCTTGCACAGGCACAGATCGACTGCAGCCGCCTTGGTTCGCTGGTCGCAAAGGAGCCCAGATGAAAACTAGATACGCAATTTACCTGTTGGCGCTGGCATTTTTGACTGCGAATGTAGCGTGTAAAGACAATAAGTCGGGCGAACCCGTCGTAGAGGCCCCGGCGAAGGCCCCGGAACAGGCTGCACCTGAAGGTGCTGCGACTGAAGCCCCGGCCGCAGAAGGGCACGGACATGGTGGCCATGGCGAAGCCGCCGAGGGCGGGGAAGGAGCCGAAGGCGGGGAAGGAGCCGAAGGCGGGGAAGGTGCCGAACCTTCCGATCTGGACCTTCCAGTTGAAAAGCTGAAGGCGATGATGTGCGAGCACGGCATCAAGACGTATGAGTGTGAAGAATGTCGCTATGAAACCGGCTTCGTGAAAGTTCCGGCTGCCCTGGTTGAAGATGGTCTGGTTAAGACGTTCAAAGTTGAAAGTCGCAAGGTCGCTGTGCCGGTTACGCTGACCGGTGAGGTTCAGTTTGACGAACGGCGGATCGGTCATGTGCGCAGCCTTGTTGAAGGAATTGTCAGGAAGGTTCAAGTCGCGCTTGGTGACAAAGTCAAGAAGGGCCAACCCCTGCTTGAAATAGACAGCGTGGCCGTGGGCGAGGCCCGCACCGCCAGTCTTGAGGCCCGCGGGTTGCTTCGTCTGGCCACTCAGAACTTTGACCGTGTTTCGGCGTTGCGCAAAGAAAATATTTCGTCAGATAAAGAATTTCTGGTGGCAAAACAGGAACTTGAAGCTGCCCAGATTCGCGCCGACGGTGCGATGGGACGGCTTGTTCAGCTTGGAATGGATGCAGGCGAGGCGCGTTCGTCCGGCGGCAGCGGAAATACCGGGCGCCTTGTTATTCGTGCGCCGATCGACGGGACAGTCCTGGTCATGCATGTTGTATCAGGCGAAGTCCTCGGGACTGACGAACCGCTGATTACCGTTGGTGACAATTCGAGTGTCTGGGTGTGGGCGGACCTGTATGAACGCGACATTGCAGCAATCAAGGGTGCGCAGGCCGATCAGACGATTGCGGCGACCGTTTCAGTCAGGGCGTACCCGGGTGTGGAATTTGAAGGGAACTTTGACCTGGTCAGTCCGGTGATGAATGAATCATCCCGGACAGTTAAGGTCAGGATCGCCGTAAATAATCCCGAAGGACGTCTGCTTGCCGGCATGTTCGCAACAGTAAATCTGTACCTTCCCGGTGATGACCAGTCGCTGGCAGTTCCACGTGACGCCGTTTTCGACGACGAGGGGCGCAAATTCGTGTTCGTTCATCATGACGGCGAGTACTACGTTCGGCGTCCAGTGACGGTCGGGCGTTCCTGGGCCGGTTGGGTCGAAATCAAGGCCGGGCTCCAGCCGGGACTGACGGTGGTCGCCGAAGGCGGTTTCCTGATGAAGTCTGACGTGCTTCGCTCGAAGATGGGGGCCGGCTGCGCCGACTGAACAGGGGAAATTTATGAAGCTGATTGAACTTCTATTGCGCAACAGGCTGATTATTCTGCTGTTTGCGGCTGTGCTGATTTTTGCCGGCGGGCTGGCGTGGACGCGCCTTCCGATCGACGCATTTCCGGATGTTACGAACACCCAGGTCATGATCCTTTCGAAGGCCCCGGGGCTGGCGGCAGTCGATGTTGAACAGCGGGTAAGTTACCCGATTGAACAGGTAATGCGCGGACTTCCGCGCGTCAAGCAGGCGCGTTCCCTTTCGAAGGCCGGGATTTCGCAGGTCGTCATAGTTTTTGAAGATGGCGTTGATACTTACTGGACCAGGCAGATTGTTTTCGAGCGGCTGTCGATGGCGCGCGAGGAGCTTCCGCCCGGCGTCGAACCTGAACTTGGGCCGGTTTCGACCGGCCTTGGCGAGATATTGCAGTACACGCTGGAAGGCGAGGGCAAAAGCGCGATGGAGCTGCGCACGGTGCAGGACTGGATAGTCGCGCCGTTGCTGAAACCGATACCGGGTGTCAATGAAGTCAACAGCTTCGGGGGCGAGGTAAAGCAGTATCAAGTCCTTGTTTCACCTGACAAATTGCTTAAGTACAACCTGACTGTCAACGATGTCGTTGATGCCGTCGAGCAGGGCAATTCAAATGCCGGTGGTGGTGTCGTCGTGCGCGGCTGGGAGCAGATGTACATGCGCGGCGTCGGTCTGTTAAAAGACATTCCCGACATCGAGCGCACAGTAATTCGGGCCACTGACGGGGCCCCCGTTTATCTGCGGGACGTTGCCGACGTGCAGATAGGCTCCGAACCGCGTCAGGGTGCCGTGTCACGTGACGGTAAGGGCGAAGTCGTGGCCGGGATGATCATCATGTTGAAAGATGAGAATTCCGGTGAAGTCGTGTCGAAGGTCAACGAGCAGATCACAAGGATACGCACCACACTGCCGGAAGGCGTCCAGATGAACGTATTCTATGACCGGACGTCGCTGATTGAAGCCTGCATCAAGACTGTCGTAGATGCGCTTCTTGAAGGCGGCTTGCTGGTTATCCTGATCCTTTTCCTGTTCGTGGCCGAGCTTCGCACCGCGCTTATCGTAGTCTTTTCACTGCCTTTCACGTTCCTGATAAGCTTCATATTCATGAAGGCGACCGGGCTTACGTCGAACCTGATGAGCCTTGGAGGTCTGGCGTTTTCGGTCGGCATGGTCGTTGACGCGTCGATTGTCGTCGTTGAAAACATTCGTCGCCATCTGGCCCACAGAAAGGAAAACAAGCGTCGCGTTGTCGCGGAAGCGGTTAAGGAAGTCGCAAAACCTGTTGCATTTTCGGTACTTATCATCGCAATCATTCTGGTTCCGCTGTTCACGCTTCAGGGAATCGAAGGCAAGATGTTTGCCCCGCTTGCGGCAACAATGCTGATCGCGTTGCTGGTGTCGCTGGTCGTTGCGTTGACAGTGATACCGGTGCTTTCTGACATCTTCCTGAAGCAGGTTCCCGAAAAGGAATTTGGTTTCATCAGTCGTTTCCACAGGGCTTACGTTCGTCTGCTGAAGCGGGCGGTCGCTCACCCGGTTGTGACGCTCGGGATTTCCGGTGCCGTACTTGTCGGTTCGCTTGCGTTCCTGCCTTTCATGGGCACCGAATTCATGCCTGCCCTTGATGAAGGCTCGATCGCAATCAACGTTGTCCGCCTGCCGAACGCGTCGCTTGAAGGGTCGGTCAAAGTCGCCACGTACATGGAAAAGCGTCTGCTGAAGTTCCCTGAAGTTGACACCGTGGTCAGCAAGACAGGCCGCGCCGAGATTTCGGAAGACCCGATGGGTCCTGAACAGACCGACGTCTTCATCATGTTGAAGCCGCGCGGAAAGTGGGGCACAGGCAGGAACAAGGCCGAACTGGTCGAGGCGATTCAGAAGGACCTGGCGCAGATTCCCGGGCTGCGCTATTCGTTTTCACAGCCGATTGCGCTGCGTGTAAACGAACTGATTTCGGGCGTGAAAAGTGACCTGGCGGTCAAGATATTTGGCCCGGACCTGGATGTTCTGAAGGATTTTGCGGACAAAACGGCCGGCGTACTGGCGGGCGTTGAAGGTTCCGCCGACATTAAGGTCGAGCAAGTGTCCGGAATGACTCAGCTTGACGTCATCATTGACCGTGAAGCTGTCGCCCGGCATGGCATAAAGATCGCTGATGTAAATGCGGTGATTGAGACAGCCGTCGCCGGTAAAAAGGCGACGACGCTTATCGAGGAGCAGCGGCGCTTTGCTGTTGTCGTTCGGCTTGCGTCGTCTGCCCGCGAAGATATCCCCGGCCTTGAACGTCTGCTTGTTTCGGCCCCCGGTGGCGAGCAGGTGCCGCTTGCGCAGATTGCGAAGTTTGAAGTAGTTGAAGCCCCCGCGCAGGTCAGCCGTGAAAACGGGATGCGGCGCGTCGTGGCTGAAGTGAACATCCGTGGTCGTGACCTGGGCGGCTTCGTCAGTGAAGTTCAGGAACGTATGGCGCCGCTGGTGAAGGGCCTGCCGTCCGGTTACTACGTCGAGTATGGCGGCCAGTTTGAAAACCAGCAGCGGGCCATGCGCCAGCTTGCGATCGTCGTGCCGGTGGCGCTGCTGCTTATCATGATAATGCTGTTCATGGCGCTCGGGTCGATCTGGAATGCCATGCTGGTGCTGTTGAACCTGCCGTTCGCGCTGATCGGGGGTGTAATCGCGGTCGTCGCGTTCGGGATGCCGGTTTCGGTGTCAGCTGCGGTCGCCTTCATAGTTCTGCTTGGTATTGCGGTGCAGAACGGTGTCGTTCTGGTGTCGTTCTTCCGCCAGCTTCGCGAGCAGGGCGAATCTGTCAGTGACACCGTCATCAAGGGTTGCGACCTGCGTTTCCGGCCGCTGCTGATGACGGCGCTGACCAGTTTCATCGGCCATCTGCCGATGCTTTATGCCACCGGATCGGGTGCCGATATCCAGAAGCCGCTTGCCGTCGTCGTCATGGGCGGGCTGATTACTTCGACCCTGCTTACGCTGATAGTTCTGCCGACCCTGTATTCCATGTTCGCAAACCGGTATTCCAGGGTCATTTCTTAATCAAATCCTTATCAACTGGTGCGATAATCGGCGAGCGTGTAATCAACAGGATGGACACGCGCACTTGCAAAGAAGGTGAAATTCGATGGAAGTTGTTAAAAACATTGCCCTTATTGCCCATGACAATAAAAAGCCGGATATGGTTGACTGGGTTTCATGGAACTGGACCACGTTAGTTCAGCATAATCTGATTTCAACAGGAACTACCGGTCGTCTGGTCGAAGAGACGATTCACCGGAAGATGGCGGAAGAATGTGTGAATTGTGAATTAAGACTTCAGAAGCTTCTGTCGGGGCCGCTCGGGGGCGATCAGCAGATAGGGGCCATGATTGCGGAAGGTCTTATCGATGCTTTGATTTTCTTCTGGGATCCGATGGAAGCGCAGCCTCACGACGTTGACGTCAAGGCTTTGCTGCGAATCACCGTTGTCTATGACATTCCGGTCGCTTGCACCAGGTCGTCGGCCGATTTCTTTGTCTCTTCGCCATTGATTGGGCAGGTATATAATCCAGTTAAAAGGAACTATTTGCAGTATTTGAATCGTGATCTAAGAATTAAGTGACCGTGTTGTTATCTTACGAAATGGTTTTTGGCCGTCGTTATGAACAATGAATCAACCAGATTTCGCCTGCGTCCGGCGACGCCCCTTGATGCTGTGGCGATTGCCGCCGTCTGGGCGCGAAGCATCCGCGAGGTCTGTTCGCCTGCTTACTGTGACGACCCGGAAGTCATCGAGCCGTGGGCGTCTCTGAAGACCCCTGATTTTGTGTTGCGCCTGTTAAAACACGATGACCTTTTTGTTGTTGCCGAGGTCGATGGCGTCATTGCGGGCCTGGGCTGCGCGTTCTATCTGACAGATTCAATTGCCTGTTATGTGTCGCCCGATTTTCTGCACATGGGCATCGGCCGGGCCATCCTGGACCGGATTGAACAGGGCGCGTGGGACCACAGCCACAGCCGCCTTGTGATTCATTCAAGCCTGAATGCGGTTGGATTCTATGAACGCTGCGGCTACCGGCGTAACGGCCCGGTCAGATTGTTCGGAAATTCCGCGTGTATTCCGCTGGTGAAAGACCTTTAGTCAACTGATTCACGCACGGTTTCTACTTTTAGTTACATTTATACCCATGCAATGAAACAATTCCTTAACACTTGGGGTTCACAGTTAAGATGTGGCCTGAAGTAATCAGGTCGCGGTCAGCTTCTTTTTGAATTTGTCTGGCAGGTAAAATGAAAAAATCGGTAAAACTGATAATGGCCGTGTCGATCGTTGCGATTGCAGCGGCCGCAGTCTATTTCGTATTTATTCGGAATCATTCTGAAAACGGTGACGCCCCGGCCTGGCAGACAGCCAAGGTCAAAAAGGGCGACATTTCGTTCAAGGTGACGGCGTCAGGCACTTTGTCGCCGCTTGTCACTGTTGAGGTTGGCAGTCAGGTTTCGGGGCGTTTGCAGGAAATCCTTGTCGATTTCAATTCCGAGGTCAAGAAAGGGCAGGTTATTGCCAGAATTGACCCGAAGATCATTGAATTTGAAGTCGCCAAAGCGCGCGCCAACCGGCAAACCGCCGTGGCTGCGATCGCCAGGGCGGAAGCATCGCTTTCTGACAAAAAGCAGATATCTGAACGTACCGCTGCCCTTCGCGATCAGAAACTTGCGAGCGCCATGGATGCCGACAGTGCCCGGGCTGCCTACAAATCCGGGCTGGCCGAACTTGCATCGGCTAAGGCCTCTTTGAATCAGGCCAATGCGGTCGTCAGGCAGGCTGAAACCAATCTGACATACACCACAATCGTGTCGCCAATCGATGGCGTCGTTATTTCCAGGAAGATGGACGTCGGGCAGACGGTTGCCGCTTCGTTCCAGGCGCCTGTGCTGTTTTCCATTGCTGAAGACCTGCGCCGGATGGAAGTCCATACAAGTCTGGCGGAATCCGATGTCGGGCAGGTCAAGGCCGGTATGGTCGTTGAATTTGCTGTCGATGCGTTTCCTTCGCAGGTGTTCAAGGGCACGGTCAAACAGGTCCGTTATTCCCCGACGACAGTTCAGAACGTTGTCACTTATGACGCAGTCGTTTCGGTTGAAAATCCCGAAATGTCACTGCGGCCGGGCATGACGGCGGATGTCAGTTTCATCGTTGCTCAGGCTGCTGACGCCCTGCTGGTTCCCAATACGGCGTTCAGGTTCAGTCCTGCAAAGGCACTGGAACTTAAGAGTAAAGGCAAAGACGCTGAAGCAAAGAAGCCTGCAGGTGGCGGTCTGTTCAACTTCGACAGGCATGGGCCGCCTCCATCGGGTAAAGCGGAAGTAGATCCCGATGCCGGAAAAAGAAAGTCACCGACGTCGGGCGGTATTCAAACGGTCTGGGTAGTCGGACCGGATGGCGCTCCGGCAAAGGTCGAGGTTTCCACCGGCATCACTGACGGGCGTAACTCTGAACTGCTTACAGGCCTGAAGGAAGGCGACGAAGTGATAATCTCGGCTGCGACGCCTGCCGGCGGATCTTCAAAGCGGCCAGGCGCCGGCGGCAAACCCTGAGGATAGTGATGGATCAGATAATACAGTTGCGAAACATCACCAGGGTATTTGATACAGGCGATGTGCAGGTCCATGCTCTGCGGGGTATTACGCTTGACGTTGTCAG
>CAZFVA010000044.1:0-15379 GCA_964522105.1 uncultured Anaeromyxobacteraceae bacterium
CATCAGCGAACCTTATGAATCCTTTATCAAAACCTATCGAATACGGATGCCTTTCCGGCTGAAAAAGACTGTTTCCCCACCAGCCCGGCACCTTCTTCATACCCATCAGATGAAAGAGGGTCGGCGCAATATCGACCTGGCTGGCCAGAGTATCATTCTGCATATCCGGCAGCTTCTGTTTGGAAAGCACAATAAATGGAATTTTCGCCAGGTTGCTTTTTGGATGCCCGGGAATTTTAGCCACTACGTTGTTAAGCGGACTGGAGTGATCGGCAGCAATCACAATAAGCGTTTTTTCGTCAAAAAGCCCTTTCGCATCAAGGTCTTTTACGAAATTATTTATATCGTAATCCATGTAATCTATAGAGCGAATCCAACTGAATATGTCGGGATCAAGACCCGCCCGAAGCTGCGGCCTGGCCGGATATTTCAGGCTTTTATAAGTTGTCTGCCCATACGGCGGATGGGTGTCAGTGCCCAGCAATGACAGGAACACCTTCCGGCCACGATTTTTTTCAAGATATTCAACGGCTTTACTGTAAAGAATCCGGTCTTGCAGGCCCCAGCCAAAGATGTACTTTCTAAGACTTTCATCGTCATAGAAATCCTCGCGGCCGATGACCTCGGAAAAGCCCATATTCTTGAAGACAAGGTTTTCATTGGCAAAATACTTGGAAGCGCTTCGAATGAAAACTGATTTGAAGCCATTTTTTTCCAGGATTTTCGGGAAAGATAACAGTTGGCCCGTCTGCTCCTGAATATTGAAATTAGGATGACTGCTGAAGGTCACAGTAAGTCCCTGAAGTGTCGGTGAACCGGACGTATAAAGGTTCTGAAATGTTTGGGCCTGTATTGCTTCCGAACAGAAGAAGTCGGTCGCAAAATCAACTTTCAGTTTGTCGTTATAACAGGACAGCGCTTCAAGCGAGGCGGACTCGGCAAAGATATAGATGACCCTTGTAAACGGTTCAAGGCCAAGTTTTTCATACTCGACAGGCCCAAGCGGAAGGCCCCATTCTTTAATAGTTCCCGCGTCTTCAGACATACTGTCTTTGATCTTGAACTTGTCTGAAATCAGGTTGTAGTCGTCGACAAAGCTTTCCGTGGCAGGCGAAAGCGACTTCAGTTTCTCGCCCAGGGCCGGAAACGTAACGTCCTTTACAAGACTCAGGAACTGGTTTCGGCAGGCGTAATAAACCTGCGCGTTTCTAAACCCCATTATGACCCGGTCAAGCTTTTCGTCATTCTTCCTGGTGAACACACCGGACGTACTTACAAGCGTCACCAACGCCATGACCAGCGCGTAGAAAACAGGCTTGAACCAGATGTCCTTCAACGGAATCTTTCGGATCAGGCCATGGAAATACCATAGCGAAAACAGAACGATCGCCAGCACCAGCAGCAGCCCCCACACCGGGACGTAAGGGGTAATGCTGAAGCCGCTGATAAGGGCGAAATGATGCCGTTCAAGCATCGAGTTTCCGAAGTAGTAAATAATTATGTTGGCGATTGCCAGCAGGATATTGAATACAAAAAAGACAGTGGCCGGCCATGCGACCCTGAAAATGGCCTTCAGAAGCAGAACAGCAAGCATCACAAAGGCAATGTCAAAAAACATCTTGCCGGTATAGGACGCAATGACCAGCGGATCGCCCAGGTCGAACTCGTTCTTGTACGTGATAACTGTCAGGAAAACGACGTTCAATACCGCGAAAACGGCCATCATAATGAACTGAGGGCGTCCGAAAGACGGCAGAAAACGTTTCATGAATGTTCCAAAAGCCTTCATGTGAAGAGTCCTTCTGCTGCAAATCAGACCCGGAAACTACTTCGTCAATTCCTTGACCACCCGGTCGGCACGGTAAACCTTCTTCAACACTTCAAGCATGACCGCTGATGACACCGCCACCGTGCGATTTACCGATTCGTCAAACCAGAAGGCGCCACCAAGCGACGGCAGATTTCCGTCGAATACCAGGCCAACCAGGTTCAGCTTGCGGTTGAACACGGGGCTGCCCGAATTCCCGCCGATGATGTCATTGTTAGTTGCAATATTCATCGCCTTATCAAGGTCCAGACGCGCCTTCGCGTCAAGCCAGGACTTCGGCAGCGCGAACGGGTCTTTGCCGGTGTGACGGTCAAATGCGCCGCCAATCGTCGTCACCGGCACAATCTTGCGCCCCTTGTCGTCGTAGCCCTTAACCGAGCCGTATGACAGGCGAAGCGAAAAAGTAGCATCGGGATAAGTCCGGGTCCCGACCGCATCGAAATATGCCTTCGCAATGACCTCGCTGTTCTTGCGAATAACCGAATCAACCTCGTTATCAAAGCGCTTGCGCACATCCCTGGCCGCCGGGTCCACCAGACGCGCCAGTTGAATCATCGGATCATCGGAGGCGTCAACGGCAGCCTTGCCACCGTCCCACAGAGCCTTGCGGACCGCAACATCGGCCAGCTTCGTTCCGCGCACTGCGGCCGTCGCCAGACTTTCAGGGGACTCCATGCCAAGAACAGACCGCACGACCGGGTCGTCCGCAGTCAGCAGTTCGCGCAACTTGGTCAGGCCAAACGACAGCCACACTTCCTCGACGTCTGGATACACAGGCGCCGTGCTGAACAGACTCTGGGTGAGGGTCGGCAGCGCCGAATCAGTGTATTCACGCAGGCGCTGATCATCAGGCTTTTCAAGCTCGGCAGTGCCCCGGACAATCATGCGTGCCAGACCGAACAATTCTGACGGGAACGCAGAACCGCGCTCCAGCAGAACCCAGGCGTCATAAAAATCCTTGAACATGGCTTCGGCCTTCGCCACTTCATCCCATGCACCGGCCTTTGCCGGATCCTGCACGAACAGGCGCAGGGCAGCCTCGGCGTCAACCTTCTTCTGGAACTGGGTCTGGTCTAAAAGCGCCTTCCATTCACCAAGAATGGCCTTGTACGAATTTTCCACGAAGAAAAGACTTTCCTGACTGGTGCGCTTTGCTTCCGGGGACTGTTTCCCGAACTGGGTCAGCATGCCGCGTGCCTCGGCCAGACGGGCCAGACGCGCCGGAAACGCCACATCACGCAGGAAAGTAAGCTGGGCAATCGTCAAAAGCCGCTGAGTCGAACCGGGATGACCGGACACGAACGTCAGCTCGCCGTCCTTTGCACCTTTCGGATCCATCTTGAAGAAATCGGGGGTCTTTGCGGGCTTGCCGTTTTCATAAACACGCAACATCGACATGTCGAGGTCGTAACGCGGAAACGTGAAGTTATCAGGGTCACCACCGAAGAACGCGATACGGAATTCGGGGGCGAACACCAACCGCACGTCCTGGTAACGCTTGTACTTATAAAGATGATACGCGCCGCCATGATAAAGGGTGACGACGTCGCACCGCCACTTGCCGTCCTGCGCGCACGTCTTCTCGATGCGCGTCATTTCGGCCTTCTGTGCATCACTGAAAGCGGCACCTTCCCTGCCGGCCGTAGCCCCGGTAACCCGGGCGGTAACATCAGTAATCTCGACAAGCTGATTGATCTCGATCTCGGGGCATTTCGCCTCGTCACCGGCGGAGACAGCCACAAACCCGTTTTCAATCAAGTCCTTTTCGGCCGTGGACAACTGCTGAATGCACTGGGACGCACAATGGTGATTTGTCAGGACAAGACCGTTTGCGGACACGAACGACCCGCTGCAACCGCCTGCCAGACGCACCGAGGCCAGACGGGCCTTCTTCAACCACGCAGCATCAGGCGCGAAGCCGTAGTTTGTCTTAACGTCAACCGACGGGAAATCGTTGTACAGCCACATGCCTTCTTCAGCACTGGCCGGAACGGCGACAGCCACAAGGATCGCTAAAAACAGAAAACGCTTCATTATTTGCTCTCCAGCCCGGACGGCGAAGTCTAGCGCGGGCAACACCGGCGGGGCAAGGGATTTAACGACGGAAAAAGCCGTAAGATAATCACCAGAGGGCGCGCCTGCGCTACGGCAGGTCAGACTGATTCAAGGCATCGACCACCGCAAAGACATCACCGATTTCAAAGAAATCAACGGTAACGAAGTTCGGCCGGTGCGAACGCTCGGCCTGGCACTTGAACGCCTGATCGTTACAGAAAGGATTGACATTGATCTGCTGCGCCAACTCGACGCTTGCCACCGGATTTGTCAGAAAGTGGTTCATGATAAACAGCGGGTTTGTGTCCTGACCGCGATTTACGTCACAGTTCAAATCGTCAGGTACCTTGTTGTCCCAGTCGTTGTCCCATGCCCACTCCCAGACGTTCAGATACCACGGGTACGCGCCACCGTCCCGGTCGGTCAGAACGACAAGGCGCCTGTTCTGATCGACCATTTCCTGCAGCGTCGGAAGCGGCTGACCTGCCTGCGGTTCCAGACACATATCTACGACGTCGGCAAGTTCAAACGAAACCTTTGTGTGCGCGGCGGACACGTAACTCTCGAAAATTATGGCGACTATTTCGCCGGGATTTTCGTCAAGAAAGACGCGGATGTCTGTCAGCGTGTCCGACAGCGGACGCTGCCCGAACACACACGGGCCGTGGCACAGCAGGACCGTCGCATCGCTTGACGGATCTTCATCAACCACGTAGTGCGTGTCCAGCATGAAGCCCCGTACGCCCATCGCAAGCTGCTTCGCGACATCATGTGTCTGGTTATAAAACGCAAAATCAGGGGTATACGCCATCGCGTTGTGGGTCGTGACGAACGCCACTTCGTCCAGCCGTCGGGCGCACAGCTCAGCCTTACCGTTACAGAGCTGCACGAAAGGCACATCGGCAATGTCGGACGCGTCGGCAACGTCAGCAACGTCCGCAGCATCGGTCAGGTCCGCAACATCGCCTGAATCCCCGACATCGATCGAATCATCTGCGTCGAAACCCGATTCAATCACGTCACGTGGTTCAACCGCATCGTTCACATCTGTCCCGGGCAAATCATCGACAGCATCAGCTACGCTGTCGACCATCGCAGCATCATCCGGGGCATCAACAACGCCAGCACCGCAACCGCAGATCGACCCGCCGACAACAGCTGCAGCACACGACAAAGCCAGCAGCAGATTGAATCGATTCATAAGAAGGTCTGCCATTCCAGGAACTACACGGGCGACTTTTCACGCAGCCTGACGTGCAGTTCTTTAAGCTGATCGTCGTCAACTTCGGACGGTGAGCCGGCCATCAGGTCGGACGCACTGGTCGTCTTCGGGAAGGCGATGACGTCACGGATTGACGAAGCGCCGCACAGCAGCATTATCAGGCGGTCAAGACCAAGCGCGATGCCGCCGTGAGGTGGCGGACCGAAGTCGAACGCATCAAGCAGGAAGCCGAACTTCGACCGGGCTGACTCGTCAGAAATACGCAGGGCCGTGAAAACGCGCTTCTGCAGTTCAGACGTGTGGATTCGAATCGAACCACCACCAAGCTCGGTACCGTTCAACACGACGTCATAAGCCCGTGCACGAACTTTAAGCGGCTGTTCTTCAAGCATGGGCAGGTCTTCGGCGACCGGCGCGGTAAACGGGTGATGCGTGGCCGACGGACGGCCGGCGTCTTCATCCCACTCAAACATCGGGAATTCGGTAACCCACAGGAACGCCCACTTCGCCGGGTCGCGCAGCCCGAGCCTGTCGCCAACCTTCAGACGAACGGCACCAAGCGCCTGACGTGCCTTGGAAGGCTTATCAGCCACTACCAGGATCATGTCATTCAGCCCTGCCCCGACCGCAGCCGCAATCGCCGCCTTTTCGTCGTCAGCCAGGAACTTGGCCGCAGAGCCCTGCCAGCCATCAGCGTTAATCTTGAACCACGCCAGACCCTTTGCGCCGTTGTCGGCGGCAACCTTTGTCAGGTCGTCAAGATCCTTGCGTGACCACTTGTCGGCGTCCGGCACTTTCAGTGCGGTAACGACACCACCGGATTCGGCCGTGTCGGTAAACACCTTGAACCCGGACTTCGCGACCAGGTCGGTAATGGTGACCATTTCCATGCCAAAACGCAGGTCGGGCTTGTCCGAACCGTACTTTTCAATCGCGTCACTGTACTGCATGCGCTGGAAAGGCACTGGAACGTCGATCCCGAGCGTATTCTTCCAGACGTGCGCCAGCATGCCTTCGATGATTCCGTAAATAATTTCAGGCGTTGCGAACGACACTTCCATATCGATCTGTGTAAATTCAGGCTGGCGGTCAGCGCGCAAATCTTCATCACGGAAGCAGCGGGCGAGCTGGAAATAGCGGTCAAATCCAGACACCATCAGAAGCTGCTTGAACGTCTGGGGCGACTGCGGCAACGCAAAAAACTTGCAGGCCTGAACGCGCGACGGCACCAGGAAGTCACGGGCGCCTTCCGGCGTGCTTTTCATCAAGATCGGCGTTTCGATTTCCAGGAAATCTTCTGTATCCAGGTAGTCCCGGACCAGCTTACAGACCTTTGATCTCATGACGATATTTGACGTCAGCGGGCCACGGCGCAGGTCCAGATAACGGTAAGTCAGTCTGGTGACTTCCTGTGCATCGACGTCGTCAGTAATCGGGAAAGGCAGCGGCTTCGAGACGCTCAAAATCTCGATGGAAGCGGCTTCAATCTCGATCTCGCCGGTCGGGATCTTCTTGTTGGCGTTAGCGCCACGGCTGACGACGGTGCCCTTAACCTCAATCGTCGATTCAGGTTTAACGCCGGCCGCCGTTTCAAAAGCCTGCGGATTTACGGCCTGATCAAATTTGATCTGGGTCGTACCGAACCGGTCACGAAGATTGATAAACACGCAACCGCCGTGATCGCGGATGCTGGCGGCCCAGCCCTGAAGCAAAACCTTTGATCCGACGTCAGAAGCCCGAAGTTTTCCACAATTGTGTGTGCGCACGCCATCCATATGAAACGACCTCCAAACGGTATTAATTATTGCTGCTACTGGGCTTCAAGCGGCGCACAGACTATCTGGATTGAATCCAGAAACTTGCCCGTGGCACCCCTGATACCTACCATGACATAGCCTCGGGGACAGACCTCGTTGTACTCGGTGGTCCCGCCTTCGCCGCCGACCCTGTCGCCATAACGCCTTGTTTTACCAACTGAAACAGCACCAGCGGTCCCGCCGCCCTCTTCCTGTATCTTCTTGACAAGGTCATCGACTGTCAGGTTCTGAATCCTGTCCGAATTCTTGGCATGGTCGGCCGACACGGCATATCCCGCCGAATCAGCATACTTCACTGAACCGGAGTTACCTGCCGGCGCCTTCGAATCCTTTGCCTGCTCTTCGATTAACTTCACCTGGGAAATGGCGTTCTGTTCCTGGGCAGCTTTGACCTTTTTTGCCGTCTCGGCGTCCATGAACGCGGCGCGGGACAGCTCTTTGCCCTTGATCTCAACCGCAAGCAGCAGCTTCGTAAAGTCCTGCCCTGGCGGCAGAAGCTTCGTAGAACCTAAAGCTATCTTGTACTGACCATCTGCAACGCCGACCCAGGACGTTTCCGACCACAATGCACGACCGGATTTACCAGCCGGATAAAGCTTGAATGTGATTGGATAAATCCCGGAAACAGGTTTGCCGGTTTCGTCCACCATCTTTCCAGTATATTCAACGACAGCGGCCCTGACCGGCAGCCCGGGTTCGGCCCGGACGGCCGCATAAGCACAAACAACAGTCATGCTGACCGTCATGAACGTCACAAATGAAACTATCCTTACAAAACGATCAAATCCACCACGCATCAAACAATCCCTCCGGTCTCTTCAGGCTGCCGATCCGGGGCAACTTCCACTTCCGTGGGATTCGCCCGCCCGGACACCACGACAACGCCCGACAGTATATCATGCAGCATGCGTCTTTTCGGATCGACAATTGTCCACAAAGGGCCGACAAATCCGACCAACCCCAGGACCAGACCCCAGAAGCTCCACCAGGCAGAACGGATAACTCCGATTTTTCTTCCTTTTTTGTTCTGGGTTTTCATTCCGACCAGGCGCGAAAGCACCGAATTCCCGATCGTCGCGGTCAGGACAGTGTTAATAACCATGTAAACGGCCGTGAATATCAGCAGCGGGGTCAAGACAAACAACGGCCGCGAATTGACAAGATCAACAAGATAATCCAAATGATTCCAGTATCTTGACGGCAAAGAAGCGGTATCGGGATATCCAATAATCAGACAGATTCCCAACGAAATGGCGACTGGAATTACAAGATCAAACAGACCGGCAAGCACACGCAGCGTTGAAGGCGCCACCTTTATATGAAGTGTCGGGAACTTGAGCTCCCGACCGGCTTCGCATTTCATGCCATGTCTCCGGCTGCTGTCTGGACGGTAACGACCGCCACCATAACTGCAGTTTCAGCCCGCAATACCCGTGGGCCGAGACCTGCCGGAACAAATCCGGCACGCGCAAGGATAGCGCGTTCTTCATCAGTAAACGAGCCTTCCGGGCCAATCGCCATCGCGACCGGACCGGGCGCCGAAGAAAGGCGGGCAAGCGATTCCACAGTGCCGCTTTCAGCCAGCACAAACCGCAGGCAAAATTCATCTGGAACCTGAACCGCCGGCACGACGGATGAATGCACAGTTACTTCGGGAATCGAGGCGCGACCGCACTGACGACACGCCTCGACCGCGACCTTGTGATACCGATCAAGTCGGCCTTCGTCACCTGATCCAGGTCTTGGAATTGACCGACCTGCAAAAAAGGTTCGGATTGACGTGGCGCCGCACTCGGTGGCCTTCTGAATCGCCAGTTCGGTCCTGTCGCCCTTCAAAATCGGCACCAGTACACATATTCTGCGACCGTCAGTGACGACACGTTCGCCGGTGGCGGGCCCTTCAATCTTGATCCCCAGACCTTCGGCATCGCCGGTCAACACACCGATAGCGGCGGCCGCCTGCCCGTTTAGGACAAGAACCCGGTCATCCGGTTTAAGCCTGAGTACTTTACGAAGATAGTGAAGAGTTTCCCTGTCAGGGATGAAGGTAGAGCCGGGGCGCAGATCGCGCCCCGGTTCAAATAACCTCGGGAGCGTCACTTCGCGACAACCCTTACTTTCACAGTTGCAGTAACTTCAGAGGACAGTTTGACTGCAACCTTGAATGTACCAAGCGCCTTAATCGGGGTTTCAAGCTGGATCTTTCTGTGATCCACGGTGAAACCTTCGTCGGCCAGGGCATCGGCAACATCACGATTCGTGACTGAACCGAAAAGCTTATCTTCTTCACCGGCCTCGCGGACGATGTTGCAGGTAACCTTTTCCATAGCTGCCTGGGTGGCCTCGGCAGTCTTGCGCTCACGAAGAAGCATCGCCTCGACCTGACGGCGGGCGTGATCAAGTTCGTGAACCGATCTGGTGGTGGCCAGAACTGCTTTGCCTTGCGGAATCAGGAAATTGCGGGCAAAGCCGTCAGCGACTTCAACGACGTCACCGGCTTTTCCCAGATGTTCAATATTCTGGTTTAGAATGACTTTCATTCCTTGCTCTCCTTCGTCTGTCCGGCCATAACTGGCCTGACCTACGGCATAGCCTTGGCTGAGTAAGGCATCAAGGCGATGTGCCTTGCGCGCTTAATCGCCAGCGAAACCTCGCGCTGATGCTTGGCACACACTCCCGAAATACGTCTCGGGACTATCTTGCCGCGCTCGGTGACCAGCCTTTTCAGGGCAGCCGGATTCTTGTAGTCAATCTTCGCATTCTTGTCCTGACAGAAAGGACAAACCTTGCGCCGGGGCGGTCCACGACGCTTTTTCTTATCACGATTACCATTGGTGGCGGCTTTCATTGTTAATCATCCTCCTCAATGTCATCGTCATCGTCACGGCCATCGCGGTCACGATCGTCATCGTCGTCATCGTCATCATCGTCGTCGTCATCACTGTCATCGGCAGCGATTTCGGCAGCGGCTTCAGCATCCCAACCGGTGTTCGAACGGTTACGGTCACCGTGTTCGTCGGCGTCGGGAAGCTTGTCGATGTGTTCTTCTGCTTCGAAATCAAACGTTTCCACGTTAACTTCGGTTTCAAGAAGGACCGACATGTAACGAAGAACGTTCAGATTGATGCGCAGATTCTTCGTGAACTCGTCAACAAAGGACTCGTCCGAAAGGTACACGTAGTACAGGTAAACTGCCTTTGTGCACTTGCGAACCGGGAAAGCCAGACGACGCTTTCCCCACACTTCGAACCTTACCAGGCGCCCTTCATGCTTTGTCAGGATCTCAAGGATCTTGTCATGCAGGCGACGCATGGAATCCTGTCCGATGTCGCTTCTGACGACGACTACGGACTCGTACTTGCGCTGTAACGCTCCAGTACTCATTAAACCTCCTTACGGTCTTTCGGCCCGTCGACACTCTGGTCTGGCGGGCAAGAAGGCTCGCTCCGTTTCGGGCTTGCCTTGCGGTTCACCCGATTCTGGGCCTTCGAGACACCCTCGAACACCCATTCCCCAATTGCAACAGTGGCCGTTTTAATTGCCACCGACAATTCCTCTTCCTCGACACTGGAAAATGGCTGAAGCACGTAGTCGACCACATCTGGCCCATGCCCCGCCGGCCTTCCAACGCCGATTCGGATCCGCACAAAATCCTTTGACCCGAGCTGCTCGACGACTGAACGGATGCCTTTATGGCCACCGTCACCACCGCCAAACTTGACCATGACCTTTCCAACTGGAAGATCAATGTCATCATGAACAACCAGAAGATCTTCCGGAGGTATCCGGTAGAACTGAGCCGCCCTGACAAGGGCAAACCCGGAAAGATTCATGAAAGTCAAAGGCTCCTGAACCAGAATCTGGTGGCCCTTCAGATCAACTTTCGCGATCCGGGATTCCCATTTTTCAGTCCAGGAAGGATTCAAAGATTCACAGAACGACTCAACAGCCATGAAACCGACGTTATGCCTTGTACAGGCGTAACGACTTCCGGGATTACCAAGCCCGCAAACCAGTTTCACAGTTTGCCTCTGTTAACGTGACCCAGCTATTTAGCAGCAGGGGCAGCAGGGGCGGCGGCGGCAGCAGGTGCGCCCGCAGCAGGAACTTCCTCGCCAGCTTCCGGCTTCTCGAGCTTGGGCATGCTGACGATGACTACGTTATTGTCACGCAGGAACACAGCCCGCGCGCCCTGCGGGAGCGGAAGCTGCGATATCTTCAGGGAATCGCCCAGGTTCAGCTTCGAGGCATCAATTGTAATGTGCTCGGGAATCAAGCTGGCCGGGCACTTCATCGTAATCTGGCGCATGGCAATCTTGAGGACGGCGCCAAGCTTTTCAGCTTCGGACTTACCGACGACCACGACGCCAACCTTGACCAGAAGTTCAGTCTTTTCATGAACGCGCATGAAATCACAATGAAGGACATTGCGCTTAAGCGGATGAAGCTGGAACTCGCGCACAACGGCAAGTGTCTTCTCGGCCTTTTCGCCTTCAACGCTAAGGCTGACAATACGGTTCTTTCCGCCATCTGAATTCAGGATTGCTGTCACAACCTTCGGGTCAACGACGATGGCGCGATTTTCGCCTTCGCCACCGTACACAACCGCCGGTATGAAACCGAGCTCCCTGACTTTCCGCGCGATGCCGGTGCCGACGAAGGCTCTATCTTTGGCCCTCACAACCGGGTATTCCATAACACTCCTCCCTGAAGCCACGCCCTGTCGTCGCAGGTTATGCGGGCATCAAAATACCTTTCCCGTCTGAAACGCACGGACAATTTCCCCCGGTTGAATAACCAGGGACAAATCGTGTGCGGACTGATACGCCGACCCAATGTCGTCATACAGCCCATACACCGCAGAACCCGATCCGGTCACAACTACAACCCGCGCACCGGAATTACGAAGCATTCCAGCAAGCGCAGCCGAGCGTGGACACAGGTCAAAAACCACGTCAGACAGGTCGTTTTCAAATAATTCCGGTGACATACACCAACCATCACTATGGGAGGGATACACCGAAAGGCTGGGCCTTATATCACTTCCAGCCTTGCCAGTCAAGCGTTTCGGACCGTTGGCATCATGATTGTGACGCGCGTCCCATGCCGCAAAAACGGCCTTTGTGGACAATCTTTGCGACGGCACCGCGATGACCACCGGGGCGCAGAAGTCGGTCCCGACGCCTTCAAATGCCTCACCGCGACCGACAATCCGGGACAGGGTCGGATCAAGAAAGAAGACACTGTCGGAACCAAGTTCGGCGGCAACCTGCCGCAGTTGTTCAGAATCAAGCGGGCAAATTCCAAGACCGGCTGCCAGTTGATTGAGCGCCAGCAGGACGCCGGCCGCATCTGACGAAGCGCCGCCCAGACCGGTACCGGCCGGAATGGACTTATGCAGCGTAAGTGAAACACCAAATCTGTCTGCAATTCCAAGGCGATTCAGGCAAAGGCGGGCCGCGCGCGAAACGATATTGGCGTCACCTTCGGGGGCGTCGGACACGCTAAGGCAATCATCCCGGATCACTTCAAGAACGACATCGCCACACTGATTTTCCAAATCGACCAGTGCGACATCCAACCGGTCGAACCACGGCACGCAGACCATGTGGCCGGACAACTGGTGATATCCGTCATCACGCAGCCCGGTGACGCGCAGCCCCAGGTTAATTTTTGCTGGACAATTCAGTGATATCATTGATAAACCAGTCAGGCTCGACAGTTACCATTTGATGCATGCCGGTCCTGACAATTGCAACTGGCACCCCGGCATTCCGGGCCGTCTCGACGTCGGTCGTGAAGTCACCAACCATCAGCGTCTTCTGCGGACTTATATGAAACACGTCGTTGATTATTGAAAGCAGACCGGCCGGATCCGGCTTGGCAGGGAACTCAGCGCCGAAGCCGTAAATGACTTCGAAACGATCATAAATGCCCAGACGCCGCAGAATTTCCCGGCACGCATCAATCGGCTTGTTGGACAAGACGGCCAGATGGCGGCCTGAAAGGGCGTCAAGACCTTCAAGAACCCCGGGATACAGGCGCGTTTCATCAACCAGATGACTTCCGTAGTAGGACCTGAACTCGGTGACCAGTTGAGCCTGGATTTCAGGGGAACACTTGCCCATAGTCCTTTGAACAAGCTCCCTGGCGCCGTAACCAACACAACTGATTACATAATCCAGGTCCAGCGGGCCGAATCCGTGATCGGCGCGGACCATATTTATGGCGGTCCTGATATCATGGAACGAATCAACCAGCGTTCCATCAAGATCAAAGACAAAGCCTTCAAATGCACTGAAATCTGCCACAGGTAACCTCACACCTTACGCGCCACAAAATCGGCATCACAATAACTTGTTATCACTACCGGACCACGCGCCTGATCTTCACCACCAAGACCTTCAATCACGGTTTTTCCATCAACTTCCGGGGCCTGGAACCACATTCTTCCAACTACGGAACCGTCTTCGTCAACGTACTCGGCACATGCGTCCATGGTCTGGCCGACAAGCGCGGCCCGCTTGTGTGCGGCGATTTCGGAAAGGACTGATTCAAGGCGAAGTTTACGTTCCAGACCGACCGGCGCCGGCACCTGATCCGGCAGCTTCGCGGCGGCCGAACCTGGCTCGGGCGAAAACTGGAAGACGCCAACCAGGTCGAACGCGGCATATTTCGCAAAAGAAATAAGGTTTTCAAAGGCTTCCGGCGTCTCGCCCGGAAATCCCGTCATCAACGTCGTGCGCAGCATCACACCCGGGATTCGCCGCCTGATCCGGTCAACCAGACGAACCAGATCCCTGTTACGCGTGCTGCGCCGCATACGGGCCAGAACGGCGTCATCGGCATGTTGAACAGGCATATCAAGGTATGGCAGGCAATTTCGCGTCGAAGCGATCGTATCAAGCAGGGCGTCATCAATGTCTGACGGGTACAGGTACATCAGGCGGACCCAGTCAATTCCAGGCACGTTTTCAAGGCCCTTGATCAGCCGGGCCAGATCATTTCCGGGCGCAAGATCGGAACCGTAATGGGTCAAATCCTGAGCGATCAAAATCAACTCGCTGACACCGGTTGAAGCCAGTCCGGCGGCCTCGACAAGCAGGTCATCAACGGTCCTGCTGTGCTGACGCCCTTTGATGGCCGGGATGATGCAGTATGAACAACGCCTGTTGCAGCCGTCGGCGACCTTCAGATAGGCATATCCACCGGTCGTTACCAGGCGCGGATTGACCGATGTCGGGTTGCCGCAGGCATCAGGTGACAGACCAAGCAGACGCTGGCTGAGGCCAAGAAAATCGCGGGTGCCGGTCATCAGATGAATACCCGGGACCGCATCGGTCAATTCACGACCGAACTTTTCGACCATACAGCCGGCCGCGACAAGGCGCGCACCAGGTTTCAGACTTGCCGCCATGTCAGACAGCATCTCAATCGACTCCTGCCGCGCCGACGACAGAAAGCCGCACGTGTTGACCAGCACGACGTCGGCGTCTTCAGGCTCGTCGACCAGGGCATAACCTGAAGACAGCAGGTCGCCCAGCATGACTTCGGTATCGACCCGGTTTTTCGGACACCCCAGCGTCACGGCATACACAGTCCGTGTTACAGAAGACGTGCGTTTCTTCATAAATGATTTCCAATGCCGCGCAGCAGAAATGATCAGTTACTGTCGGGCTTTACTTCTTACCGGCCTTATCCGTCGATGCTTCCGGGTTTGAAAGATCCTGAACCTTTACGCCCTTCGGAACTTTGAACTCGAAGCTGGCGGCCGGAATTTCGTCGTAAACCGGCGATTCAAACCGTATTCTGGATTTATTGCCAAGCGGATCTTCCACTTCAGTTTCAACGACTTCGCCGGTCGATGTCTTTACCTGCACCGTCAAAGACCTGTAGGTACCATTCTTTTCCTTCGGGACAAGTTTAACCGTTGCGATCCCGTCGGCGCCGACAGCCTTGACCTCGGGATTAAACGATTCAGAAAGCTTTGCCGAACCGGTCAAAAAACCGAGTGACGAAAACAGTTCTGAATCAGACACATTCATTCGCATGGCCGAAGCTTCTTCAACTTCGTACAGCCACAAGTCCTTTCCATTGCTGATGTAATAGACAGTTTCCGGCGAAGAGTAATCCCAGCGCATCATGACCGGTCTTTTGAAATAGACCTTTCCGCCACGCTTGAACGTACGTTTCGGCGACTTCGTGTTGACGACCTGCTTGAACGTTGCTGTGAAATTGGTCGTGTTCGCGTAGAAACCGGTCAACTTCAGCAGCACCGGGTCAGTCGTCCAGATGGCGTCAACGGCTGCCGGAACGGTCGAACCGACTGAAGCCCCGGCATTGGAAGGCGTCTGCGCCTGAACCGACAACGGCAACAGCAGGCTGAACAAACAAAGGACAATAATGTTTTTCAAAGTTTTCATGTCGCGGATATTAACTGTTCTGGCGGGACGTTTC
>CAZFVA010000044.1:15479-18995 GCA_964522105.1 uncultured Anaeromyxobacteraceae bacterium
AACCAGAACACCAGACAGTAATACGCACCGACACCAATGAAAACGACGGCCGTGATGCGGCGCATCCAGCGCTCAATGATTGTCAGGACGTTGAATGCCCGGGACAGGCGGTTGGCGGCAAAGGCCAGAATGATGGAAAAAACGACGACCGGCAACGCGGTCCCCAGACCATAAAGTGACGGAATTACAACGGCGGACTGATGCTGGACCGCCAGCGGAATCAGGCTTCCGAAGAACAACGCGGCCGAAAGCGGACAGAACGTCAATGCAAAGACGATCCCAAGCAGACCGGCACCCCACAGACCGAGCTTGTCCACGCGCTTCTGCAGCTTGTCGGCCATACCCGAACTGCCAACCCACGGCCAGGGAATGACATCAAGAAGCAGCAGGCCGACGACGATCAGCACAGGTCCCAGAATCTTGTTCATATTCTGTTGCAGGAAGAATGAAACGGCAGGAACGGAAATCAGGCTCTGCACAACGACAAGGGCGACGACAAAATACGACAGCGTCCGCCCCAGCGTGTAAAGCAGGCCGGAAAAAAGAACGCGGGCGGGGCTGCTGACGCGCTTGCTGACGTACGAAATCGCCGCAATATTGGTGGCAAGCGGGCATGGACTTATCGAAGTCAGAATGCCAAGCCACAGCGCGCTGCCGATTGCGAAAAAAAACGATTCCATCACTTGACCTCGATCTTCGCCAGTGCCGCCTTGATGCGTTCTGCTGTGTATTCCGAAAGTTTTGCAGGATCGGTGGCGAAGTCCCAGACTTTGTTACAGTTTTCCCACTCCAGCGTTTTGTCGCCCTTCATTGTCGCGACGACCATTGTGCTGAATGAAAGCTCGAACTGCCGTACATACGTCTTGCCGTCAGGTTGATCTGTATTAATTTCCTTGTACACGACACTGCCTGACAGCGTTTCCGCCGCGAAACGCTCGTTTATAGCCTGCTCGATAGTCTGCTGAATGCCCCTGCATGTCGGGCAGCGACGGTCGCCATGGAAATAGTAAACGACGACCCGATCTTCCTTTTCCACAGCCTGCGCCGGCTTGGGAGCCGTTTCAACCGCCGCCGCCTTTGCGCCTTCAGTGGTCACGCCAGCTGCAGCAGCTTTTGCTGGTGAAGAAGCCGAGTTGTCACAGGCAGAAAGCGCCACCATAGCCACCAGAAACATCACAGAAACAAGCACTTTGACCATCAATACTTTCATTTCAAGCCTTCCACTTTCCCCTTCCCGGGAAACACTTCAACCAATCAGTTTCTTAATCTCATCAACACTTGGAACCTTGCCTGATGACTTGACCTGGCCATCGACGACCAGTCCCGGCGTCATCATCACGCCGTAACTTATGATTTTTTGAATGTCCTCAACTTTGGACAGTTCAGCCTCGATACCCAGCGCCGCAACTGCCTGCTGCGTAACTTCATAAAGCTTTTTGCACTTCGCGCAACCGGAACCAAGGATTTCAATCTTCTTCATATTATTTCCCCTTCCAAAAGTGCCCTAAAGAACGGCATTAAACAGATACCCAACCATCAAAATACCAACAGCCACAACACCGACAAACACGGCGATCAACTGCGGACGCAGGACCTTGCGCAGGATGATCATTTCAGGCAGCGACAGGCCGATTACCGACATCATGAAGGCCAGCACGGTCCCAAGCGCCGCGCCTTTGCCAAGCAGGGCCTGAACGATCGGGATGATACCGGCGGCATTTGAATACATTGGAACGCCGATTATAACGGCCACTGGAACGGACCACCACGCGTCCCGTCCCATCAGCGAAGCCATAAAGTTTTCAGGCACATAGCCGTGGATACCGGCGCCGACCAGGATACCGGCCAGCACATATGGCCAGACCTTTCCAACGATGTCCTTGACGGCCGTCCTCGCATACACAAGACGATCGCTGAAAGTAAGTTTTACATCTTCTGCAGTCGCGCCGAGCTGAGCCTGAAAGACCCACGATTCAATGAACCGTTCAAGTTTCAGGCGGCCGATGACCCAACCGGCGACTATCGCTATGGCAAGACCGGTGCCGGCGTACAACAGCGCCACTTTCCAGCCGAACAGACCGAACAGAAGTACAAGCGCGACCTCGTTTATCATCGGGGCCGCAATCAGGAAGGAAAAGGTGACGCCAAGCGGGACGCCGGTTGTAACAAAACCAATGAAAAGCGGCACCGCCGAACACGAACAGAACGGCGTAACAATTCCAAGCAGCGCGGCCATGACGTTACCGACCGACTCACGGCGACCGGCCAGAGCACGGCGCGTACGTTCCGGCGTAAAGAATGAACGGATTATCCCGACACCAAACACCACTGCGGTCAGAAGCAGCAGCACCTTTGGCGCTTCAAATAGAAAAAACTGAACCGCAGACGCCAGATGAGTACCCTTTTCAAGCCCGATCAGGTCATATGTCAGCCACGTCGCGGCCCGCTCAACGTTCAGGTAGATCAGAACCCACGCAACGGCCAGACCGGTCAATATCGCCAGAGTACGTACCAGATGACGTTTCATGCCTTTGCCTTCCCGACCGGCCAGTACTTACGGCCCAGCCACAACGAAACGCTGACCAGCCCGATCAGAACAGGCACCTCGACCAGCGGACCGATTACGGCGGCAAACGCCGCACCATGTCCGATGCCGAAGGTCGCCACAGCCACCGCAATGGCCAGCTCAAAATTGTTTGACGACGCCGTCAGGCTGAGGGTCGCGCTTTCGGGATAACCCGCTCCCATCTTCTTTGACAGAAAGAACGACACAAAGAACATGATGACAAAATACAGCATCAGCGGAATTGCGATGCGCACCACATCGAACGGAAGTTGAATGATCTTTTCGCCCTGGAAACAGAACATTATTACGATGGTAAAAAGCAGCGCAACCAAAGTGAGCGGACTGATTTTCGGAATAAAAACGGTGTGATACCAGACCTTGTCTTTCACGCGGATCAGTATAAAGCGGGTCAGGAAACCGGCAATAAACGGAATCCCGAGGTAAATGAACACACTCTTCGCAATCTGGGCCATCGTTATGCGGACTTCCCCGCCTGCAAGACCGAACCATCCAGGCAGAACCGTAATGAAAACATATGCATAGACAGAAAAGAACAACACCTGAAAGATTGAATTAAAAGCGACCAGTCCGGCGCAATACTCGGTGTCACCTTTGGCAAGATCGTTCCACACTATGACCATCGCGATGCAGCGGGCCAGACCAATCATGATCAGGCCGATCATGTATTCAGGTTTGTCCGACAGGAACAGGACCGCAAGGCCGAACATCAGCAGCGGGCCGATTATCCAGTTCTGCAGAAGCGAAAGTCCCAGCACCTTGAAGTTCTTGAAAACACGGGGCATTTCCTCGTATTTTACCTTCGCCAGCGGCGGGTACATCATCAGGATCAGACCGACCGCGATTGGAACGTTAGTAGTCCCGACATTAAATTTGTTAAGAAAAGGCACGACGTCGGGGACAAGCCAACCGCCAACGACCCCGACAGCCAT
>CAZFVA010000045.1:0-17154 GCA_964522105.1 uncultured Anaeromyxobacteraceae bacterium
TGCACGCCAACGGCGGAAGACAGTACGACGGCGTTTCAGGACCCGGCCAGTGTGACGACGCTACCGGCGCCGGCTACATCAACATCAATATATCAAAGACACACAGGGCCGCAGATGAAGGCGCCAACTTCGTCTATCTGTGGGGATACGGCGCCGACTCAGAAGAACTGCTTGATGTAACGCCCAGATTCAAAGGGATTTTCAATTCCATGTACGGGACCGTGATGCCCGTCGAAAATGACGTTGTCCCAATTATCTACAACGCGTTTGGCGAAGAAGACATGGAAGGATTCGATCAGTCCAGAGTTGACGACATGACAACTCAATTCAATGAATTCATTACAAGAACCGGCCGGTATTCGCTGGAAAGCATCCCGAATCTTCCCGCGGTCGAACAGGTCGGTCACATGGCCTGGCACCCGACTTTCCGTATGAAGGGCGGCGGCGATGGCAAAGGTGAGGTCCTGACCGACGAGCAGGCTGAAGCATTCGCCAAAACGACCAACATGATGATTGGCGATGCGTACGCATACGTCGAAAACCGTTACGACCTGAGCGATCCGGGTCAGTACATAATCGCCAAGTTCTCGGGTCAGGAAGGCGACATCGGCGAAGGCTACGACCAGTGGATTGAAAACGACGACCCGCTTCACCGCAGCTATTTTGATTCGGGATTTACTCTGGCCCATTCGCTTGCGACCCGTCGCAACGCAGATGCCGTCGTGTGGATGTGGATCCAGGGGTACGCTTTCGGAAGCAGCATTGCGGAAGCTGCCTGCAAGGGCGAAGAATCCGATTCATGGGCGACCGGTGGATTCCCGCCGCTTCCCTACATGCAGAAGGAAGTCCTTTCAACGATCATTGCCGGCGCAACTGGCATAATTTTCTTCGGTTATCCCAGTACTCAGGCGCCTGAAGCCGAAATAATTCATACAGTATTCAGGGCGCTCAGCTTTGAAGAAGTCTATGGCCCTGCCCTGCTTGGCCCGCGACTTGATTTGGGTGTGGACACAATGTTCATGGGTGAAGAAGGTTACGACGGCAAGGGGCGTGCCCATCTGGCCGTTAAATGGGACGAAACCGGACGTCACGCATTCATAATCGGGGCAAACCCCGGTGCACGCGAAACGACTGTCGAACTGACGTTCCCGTGGTCGCTTTCGAAGGCCGAGATGCTGAACTGGGAACTTCCCAGATTCCAGGATACAAGCCGCGTCGTCATCAATGACAGAACGATCAGATACACGTTCAAGCGCGACGAAGGTGTAATTATCCGCCTGACGCCACTTGAACGCCCGGCTGAATAGTTTTTACTGAACGCTGACAAAAAGCGGACTTAACCTTCTGACAAATAAGGTGAGATTCACATGCGAAAAATTACCGGACTTCTTGTGATTGCTACAGTTGGATTGTTTATCTACGGTTGTGGTACATCGAACCCGACACCGACAGACACAGTTGATAACGACACTGCAGTTGCAGACACGGTCGGCGACCTGGTTGTCACAGATACGACAGCGGACGCCACTGACATCGCGCAGGACATCCCCCCTGTCGTCCCGACCAGCTTCCGCCTTGGATATGCTGAAACCGACATAACGCCACCAGTCGGCACCGTTCTTGGCGGTTACGGCGTTCCTGCCATGAACCGCGTTACAACGGGCACACACGACCCGCTGATGGGTCAGGCAGCACTGTTCGTAAACAATGCCGGACAGGCATTCCTGATAATCAGTGTGGATCTGGCGGGTTACATGTGGGATTTCGGCGACTGGGGTCCCGGCATCAAGGTGCTGCGTCAATCCATTGTCGATGCGCTGGCACCGACAGTCACGATGCAGCCCGAGCACATCGTTATTGCCAGCAGCCACAGCCACGGGGCTACTGACCTGATGGGATTTTCACAGGCGGTCGGCGAAGGCCCGAATAAGGAGCTGCTTGCATCCCATATCCAGAAATTGACCGATGTCGCTGTTGCTGCGGCCGCCAACCTGAAGGACGCAAATCTTTACTTTGGTGCAACCGAGCTTGTCGGCCTGACGTCACGCGACAAGGACTGCTCGCCCGTTCTGGACAACAGTGTCGCCATCATGCAGGCCCGCGATCTGGAAGGGAACGTCCTTGTGACGATTGCTAACTACTCGAAGCACCCGACTGTCGCGGCCGAATCGAACAAACTGGCTTCCGCTGACTTTGTATGGGGTTACCGCGAAGAAATGAGACTTGCCACCGAAGCTCCGGCCATGTTCCTTCAGGGCTTTGAGGCCGCCGTCCACGGAAGATACAGCTTCTATGATGAACCGGACATGTGGGACAAAGTCTACGAGATCGGCCACGATCTGGCGGCCGCAGTTATCGCTGTTCAGGACGCTCTGACGCCTGCAGACCAGTTCGATATCCAGCACCGCGCGGCAGTCTATTCCTGCACAGGGAAAGACTCGTTCATGGCTTCTGCGGTCATTAATCTGAACATGCCGAAACGAAACATAACGATCAATGAAGATGAAAGCGTTACCGTCAACGAAATCGAGATTTCCTGGCACAAACTGGGACCGGCCGAATTCGCAGTCTTCCCGGGCGAACCGTCACCTGAATACGCAATGATGTCCAAAGAAAAAATGACCAGCCCGTTCAAATTTGCTGTCGCCCTCGGCAACGATGCCACCGGCTACATCGTTGAACCGGAATCACTCGCCAATGACACTTCGGGACAGCTTTCCGGATACGAGCTGATGATGGGTCTTGGCGCACAGGCCGGCCCGAACGCCTGGACGGCTATGGAAAGCCTGGGCTGGTTCAATGGTGGGTGGAACGTACAGCCGTAACCCGCCCGCCCGGCTACCAAGCCATCAGCATCAAATCTTCAGCAGTCAATAATGTAGTGATTTAAATGGGATAAGAGGAATCTACGGGGCGACGCACTTGCACCACGGGCAACCGGCGGCGTCCGTTTCACAGACCATTCTTTCGCCGGCGGCACATTCAGGCTGCGCCATCGGCGGGCAGTTGATCTGACATTCGCCTTCATACATCACTTCGACGCCGGCGCAATTCGCCGCACAAGCATTCCCGTAGGTCTGGTTATCAGAACCACAGACCGGCGCATACATCATGTCACACACACACTGGTCGGGAGTCGGATAGCAATGACCCATGCAATCCGCGCCGCCCATGTCGGGGCTGCAGTTCGGGTCGTCATAGATACATTCGTTATTTACGGGACACGCAAAGCCGGCGAATCCGCCACAGACGCACATTCCGCTGTCGTCACGGCGACACTCTTCTTCCACGGTCGTGCAGACGCCATTCATACAGACCAGACCGGCCGGGCATGAAGCATCAGAATCACAGTAGTACGGATCCACCTGGACGCACTGAGTGCTGGTGCAGACAACACCGTTTTCAGTCCATGTCTCGGTGCTGACGCAGGCATATCCGTCGCCACAGTCAGAATCGGTGTAGCAGGCGTATTTCCCACATTCACCAGTTGCCTGGCAGCGACCATCAATACATTCCCACATTCCCATGACGCCGGTGGCCGGGTCAGCAGGATAATCACCGTAAATTGCGTAGCAGTCTTCAGACGAAGCGCATTCCATTTCTGAACGAACGCAGCAGATCATGTCTTCAGCGCCGCACAGCGGACCATAGGCGTTGCCATACAACCATTCTGTGCCATCGGGACATACCATCTGACCGTCCGGGGAGTACGGGGCGCAGAAGCCGCCAAACTGCTCGCAGGAAACTGGTTCTTCAGAATAAACGCACTGACCCATGCACCAGGAGGTGTCAATCATGCCATCGCCATCAGGATCGGTACCGGCACACCAGTCAGTCAATTCGCAACGATAGCCAGGCTGACAATCAGCATCCGAGAGGCATCCAGGATTCTGATCCTGAACGCATACACCAGCCTGCTTCTGACCCTGACATTCGCCATCGTAGGCAACTTCAACATACGAACACTTGGCAAAACAGGCATTGCTGTAGGTCACATTGTCGAAACCGCAGACAGGGGCCCACTCTTCGGTACAGAAGCAGTCAATCGGGGGCATCTCGGCGGCGCCATCACCATTGGCATCAGGGCTGCCAGCGTCGGTGCCTGGAGTCGGATAATAGAATTCGCAGTGGTATCCAGAACCGCAATCGACATCAGACCAGCATTCATTGTTAATAACGATCGGTTCACAAACGCCTTCAACCGGCCAGGGCTGAGTCACGCCAGTGCAATAACCGTAAGGCATGCAGTCACAGGGAACATCAGGCGGGCAGGCACAATCAGTCGTGTATTCACAGACGTTGCCTTCGGGACAATCCTGATCGGCCGTGCACTGCATCGCCATCATTCTGGCCCCTTCAGGCTTCGTCGGGTCGGTAGTCGCGTAATCGTAATAAACGCACTGGAAGCCATCGGGACATTCCACGTCGCTTTTGCATCCGACGGGCACTTCGTCGCAATAGTAGTTACACAGACCTTCGATGCAGGCCCAGTTTCCGGGACAATCCAGACGCGGCATGTCGCTGTACTGGAAGCAATCGGAATCAGACTGACAGGTCTGTTCGCAATTACCAATGGTTATCCATACTTCACCGAACATTTTGGTTTCAAATTCATCGTAAATCATGACGTGGTAGGTCTTGCCGGGCGTCAGGTTGTTCAGCGTGATCGACAGATCAACCGGGCACATACACCTGGTGACCTCGACCGACTTGTCAACTTCACGCAGCGTCAGCTCTTCACCGTTCACCGTCATTTCAAACATGATGTCGGCGTTGCACTGATACATTGCATCGTGATGAATAATCGTCGCCGATGTTTCATAAGCAATCGCTTCGATCGGGTTGCCGTCAATCAGCGAACGCTTGACCGTGTCGCCAGCCTTGCAACCGGAAGACACGACATCACCGAGAGCGGGGCCTTCCGTCGTCAGTTCCGGAACGACCGGACCACAGCCGACCAGCATCAAAGCCAGAAGGGAACTGGAAATTATGAGTTTTATGGTACGCATAGCGGGTCTCCTTTCAAGAGTTAAAGAAAGTTACTCGATATTGTAGGGACTTGTTCAAGCGATTGCCAATCGAAATTTACAAATAATTAACAAATACAAACAAGTTAGAAAGGGATTAAAAAAGGGGCAGTTTTTACTGATCCAGACGGGCTCCGACCGAGTATCCGGCAAACTTGAATCCGTCGTCAGTGCGGAAGTTGAAACCAAGATAGGCGTAAGGCAGCAACACGAAGTAATGCTTCAAAGTTACGGTGGCCCCATGGCCCGTTTCGACCGACGTGGCGTGGAACATGTTCGGCATCGCGGGACACGCAGTGATACCGCTCATTTCGCCGGATGACGGCTGACCTGTTGTATCAAGGCTCGTGAAACTGCCGGTCCCGTCTGCGTTGATGACAGCCCTGCCAGCGCTTCTACCCTCGCCGGCATCATCATTCCAGACGTTGATGAACTTGTACTGACCTACCAGATTATTAATTGTCATTCCAGGAAGAATCTTCATGGCAATCAGGAAGCCGAAGCCTTCCCCCATATCCAGAACAAATACAGCATTTGCATCAGGCGCATAAGCAAAACCTGTCATTGCGGCCGGTGCGCCGGTAACCTGCACATTCATACGAACGGGATCATCAGCGTCCACAGCCCAGGTGCCTGAAATATCAAACGTTTCAATCGGCCACGTTCCGACCGGGTATTCCTCGGGCGCAAGCGGATCAAGACCGCCGCCAGTGCCGGCGGCCGTTGCGTAAGACTTCACACGGAAAGTTCCATCATCAATAACCGACAGAACGCCCCACTCCTTGATGTCAGTGCTGCCATTGATAACAACGGGCGAGATCGCAATGTAAGCATAATCACCCGGAAGGTACTGCTCGGTTGATGCCTTGGTGGCGTCGCTGCTCAGCCCGAAGGAAATGGTGTTATCTGCCCTGCCTGTCGGGAAACTGGCTGCAATCAACTTGTCGCCAAGTTCGACGGCAAAGAAAACGTCATCTTCAACCTGCACTTTCAAGATTCCGGCCATGTCGCCGTCCATGACAGTGAAGTTGTTGACAACTGTCTGGCCTGTGGTCTCGTTTATGACCTCGCATGTACCGGCAGCCCGATCCACCGTGAACACAACCAGATCACCGTATGAAGCCGAACCGGCATACACGGACGGCGGAACAGGAGTCGTATCGGCAGTCGCAGTATCGCCGGTCGATGTATCGGTCCCGGCAACGTCATCTACGACAACCGTGTCAGTCGGTGGAACTGTAGAACCTGCACAACCAGCAAATGCGACCATCAAAAGAGCCGCTGCAAACAGGGATGAAAGCTTCATAAAATCTCCAGAAAATCCAGTCAGGGCGTAAGGATACCAGAATCTGAAGTTCCTTCAAACTTCACGTAATGCCGCCGCATTTAGTAAAGTGGCAGTCTCTGACATATTTTGATTGAAAGCGTCATGAATGATCGCCATAATTTCGGGTTGTTTGTTGGAAGCAGAAAACAGACTCACGTTAAAAATCCTGAAGCGGGGACAATGATGAAAATGAATTTCAAAACATGGGCTGTTGCGACGACATTCATATTTTTGTCGTTCGGATGTGGCGGCGAAACAACCGTTTACGACACAATAAGCGCTGATACCGTTATGGACGTTACCAGCGACGTCGGCGACGACGCCGGGGACGACGCCGGGAACGACGCCGGGGACGACACGATCGTGCCACCTCCCGCCCTTCCCCGCCTTCACGCCGACGGGACCAGAATTGTGGATCCCGATGGCAATGAAGTGATTTGGAAAGGGGTGAATCTTGGCGGCTGGCTTTTCAACGAAACCTGGATAACCCAGATTGACTATCCGCTGACGTCGCGGATTCATGTAATGGGTGAAAAGGAATCGTTCAGTGCCGATGTTGACGCGGTATTAAAGCTTGCCACCAGTGAATGGCAGGGTGCTGACTATCTGGTTCAGTTCGAAACGGCACTGGCCGAAAGAATTGGTGCCGAAGCTGCGGCCACGTTTGTCGAAAAGGTTCGCCCGTACGCACAGACCCTTTATGATGATTCAGACCTGCCGTTGCGCCGTAAGCTGTCGGAACGGTTCGGGGACGATGTACGCGACGAACTGCTTGATATATTTCAGGAAGCCTGGTTTGACGAATCCGACATTGAATGGATCGCCGGACAGGGATTTAACGTCGTTCGTGTCCCGATGAGCTACCGCAACCTGACGACCGGCCCTGACCTTGACGCACCGACCGCGCTGGCCTGGAACGAACGCACGTGGACCCGCATTGCCAGCCTTCTGGAATGGTGCGAAAAGCATGAAATCTACGCAGTTCTGGACATTCAGGAAGCACCCGGCGGACAGAATGACTATACGGGGACTTCGCTTCTGTACGGCGACCCTGCCCTTCAGGCGCTGACCGTGGAGCTGTGGGAAGAGATCGCGACGCGCTTTGGCGACAGCCCCGCAGTGGCCGCGTATTCGCTTCTGGCCGAGCCGTTTTCGGCACCCGACACCGATGCCCGTGATGCGATGTATGACCAGATTGTGAAGGCAATCCGGGCTCTTGGTGATGACCACCTGCTGATAATTCATGACGGGTTCAAGGGGATGCAGACGCTTCCGTTGCCCGGTGACTATGGCTGGGAAAACGTCGTTTATTCGACGCACATATTTGAATTCGGCGCGACCAGCCTTGAAGACTACGACCTGATCGTTAATTACATGCATGACCCGCTGTTCACTGAAGCTCAGGCAAAGCAGAACGTGCCCTACTACATCGGCAGTTTTTCAACCCGCTTTAATAAAGACTGGGCATACGACGCGGCGCAGATGCTTGTCGACTGGTACAACCGCCACGGATGGTCCTGGTCAGTCTGGACATACAAACGCATCGACGACCCGATCAGCGCAGAATTGCTGAACAGAACAAGTTCCTACGGCGTGCGCACAATCCTGAAGACTGATTTTGTCAGGCCCGATGTGTTTGACGATGACCTGGCAACACTGAAGACACGGATGGCAGGATACAGCGACCTGGTAATGGATCCGAATCAGCGACTGCTGGACATTCTGAAGTCACCGGCGCCACAGATCGGGGATTGAGCGGGAACGCTTAGAACGAAGCGGGGAATCTACCCGTAACATCATCACGAACACCTGCATTCGACGCAAACACAAACACATGAACAGGCTCGGCATCTGAAACCGGCACCGACTTCAGCGTAATAGTCCGTTCCTGAACAAGAATCGGGGTCGTAACTTCGGCAATACCGGCGGGAGTCAATTCAAAAAGGTCTGTCACCGCGAAGTCATCGGGAACGGTGATGGTGACGTCTACAGTCCTGTTTTCCAGCACCCAGTGCGGCTCTTCTTCAAGTATGCCCAGTGAATAATACGCGCAGTCTTCGTCGGTCATTTCTTTCGTTGCCTTGACCGTGATGACCGGAACGACAAGCGCATCGCGGGCCCGGATCATGTCAACAATCGTGTCGGGATCAGACTGCGCCAGGCCTGTAATATCGCCAAACAACAGATACGGACGTACGGCGCGGAACATCCAGTTGACGCCAGACATCGCCTGCCACGTATCGGGATACTTTTCTTCACCTTCGATCGTGGCCATGAACCACATCAGCCCCTTGGCACCTGAAGCCATGACCTCGATGGCCTGAATCTTTACTTCATGCGGCGCAGCGTGCCCGTCCCAGCCACCGGTACCCTGCGAGTAGAACCATGTCCGCCACGGCATATGATTATTTCTGGCGTTCTTCAGATAGTCGAAAGGACCGCGCAAAGGCGGATGCTGCCCGAATTCGGTGATGTGCGGGGCGCAGGCGGCATTGTAGAAGTCGATACCCTGAACGTCCGCCATCCCGGCAAACGTCCCGACATGTTTATTTGTCATGGCGCCGTTGTAGGTCAGAATGTCCGGGAAGTGCCGCCAGATGCTTGTGGTGTCAGCCGCCTTCAACGCAGCCTTCGGGAAACCGGCGTCATCGTAATAATCCCAGTCAGACTCGTCACCGGTCAGGAAGCCAAGTACGGCCCGGCGGTCTGGAAGCGCGTCATGCGGCGGATCATCAAACGGGAAATCATCGCCAAGCAGGACGTACGCGTCGCCACGGTCAGGCATTGTCTGGCCAAGCATCGTATTACGGTCAAAGCCACATCGATCAAAACCATTCCAGTAAAAATAGACTGTGTCCACGCCGATGCCGGACAGCAGGTCGAAGAACCCGTTTTCATGACCGGGAAGCGCGCAGTCGGATGTGCTTGGCCAGACCTCGATCGGGAAGAACGGCCTAATCAGGCGACCGACACCGACTGACGGCGGGGCATCTTCAAAATCAACTGCCACCGTGTAGGGCGAACCGACATCGACGGCCTGGCAGAACGGGATTTCCCACATTACGGTTGCACCCGGGGCGATATTGGCCGACGGCATGCAGGCAATACCTGCACCTGTAACATCACGGCCATTTACCAGGATGCGACTGACTGTGTGGGCGACGGTATCGGTGTTCTTCAAGTGAACTATCAACTTGTCCAGCGTCGAATCAATAATCACATGACCAATCGGCAGCGCCGTTTTGTTCACCGCAAACGTGGCGTCAACGGCCGCGCCGGAATCAGTGTTAATCTTGATTGTCCCGGTAGCTGCCGTATCCCATGCCGGATTCCTTGAATGGAAAGCGAACCACACAGGCTGGCCTTCGACGACCTGTTCAGGCCATACGTGGGACCACTCCATCAAAGGTTCGACCAGCATTTCTTCAACGTTCTGGCCGTTGATTTCAACCGACGTAATCGTGCCGGTAACTGCCGACACCGCCGCAATATGAAAGCGACCACCATCAAGCGGTTCATCGGTCAGTTCGTTATAGACAGAATTCGGGAAAAAGTAGTCTTTCCGGTAGGATGCAAAGACATCGGTAACGACTTCAGCTTCAACACAAGGTTCGGCAGCAGGCGTACACGACGTGATGGCCTCGACCGGCGAGAATCCATATTCAGGCAGTTCAACAGCATCAGCGTCGTAGTCGGCAACATCGGCAATGTCGGCGTCTGCTGCCACAACATCGTCCGGTGTAACGCCTTCATCACTTACAGGCACATCAAGACCGACAGCATCAACAGCGTCAGCAATCCCCTGATCTACCTGTACGTCAGGGTCATAAGGCAGGTCCTGCGGGATACTTTCATCAGTCCCGCATCCGACCGCGAACGTCAGACAGAAAGCCACCACCAGCAGGCCTTTCAACTTAATTTGTCGCGTCAAACTCCAAATCATCATTTTTCTACCCGCATAAATGTACATTGAAAAGCACTGTCGGCAGGATATAAATTCTGTCAGTCACTGTCAATAATAACCGGGTGTACATGAGTCATTGATGGATAGTTGCGCTGATCAGAGTACCGGGCGGATTTCGATTTCGGTGGTCAAAGTGACTGATTCGTTCTGGTTCAACAATTTGCGCTTTGCGAACACTTCCATTTCAAGTTCCTGATCTCGTTCCGGGAAAGCGTACAGCCATGTGAAATCCACAGCATCATTATCGAAACGGTGAATAACCTTCAGGCCTTTTGTGCCGGTGAATTCCCATTCGCCCGCAGGCGTTGACTGGTCGTAGTAATGTTCACCTTCACGCTGACCGGCCAGAATGCCTTCCATCCCCTGCGCAACGGTCGATCCGTCCCGCGCCACAAACGCCATTTCGGTCGATGCCAGGTCGCCCAGGTTTAGTTCAAGATGCTGGCGCAGGCGGGCTTCCACCGGCGACGCTCCAGGATTCGTGACAGTCGACGTAACGCGCAGGATCGGCTCGTCGGGGTCGATTTCCAGAATACGCGTCAGTTTGAAGCCGTTCATCGTGTTCATCGTGATTTTCAGGCTGCGGGCGGTTACGTTCAGGGCAGTACCCGGTTCGACCCATCCCATGAAGTTGAAGCCTTCGCCGACACGGTCTTCAAGACCGCCACTGAACGGGAAGAAAAGGTTGCGGCGCTGGTCCCAGGCCGTGATCGTTTTGCCGGTCGCAATATCGGTGATGCGCAGCGCGCGGCCTGCCAGTGCGGGGACGACATCGACCTGTATGTGGTCGTTTTTAATAGTGTTTACAGGCTGATCGACACCAATAATCATGTACAGCATCGTCATCGTGTCGGGCGTGCCCTGAGCCTCGCGCATCGTCGTGAAGCCGTGATCGGACATCTGCTGAATGAAGAACTGCACCTCGTCAAACGTGGCCATGCCGGGATTCCACGTCAACATGCCGTCTTCGATGCGGTAGCCGTTACGCGGGAAGAAACGGGCATAACCAAGCGGCATACGCGCCACTTCAACACGGTCTTCCAGAACAGGGTCGCCAGCTACCAATTGGGCAGCCTCGTCGAACAGGGCCTCGCCGGTAACCACAATGTCTTCGGTCAGATAGCCCTGCGCCGGGTTGGTATAAAGGTGCATGTGGATGTCTTCGCTGTCGACTTTGTCCTGCAGAAGCACCATCCAGTCCCAGATCGGACCCCATGCCGCGCCGTAGTAATCTTTCAGGAAACGCTTGATAAGCGACTTCGGGTCAAGATCCGGATTCCAAAGCAGTTTCGCCCCGAACCATGGACGCAGAACGCTGAATTCACCGCCACCGCCGGCATGATTCATACCCTGCGCGAAGATACCTTCGACGCCGATGTCGCGGTAAAACTTCAGATTGTCGGCAAGGGCGAAGAAGTTAGGGAAGGGATTGTAATAATGCATGAAATCGACAATGTAGTGCCAGATGTACAGGTGATTTGTCACCTGCCCCCACGCCTCGGCGCGACGCTTGTAGTCAGCGTTGTCGGCGCACGTCCTGATTGGATGGCTGTCGCATGATGGGTACATGTGGCACAACCAGACCGCGACGTTCGGGTGCATGTCCAGGCCGACCGGCGGCTCTTCGGTGTACATGTAGGCGAGCGTCCCGATCTGCTTGTTCGGAAATTCGGTCTCCAGTCGTTTCGCCAGCTCGCTGACGAACCAGAACTGCGTACCGCCCTTCGACTGATAAAGGTCATTCATGGCCCGGCAGTTGTCGCACTCGCACTGGTTGTAATGGTCCATCTGCGAAAAGTTGTGCTGGATGGCTGCCGGACTGGCAAGCATTCTGGCGCGCATACGTTCAGTAACTATATCAAGCACTTCCGAATTGGTCAGACAGAGTTGCGTCTCCTCGCGGACACGGACTCCGCCGATTTCTGAAAAGTACTCGGGGTGGGTGTCCCAGAATTCATCCGGGGATATATAACTGAAATATGAATGAGCGATGCCATCATGATAATGCTGAACGCCATAAGCTGAATCAGGGGCGGCCGAACCGGCGTTGTCGGCGATGTGAGCCATGAACGCGGCATCGGCACCAGGGAACGCGTAGTAATTCTGACGCCACTCGAAAGCCGGTTTTTCAAGCCTGTCGGCAGCTTCCGGGAACACGACATCGGTCGCGGGCGGGACAATCGTGACACCGGGGGCAATCCAGCGCACGTGCAACGCCTCTTCCAGGAAGCGGTGAACGCCGTACATCGTGCCTGCCGCCGGACTTCCCGCGATTACGATCGATGGCGGGACAGATTTCAACACAAAGCCCTGCTCACCAAGGTCGGCCGGATCTGGATCAACACCGAGCGCAATCGCTTCAACACCTGCACCAACAACGATGCGTGGTGTTTCTGCAGATTCGGGGGCCGCCACAATCGGCATCGTGACGCCGGTCGCTTCAAGGAAAAGGGCCTGCATTTCGTTGGCTGCAGTCTTTTCTGACAGACTGGCCGTGTCGGCAACAACAATCACGTGGCTGCTGACGCCGTTTTCAACAATATGAAATGACGGTACCGGAATGCCTGTATCCTGGTCTTCAGTATCAACGCCGACAACGTCGCGGACGTCAGCGACATCAGCAAAAACGTCTGATTCATCACCGGAATCATCATCGACGTCGGTCGGAATGTCAGCAGAATCCCCAATAATATCGGTAACATCTGCCGTTGCGACATCCTGTCTGACATCAGTGCGAACGTCTGACGCGACATCGGCTGCAACGTCCGGCGTTACTACCGCATCGGCATCCGGCCCATCCGGCCCGTTACCACCGCAAGCCACGAAAGATGCGGTCAAAATGGCCAGCGAAATCACGCATATCAATCTATTGATGCTGCATGTAACGCGACCGGAATTGCAAGAAATTATGTTCATTCAGATTCCCCCGGGGGTTCAAAATATGCGGCTAGAATAAAGGATTTTTCGTTACATGTCCGCAGTGATGAAGCCGAAGTAACGTCCCATCCAGTAAGGCAGAAGGTATCCGGCCGGCGGCTCGGCAGATCTAAGGTCGGCGCCGCAGACCTCGCGTTCGTTCGGGTCACCCCACCACTCAAATATTGAACTGCAGCGTTCCTCTACCGGAACGGGGGCTTCAGCCAGGCTGCCATGCCGTGCCGACGAACACCATTCTGCATAACCGGTCGCATCCTTCGCACGACGGATATTGTCGGTCGGGAAACGCTTCATGGTACAGACAGAATCTTCAATCATCTTCTTAACTTCTGTCGCGTCGTACTGACCGGGTTCCATGCGGCTGACCAGACTCATGTTCATAAACGGGTTGGCTTCCGCCCACAGATCACGGCCGTCGCCATCGGGACCTTTGGTGTTCTTGCGGAACTTGTCGCGGTAGAACGTACGCAGGACGGAATCGTTTTCAAACCAGATCAAATTGAAATAATTCAAAAGCGCGATGTTGATGGTGTCGTAATTCGAACTGCAGCCCATCGCGAGGCCCATTTCATCAAGGTAAGTCCTGTAATCGACAGGGAATTCCATTGGCTGATCGATGCACTGCAATTCACCGGACATCTGAAGCAGGCAGTCATAGTAGGCCGCGACAAGGTCAGGGTCACCTGTTACGGTCGCCGCCACCCTTATCCAGTCAAGCGCCTGAATCGAGTTGGACCCGGGCGATTCATCCATGGACATCGCGTTTGAAGAGCCGAATCGCGTCGGGCGGCCATCATAGTCAGTAATCCAGAAGTTGTTGTCGACCAGGTGATGACCGACCTTCTTAAGAATATCTACGGCCATCGCGTGCACGTCGGCCGATTCGCCTTCGCCTGACACCAGTTTCGCGACAATCCCGGCCGCAAACACATGGCCCGAATACTCATCCTTGCTTGCGTTGGCCTGCCAGCAGAAACCGGCAAAACGTGTATCCGTGCAATTTTCGGTATGCTTGAACCATCCGCCGGCACCGGAGTTCAGCGTGGGATCCCACGTCAGGAAGCAGCCGTCGGTATCGACCTTCAGGAACTGATTTCCACGCATATCTTCGCCCGGCGGGATGTAACGGGCATATTTTTCGTTGTCAGTCAGAGCACTTGCATACGGCTCTTCATCTTCGACGCAGTACTGCTGCGGCAGGGTCGGGTCACGCATGTCGCGGGTGAACAGACCGGGCTTGCCGGTGATTTGAAGCATCTGGTAAGTGCCGTTCAGCGTGCGTCGAAGCTGGGCAAGTGATTCTGCATCGCCGGTTGTGGCGTAACGGAATGCCTGCGAGGCGACGTAAAGGCCGGTCCACAGACCGTTGTTTTCTGACAGGGTATGCACACAGACAGGCAGGTCGTCGTCCGGCACGATTTCGTCGGGAACATCGCCGGTACAAATAACGTGATAGACGGTCGAATATGCCTCATGGCCGACAGCAGTCGTCGGAACCTGATGCAGCTTCGGAACTATCCAGTCGTAGTACGCGGCCTTCTGCGCCAGAGTCTGCCCGCCGATGTATTCAGAACCGGGACATTTCGACCATGCTTCCGCCGGGACTGCCCACGGTTCCTGATAATTCCAGGCAGCATCTGCGTTGGCATCCAGGTCAACATCGGCCGGGACATCAACTGCGACGTCATCAACAGCATCAGCAGCGACGAAATCCCCGGCCACATCTGTATTGATCTGGATGTCTGGGACATCAGAACCTGCAACGTCGCCAGCGACATCAGCCACAACGTCATTCCCGACGACATCCGTTCCACAGCCTGCAAACACCAACACAGAAACACACGCCACAAATAACACCAGCCTGGACATGGCAACCTCTTTCCTGCATGAAAAATCCCGGTCCGAAAACATCTGCGGCCGGGCTTGACAGCTTATATTAATGGCAGGAAATGTCACCACGTGTTCGTTTGATTCTCAACTGACCTGAATTTGGATGGGATGGTTTCCTTCGCGAAATTTAGAAATTTCTCTCAACCGCAAAATAGTAGTGAGCTGAATTGGCTGTAAGCACCGGTGAACCGACACTACCTAGCTGTGTATAGAACCTGGTGTGGATGGTATTGACACCTGTCCCACTCGTGCCCTCCGGCTCGTTTGGGTCTTTAGGGTCGTTAATCCCGACCGTGACGCCGTGTAAAGTTGCCAAGCTACCATAATGGTAAACGACATCCCCCGTGTCAAACATCACTGCCTGCATCGTATAGTGATCATTTGGGTAATTCCGATGGAAAACGTTCCACCAAGTAACTGCCGCAGTTTTTGTTGAGGCTGAGGTCAACCAGAAAACGCCGTCAGTAGTTCCATTCAAGTTCAGGTCATCCCAAAAAACTGCAAGATTTGGATGTCCATACGTTGACCCGTCATTTTCAATCGGAAGGTTGTCGTTAGAATACCCAATCTCACCAGTCTCATCCCCCAATCTAATCCCTCCGTTGGTACCGATCTTTACCTCGTCATATGTTGTATCTAGTGACGACGAGAAGGGGAAGTCGAACAGCAAATCTTGAATAGATTCCGAATTATCAGTCATAGTCAACGGCGTAACATTGTTTTTGCGAGCAAGCCACGTAGCGGTGTCAGATCTCTCGTACCGGTAGGTACCAGCAACAGGGTCATAAATAAAGGCGACACTATCGCCCGAAACAATGGGCGATGTCTGTTGCCTGTTTCCCCACGGTTCTACCGAATGTGAGCCATCGCCCTTGTTGAGGCCACTGTTGGCCCAATAGTTATATCCAACAGTATTATACCTAAAGATTATGTTGCCCGAGGGAAAAAGCACTGCCTGAAACGATGATGGCGTTCCTCCAATGTTATGAGTGATGTTGTGCCACGAAATAACGCAATATGACTGGTGCTGTGTGGTTACTGGGTCGTCGCCAACGTAATAGCAGCCAAAATATACGTCATTTGAATCAGTCGTCGAGGCTCCCGGGTTCCAGTCAGCCCACATCGGTGAAATATGGGGCGCGGAAGTACTGGTGGTCGGAAAGTCTGATGTGTAATTGGATATGTTGCTCGATGTCTCGTTGAATCTTATTCCACCGTTGGCTCCCACACGCAAAGTCCTTGAACATCCGTTTCCAAAAAACGGAAAACAGAACGGCAGACTAACAGTAACTTCTCCGTCATTGCTGAGACCTTTCTTCCATGAGCTGTCCGGAGTTAGATACCCGTGGTTCTCGACGATTCTTGCTGACCTGGGCACATCGAAAGCTGCCGCGACATAGGTGTCTGATGCATCCCCAACGAGTCCAGGAGTGAAATAGCTGTTGTTATTCGCTATATCACATTTACACGAAGGGACGCCATCAATATCGACGGTTGCAGTGCAATTACAGTTTCCTACGCCATCTGCGCAATAACCGACGCAAGCTGACATACCAAGTCCCCTGCCTGCAAAAGCCTTCCAGATGATGTCTCGATTGGGTGCTTCACCCTGAGGATAATGATAGAGGTCATCAAACTCCAAAATATTGTTCCTTTCCGTCAGAAAGGAAGGGGGAGCACCATCACACCCCTGAGCAATACCCCATAAAACCGTGCCGTCAGCCATGTATTTTCCATATTGCTCCGCCTTACTTTCATCAATGGTGTAGAACTTGCGCATCAACATGTTTCGAAAATCATACAACGGCTTGGCCCACAATTCTCCATCATCCCAACAACCACAGCCGGAAAAATCAGTGAAATCATAACTAGTCCGATCATACCTTTGCCTCCGAACTCCATACTCCCAATTCTCGCCTTGAAGTTCCGCCACAGAAGGATTGGTGTTGGTCAAAGCAAAATAATCGCTCCAACCCTCGGACATGGCCCTAACGTGCCTGTATACAATA
>CAZFVA010000046.1:0-1118 GCA_964522105.1 uncultured Anaeromyxobacteraceae bacterium
AAGCTGCGCCAGGTATCCGCCGGTGGCTGCGGAGCCTGTGAAGCCGACAGTAACGTGCTTGGAACCCCGGCCTGGGACATGGGCCGTTTCGGCATCCAGTTCGTCGCGTCCCCCCGGCACGCCGACGCCCTTCTGATCACCGGCCCGGTCACCCAGAACATGCGCCTGGCCCTTGAAAAGACTTACGCCGCCCTGCCCGACCCCCGCATCGTCATCGCCTGCGGCTCGTGCGCCATCAACGGCGGCCCCTTCGCCGACCACCCCGAAGTCCACAACGGCGCTTCGTCCGTCGTCCCTGTCGACCTCTACATCCCCGGCTGCCCGCCCCATCCCCTGACAATCCTTGACGGCCTGCTACGCCTGATGGGCGTGAAGGTGCCGTCCCTTAGTAAATAGATACACACCACCAGTTTGGCGCGGCGGGGAATCCGAACGTACAATATCGTGGACTGTTTTTGTGTCATTCCGGGTTATTAACAGGTCAGGGTGATACTGATGATGGCTGATCAGCATCTTCGAATTGGGTTTAAGGGATCTGCCGTTCTGGTCCTGCTGATGATTTCCGGTTGCTCACTTGTAAACGACGTTGATTCACTGCATTTTCCAGACAGCCAGACCACTGATATTATTGAAGATTCCACCGATGTAACCGACCAACTCGACTCCACGGGCGAAACCGACATCTTCGACATTGAAGCCGACACACGCGACATTCCCGGCATCGAACTTCCCTGGGACACCTTAACAGATACCGACGACGACGCAGCAACCGACACCGACATCACCGACATTCATGACGCCGCCGATGCCCGCGACGTCCCTGGTGACGCTGACGTCATAACAGGAACGCTTGGCAGCCCGTGCCAGACAAGCGACGACTGCCCTGAAGAGCTGTTCTGTTACTACAAAGAAAACAAGGGGTTCTGCGCGACTACCTGCCTGGCCGCATGTCTGGGCGACGACTGCTGCCCCGACGGCTATTACTGTGGCGAACCTGGCGAACTTCCTGAAGTTCAGGATGACGAACTGGTCTGCTTCAAAAATGAATTTGTGCCTTGCCGCCCCTGCCATACAGATGACGAATGCAAAATAACCGGCTCGGTCTGCACAAAAATGGG
>CAZFVA010000046.1:1218-16793 GCA_964522105.1 uncultured Anaeromyxobacteraceae bacterium
ACCCGCGAAGAGTGCGACGAGTTCGACAACAATTGCGACGGATTTACTGACGAAGAAAACGCGCTTAATTGCATCACTTTCTGGACCGACGTTGACAAGGACCACTACGGGACCGGCGAAAGCAGGTGCCTGTGCGCCGCGACCGACGTGTACCGGGCCACAGCAGATGGCGACTGTAACGACAACGACGCCGACGTAAACCCCGGAAAAGATGAAATTTGCGGCGGAGCCGACGAAAACTGCGACGACTACACCGATGAAGAAGGCGCCTATAACTGCGTCGTCTGGTACGCAGATGTAGACGGCGACAGCTGGGGCGACTCGCTGAATTCAAAATGCCTGTGTGCGGCCGCCGAACCTTACGACTCGGCCGTTGAAGGCGACTGCGACGACACCCGCGACTGGGTAAACCCTTTCCAGGCCACCGACCCGGTAGATGCACTGTTCGTTGACCAGGACTGCGACGGCGTCGACGGTCAGAAGGAAATCGCCATATTCGTTTCCACAGAATTCGGGAACGACGCAAACGACGGGACCGAATCCCACCCGAAAAAGACAATTCAAGCCGGTATCAACGCGGCCATCAATCAGCCGGTTTTTGTCGCCCGGGGCACGTACGACGAAGCTGTTCAGATTCGCAATGGAATCGACGTGTACGGCAAGTACACTGCGGTCAAGGGCGTGGACAACCTTGTCACTTTCACAACCCGAGACGCCGCAGCCACGACAACTATCCGTAATCGTTCACTTAACAGTTTCGCAAACCTTGACCACTCCGTCATTACACTTTACGGAAACAACATCAACACAGATACCGAACTGGCCGACCTTACAGTCATTTCAGAATGGCCGGGGACAACACCTGAGCCGAATCCAGCAGCAAACACCATCTCGGTCTACCTTGAATCCAACTGCACGGGTCTTCAGCTTTCCAGAGTCATCATGATCAGCGGACCGGGTGGCCCTGGGGCTTCAGGTCTGAACGGCAATCAGGGAAACAACGGTCTGTCAGGAAAGTTCGGATCCCCGGCAATCGAGACATCCAATTTCAGCGCCAGCGTGACCGGTGGTCTTGGCGGAATTGGTGCCTGTGATTCCAGAAGCGGCGGGGCCGGCGGCAATTCACAATGTTCGGTCGACGGAAGCGACGGCAAATCAGGTGTTGTGATCGGCACGGGCGGAGGCTTTGGCGGTTATGGCGGGCCGAAAAACCCGACGGCATGCCAGGCGGCAGCGGCAGGTGAAGATGGTCAACCCGGCTCGACCGGTGGCGTCGGAAGTCATGGAACTGCAGTGCCAGTATCTCCCGGCTCGGTCAGTGGAAATCAGTGGATCGGCAATAACGGCAACAAGGGCGGATCCGGAACGAGCGGTCACGGAGGCGGGGGCGGCGGCGGCGGAGGCAGCTCCATTTGTGACCTGATTTGCACTGTCGGAGGTTCGGGCGGTGGTGGCGGCGGTGGCGGCTGCGGCGGCTCGGGTGGGTTCGGCGGCGCATCGGGTGGCGGGGCCTTCGGCCTGTGGATCAAGGACACCAGCCCGAAGCTTGATAACTGCGAAATCAATGTGCTTGGTGGCGGAACCGGGGGCACAGGCGGCAGCGGCGGCACCGGTGGAAACGGCGGGGCAATTGGAGTCGGCGGAACAGGCTCTGGATTGAATAACGCGGTCCCCGGCGGAAACGGCGGCAAAGGTGGGGCCGGCGGTACCGGTGGCGGCGGATCGGGCGGCGCGGGTGGCGCAAGTTACGGAATCTACATGGTGAATACAGGCAATCTGCCCCCGGACACAGGCAACACAATTTTTGATGTGGGAAATGGCGGAAACGGCGGAACAGGCGGGGCAAGTTTACCAGGTGTTTTTGCACCATCAGGGCCGCAGGGCTCAGGGGCGAACACTAATTACTAGGATCCAGGGGACCAAATGAATTTCTGCCCGAATTGCCAGCAGGTGTTCGAAACTACGGTCACCACGTGCCCGGCAGACGGGACTGTATTGATCCCCCAACTTACTGCAATACCTTCTGATCCGCGCCAGATGATTGGCCGGATTCTGGAAAACAAATACACGATTACCGGCGTCCTGGGCAGTGGCGGAATGGCCTTTGTCATGAAGGCGCGTCACCTTTTCCTGGGGCGCGACGTCGCGATCAAGATTCTGAAGCCCGAGATGCTGACGATACCCGAGCTTAGAAAGCGGTTCCTGCGCGAAGCCAAGGCCGCCAGCGAAACGAAGCATCCCGGCATCGTTGACATCATGGACTTCGGCATCACCAGAGACGGGATCTACTACCTGGTAATGGAAATACTGGAAGGGGAAAACCTGTTCCAGTACATGAAGCGGAATCCTTGTCTGCCGGAAACCGAGGCGGCCCGCATTGCCGTCGGGATACTGGAAGCTCTGGGCGCGGTCCATGCGCGGGGAATCGTTCACCGCGACGTCAAACCTGACAATTTCGTACTGCAGTCGGCAGACGACGGCGACCTGCGGATCAAACTGATTGATTTTGGACTGGCCAAATTTTTCGACGACAGTGACCCGGACAGGCCGACTGAACGGCTTACGAAGTGCAGCGTTGTCATGGGCAGCCCGCATCATATGTCGCCCGAGCAGGCTCGTGGGATGACCCTGGACGCACGATCCGACATCTATTCCGTTGGATGCATTCTTTATGAAATGTGTACCGGAAGGCTGCCGTTCGAGGGCAGAAATTCCGTCGAGGTCATGAGCAAGCAACTGGTCGAAGAGCCGGTGTCACCAGGGGTCCATCGCGACGACCTGTCTGAAGATATTGAAAACCTGATTCTTGGCTGTCTGTGTAAGGACCCGGCACACCGTTTCCGAACAACTGCGGAACTGGCCGAGGCGATCGTCAGGTTGTACCCGGACGCCCGGGTGGCGCGGCAGACTCCGGCGATTGGAAATCCTGAAAAGCGCGTTGGCGCCATAGTTGATTTACCGAAATATGACGCCATGAATGATGGCAAACCGACCCTGATAACCGGCTATCGCGACGTGCCCGTTCACAATGATGACGGGCCGACCCTGCTGGCTGGTCTGCAGAAAGTGCCTGTTCCCGGCCAAGAACCGGCGCCGCGTACCGGATTACAGGCAGCGGCCAGGCGCAACAAAAAATGGCGGATCGCCGCAGGCCTGACTGTCGTATTTGCGATTACAGCAGCCGTGGTGCTGGGAATGTTCTACCTGCAGCAGAACCAGGTACAACAGCAGCCGACGAAGGCAATTCAGCAGCCAGTCCAGGCAATTCAGCAGCCTGTCCAGGTAGCCACGCCGCCAATCCAGGCGGTTCAGCAAGCTGTAAAAGTCGAATCCGCGCAGGCCCCGGAACCAATAACCGAGACCCCGCAACCGCCTGCACAAATGAAAGCCGACATAGTCGTCAAGCAGGATGCAAGCCCCGCAGACGTGGCGATGAAGGCTGTCGTCAAGGACCGCCAGGATCAGCCAAAACCGGCAAAACGCGCAATACCACAAAAAAAGCAAGCGATACCGAAGGGTTTCATTGACCCGTTCGCGGGACCCGGGGGAAAATAACAGTGGGTAAACGACACTCGGTCACGGCGCTGTTCGTACTTCTGGCGGCCTTCTGGATCCCGTCAGCGGCAGTCTGTCAGACTTCACTGGAAAAAGAGGCACGTGAACTGTTCGGGCAGGCCGTCGAGGCGTATGCCGAAGCAGACTACAATTCGACAGTTACGAAACTGACCGCTGCGTACAAACTGTTTCCAAACCCCGGCTTTCTTTTCAACCTTGGCCTGACATGGGAAAAGAAAGGGGACCCGGCCAGGGCGGCAACTTTCTATCGTCGCTATCTGACCGAGAGTAAAAAGAAGGACGAGTCGCTGTCCCGTCGTATCGAGCTGCTGGATTCTGCCGCAGCCGGCGCCACACTTACGCCCCGGGACGTCGAGCCACCGATGACATTTGAGTCACGCCTTACCACTTCGCCGACCGACTTCGAACTGGCCGGGAAAAAGGCGGGCGTTGCGACCGTATCCCCCGTCGAGCCTGCGCCTGCCGTCAAAAAGAAATACGGACCGTGGCCGTGGGTCACGTTGGCGACTACAGGCGCGACACTGGTTACTGCCATCACATTTGCGGCGTTAAGCACCGAAAACTACAACGCCGCGACTCACCTGTCAGAACAGATAACACACACGCCGCAGGACGAAGCACGCCTTGCCAGCCTGAAGGAAACGACGCGGACCCAGTCAATCGTGGCTGACACCTTCTTCGGGGTTGCCGCCGCTTCCGCAATCGTGACGCTGGCCCTCTTCCTGACCGAGTCGTACCCGAAAAAGGCACAGAAGAAGATTGTGGAAGTCAGCCCCATGTTCGGAGCGGAAGGTCAGACCGGCCTCGCACTGAGCGGTCAATTCTAAGGAGATAACAATGTTCGACGATTCCCTCAGCTGGACCGACATTGATGAACGGGCATTCAAGGAAGCCCTTGATCTTGCACAGGAAGCCCGCCGACGCGTCGAAGCATACGATACGCAGACCCATCACCACGGTGTGCGGGTGGCCCAGTGGGCAACTTTGATGGCCCAGCGCCTGCCCAGTTTTGACCGCAGAAGACTTCGGGTGCTCGAGATTTCAGCCATGCTGCACGACTATGGGAAGTTGATGATTCCGCTGGAAATTTTGAACAAACCCGGCAAGTTGGACGACCACGAATTCAGCCTTATCAAGAAGCACCCCGAGGTCGGGGCGATGACGGCGCCGGTTAACCCCGATTTCGTCGAAAAAGGCGCCATCCTGTGGCATCACAAGTGGTTCAACGGGAAGGGATATCCGGCAGGTAATCTAAGCGGACACGCGATCCCGATCGAAGCCAGAATAACGGCGGTCGCCGACGTCTTCGATGCCATAACTTCATCCCGTCTGTACCATGCAGGCGGGGTTGGAACCGAGCCTTACAAGGCCATCGAGTACATGAAACAGGCGGCCGGGACCCAACTGGATCCTGCCCTTGTCACGCTTTTTCAGACCATCTATGAAGACTCAAAGCAAGGGGCGGACGGCGAGGTCGGAATCCCGACACTGACGGCATCTTCAGTTATTATGTCTGAAGCAAACCGCGTAAGACATTACATTGAACGCGAAATCGGGGAATTCGATCCGCAGGATCCAATCAGCGGTTCGCACCTGCCTGACGGACTGGTCGATCGCCTTATTCAGGTTGAGGTGCGAGCCAATCTGGACGAATACTCGGCCCGCAATATCGTTCTGCACGTTCTTCGCCTGCCGCTGTCTGAAACGTTCTGCCAGGACGATCTGGCGATGGACCAGCACGAATATCAAGACGCGGTCAAGCGCGCAGGCAACCACCAGGAAGCCGTTCTTTACATCAGAAATGACTTCCGGCGCCTTTCATACATGAGCATTGTGGTGTTCCAACAGCAACTATGGTTCTGCATCGCGGAACAGGCCGGCGACCGCAACCGCATTTCGTTGATTCGTTAACAGTGGATTCGTCAAATACTTCTTACGACGCGAAACTAACGGCCGGGAACAACCCTGACAGGTCGGAAGCCCATGTAGCTGCTGGCATCTTCGGCGGCTGAACCTTCGCGGTCAGACAATCGCAGGCGACGGCCGGGACTGCCCCACGCGCCCCCGCGCAGGATGCGGACGTAACCTTCAGACGGACCGGTCGGGTTGTTGACAGCCTTGTCGCTGTAATCGCCATGCCAGTCGCCACACCACTCCATCACATTGCCAAACATGTCGTAAATACCTGAAGCATTTGGCTTTTTCTTCGCCACTGGATGCGACGATTCCTTACTGTTCGCGTCATACCAGGCAATCGGGTCAAGGTCTGCGAACTTGACTCCGGCGGCGCCTGTCGTGGTGGCGTAGTCTTCAACAGACATCACGAATCTGGGTGCCTTGTCAGCCTGCTTTCCGGTCCCGGCAGCGGCCCCGGCGGCGAATTCCCATTCGGCTTCGGTTGGCAGACGCCCGCCGACCCATTTAGCGAAAGCACCGGCCTGCGCCCAGTTAACACAGTTAACCGGGTAATCGTCACGATCTTTTTTACCCCAATTACAGTCATCAGCGGTCCCCGGCGCGGTACACGCCCCGGCTTTAACACACTTGCGATACTGCGCTACCGTAACTTCTGTGGCCGCAATCTGAAAACTGGAAAGTGTGACTTTGTGAATCGGCTTTTCGTCAGGATCACCCGACTTTGAGCCCATCTCGAAAGTGGCTGACGGCAAACTGACCCACTTGATACCGGCTGCAATCGCGTTTTTTTCACCGGCTGACGGGGCCGCCAGCGATGCCATGTTCATGCTGAGGTCGATCTTCGGGCCGTCCTTCTTAGCCGCACCCTTATTTCCTTCGGCCTTGCCACAGGTTGCGCCCTTCCCTGTCGCACCTTTCGCGGGCGGCGTACAGATGCCTTCCTGGGCCCGGACATTTCCGCCCGCCAACCCCACAAGCAACGCCACACACAGCGAGATATTCTTCAACATATTCCAGACCTCTAATCACCAATAACCTTAATCAACACTTTCTTCCGGCGTCGGCCGTCAAATTCGCCATAGAAAATCTGTTCCCACGGACCGAAGTCCAGACGCGAATCTGTAATGGCAACGACCACTTCACGTCCCATGACCTGACGCTTCATGTGAGCATCCGCGTTGTCTTCACCGGTGCGATTGTGACGGTACTTCGACACCGGTTCGTGCGGCGCGATCGTTTCAAGCCACTCATCATAGTCGGCGTGCAGCCCCGATTCATTGTCATTGATGAACACCGATGCGGTGATATGCATGGCGTTGACCAGAACCAGGCCCTCGCGCACACCGCTTTTTCTGACCGCTTCTTCAACGCGGGCCGTAATATTGACGAACCCACGGCGCGACGGGACGTTCATGTCCAGATAATCTGTGAAGCTTTTCATACCTTTATCCAACTAAATGAAATTCTGGGGCCTAAAAATTCAACACGACGCCGAGCTGGCAGAAGTAGATATTGTTAAGGGACATCCCGTCGATACGGTTGATCTGAGCAGCACCAGCGCTGCCGGGAACAACGATGCCGCCGGTGGCCTGAAGGCGAAGCAGGTTATGCAGCAGATTGACCTCGAACACCAGGTCATTTTCCGACGCGACGAACCGGCCACCACCGATATTGTCGGGATTAATAGACAACAACTGGGACGTCACGAAGCCGATCTTGATGTAATCAACCGGCTTGTAAAACAGCGCCAGGTCGATGCCGGCAATACCTGCCATCGTGTTGTGGAACAGACCTTCCCTGCTTGCCATGCGCTCGTCGATGTTGTTCCCCGTATCGCGCAGTTCGTTTTCAGACAACATGATCGACAGGCCGGGGCGTTTGCCGGACCAGATAAAGGCCGTGGAATCATTAAGCGAACTGTTGTCATCGGCGCTAAGGACTGTGCCCGAAAGCCGGAACTCGAAATGCTTTCTTTCAATTCCGCCGTCCGCCACGACGCCCCACGCCTTGATCGCCGAATCCGAGCCGTCAGCAGACGCGTTTGCACGCCGCCCGAACTGCCCTACAACCGCAACCTTTGCGTCCCAGCCCTTCCCTTCAAACGCAGCGCCAACCGATAAGACCCCGACATCCTTACGATAATTATTCAGTGACAGGTCACCCAGGTAATACACACCGGCGACCAACTTGACCCACGAATTAAAGACCCACTGACCATCAAGACCGGCAACATACACGTCGTTTACAAGGCTGTTTTTAGTCAGTTCCCAGCCCTCGAACGTCTGATCGGGCATCTGCCCGCCGAACAGCCTGATATTGCTTTGTCTTTCTTCACCGTACCTGATGCTGCCCGCGCCAATCCAGTGATTGATGAACAGCCCCGACACGTCAATCAGCCGCTGATAACCAAGGCGGATACACAGCTTCTTATAGATGATGTCGGCATACAGTTCGCGCTGACGGATGCCGAAAGCAGGACTGCCGCCGTCATCAACGCCAAGCGTGGCATCGGTCGAATTGCGGCTCCACAGGTCCAGTCCAAGCTCCATTTCCCAGTAGAACCTGAAGAAATCACTGATATAAACGTTCAACTGCGGTTTCAGGTAAGTCCCGAACATACCGGTGGACTGACCGTAGGTGTCAGGTTCGGGCACACTGTGGTCAAAGTCACTGTCGTTCGCGTACTGAAAGATATTGACCAGTTGGAAGTCCAGTTTGAAATGCTTTTTGAAAAATTCGTCAATCCGGGGCTTCGGGTCTTTACCATATACCGGCGCGGCCTTTTCGGGGGCAGCGACCTGCGCATCAGCAGTCGATTCAGCGGCCACAGCTTTGTCACCGGAATCCGGCGCCGGGGCATCCTGCGCCCTGGCCGCAACCCCGACAGAAACAGCAACCACAAATGCAAACGTTAATGCTATCTGTTTCATCTATTTGCCCTCCCCGACCTGAAGGTCACCGACGACTTTTGTGCCTGTATACTCGAAGAAATAGCTCCAGCCGTCGTTGTACCTACCCTGAGCCGGCCTGCGAATCGTAATTTCATGCTTCGCAGCGGCGTCGTCGTTTGTCGGGTAGTGATAAAGCGTCTGCCTTACCGGATCGAATTCGGCCCATCCGTCAGAAAGCCAGACATAGAAGCCGGTCGGATAAAGGTCCTCAGGCACGAAAATCTCGGTCGGGGCGTTTGATTCCTTGCCCTCGCAGGCAAAATAGAACTCGTACAACTGCATTTCTATACTTTCGCCCTTGTCCGGATCGAAGCGGTGCAGATTTGAAAAGAAATGAGTCTCGGTCGGCTCGCCGGCAGACTTCAGAACGGTCGTGCGCAGCCAGCCATCCTGACCACGCGGCTGACCGTCCGGCCCGTAAATCGAAAAGTCCTCGTGATTCCACAGATCGCCAAGCTGGTAGTCGTTATCACCCGACATACACCAGACCATCTTGTGGGACATCAGATTCTCGAAGCTTTCATAGTTTTTATTAAGAATAACGGCCGACACGTCGTAATTATGCAGGTCGATGTTTTCATAAATACTTTCAAGGTCTTTAAGATCCCAGTTGAAATTAAAGTACGTGCCGAATTCAGTGAACACGATCGGCACGTTGCCGTAAGTGTTTTTAGTCCGCGTGTACTTCCCGGAGATCGGCGTCAGGAAATCCTTATCCTGCCATTCCAGCGCCGTAAATTTCTGCGGGGGCACCTGGAAAAGCCCGAGTGGGTAGATCGACCCGGCGTACCAATGATAGGCGTGAACCATTTGTTTAATGTTTTCAGGCTTATACGGGGAACTGTTAGTCTGGGCCATCCCTTCGCCACCCAGCACCACGTTCAGTCCAAGCGGATCGCCAACCCACAAAATGGCGTTCGGGTCTTCCGCCTGAATGGCAGCGCCAATCCTGTTCCAGTAACGCATCATGTACTTACGTTCCAGGTTCATATTCAGGTCAAGCGACGCAAACATGTCAAAGTCCGCAAGTCCCCACTGCGCCTTGACCCCGTCCCAGTACGTGACAAGCTGCTGCTTGCGGACGGCGGCGACGGCGTCGAGAATGGTCGGTGCGGCATCATCAAAGGCGTTGTTCTTCTGTTCAATCTTAATCATCAGCGCGGCATCAGATTCGGGATCAGCCAGCACATCGGGCGGCAGCGCCGCAATCGCTTTGGAAGCACCGTTGACGGCATCCTGAATGACATCCGCAACGGCCGAATCAAGATCGCCAAGGATCGATTCGCGAAGGCCTTCTTCCATAGCTGAAACCTTCGGCATCGCCTTTGTACGGGCTTCGGCCTGAGCTTCAGTAATGGCAAGCGTCATTGCCGCCTTGAACGGGTCAGCTGTGATGGTGGTCGGCAACTTGTCCAGCAGTACGACCAGGCGCGGCTCGACTGCATTATGCAGAACTTCGACCAGCGGCTGCGTCACGTTCGCTGCGACATTTTCTTCAGTCAATTCAAGCGGGACCGAGGGCAGAAGCCCGGTGGCATCAATGATGTTGTAAATCGCATCAGCAGTGTCCCCGCCAATCAGATTCACCACCGTATTATAAGCGACCGTATTATCAAACCCTGCGGAAACATAAGCAGAAAGGACCGACAGGATGACGAAAACGCCGGTCGGCTCGTTCATCAGGTCATACCCGATGACGTTGTCGTACTTCTTGACGCGCTTGACGACTTCCAGCCAGGCGTCAATGTGGCCCTGCTGCAGGTAATCCATGACCGTAACGTCGCCGACCTTGCGCCCGGGAAACACTTCGTCACCGGCAAAGAAGGCCGCGTAGCACTTTTCAACGTCGGAAGACAGGAACGAGTTCAACGCCCACAACGTGAAGGGCAGCATGTCGTTAGTCTGGGTAATATCAAAAGGAATCAGTTCGGCAATCGTAAGGTCGGAAAGATTCGACGCGATGACGTCAAGCAGCGCCTGCATGCTGCTCATGTCCCCGCCGCCACCGCCAAGCAAGGTCGTGAAAGCACTGATCAATTTGCCCAGATTGCCGCTTTCGAGCGTCAGACTGCCAAGAATCCGCACCATGCCGTACGACGGGCTGTCCAGGTCCTTTTCAGGCAGACACGCTTCGACGGCCCAGCGCGGGGCACCGTCGCCAACAACCTTCGAGTCATATTCAAGTTTGCCGGTCACGGAATTCTTCACCGGGAACAGACTGGCAATCATGGCTTCCATGCTGCCGGGGGCACCGACCGAAGGGTGGTCGTTAAACGACTGATAAATATGGCGGCTGAACAGGTTTTCATGAAAATTAACCAGGACATAGATCCCGTGATCGTTTGCCTTGGAAACTACCTGCTCGAAGTAATCAAGATACTCTTCGTCATAGACGCCGGGGGCTTCGTGGCAGACAGATTCCCACGTCGCCAGCAGCCTGATGGCGTTAAACCCGTCATGACGCAGCTTTTCAAACCAGCCATCGACTTCATCAATCGGGAACGGTCTGCCGACGTATGAAATCGGGGAAATGCTGACCGGCACTTTCGACGTACCGCTGACGTTGACGCCGTTAATCATCAGATAGCGGCCTTCCGCATCACGGAAGTTCTTGTTTTCAACAGTAATTCTGGACAGCTTCTGTGGCAGCGGCACTTTGTCGGCGCACGCAGTCATCATGACGGCGATCGCAACGGTCAACACTACCGGGAAAGCAACTTTCTGGATTCTTTGACGCATTGGATACCTCCGGGAATGAATCATTCGGACGGGATATGAAATGCTATATCAGTGGACCGTACCGTACAATGACGATATGACGCATCGCCCCGGAAAAGCCGGGATTTCTGTCGAAACAGGCACGGGCACGAAAGGAACGAACATGGACAGGAAAGGAACAGGCTCAGGCACAAACGCCATTCAAATTAATGCAAGGCTGCTGTTGTGTCTGACCGTCCCTGATGAAACAATAGGCCGTCTGAAACTGGTTCACTTGATGAAAATCTGCCTGTCTGCGCGCCTGTTACCGGCTGCCCTGTTTGTAATTCTGGCCGTCACAACTGGTTGCGGTGATTCGACCGTGCCTTCTGACGTGTCAACGGATACGTCGGATGCATTAGCTGATGCAATTGATCTGGATGTGGCGACTGGCGACGCAGATGTGGCTGACCGCGATGCCGATGCGGTTTCTATTGATGCGAACGACACGATCGATTCAGCGGTCAATGACGCCGATTCCACCGTCGATGCTCCCCCGGAACTGCTTGTAGTTCCTTATGTTACGCCCGAATGTACAAATCCTTACGTCGACAGGCCATACCTGCAGGAAACGAACCACTCGGGAATTGAAGTTGACCAGCGCATCCTGGACGTGCGCGACATCGTCCTGCGACCGGCGAACGCCCCCGAATGGTTTGACGCCGTGACGCTTGTCGGACCGAACGGCTTCTACCGTCGCGGCGAGCTGGGCGACATGACGGGCGAACTTGAAACTTACACGGCCGAACCCGAACGAGGCGTAGTTCTGGGCGCGGCCTTCGGTCCGACCGGTCTGTATGTGATTCAGGAACTGGGCATTTCCTTACATGACGGCGAGACGATGCAATTCTATATTATCCCCGAGGGCGACGAAGTCTTCTCCAAACTCTCCAGAGCATGGGGATGGACTTTGTTAACGTCAGGAACGAGGGTTTTTGCATTCACCGGCACTCTGCTTCTGAACATCACACCGCCAGAAACGGCCATTGAAATTCAGGGCGCGACTATCAATTCTGACCATACAAGACTGTATCTGTCCGGACTAACTACGGAATCCATTCCGACGATCGAAGTGTGGGCAATTGATGAAAATGGCGCACTGGGCGGTCTGCTGAATTCGTTCGATGTGCCAGTGAGCGGCGTACGTGACTTGATCGCCGACGTAACACTGCCGGAAGCCCTGGAACTGGTCATGGTCGGCCCCGACGGCATCGCCGGGATTAAGGACATTGCCACACCCGTCACGGCTGAAATCGACCTGTTCCTGCCTGAACGCGTTCCACTGACCGGGGCGACCGATGCGGCGGCGACATCCGACGGCGGCTTCATCGTAACCACAAACGGCGGCGCGTACCGCATGATCAGCGCCGACATCGGACCGGAATGGCGCTTCTACAACACTCTGCGATGGGTCGTCAGCGACGACGTCCGTAAAGTCGCCACGACACCGGAAGCACCTGATTCGCCTATATATTTCGCATCGGCGGCTGGCATGACGTGGGTCACCGTAGAAACGATGAATCTTGAACAGAAAATAACCGGCTTTATCGATCGGGTAGTCACCAGGCACGACCGCGACGGAGCTGTTGCAGATTCAAAACAGACAATTCCCGGCGACCTCTCCACAAACATTCCGTGGGATTCCGACAACGATGGCGGCTGGACCTGTTATTGGGTCATCGCCGAATGTCTGCGCTACAAGCAGACGAACGACCCGGCCGCCAAGGCCCACTTCGACAAGAGCCTGCAGGCCATGCTGAACCTGCGCCTGCTGACCGGCACCGACTGGTTCCTGGCGCGTTCGGTTATCCGCATTGACGGCTGCCAGCTTGATGACTGCGATAATCCCGATGATGGTCTGTGGTTCAAGTCACCTGACGGCGAATGGTGGGTAAAATCGGACACTTCCAACGACGAAGTCACGTCACACATGTTCATGATGGGCTTCGCATACGACCTGTGCGCCGACGACACGCAGAAGGAAGCGATCAAAGAACACGTCAGTCACATCGTCGGCGGCATCGTTGACAACGGATTCCAGCTTGTGAAACCGGACGGCGAATGTACAACGTACGGCCAGTTTGACCCGTTCTATATCAATAGTATCGGCATGTTCGGCGATGGCGGACGGCGCAGCGCCCAGATGCTCGGTGCCCTGAATCTGGCGATTTACCTGACCGGCGACGCCAAGTTTATTGAAGCAAAACGGTTTCTTATCGAAGAAAACAACTACGCCGAAAACGTCGTTCATGAAAGCGAACCGCCGGGACGCAAAGGACATCCCGATGGTGACGAGTTGGCCATGCAGGCATTCGTGCCGCTTCTGCGATACGAAACTGACCCGGCCCTTTACGCCATGTGGATCGACGGATGGCACCGCACATACACCAATATCCGTCTGCAGCAGGGAGCGTTGTGGGATGTCTTCAACGGCATGCTTGGCGGCGAGAGTCCCGAGTACGTCACGGGCAGCAGATGGCTGCGGCGCGTGCCGATGAACCTGATCCGCTGGCCGATCCATAACGACCACAGAACGGACCTGATCAACGCCCCGGAATACTACTACGGCCGCACCGACACGCTTCGCATGCGCAGCGACGGCCGCATCCTGCCGCCGGACGAAAGACCGATCATTCGCCACAACGCCAACCAGTTCGAAATCGAGGGTGGATGGGGCTCCAACACTGAAATGGACGGCGCCGACATCGTCGCCGCTTACTGGATTGCCCGGTATTACGGGTTTATTGTTCCTGAAGCAAAATAATCCCTGTTCAGAACTGGTAAATCCAGTTTCGCAGGTTGCTTCGTTTGTGATTTAATTTTGAAGTTGGTATCTGGAGGTAATCCATGAAAACTTGTCCTTCCTGTGGTCACAGCCATGATCAGAGCATCAATTTCTGTAAGCACTGTGGATACGCATTCATGCCAGACCAGGCCGAGTCGCTCGCCAATGTTGTGGGGACCGTGGATGCCCCTGTCGAGGTCGCACAAACAACGCCGTGGTACAAAGAAATTACCCAGCCGTTCGTTGACCTGGTGCACGCCCCCCGTGCCTTGTGGGGCATCAACCTGTCGTACCTGATCGAGGGCTTCGTCTATTTCGGCATGCTTGGTTATCTGGCGATGTTCTTTAATGAACACGTCGGGTTAACCGATGCTCAGGCCGGCCCGATGGTCGGTTTTCTGACCTGGGGCATCACATTTTCGATGTTCCTGTTCGGCGGCCTGAGTGACAAATGGGGCATCCGCGTCTCGATTGTCGGCGCGCTTGTTTTGATGCTTGTCGGCCGCATCATCATCGGTTCAAGCACATATATTGGCCTTCCGACAGGCATCTGGAGCCCGACCCACTTTGTCGGAATCGCCGGACTGCTGCTGATTATTTTCGGTTACGGCATGTACCAGCCTGCCGCCTACGCCGCCGTCCGCGTGTTCACGACACCTAAGACTGCCGGCATGGGCTACGCGATGCTGTACGCCCTGATGAACCTGGGTGGCTGGCTTCCGTCATTCTTCGCCCCGATCCGCAAATCGGTCGGCATCAACGGCGCATACGTCGTCTACGCATGCATAACCGCGCTGGGCCTGATCCTGACGGCCCTGATCCTGTCACGAAAGGTCGTGGCGAACGCCGTAGCTGACGCGAAAGTTAAACGTGATGCGGAACGCCTGGCCGCAGGCGAAGCCGCCATCGAAGAAGTGGCCGCCGCACCGGTCGTCAAGGTGCCGTTCAACCTGTTGACATGGTTCAAGAATCACCCGCTGGCCGACAAGAAGTTTTCATTTTTTATCTTCGCTCTTATTCCAGTCCAGACGCTGTTTGCCCATAACTGGCTGACGCTGCCAATGTACGTTGAACGGGCCTTCAAAGGCACACCGGTCGGTGACAACTTCGAGTTCGCGGTCAACGCCAACCCGCTGTTGATCTTCTTCCTGGTCCCGGTCGTCACCGCGCTGACCCAGAAAAGAAAGATTTTCAACATGATGATCCTCGGTACCGCCGTCATGGCCGCGCCGACCTTCCTGCTGGCGCTCGGGCCGAGCCTTTGGACGCTGATCGCCTACATCCTGATCATGACGGTCGGTGAAGCCATGTGGCAGCCGCGCTTCCTGCAGTACGCCGCCGAAATCGCCCCCGAAGGCCGCACCGGCGCATACATGGGCGTCGCACAGTTCCCGTGGTTCCTGACAAAGGTCGTCACGTCGCTGTACAGCGGCTGGTTCCTGATGAACTACTGCCCGGCTGAAGGCGCCCAGAACACTCAGACGATGTGGCTGTGGTACGGATGCATCGCCATGGTATCCCCCGTCCTGCTGATCCTGACAAAAGGCTGGCTTGGAAAGGGATTCAAGGAAAGGGCTTAGTCACTTGTC
>CAZFVA010000047.1:0-15133 GCA_964522105.1 uncultured Anaeromyxobacteraceae bacterium
GTGTGCTATTGTCGCGCGGCGTCGAATTTGTATTCCGGCAAGGGCAATGCACAAGAATCTGACACCATCTGAAGTCTTTGGAAAGAACGGGGCGGCCGCCGGCGTCATGGCCGGGTACGAGTACCGTCCTGAACAGGAAAAGATGATGGCAGCCGTCCAGCACGCCATTGTCACTGACGAAGTCTGCATCATCGAGGCCGGAACAGGTGTCGGCAAGACTTTGGCGTACCTGGTTCCCGCCGTTGCATCCGGCAGGCAGACAATTGTTGCCACCGGCACCCGCACGTTGATGGAACAGCTTGTAAACAAAGACGTTCCAATCCTTGAAGAGATACTTCAGACCCGCGCCCTGCGCACCCATTCGCTGCGAACTAACTTTGTCATGGCCGTCCTGAAGGGGCGCTCAAATTATCTGTGTCTGCTGCGCCTGGGCTGGGCGTTTGAAAGTCCTGACCTGTTCGAACCGACCGACAGGCGTAAGCTTGCAAACATCAGGCGCTGGTCCGATGAAACGCAGACGGGCGACGTGTCCGAGCTGTCCGGATTTGCCGAAGATGACCCGGTGCTGCGGTCGGCCGTCTGTCAGGCGGAAACGTGCCCCGGCTTTATATGTCCGCATTATTCAAGGTGTTTTTTGTTTCTGGCACGCGCCCGCGCCATGGAAGCCGACCTTATAATTACCAATCATCATCTGCTGATGGCCGACATGGCCATGACCGATGAAAACGATCTGGACGCTGGAACCGGGCCGCTGCTGCCTTCCGACGCCAACTTGATAATTGACGAGGCTCACGGCCTTGAAGACGTTGCGACCAACGCGTTCGGGGTTTCAACCACCAAGGCCGCTGCCGGTGAAATTGCCCGCGACGTCGTTACTTACGCCGGGTACGCCGATCACGCAACGACGCGCGTCCTGATTAACACGGCGCGTCGGATTGAAGATGAGTTCGGCCGCCTGTTGCGGGCGGTTGCCGGTGACAAGGATCGCGTCAGGATTGGGTCTGAAGATCAGGGCTGCGTCATGCCCAACGCTGAAGCCACGAAGGTCTGGCATGAGCTGGACACCGATCTTGAATTGATTGGCGCTGAAATCAGGGATATTGCAGCCGAAATTGACCGTCCGACAGACCTGTCCGACCGCGTTATTGACATGCGGAATGTGCTTGTCGAAGTCCTGGGCCGTTCGTCGTCAGGTGACTCGTCGATGGTGCGCCTTGCCGAGCGGCGCGGTCATGGTGGCGGCTTTTTTGCGTATCCTGTTGATGTTTCAGGCATTCTTGGTCCCCGCATGTTCATGAAAGGGCGCCCCGTCGTTCTGACCAGCGCGACGATGAGCGTTGCCGGCAAGACCGACTTCTTCCGCGAACGGCTTGGAATTCCTGAAGGTGCGCCCGAGTGCATCCTGAAGTCGCCCTACGATTACGCCAGCCAGGTCATGCTGTACACGCCGTCGGACATGCCTGCGCCGACTGACGAACGCTGGTCTGATGAAGTTCTGGCAAGGGCGGCGCGGCTTATCAAGGCGACCGGCGGCCGGGCTTTCATCCTGTTTACGTCCCGTGTCGCCCTGAAAAAAGCCGCGCAGGAACTGCCCGCAATGATTGACTATCCGGTCCTTGTGCAGGGCAGCATGCAGCGGCGCGAGCTGGTTGAAAAGTTCAAGGCTGCCGGAAATGCCGTGCTGCTTGCCACTGCGGCATTCCGGGAAGGCGTTGATATTGCTGGCGATGCGTTAAGTTGTGTCATCATGGACCGCCTGCCGTTTGAACCGCCCGATGAACCGCTTCTGATGGCGAGGGCCGAACGCATCGAACTGCTGGGCGGCTCATCTTTCAACGATTACCAGGTGCCGTTGGCCGTCATCAGGCTTCGTCAGGGATTTGGCAGGCTCGTGCGGCGCAAGTCGGACAAAGGTGTCGTCGCGATTCTTGATTCCCGTCTGGTCTCAAAGCGTTACGGTCAGGTTTTCTTTGACAGTCTGCCGAAGGCCGCAAGAAGTCAGGATCTGGTGGAAGTCGAACAGTGGTGCCGCACAAATTTGCAACAGGGAAAATAGGGTTGAGTGTCTAACTGCCTGTCGGACTTAGTCTAGAGAACATTAAATACCAGGGTTTAGTCAATCTTGAGTGGGGAAAGATAAGTTGGTTAATCCCGGTACCATAAAGACATGGGGGACCTTTAGTCGCCTGATATAATGACAGATTTATCGATCGGTGCACCGATGGACGATCGAATTTAAACCAACAGTCTTTTTAACAGATTTTATTTGACGAAATAGTTGACTTAGTTAAACTTAGCCATTAGCTATTTGTGACAATACGAACTTACGCCGCCGAATTCGAATCTCCAGAAATTGTTACTCAAAGGCGGTCGGACCATGTTCAAGCCACATTCTATGTACACTTTGGCGTTGTTTGCGAGCGTAGCACTGTATGTTAGCAGGGCTGATGCAGACGAAGTAGCTCTTGCGCCGGCCGATCCTGCTGAGGTGACTGTTCTGGGGCCGAACGTATTCCGTATCGATGTGACGCCACGTTCCGCAGCTTCTTTGGCGACAACGTGGTCAGGCGAGGCCTCTGTCTCCATCGGGTGGAACGTGCACCGTCAGGGAACCGACGGCTCAGTGGATGCCCCGAATTTTGTCACAGACGCCGCTGAAGACGGGGCTTTACAGCGACAGTCGTTTGTTATCAAACGTGATTCCTCTGCTGTCGCACCAAGTGATGGGCACCTTGTATTTCAAATCAGATTCAAAGAGCTTCACGGTCGTGTAATGACGACCGATCAGCGGTACTACTTTCGAGTCGATGAAAGCGGATTGATTCCGGTAACGCACAAGGCCTATGTAAGCGCGTTGGAATCGAAGGTAATCATGCTTAACGGCAAGGAACGCCCAGTCTTTGTGGCTACGGGTTCCAGCGCAGACGTGGATGATGCCGTACGCAACCTGCCCCCATGGGATAATCCCGAATTGTCAGAGAACCTTCGCAGGGAGGCGGCGATCACAGCGGGGTCTTCCCAAGTAGTCAAACGGACCGGCGCGATGTCACTTGGCGAGAACGAGGCTGGGGGCGGCGGTTGTTCAAGTTCGGGTGATTCGGCTGGCTGGAAAACACTGCTCCCATTGATTCTGTTTATTTGGGTCGTATGGATTATTCGCCGCAGGAATTCGATGCCTACCACCCGGGCAACCGGAATTCTGGCCGCCTGCATCATCTCAACCGTGGCCACCTCGGCTGCTTCCGAAACACGTACTGTCTACGGTTATCTTTCATTTTGGGATACCCGATCGGACAGGAGTAACGCAAATGGCTGCAGACGGCCTATCTGTGATACAGGGATTACTGACTGCGACCCAGGGGACGGATGGGACTGTTGTTTTTCCGCCATTCCAAATGTCCAGGTGGCACTTGTGAGAGCGGTGGACTTCGCCCAGGTAGACGTAGAGTTGACCATGGGTACATCCGGTTTGTTCATGCTTACAGACACGAACTGGCAGAACATGGATTATTATCTCGTTGTCGCATTCGCCCGCGACGGCTATCCAGCCAGCTTCCGCATCACAGATGCCGATAACGTTCCTGAATACTTTGCGTTCGTGGTTGGGGGCCCCATCCAGTTGTCAGGAACCTACACTTATGTTGGAAACCGATCTGTAAACGTTGCAGGCGATACGACCTCCTTCGTGGGCGACGTTGCAACTGCATGGACGAATGCTTATGATACATTTATAGCTCTAGAAGGTGAGGGTGAGACTCGCCACCGGAAAAACTACGGATCGGCAAACGATTACGACGAGATTGCGGTGCGTCTTTACAACATCACGGGAGGTCCCAGTCATTCGCATTGCAGTTTAGCAAAGGTCGATTTAGATGATGCCGACACTCGTACATTTTCCATTACGCACGAACTCGGACATCAATATCACGGTCGTGTGGTGGGATGTAATGGAAATGCACCGTTGTTCCCTGCGTATTACCCCAATCTTGCGTGGCGTTGGGGCGGCGCAGAAGGGACATCTATACCAGAAGGCTTGGCACAGTTTGTTGCCCTCCTGTCGCGATGGGATCCAAACACCGCCGATACTGGCGACATTCTTGCGGACTGGGAGCCTTGCGCGACCGATCTACATGATCCCGCCTACTATTACAAGTACGACAACAATAACGATTGCTCATCCATGCGCAACAGTTACTTGGGACTATGGGAATTCATCGATACTAGCACGGCCGACACCGATGTTTACGCCGATTATTTTGATTTAACGCTGACCACCGTTATGGATTCGCTTTTGACCCTAAAGAATACTAATGGTTATCAGGGCCAAAACCGTACAGCCAACGAACAATATTTCGTAAGTGAAGGCGTACCATGTGTTGGTGCTATTGATTGCAACCCTGGCGAGGTTTGTGACAATGGCGATTGCAAGAGCGGGGATCCTCACGGTGGCAACATCAGGGACTGGACCTATCATTTGGCTATTAACTTGGGGGCCTCGGATACGGAAGCATGGCAGACACTCCAGTCCTCACAATGCGTGGGAACCGGCGACAATAGCTTTCCGTTTAGAGGCGGCTACCGGACCGACTAAATTTCGTATGGTCACTGGTTTGGTCAGGTCTGACGACGAACTGTAGATGGATAAGCGTCAGTTATTTTTGTGAAGCAACAAGCGGGACTGACTATGAAATTTGCAAAACAAATGATTACGCTTGTCATTATATGTGGCGTACTTGCCGCTTTCGGATGCGTGAGGTTGCCTGACAATATTCCTGCGAAGGACGCCGAAACGGGTGCCGACTGTTTGGATGGCAAGTGTGTTTGCGAGCCTTCGTGTGCGGAAGGCGAATGCGGACAGGACGGTTGCGGGGGCTATTGCACTCCGTGCAACACTGGAAACCCCAAAGTAATTCTGTTCTGTGACCAGCGTTGGACGCTTTGCGATGAAAACACCAGGTCGTGCGTCCCGTTGAAACGAATTTGCGCCTCGTGTTCGGATGGAAACAGTCTATGTGTCAGGCAGGAATTCGACTGTGACGCCGGGGTGGCTGGGTCGTTGGCCTATTGCGAGGACGGTTGGTGCAGGATTCCGGGTGGGCTAAGCTTTGTGATGGGCGGGCCGACGCCGGGAGAAGGGGAAGAGGAATGGGGCGGAAACGGTGCGGGTTACGAAGATTGGTACCCCAGGCATCCGGTCGTACTGACCAGAAGTTTCGAAATCATGCAGACAGAAGTCACACATCATGATTGGCTAAAAGTCATGGGTACGACAACCGTCCCGACCCCGTACCCTGCCTGTGGCCCGGATTGTCCAGTATCGATGGCGACTTTTTTTGACGTTCTTACGTTTGCAAATCGCTTAAGCGAGAAAAACGGGCAGCAACCCTGCTACAAGTTGGAAGACTGCAACGATCCGTCCGAAGGCTGGAAACTGGAATGTAAACGTGCGATCTTCGCCGGACCCGATTGTGAAGGGTACCGGCTGCCCAGCGAGGCAGAGTTCGAGTTGGCCGCAGGCGCGGGCGTAACCTCCTGTTACCCCAACGGCTGTGCGCTGTGGGGTTCGTCTAATTGTGACCCGCTCGAAGACATCTCACGCATGGCATGGTTCTGCGGGAACAGCGAGGTTAGTTACGAAGGATGCAAGGACTGTTCGTCAATCGGCTACACGGAATTGAAGGGGGCGTCCTGTTGCGGTCCGCATCCAGTCGGACAGAAGGAACCTAATGCGTTTGGTCTGTACGACATAATGGGTAATGTCGCCGAATTCACCGGAACGATCATGGCCGGTCACCCCGAAGGGCTGGTCGTGGATCCCGGGTTCGATACGATTATTGACCAACCCGTTGTTTATAAAGGTACGTCGATGTCAGCCATGAGCACCATGCTCTGTGTCGGAAATCGAAATGGGGTACGCCTCGACTTCAAAGGCGTTCACGCGGGTGTGGTTGGATTCCGTCTGGTGCGAACTGTGGGAAATAAACTAAATCAATAATAACCAACCTTTAGAACCGCACTGAAAGACCGACCGAAGTTGAAAGCCAGCCGTTGATATCGTTCCACGCGCCTTTGTCGTAGGTGACTTGATTCGGGTCGGCAGGCTGTACGGCCGAAAGCTTGCGATTGCCCCATCTGATCTCGGGGCCACAATCCACAGATATGAAGAAATTCAGGCGTTTCGTCAGCATCATCTCGATGCCGAAGTTTCCTGCAATGACCATCGAAAATTCAATCGCCGGGCTTACATACAGCGTCATCGGGAATTTCACGCCGCCGAACAGGTGAAGTTTGTCGGTGACGCGGCCGCTGATTATGAACTGCGGAAAAGTCAGGCGCAGGTTGAAGCCCGAGCCGACGTTGTCGCCGTTTTCAATGTGGTAAAAGACGACGCCGGCAGACAGGTCGGCCATCATCGCGATCTGCAGCTTGCCACGGTCAACCATGTTCAGCTTCAGTCTGGCACCAAGATTGGTCCCGACGAACGGAGTCGTCGTGCTGATGTTGTCCCAGTAAAAAATCTCGGCGAACGGGTCAACTTCCAGGTGTTTGACGATTGGCAGGTGCGCCATCAGGATCATGCTGGGGAAGCCGATTGATACGTCCATTGCGCCGGATTTGGCGTCGGCAGTCGCGCCACCCTGACTGGTCCAGTCGGCCCTGTCTGTTGCGCCTGCCGCTGCCGGTGCGCCAATCACAGCCGCCATCACGATTACTGCCGCCGAAAATGATGCAAACCGGGTGGACTTTTTCATATCAAGACCTGTTCAGGAGATTCCGCGGGTATCCAGGACGAATTCCCGCATCAGTACCGAAGCGTAGCACCCTTTGGGCAGAAAGAAGCAGAACACGACTCCGTTTTCGGCCGCTTCGACTGACAGACCTTCCGGCACGACGTTCATGCTGCGCCTGGTGCCTTCGGCAAGCTTTCCAGCGGGCGCGAAACTGCGGTCGTTAAAGCCGACAGAATCCAGTACGGCCTTTTCCCGTTCACCGGCCGCGTCAGTCGCCGCCATCATCTTGTTTCCGAACATCGGTCCTGTGATCTCGACTTCGCCGTTGTCGAACCGCTGCTGGTCAGTCTCCGGGTCGTCGCACGTGAACATTCCGCCAGTCACAGTCTTTGCCAGCACGTCGCCTTTCAGGACGGTGCGCTGCAGTCCGGCCGCGTATCTTTCTTTGACCCACACATTAAACAGCGCCGACTGCACGGCTGAAATCGCCATGCGCTTTTCAAACCCGCCGATCCGCCTGCCGCGCCGACCCTGCTGTCCCAGGTCAAGACCAAGCAGGTCCAGTCCCAGAATCAGCGTGTCCATGTTGCGACCGAACCGCTGGCTGCCGAACAGGTTTGGAAATCCTTTTACCGCAATGATTTCAGCAGCTTTCTGAAGTTCCGGCAGCAGCGAAACGTCGGCATTTCGCACCAGAATCGTGAAGCGGTTGCCTTTCAGATGGCCGGTTTTCAGCTTGTTGGTGTGCCTGACTGTTTCAATTACTTTAAGGCCGGGGACTTCGTTCAGGCCCTGGACGCGCGGCTCGCATGACGCCGGGACAGCCACCCATTGTCTTGTAACGGCGCGCCGGTCCTTCGTTCCTGCCGTGCCGATGTCGCGGTCAGAAACTCCAAGGATCATGGACACATGGCGCAGCATGTCGCCGCCCGCAATGTCCGTTTTTTCAATCAGCATCATCAGGTGGTCGCCGGTGCCTGCAAACGGATAGGCCTGGATTTCTTCGACCATGAAGTCTTCCGGCTGTTCTTTAATTGTGCCGGAAACGCGGCCCTTGCCTGGCAAATCGGGGCCGTCCTGCACGGCAAAGGGGAGGGCATCAAGGTCCGCGCCCAACAGAATGTTTTCAAGGTAATTCACAGTTGATCTCCAGACAGGGCGCCTTGCCGCAGTATTACGGGCGTGTTGTTTTCAAATGCCACAAGCGTTGACGGCAGGCCGCCCGCAGGGGCCGCATCAACCACGAACAGATCACAGGCTTCTATTATCCGGCTGTCAACGTCTGCGGCCGTTGCCGCAGGCGGTTCGCCGGTCATGTTCGCACTTGTTGAAATCAGGGGACACCCTGCCGCAGTCGCCAGAGCCCTTGTAAACGGATGTGCATCAACCCGCACGGCCACCGTGTTGTTCGGGCCCCTGACTGCCTGCGGGACGACCGCTGAAGCCGCCAGAACCATCGTCAGCGGCCCGGGCCAGAAGCGCCGTCCCAGCTCAATCGCCTTCGGTGGCACGTCGATGGCCAGCGCAAGCGCTGATTCCAGGTCGGCAGCCAGCAGGATGAAGGACGTGTCCTGCCGCTGTTTGATTTCCCTGATTCTGGCCGCGACTTCCGTATCAAAGGCGTTACCGCCGATGCCGTAAAGGGTTGCGGTCGGGTAAACGATGACGCCGCCATTTCTGACGATGGCCGCGACCTTTTCGATCTGGCCGCCACAGTCCGCCGAAACGGCACAATCGACGCCCGCCAGAAACACCTTTTCGCTTTGTTTACAGGACATTATGGATAACCAATGCAAACACGGTCGGGGCTTATTTGCTTTTCTTGTTCTGGGATTTCGTTTCTTTAGTCGGCTTTGCGGCGCTGGCCCTCTCGAAGATGCCTGCTGCGGCAACGGCCTTCACGTATTCATCAGGGTCCTCGATGCCGCGCAGAAGCAGCTCGGCGGCCAGCGGGTCGGCCGACTTCGCAACGACCTTGAACGCTGCGGCGCGGACAAACGGGTTGGCGTCCTTGACCAGCGCTGACGCGTTGTCAAAGCCGATCTTCGGTTCAAGTTCACCAAGAGCCGCCATCGCGTCAACACGGGTGTCAACGAAATTGCTTGTCAGTGCCAATTCCTGAAGCAGCGTGATCCTGGCGGTCGGCATGTATTTCATTGAAGCGACTGCGGCCTGTCTGGCCCACGGATACTGCGAAAGTCCGGCGGCCCGCGCAAACGGTCCAAAATCGTCCTTGAATTCGGCGGCCAGTTCGATGATCGGGTCGTGGCCCAGGCCAAGCAGCATCCTGTCGAATCTGCCCATGGCCTGGTCCTTGTCCAGTCTGATCATGGCAGCAAGTACCAGCTTTCTGACGCAGGGATTCGGCTCGTCGGTCGCGACACGCAGAACCTGCAGGGCATCGGGATGATTTACCTTTGCGATGGCCTTGATTGCAGCCAGTTTGACTTCGGCATTCGGGTCGAACGCCAGGAAGTTGGCCACAGTGACGACCGCCCTGTCATTAATCTTGCCGAGCGCTTCAATTACCGCCATCTTGACGCGGATGTCACGGTCGTTGGACGCTTCGCCAAGCACGCGGACCGATTCAGCCTGTCCAAGATCCCCGATTGCCTTTGCGGCTGCAACGCGGACGTCCGGGTTACCATCACGGGTAAGCAGTTCGTTAAGCTGTGGCAGTGCGCGAGTGCCTTTGACCTTACCGATGGCCCTGACGGCAGCGGACCTGCCTTCGGCCACTGTACCGGTGATGTCTGCTTCCAGCTTTGACAGAACCTTCATGTCGGTAGTCGCCGGGAAGCACATGTAAATCAGTTCTACCATTGCGGGGGCAGTTTCTTTGGCCAGCATCGCGAACGCTTTTTCCTGGACGGCCGGGGACGGGGCAGCAGCAGCGGCCTTCAGGAATTTAACCTTTGATGCGTTGTCGCCATCAGCAAACGGCAGCAGAATCTTCGCCGCTTCGACGTTTCCCTGCAACGCCAGAGCTTCGGCCGCTATGTATTTGATCGCGTTATCTTTTGACTTCAACATCAGGTTCAGAACGGCGGCGTCAATTTTGACATCTTCAGCAATTGCCATCCCAACTGCGATTCCGGCGACGGCCGGGTTTTTGTCAGCGGCCAGGCGGGTAAGAATCCCGGGAAGTATCGGAGTCTTAATTTTTTTCAGTTTGCCGGTGAAATATTCCGGATCGGCGGTCAGGCCGGCAGAAAGGTAACTGGCAGCCACATCAGGTTCCTGGATGAACAGGTTATCCACAAGCATCTGCCGCGCCGGATTTGCCGGGTCCATGATTGCCTTCAGGAACATGGCGCGTGCTTCAACTGCAGGCACATCGGCCAGAAGCGCAAGCCCGTCTTTTCCAAGCGGAAGTGACGGGTTGTAAAGGCATTCGGTCAGCAGAACTTTGGCTTTTGCATCGCCAAGTTTTACCAGACCCATGATTGCATATTTCCGGACATTCCACTGGGCGTCAGCCAGACCATCCGTAAGCAGCGCAGTCGACTGCGTCCCGTTAACGAATGTCAGTGCGTGCATTGCCTCGGCCCTGGCGTTCATGTCAGCGCTTCTGGTCGCCTTTTCGACGACAGGCCATGCCAGCCCGGTGTCCAGTCCGGCAGTTGAATCAACGGCCACCGTTGCCGCAAGGGCACCAGCCGAAAAAACCATGCAAATTGCAAACAAACAAGCCGCTGACTTCATATCTGTGACCCTCCGAAAATCTGACCGTGATTCAATTTCCCGAACGCGTTTTCTGAATGCCTTTCAGGTCGCCCCGAAAATTATCCTTATATTCTTCTGTTTAGCAAAGCTAATCTATTTATGCCACAACATGCTGTCAACATTTTGAAAATCTGTAAAATTGTTTGTAACTGGATTCTGTGCAGGGTTATAAGGATCCATCAGGGGTAATAATGATTCGGAAATATCGGCCGCTTATCATATTTGTCTGTTGTTTCGGGGCGTTGGCGCTACCGGGCTGTACCAGTTTCACGTCTTCCGATCTTGGTAATCATCAGGATGTTCTGTCGGATTTGACCGGTGACACCGTTTCGCGGGATGTGCACAACGACGCTGTTGACGCGGATTTGGACGCAATTGACCGTGATTTGGCCGATCAGTCTGATGAAAATGTGCCAGATCTTGTGATTAATGATGAAGGCGTCGTTGTTCCGGACGTTTTACCTGACGTAAATGATGTCCAGGTGCCTGACGTGGTCGAAACGTTTGATCCCGATGCCCCGTGCGTCCCGAACTGTCAGGATCGTGAGTGCGGGCCAAGCGGATGCCCCGAATTCGGCGACTGCGGCTATTGCCAGTACGGTTTTCAGTGCGAGATGGCGACCGGAACGTGCGTCGAGCAGTGCATCCCTGACTGCCTGAAAGAGGGCAAGGCGTGCGGAAATGACGGTTGCACCGGAAATTGCGGTGACTGCGGCGTCAACTTCAAGTGCGGCATTGATTTCCAGTGCCATCCCGATATCTGCGAGCCTGATTGCGTCAAAATGGGCAAGGAATGTGGCGAGGACAACTGCGGCGGTTCGTGCGGACTGTGTGGTGACAGCCAGGTCTGCTCGGTCGGCGGAATCTGCGCTGCGGGCGCCTGTTTCGGAGTCGACAAGGAAAGGAACACCTGCAGCCTGGACAGGAAATATCTGTACATCTGCACCGAGACCGGCACGACCGAATCCCTGCTGAAAATTGATTGCCTTGTAAAAACAGGTCCGGAATGTGGCACCCGTGGCTGCGAGTGCAACTTTAACGTGTGGTCCGGGACTAACGACTGCATCGAAAAGCCGCCGTGCGTGCCTGATTGCGAAGGCAAGGAATGTGGCGATGACGGTTGCGGCTCGTCCTGTGCGACATGCACCGGTGGCTGGGGATGTACGAATGCGTTTACCTGCCGTCCGTTTGCAGGGGCAGAATGTGTCTGGATCGACTGGCTCGGGACATGCTGGGACGGTTGGCTGTACTGGTGCTCAAGCGATGAAATGGGGCAGGGCGAAATCCTTGCTGAAAACTGCGCCGGAATGAATCCTCCGAAGATGTGTGCCTACAGTATGTCTGCCGGGCAGTACGTCTGTCAGTGATCCCGTCTTCAGATATGAAAGATAAAGAACAACATCGATAACGCGCCAAGTGCCCACATCCCCGGTTTAACTTCACGGACGTTGCCGCACAGCAGCTTCATAACGGGATAGGCGACGAACCCGGCCGTCATGCCGACCCCGATGTTATACGTGAACGCCATCAGCACTATCACCAGGAATGCCGGCAGATACTCGGCAAGGTCGTCCATTTTAATGCCGGTGACGGCCTGAAGCATGATGCCGCCGACGATGACCAGAGCCGGGCCGTACGAACACGGCGGAATGGCCGTCAGCAGCGGCGCGAAGAACAGCGCAATCAGGAACATCATGGCTGTGACGACGGCTGCCAGGCCGGTCCGCGCCCCTGCTTCGATACCTGCGGCACTTTCGATGTAGGCGCCGGCCGTGGTCGTCCCGAAAACTGCTGCCGCGACCGTCGCCAGTGCGTCAGCCATCATCGGGCGCTCGATCTGTGGCAGATTTCCGTCTTTATCCAGCAGTCCGGCCCGTGCCGACAGCCCAAGCAGCGTCCCCATCGTGTCAACGAAGTCCATGATGAACACGACCAGAACGACGTTCAAAAAAGACAGGGACAGAGCGCCTTTAAGGTCAAAAGCCATGAACGTAGCCGCTATCGAAGGGGGACGTGAAACGATGGCGTGTGGCAGCGGGGCGGTCCCGGTCGCAAAAGCTGTCGCGGCCCCGGCAAATATGGCGATCAGGATTGCCCCCGGTATCTTCCGGTGCATCAGCGTCGCCATTAGAAAGATTGTGCCGATTCCAATCAGGGTTGAAGGAGCTGTGATGTCCCCCATCGCCAGCGGCGCGCCTTCCACGCCAAGTTTGACGATCCCGATTTCGTTGAATCCGACAAACGCCAGAAACAGCCCGATTCCGACGGCAAATGAACTTTTCAGCGAGTTTGGAATGGCTTCAGTCAGCGTTTTTCGCACGCCGACAAGTGTCAGCGCGGCAAACAGAATGCCGCTTAAAAAGATGGCCCCGAGCGCGGTCTGCCACGAAAATCCGAGCACCTTGACGACCGTGAACGCAATGAACGCGTTTTCGCCCATGTAAGGCGCGATTGCGAACGGCCTGTTGGCGTAAAGGCCCATAATCAGGGTCCCGACTACCGCCGTGTAAATTGTGGCCGCCATCGAAGCGTCCTTCGGGATACCGGCTGCCTCAAGGATGGCCGGGTTGACGACGATAATGTAGGCGAGCGTCACGAATGTCGTAAGGCCCCCGAGGATTTCCTGTCGTACTGATGACCCTGCGCCTTTGATATGAAATATTTTTTCCAGCATGAAAGCAGCCTTTTTCAGGTTACGGTGTGAATTTATCAGGGATCGCCCGGAACAGGCAAAAGCAGGTGATCTTGCGGTAAGTCCAATATGCTTCTATTATCAATGCGTATAGCTAGTATGTGCCCGGGAGGTCCATCATGAATCGCCCTTGGAACTATCTTGTCGTGGCGCTGATGATCGCCAGTTTTGTTGCTGGTGCGGGGTTGTCTTCAACCGCCGAAGCAAAAAAGAAAAAGTCTGCCGATGCTGATGCTGTCGCTCAGGTTACCGGCGTTTCGCTGAACCCGGCGGCCGTTGATCCGTCATTTCAAGGTTTCAGGTTCGGCATGACGAAGCCTGAACTTGAAGAATTTGTCAGAGGCCGCGTGCGGACTTACTACACCGGCGTAATCGGCAAGACAATGGATGTCCGCAACAAGGACAAATTGACCCGTGAAATGAACCTCAGAATTGAAACAGTTGATGATGACTGGATCAAGTTTGACGGTTCGCAGACCGGTTGGAACGTATCGAACATCAGATTTGAATTCAAGGTCGGTCTGGGCGAAGAGGCCCTCCATGTCCAGGAAGGGCACGACCATTTCTATTATTTTTTCAGCAATGGCGTCTTTTACAAACTGGTCAGGGTCTATGAATCCCCAAGGTTTGCTGTCGTGAAGTCGGCGCTTGAAAAAGCTTATGGCAAGCCGGGATTCAAGAACAGGGAAGGCGATGAAGACCGTCGCTACCTGCCCGCGCTGCGCTGGCATGGACCTGAAATGACCGTGGATGTGGAAGACTGGACAGACCAGTTCAAGTCCTACACCGTCAAGTGGGCTGATACAGTCGCCGAACAATCGGTGCTGAAGGCGTGGAGCGGCCTGGGCGGTGGTCTGATGAAACTGAACCCTTTGATAGACGCGTCCAAGGAAGAATCCCACCAGAAGTCGCGGGATCCGGCGGACGAACTTCTGGGTCGGTGAAGTCCGCGCCAACTAAATCAACATCTATCTGTGTGGAGGCTCCTTTGAACAGTGTGAAGATTCACCGAATTGTGGTCGGTCCTTTTGATACGAACTGCGTGATTGTTGAAGACGCTGCCTCGAAGGACGCCATTGTTGTTGATCCGGGCGGTAACTCCGACATTATCTCCGAAAGGATCAGGCTGCTGGGCGTCAAGCCGGTGATGGTTGTGTTTACGCACGGCCACGTTGACCACTGCGCCGAAGGGTCATCAATCGCGTCGATGTACAGCATCCCGATAGCGATGCACGCGGCCGATCTTGTTCTTTATGAAAATCTGCCAGCCCAGATCGAAGCGTTCATGGGCCCGGCGGCGGCCGGCAGGTATCGTGGCGCCGAGCTTATCAAGCCGACCGTCATGCTTGCTGATGGCGACACGGTCAAGGTGGGCGGGTCGTCGGCCCGCGTTCTGCATCTTCCCGGCCACACGATGGGTGGAATCGGCCTGCTGTTTAAGGGCACGCCTTCAATTCTGGTCCAGGGCGACACGCTGTTTCGCGATGGCGTAGGGCGCACAGACTTGTTTGGCGGCAACTGGTCGATGCTGCTGTCGTCCATAAATGAAAAGATATTCGTTCTGCCGGATGACACCACGGTTGTCTGCGGCCATGGCGGGGACACAACTGTCGGCCATGAAAAGGCCGGATTCGCCTGGTGATTTCATGATCGACTTCCCTGTAAGCCCCGCAAAACGCACAGCACTGGAATCAAGGATGGCCGACCTGGGCATTCTTGAGTCCGACCTGGATGAAAAATTCACTCATTCGCGGGGCAATGGCGGTCAGAACGTAAACAAGGTCTCGACGTGTGTGATTTTGACGCATATCCCGACCGGTCTGGCCGTCAGGTGCGAAGAAGAGCGCAGCCAGGGCCTGAACCGTTACCGCGCCCGTCAAAGGCTTGCCGACATGATTGATGTGGAAATTAACGGCGTTCGCGCGAAAAAATCTATTGAAATCGACAAATTACGTAAACAAAAACAAAACCGGCACCGGAAATC
>CAZFVA010000048.1:0-14566 GCA_964522105.1 uncultured Anaeromyxobacteraceae bacterium
TGACCGACGAGGAGCGTGGCGGGGATGGTTCTGTATTTAGAAGATTCGCTTCATGGGCACCGCCCGGTCAGGTGGTCGCCGTGTCGGGAAATCATGAGCGCTATGTTGGCGGGGTCGAAGTTCTGAAGTTGCTTTCTTCAAGCGGGGTTCGCGTTCTTCGGCAGGAGTCGATCAAAGTCGGCGACGGGCTGTGGATAGCAGGTGTGGATGATCCTGCGTTTTTCGGGCGCGGGACCGGCATTCGTGGTCCGATTGAGCTTGCCCTGGCCAAAGTGCCGGACGCAGAGCCAGTCATCCTTGTTTCGCACCAGCCAGTGGGCGTTGAGGATGCCGCAGCGGCAAGGGTCTCCCTGATGCTTTCGGGGCACACTCATCACGGCCAGATGCCGCCCTCAACTTTTTTAACTCCATTGATATACCGTTATTTTGCGGGCAGATACGATGTGGGTGGAATGGTTCTGTATGTCACGTCCGGCGCAGCTTTCTGGGGGCCGCCTTTAAGGATTGGTACTCACCCTGAAGTGGCTCAGATCGTCCTGAATAGTCCTTACAAATCATCGCAACAGCATAACTGACAGGGACCGGTTTACCTTTGTGGTTTAAAGCCGGTTTCCTTGTTGAAGTCGAAATACTCGGTCCAGATACCTTCACATTGATCAATCAGTTTACATCCCCGGCATTCTTCCGTGTGTGTCTTGCACTCAATCCTGTCTTTGCTCCAGTTTCTAGCGGGCTGATCAAGCTGGCGCACTTCGGATGATACAGTGGTTCTGAATATGGTTTCGGATGCACGACTGATGCGGCCGCCAAGCAGGCACAGCGGGATAGACTCCGTCACATATTCGCAACCCGATGCATCCAAAAAGACCATTGTTCTTTCAAGGCCCGCAGCAATCTCGGGGAACGAAGGTATGGCCAGCGCGTGCTCCCTGGCGGCATTGCCAAGACCGTGTGGAAAGGTGAAGTTGAATTCCCGCGCACCGGCGTCAAAGCCTGTTCGCGCCAGGTCGTCCAGTCGGTCAGCGTTCAGGCGGGAAATCAAGACTTTCAGAGTTATCTTTTCGCCTTTTTCACTTAGAGCGCGGATGGCCGCGATGGTCTGGTCAAATGAGCCGGGAGCCCTTGTCACCTGGTCATGAATCGCAGCGTCAGGTCCATGAAGGGCAATGATGAATCTGATTCCAAGGCCGGTCAGTCCATCCCTGATTTCAGGATAAGCAAGCATCCGGCCGTTTGTCTGGAGCCCCACCATAAGCCCGAGTGACCTGGCCGCTTTGACCAGGTCCGACAGGTCTTTTCTGATTGTTGGTTCGCCACCGGTAAATGTAACAAGATCAAAGCCGCGTGCCCTGGCATCCCTCAGCTCTGCCGCGACCTGCGCTGTCGTTCGGAAGTCTTTTGCGCCTTTGTCCAGAACTGAAGTTCTTTGATCCGCTATGACGCAGTGGATGCAGTTGTTGTTGCATGCGTAATGAAGTTTTATGTCAATGTGACGGATCATTTATGCCTCGGAAGGACTGCCGTGCCGACTGGCAGATCAAGCGTGTTCATCAATGTTGACTTCCCGCAGATATCTGGCCGCATCTTCAGGTGGCGTCGGGTTTATATAAAAGCCGCTGCCCCATTCGAACCCTGCAGTCCTGGTCAGTCTTGGCAGTATTTCTATGTGCCAGTGCCAGTCAAATTTAATAGTTGACCAGTAGCCGGGGCGCACGTTGTCAAGATGATATGCCGGGGCAGTATGAAGCAGAAAGTTATATGGCGGATCGTCAAGGCTGGCTTTCATACGCCTGATTACGCTGCGAAGATGTCGCGCCAGTTTTACCAGTTCGTCTGCGGACAGAAGTGAAAAATCGTGACTGTGTTTACGCGGCGCGAGAGTCATCTCGAACGGAAATCTTGATGCGTAAGGACACCAGGTCACAAAGTCAGGATCTACCGAGACAATTCTGCGGTGCTCCTGCATCTCCTGATGGATGATGTCGCAGAAGATGCAGCGTTCCTTCAGGGAGTAGTGTTGTTTTGCGCTTTCCAGTTCCATTGCAACCGTACGCGGCGTAACCGGGGTTGCGATCAACTGCGAGTGGGGGTGCTCAAGTGAGGCACCTGCGACTGCCCCGCGGTTCCTGAATATCAGGATGTATTTAAATCTGTGGTCGCGCAGCAGGTCAATCAGCCTTTCCTTGTACATGGAAAGTATGGCGGCAATCTCCTCGATCGAAAGATCCGAGATGTCCTTGTCGTGGTCGGGAGTTTCTATGATGACTTCGTGGGCTCCTATGCCGTTCATCCGGTCATACTGCCCGACCGCCGCCCGCTCCAGATCGCCCTCAATTCGCAGTGCCGGGAATTTATTGGGGACGCATCTGGCCTTCCATTGACCGTTCGGATAGTTAATTCTGCAGATTTCGGGCGGGGTCGTTTCTTCATGACCGGCGCAGAAAGGGCAGTTTTCCTCGCTGTCTTTAGCGTGTTCAATTATAAAGTCGTGGGGCCGTCTGGCCCGCTCTGTCGCAATAATTACCCATCTTTTCTGGACGGGATCGTGTCTAAGTTCAGGCATTGCAGTTCCTTAGTCCTGTAGTTCGGCGTAGCCGACTAAACAACCCAGTTATTCATTCTGAAGGTCCTGGGATCCCAGTTAACATCAACGGTTGAATCCCATGGGAACCTTTCTTCTTCCAGATCATTTTTCCCGATTGAAATAAAGAATGAAATATCGACCGGTTCGGTAACACCACGTCCACGGAATACTGTAGTCGGAATGGCCAGTTCAAAAAGATCAACGGCCTCGGCTGAAGTTCCCTGAAGGTTCAGTGGCAATCCACTTGCCTCGCGTCCTTCCACTCGAAGCAGTCCGGATGTTTCCCGTTTTATGAACACGGTGAATTCCCGTGGTCGTCGGAACACAACCTTCATGAAACTGCCTTCGCCCATCAACTCCGGAATGTCCTCGAATTTTTCTGCCGCCAGATAAAACCATTCAAGATCAAAGCCGAACCGCACCATCTTAATCAGTGGTTGAAGCCGGTGGATCGAGCCCTGGCTGAATTCGCAGGACCCTGCCCCGACCCACTTGTAATAACTGTCCCATTTTCCTGTGATTTTAGGACTGATGAACGAAGTCGGCTGCATGGTCGGGGCCTGCGCAGTTCCCAGACCAACCGGCCTTTCCAGATAGTCAGGAGGCGCGATGCCGGCCTCTTCATAGACGGCCCGCACGTTTTTTCTGAAAAGGTAGTCAAATTCCTTTTCGTGGATGGATGAGTGTCCATGTCCGAACCACCAGAACCAGTCGGATGCCTCGGCCCGCATAAGGTGGCGCTGCACCCGTGATCTGGTGTCAGTATCGAGATCCGCTTCCGCAGCCGCCTGCTGAGCAGCAGCAAGGTAATCCCACGCCTGATTTTTTACGGGGTCCCCTATCCACGTGTCGAAATTTCCGTCAATCCATGACCCTGATGCAAGTACTTCAAGTGGTTCGCCGGGACCGAACCGGTCGAGATACCCGGACATTGTTACAGGGTTGATGAAATCAGATGATTCGATTGCGTTATAAAGGGCGTCCAGGAAAGGATATCCGCCATCAGGGTAATATTCCCAGGCGTTTTCCCCATCAAGGGCAATTACGACAACGTCCTTTTCGCTGGTTGATGCATCGGCCCTGACCTTCATCTCGGCCAGGAATTCGGCCACAGCTTTTTCGGTCGGTCTTCTGCTGTAAACAAATCCAATCTGATCTGACAGGAAATGGTCACGGAAAAAGATGGGCATGTTGTTCCAGGAATGCGGCCGAAGCGGGTCCTGCCTGGACATCAGTCCGCCAAGCGAGCGCCGCAGGATTTCTTCATCGGTCGCAAGCCACTGGACGCCTGCTTCTTTATACAGTCGGACCGCCTGTTCTGATACCGAACCTTCGGCCGGCCACATGCCACGTGGTGTGAACCCGAAATACCTGGAAAATCCATCAATTCCGGCTGCTATCTGTCGCCTGGCTTCATCCGGTGCTTCGAATCGGGTTACAGGAAGCACGACGTTGGGTCTGGCCTCGACTGCGGCGAAACTGTTACACAGCAGCGGCACAATCGGGTGGCAGTAAGGGGTCGTTGACAACTCCACAATGCCGCGTTCAGAAAGTGATCGGTACAGGTCTTTTGTGTTTTGTATCAGGGTACGGGCTTCATCAAGCAGGGCGTTACGGTCAAGGTCAGTGAATCCGCGACCTTTTGCCTTCAGCGTCTTGAACAGATTCCCTTCTGACATGGTTCTGCCACACCAGGCCAGCAGGTAAAGGACTGTAATATCGGTGATTTCATCCGGTTCAAAGGAAGGGGATGATGTGCCTGCCGACTGGGCCGATCTGTACAGCCCCCTCAGTTCAGTAAACCTGGGAAATGGCTCGACCATCCGATCATTCAGTCCAAAACATGTCCTGAACAGATATTCCCGGTCGGCAATTGACATGTCCTGCGGGGCCTTGTCCATTACGGCGATAGTCCGGTCGATAATCGTGTTCTGCGCGTATCCCTGCAGTTGTTCCAGCAGCGAAGGCGTGAAATTCACGGTCATTTTCATGCCGGGATGCCTTGCTGCAACTGCCCCCATGTCGAAATAGTCTTTCATTCCGTGCAGGAAAGCCCATGGCAGCAGATGATTCCCGCTTGAAGGCTCAAGATAAGGGGGTTGGTGCATGTGCCACAGAATGGCCAGGTTGATCCTTTTCATTGTCTTTGGCTTCACCATTTCCGGCTAATCATACGACCAAACGGTGTACTTTGCCGCGATCCGTTTCATTTAGCGCAAAAATATTCTGGAGTAATGTCAGCTTTGTTGACATTGGCCCGGCATCGAATCATAAGAGTGCATGGAGATTTGAATCAAGGGGTCAACAATGAACAGCGAAAAAAGGTCATGCGCGTTAACTGATTCCTCGGTGCGCACTGTTGTTGAGCAGCTTTGCGAGGTACATGATAACGGTTGGTCGCGCCTTGACTGGACAGATCCACGCAGGTTGCCGTCACGTGATGAGTTGATTAGATTTATTGACATGATGAAGGCCGTGCTGTTTCCCGGCTATTTCGGGGACGGCGATATGTCGCGGGATTCATTAAGGTATCATATCGGGGCCACGCTTGATGGCGCGATGCAGATACTTCAGGAACAGATTACCAGGGGCCAGTGCTTCCTGAATTGTCGGGTTGCAGATCTTTGCGGGAACTCGGTTGCCGACTGCAGTGAGTGTCACCAGAGAGCCATTGAGATGTCGCGGCAGTTCATGCTTACGCTGCCTGAGGTTCGCAGGAAGCTTGCGACTGACGTTGAAGCCGCCTTTGAAGGCGACCCGGCCCTTCACTCACCGGATGAAGCCATATTCTGCTATCCCGGATTTCAAGCCATCATGGCCCAGAGAATTGCCCATGAACTGTTTGTCCTTGGCGCCCCGTTGATTCCCAGAATAATTACTGAACACGCCCATTCAACGACTGGAATTGACATTCATCCGGGTGCCACAGTCGGTGAAAAGTTTTTCATTGATCATGGCACCGGCGTAGTCATCGGCGAGACGTCCGTTATTGGAAGAAATGTCAGAATCTATCAGGGGGTGACCCTTGGTGCAAAGAGCTTCCCGCTTGATGAAAATGGTAATCCTATCAAGGGGATAGCCCGTCATCCGATTGTTGAAGACGATGTCGTGATTTATTCAGGCGCTACGATACTTGGCCGCATCACGGTTGGAGCAGGTTCAATAATCGGCGGTAACGTGTGGGTCACTTCTGATGTGCCTGCGGGAAGCCGGGTTTCGCAGAAACCTTAGGGTCAGGGATGTTTGGTGCTATAATTCCTGCGTTTTTTCCGGGGCTTCGGCATGAGGTTTGATCTGTTCAAAAATAAAATAGATTCAATTACTTCCAGCAGAATATTCAGAGTGCTGGCGGTTCTTGCCGTGTCCCTTCTGGTCATCTGGGCTCTGCTGTGGTTTGTCCTTCGTCCGTCAATGATCGGGTCTGCCAGAGATGCATTGAATAGAAAACTCCAGTCTGTGACTGCCGAACTTGGCGGCACTGTCCGTGTAGGTGGTGTCGAGCCGACTCTTGATAACGAAGTAGTCCTGACCGACGTTGAAATCGGTGACGAGCAGGGTGTGATTGTCGCGATTCCAAGTATCCGGCTTGGGTTTTCAGTCATGGACGTCCTGTCCGGCAGTCGTATGCCGGAATATGTGGCCATCGAAGATATGCTGGTTCACCTGGACTATGATTCAACCACAATTAAAAGGCTGACCGACATCAAGGACATGCTGAAGGCGTTTGCCATGAAACGCCCGGGGTCGGCGCAGAACGCGGGATCTTCGGGTGGAAGTCTTCCGGACATAATAATTGATAACGCGATGGTCAGTCTGATTGATTCCGAAACAAGGGAACCCATTGTAAGTCTTACAGATATCAATCTGACGGCTGATGGCAGCCACATGGTATGGGAATGGGCGGAACATGCCGGGTCATGGTGGGATGTTGAGGGTTCGCTGAACGTACTCGGGCTTCAGACCGCCAGCGGTGAAACTCAGACTTTGCTTGATATTGAGGGCGAGATAGTTCCGAAGGCCGGTTTCAAGTTGAAAGTTTCTTCGGAAACGCCATTTCTGGCACCCAGGAACAAAAACCTGCCGGCTGTTGTGTCGCTCGGTTCCCTTGACGTTGAAATGGATCGGTCAAAGGGCCGCCTGGTGGCGTCACTCGGCAATCTGCGTTTGAATGACCTTGGCCAGCTTGCTGAAAGGTTTACGCATGGCAGATTCCAGGTAGATGGCGAACTTGAGATGGCCTCGGCCATTCTGGAACTTGATGTAGGCGACAGGCCCACGATATCAGATCTAAGCGTTGAGCGGCTTGTGTCGCTGTCAGTTTCCGGGGCAAAGTTTTCGGCCATGTTTTCGGAAGGCAGGTTGGTCAGGCTGAAGGATATGTCGGTCAAGATGACGCCACTTTCGCCAGATACGGCTGCTGCGGTGGCACCTGTTGCGATCAGGAAGGAATCGAAAAAGTCAGCCCCGGCTGTAGAGATGATTCCGTCATGGAATGTTGAAGTCAAAGCCCTGGCAGGGACCGGCAATCTTACTGATTCCCCGGTTTCATTGACCGGAAGGTTAAGCAGGGAACTCGATTTTATTGATGGCCATCTGAAGACTGAGGGTGCCCTGCCGGTCGGCGTTATTTCCATGCTTCACAATCGCGTGCTTCCGTGGGGAAATCCCAGTCTGATGCTGGATGTGGACGTACACCATGACGGTGAATTCTGGAAGGTGGCAGGTCATGCGTCCGGTCGCGACCTTACCTATTTCTGGACCAAGATATGCCTGGTCCCTTTGACCGGTCTTTATTTTGATACCGATTTTGACCTTCTGGTGTCCAGGCCTGAAAAGGTGATGATTGCAAACCTGAGCTCGTTCAGGATTGGTGATTTTGAACTGACCGCATCGGTTGAGTATGAACATTCGCGCGCCCAGCCGGTCGTAAAGGCCACCGTAAACATTCCCAGGCAGTCATGTCAGAGTGTTTTCGATGCCATCCCGCCCGTAATGATGCCCAGGCTTATCGGCACGCGACTGGGCGGAGAGATGAGCTACGGGGTCAAGCTGAATCTTGATTCAACCAGGAATACGTCGTTTGAGTTGTTTCCGGATATGGAAGGCTGTCAGGTAAAGACGTTCGGCAGTCAGGTGGACCTGGACCTGCTGATGTCGCCCTATTTCGTTCATTATGCTGTCGAGACAGATAAGGAACCTGAAGTCATTGCAACCGGTCCCGGTTCCGATTCGTTCACGCCGCTTGAAGAAATACCGGTTCCTGTTCAGCAGGCAGCTCTGGCGACCGAAGACATGAATTTCTTTCTTCACAAGGGCTTTGCGCCCGGGTTGATCAAGCGCGCAATCGTGTTGAATATGGACAAGGGCTGGTACGTTTACGGCGGAAGTACCATCTCGCAGCAGTTGGTAAAAAACCTTTTCCTTTCAAGGGAAAAGACTATAGGCCGCAAGCTTGAAGAGGCAATCATAGTCTGGGAGATGGAGCGCAGGATTCCGAAGGAAAAGACCCTGGAGCTTTATCTGAACTGCATTGAATTCGGCTATCACATGTACGGCATCAAGGCGGCGGCGCTGGAGTATTTCAACAAGACCCCGGCCCAGCTGACTCCGCTTGAGGCGTCCTTTATCATGGCTACCAAGCCAAGTCCGAAGTCGGCTTATCAGGTCTATAAGCGCAAGACTTTCGGCAAGTGGTGGATTGAGCGGCTTGAAGGGATAATGAAGCGGCTGTGGGCCGAGATGGATGTCATTACCGAGGAGGAATATGCCGGGGCTTCCCCCTGGATACCGACCTTCTGGTATGGCGACGAAGGCATATATGAAAAGCCGGAAATTGTTGGAACGCCAGACGTGCCGACTGGATTTGGACCGGCTGTTCCAGCGGCCGACCAGGTGGTTCCTGGCGGGCAGCAGGACGGGGTCGCCGGTCAGGCCGCCGCAGTTGACGGGCAGCCTGCAGGGATAATGGTCGCGCCTGTGCCTGTTGAAAATAATCATGAGGGTGCCGTAAATGTGCAGCCGGAAGCCAGGCAGGAAGTTGTTCCTGTGCCGGTGCAGGATAACCAGATAAGGAACGTTCCTTCACAGAATCAGCAGGGTCTGCTGGAGTGATGGTGTGATTCATGGCGACTTATCTTGGTGTTGATGTCGGTTCAGTCAGTCTTAATGTCGTTGTTACAGATTCAGAAAACAATATTATCCTGAAGCGTTACGTGCGGACTCAGGGGCGGCCGGTTGCGGCTGCGCAGTCTGTTTTTGGCGAACTGCTGGCATCCGGGACTGATTTTGAATTCAGTGGAGCTGTTGTAACCGGGTCAGGTAAGCAGATTCTTTCTGAAGCTATCGGCGCAGGTGTCATTAACGAGATTGTGGCGCATGCCATGGGCGCCTGGACTGTGCACCCCGACGTTTCCAGCATCATCGAAATCGGCGGTCAGGATTCCAAATTCATACAGGTCGGGCGGGATGAAGAAGGCGGGCACTACCTGAAGGATCACAGCTTCAATGAACTTTGTGCTGCGGGCACCGGGGCTTTTCTGGACCAGCAGGCAGAAAGGCTGGGGCTCAGTCTTCCCGAGTTCAGTGAACTTGCGGCCGGTGCCGGGCAGCCGGCCAGATTGTCTGGAAGATGTTCGGTGTTTGCCAAGACTGACATGATTCATCTTCAGCAGAAGGCGACTCCGGTTGATGAAATTGCCGCCGGGTTGTGCTTTGCGCTTGCAAGAAATTATCTCGCCGCCCTGTGCCGTGGGCGTCACCCGCCGGGACCTGTTCTGTTTCAGGGCGGAGTCGCCTCAAATCTTGGTGTTGTCAGGGCTTTCAGGGAAATCCTTGGTCTTGATGAAACTGAACTGATCCGTCCCGCTAATCACGACGTGATTGGTGCCTTTGGTGCCGCAGTTCATGCATCGAAAAACCCGTTTGCCCAACCGGTCAGACTTTCGCAGATGTATCAGGGGCTTATGCAGGCGGGGGGATCGGTTGCCGAGGCTTCAAGCCTGAAGCCCCTTGTCATGCGGGATTCTGTCGTTTCGACGTGTGATGTTCAGGCGTCAGCCGGGCTGCAGTTTCTTGGCCTGGATGTTGGCTCGGTCAGTACGAAAGCGGTCATTCTGAATTCTGAAAAACAGTGTGTCGCCAGTTGTTATATCCCGACGGCCGGTCGGCCGGTTGATGCAATCAGGGAAGTTTTTTCAATACTGCTTCAGTCGGTTCCTGCGAACACAGATATAACGCATATCTGCTGCACCGGGTCGGGGCGGTATCTTGCGAAGGCATTGCTTGGCGGCGGCGCAGTTCTTGACGAGATTTCATCTCAGGCTGCCGGAGCCGTTCATTTTTTTCCCGATGTGGACACCATAATTGAAATTGGTGGCCAGGATTCCAAATACATACGGTTGTCAGGCGGCAGGATTGAACGGTTTCAGATGAACCGGGCATGTGCCGCCGGAACGGGTGCCTTCCTGGAAGAACAGTGCGGGCGGCTTGGCATCAGTATCAAAGATGATTTTGCGCGGCTGGCTTTTTTGTCGAAAAGCCCCGTCAGACTTGGCAGCCGTTGCACCGTTTTCATGGATTCGGACCTTGTTCATCATGTGCAGCGCGGGACGCCGACTGCAGACGTATGCGCGGGGCTGGCGTATTCAATCGGGCAGAACTACCTGGAAAAGGTAGTCGGTTCAAGACCTGTCGGTACGCGTGTCCTTTTTCAGGGCGGGGTCGCCAGAAATCAGGCGGTTCATTCGGTTTTCTGCGAGTTGCTTGGCCGCGAAGTCATCAGCCACCCGTGGCCTGAAGTGTCGGGGGCTTTCGGGGCAGCTTTGACCGCGCTTGGTGATAATGCCGACCAACGGCACAGTTTCAGTTTGAAAAACACGGTTATTGACGCTGAAACCGAGACGTTTGAATGCAAAAAGTGCGCGAACCTGTGTGAAATTCGCAAGATCAGTCTGCCCGCCGGAAGAAAGGCGTTCTTTGGCAGTATCTGTGGTCGTTTTGAACGCGAGGATGCCGAGCCGATGCAGGCCGATGATGCCTTTACTGTCAGGGAAAGGTTGCTTTTTGAAGGGGCTGGCCGTGGTCGGAACGGATCGGCACCTGATCGTGGCGTAATCGGGGTGCCGTTTGCGCTCAGCATGACCGATTACCTGCCGTTCTGGGACGCCTTCTTTGGAATACTAGGTTATACAACGGTTTTTTCTTCGCCAAGTCGTCGCGATATCGTTGAGTGGGGGCTTGCCCATATCCCCGGCGAATTCTGTTATCCAATGAAGGTGCTTTTCGGGCACGTCCATCAGTTGCAGACCCAGGGCATAAACAGGTTGTTCATTCCCCATCTGCGTATGTTTACGCCGCCGACTGAAAAGATTGCCAGGTACGCCTGTCCGTATACTCAGGCCGCGCCTTTCGTTGTCCGCGAAAATACAGACGCCGAAGTGGTCGCTCTTGAATATCCTGTGGACGGTGAAGCCGACTGGTGGGTAAAGGATGTTTCGGCGTCCCTGGATGTTCCGGCCGACGAAGTTGAGGCTGCGCTTGATGCGGCACAGGCGGCTCAGCAGCGGTTTGTTGATGGCTGTCGTGAAGAGGGGCGGAAGCTGCTTGAAAGGCTGGCTGCCGAAAATCGGCGCGGCTGCGTACTTCTGGGCAGGCCTTACAATACGACTGACAGGTATGTGAATCTGAACATGGCCAGGCGCCTGTCGGAGCTTGGGATTGAGCCGATCCCGTACGATTTCATGCCGCTTGGTGATGACGCGTTGCCCCCCCTCTGGAACAGGATTCGCTGGGGATACGGGCGAAAGCTGGTTCAGGCCGCGCGCGTTCTGAAGCACCACAAGAACCTGGGTGCCGTGATTGTTACTAATTTTGGCTGCGGTCCCGATGCCTTTGTGGATCAGTATCTTGAACACGAACTGGCCGATACGCCGCACATCGTTCTGGAGCTGGATGATCATCAGGCGGAAGCCGGTCTTGTGACGCGGCTTGAAGCGTTTTCCCGGACGTTCAAGGTGCGGGATCCGGAACATCCGGTCGTTGTCGTCACCGGGGCAGCCCCGGGCGAACCGGATCGGCCGCTTCGTGAATATACGTTCTACATTCCGTCCTTCATGGACCATTCATATGCGTTTACCGGTGCATTGAAGTCCTGCGGGTGTAAAACTGTGCTGCTGCCGCCGACCGACGAGGAAAGTTGGGAACTTGGTTTGCAGCATGCGTACGGGCGTGAATGTCATCCGTTCATATCGTTGCTGGGCGACCTGTTGAAGGCGGCCCGGCGCCCGGATTTTGTGGCGAAAGATGCGTGTTATTTTGCGCCGTCGTATTTCGGACCGTGCCTGCTGCCCCAGTATCTGCTGGCGCTCCATCTGATTCTTCAGAAGGTTGGACTTGGCGATGTGACCGTCATGAACATCTCGGACCCGCCTACCATGAAGGAGCTTGGGAACAGCTATGTCGTCAGGATGGGGCTCGGTTGCTATGCCGTAGACAGGCTGTTCAAGTGGAAGACCGAGATACTGCCGTATGAATTGAACCCGGGCGAAGTGGCAGCCGTTCACAAGCAGAATCTGGAGGCCATCGAAGACGGCCTTGCGAACGGTAAGCTTTTCAAGGCGCTGCGTGAATCGGTGGCGCGCTTCAAGGCGGTGCCGCTTAAGGCGACCTCATCAGGGCGACCGGTTGTCGGAATTGTCGGGGATGTTTACACCCGAATAAATGAACATTCAAATGACCGCCTGTACGAAAGGTTGAATGACCTTGGTTTTGAGGTCTGGACGTCCTGTTCATTGATTGACGTGTCGGTAATAGGCGCCGAGCAGCTTCATATGGAATTGGAACGTCGCGGAAAACATATCTATGGATTTGCGGCAAAGGCGGCGATACCGGGCTCAAAAATGTTGCTTCATCTGGTTGACCGCTGTTTCCCCGAAGGCATCAGGACGCCTCAGGAGCGCCACTTCCCGGACGTTGTGAAGACTTCGTCGCGGTACACCAGTTACTGGATAGATAAGGCGCTGTCGTTGAATATCAGTCGTATCGAGGAGTTCCATCAGGGCGGTGCCGATGGTGTCATTAATGCCATGTGCCATAACTGCATGCTTGGAAACGTGACCGGTGCGCTGATAGCGTCGATGCGGCGGGATATGGATGATATGCCGGTCTGTAACCTGGTTTTTGAAGGCTTGAAGTCAACTCACAGCACTAACCGGCTCGAGGCGTTTGCCCATCAGGTGATATCAAGGCGCGATGCGAAGTCTTCGGATTAATAATGAATTTTGATGTAATTGTTGTTGGCGGCGGACATGCCGGGGTCGAGGCGGCGCTTGCGGCCGGGCGCATCGGCGTGTCTGTCTGCATGGTCACTCAGTCTGTTGATGCCATCGGCCGCATGTCGTGTAACCCTTCAATCGGTGGCATCGGGAAAAGTCATTTAGTTCGGGAAGTTGACGCTCTTGGTGGCGAAATGGGCCGCGCTGCTGACGACACGTCGATTCAGTACCGCACGCTTAATACCCAGAAAGGACCGGCTGTCAGGGCGACGCGTGTCCAGTGTGACCGCAGACTTTACAACGAGCGTGTCCGGGACGCAGTGCTGGCGGCGCCAGGTGTCACTGTTGTTGAAGGCGAAGTCGTCGGACTGCTGGTCGAAGAGGGCGTCGCGGCCGGCGTAAGGCTGGCCGACGGACGTGAATTGTCGGCGCTGGCGGTCGTTCTGTCGTGCGGCACTTTTATGGAAGGGTTGCTGCACTTCGGCGAACGCAAGGTGGCCGGTGGTCGCGTGGGCGAGGCCCCTTCGGTCGGGCTTTCGGCAGATCTGGCGCGCCTTGGCCTGTCCGTGGGCAGGCTTAAGACCGGGACGCCACCCCGCCTGTTGTCGGCATCTCTTGACTACAGTGTGATGGAAGTGCAGGAATCGGACCCGACCGCGATATTTTTTTCACTTCGGACGGTTCGGTCGCCGCTGCCAAAGGTGCCCTGCTATATAACGTGGACGGTCGATGCGACGCATCAGGCAATCAGGGCCAATCTGCACAGGGCGCCGCTGTTTTCCGGTCAGATCAAGGGCCGCGGCCCGCGCTACTGTCCGTCAATTGAAGACAAGGTAGTCCGGTTTGCGCATCACGACAGGCATCAGGTGTTTGTCGAACCGGAAGGTCTTGATTCGCCTGATGTTTATCCAGCCGGGCTTGCGACATCGCTGCCGTTGGATGTGCAGGAGCAGTTTATTCACGCGATTCCCGGGTTTGAAGGTGCGGTCATTTCGCAACCCGGATACGCCGTTGAATATGACTTTGTTGACCCTCGTGAGTGCCGGCCGACGCTTGAAACCAGGAAGGTTCCTGGCCTGTTTTTGTCGGGGCAGATCCTTGGTACGACCGGTTACGAAGAGGCGGCTGCGCTTGGACTGCTGGCCGGTGCCAACGCTGCGTTGAAGGTTCAGGGGCATGCGCCGCTTGTGTTTCCACGGTCGCGTGCCTACATGGGCGTGATGGTTGACGACTTGACGACGGCGGGCGTGACCGAGCCGTATCGCATGTTCACGTCACGCGCCGAATTCAGGCTGTCGCTGCGTGAAGATAACGCAGCCGACCGCATGGCACCTGAAGGTATTCGTACCGGGCTTGTCAGCGGGGCGTATGCCGATCTGGTGACGGGGCGCGGGGCAAGGCTTGATGCCGCCGCTGCCGTGCTGGAAACGACAAGGATCAAGCCCGGTCAGGCCCTGCCCGGCCTTCCAGTTTCAAAGGACGGCGCGCTGCTGGCCACGCTTGCGAAAAGGCCTGATGCCGACTTTGCTGTTCTTGCCGGCCTTGACCCGACCGGTACGCTTGCGACATTGAATTTTGAAGAACAGCGCGCCCTGCTGACCCGTGTCCGTTACGCCGGTTACATAGTCCGCGAACAGGCTGAAGCCGAGCGCCTTGAAAAGTACGAATCCCTGGCCATTCCACCTGACATCGATTACCACGCAATCGCCAG
>CAZFVA010000049.1:0-1218 GCA_964522105.1 uncultured Anaeromyxobacteraceae bacterium
TTTGTCCAGCCAATTTCAGTAGTTGTGTCGCCAAGTGTGAAGTACATGCCTGCAAGGCACACGGCCAGCATCGCGTAAAGACCGGCCGCCGCAGGGGCACGTCTGCTCTGGAAGAACAGGTCACTGACCCAGCCGGCCACGTTGCCGCCGATGACACCTGCGACGAACAGGATTCCGCCCCAGCCGCCCTGGATAAACGGTGCCAGCGCGCAAAGTGCCCCGGAAACGATCAGCGCCGCTTTGCGTCTGCCTGAAAAACGTCGCGACAGAAAGAAGAAGACGGCCGCCACCGCAAACATGACCCCGATCAGCCAGGCTGCCGACCATGAGCCGTTGCGCAGAATGTGCTGTGATGGAAGTGCCCACACTTCCTGAGCGTAAATCGGGAACCAGTGCATGACGCCGTTGCGGATGACGCCGGTGCAGAACTCGATCAGGGCGACGGTCAGGATAATCGGGTTTGTAAGGACTTTCTTGACTACCGTGAACAGCTTGACGTCGCCGGTTTCACCTGATGATGCGTCGCCGGTGTTGAAGTCCTGCATGCCTGCGGTCGAAGGCGAGTCGCGCAGCAGAATCAACTCGATCACGAACATCGTAAACAGGATTGCGGACGGCACCAGGAAGACCCACCATGTCGCCTTTGATCCACCCGGTCCCCAGCCGGCCGTCATATCAAGAATCCAGCCGTTTACGGTGAACGCAAAGAAGATGCCGGATGAAATCATCGTGCCGAAAATGCCTGAAAATCCGCCACGTTCCCTGACATGGAACCACGCCGAATTCACCTTGACGATGGCGACGGCGGCGAAGCTCTGGAAGTACATGTTGATGGCGTACATGACCGACATCGCGGTCACAAGATTGACGGCGATGCTGCCGGGATTGACGACCAGATTCCATATGAACAGGCCCATGATCAGGTTCATGACGCCTGACCCTGCCGATGCCGCCAGGATTGCCTTTTTGCCGCCCATCTTGTCGGTCAGCGGCCCGTTAAACAGGAACGCGATGGCGTAAACAAGCGTACCGACGCCGAATATGACGCCGAAGTCTTCCTTGGTCATCATGTCGCCAAGCGAGTTTTTGGCGACAGTCAGGTTGTAGCGGCCCATGTAAAGGAAGGCGTACGTCAGGCCCATCGGGAACCAGTTTAGAAAACGGCGGCGTCTGAACTCGGCTGAATGATTGATGATTACTTCAGACAAGATAACCTCC
>CAZFVA010000049.1:1318-9292 GCA_964522105.1 uncultured Anaeromyxobacteraceae bacterium
TCAGCGCTTCGAAGCAGGGGCAGGAATTGGCATGGTGGCCGGCTTCGGAGCCGGGGCCGTGCCGGTCGCAGGAACTGCAGGGTCGGCCGATTTTGTTGTCGGGTTCATTTCCTGCAGCAGGACCTTTCTGGAGTAGGGGTTGGGCTCGATCATCATGGCGTTTCTAAGAAGCTTTTTCGCGTCTTCTTCGCGACCTTCGGCCCGCAGACTTCGCGCCCTGTTAATCACATTCTGGATTGACTGGCCGCCCCGGTTCTGGTTCTGGTCAAAAGCGGCCTTGCCCCCGGCATTGCAACTGCCGTCTGCCGTTGAACCTTTCTGGTCGCCCGGCTGCGGTGCCATATCATGTCTTTTCCGCGCTGACGGCAACGGCATATCGGGAAGCCTGCGTCCGTTATACATACGGGAAGGACGTATCTTGCGCTGCATTGCGGGGGTGGCCACAGCTGCCTTTGCCTTGCCCGCAACCTCTGCCGTCACGCCAGTCGATGGTTTTGACTTGTCGATGCCTGTCGCGTCATTGCCGCCAGACACGATCACTACCGTAACGACAACGGCCGCTACTGCCACTAAAGAACCCACAACTATTGCCACATTTGTCTTTTTCAAGCGTACACCTTTCTGCGAATGAAAATTATCGCCACGAACGCCAGCAGCATGAACAACGCGCCGGAAAGGTTGCCGCTGCCTGCTGCCGCACAACCGCCACCATCAGGCTTCACGGGATTTATTGCTTCATCACCTGACGTGCCGTCAATGATGTTGCCGCGATCTTCACCCGAGCCGTTGTCAATTCTTCCCGGGTCGGCAACCAGGTTGTCCGTCTGGATTCCAGTGTCAAGCGGCGCGACCGTTTCCGACCCTGCGTCCTGCGCGGCATCTGATGCCACATCCAGGTCTACATCGGCCACAGCGTCTTCAACGGCGTCGGCGGTGAAGTCGGCAATGCTGACTTCTTCAATAATATCAAATGCTTCTTCGACGCTTTCAGGTGCGTCTGGTTCAGGCACTATCGGGTCGTTATATTCGTCAGTGTCCGTGACTGAGTCGCACCCCGGGTCTGTCGGATAGTCTGCATATCCGTCCAGATCCTGGTCAATCCCGTCGCCGCATGCGTAAGCGGTAACGGAAAATGTAATCTTGTGCCCCGTCATCGGGCCGGGAAGGGCGCGGACTTCAACCTGATGGTTACCTGCCGCCATGCCACGGGTGTTCATGAATCCCTGAAACGTGTGATTGCCCTCGGACTTCATCTGAACCCAGGGGCCGCCGTCAAGACTGTACTGGCAGCTCAGGAACGGATCGGTTGAAAAAGCCAGCGCGCGAATCGGTGCCTTTTCAATCCCGGTCGGGACGGTGTAAGCCCACGGATTTCCACCACCCTGATTGATGTCCGCCGGTGTCGTAACAATAACCCACGGCCATTCGCCCATTTTGAACGGTCTGACGTGCAGGTTGTCGTTGTCAACGGCTCCCAGAAGAATGTAGTCGGCATCGTCCTTGCCAAATGACGCCACGTTTTCCTGAAGCGTTACCGGCATCCGTTCGTTGTCAGGCCAGAAGAGGTCGCGGTATTCGTGGGTGTGGCCGTAAAAATAAGATCTGACAAAAAAGTCCCCGAACATCTGCTGAACTTCGTCGCTTCCTTCTGACAGCTTGAAACCCAGGTCAGGTCTGACAATCGGGTGATGGCCGAACACCAGGGTCATGTTCGCGTTTGCGTTGTCTTCAAGGGATCTAAGGATATAAACCAGTTCACTGACGTCCAGACCGGCGTTGTCGATAGGGAACATGGCGCCGTCATTTGCCGCCGTATTGATGCCAAGAAAGTGGTAACTGCCCCATGGTTTCTGAATTACGACGGAGTGTTGAGTCCTGTTGAATGTTCTGCCGGCCAGGGAATGTGAAAGGTAGTACGAAAGACCTTCGTCCCTGTACTGATCGTGGTTTCCCGTCAGATCAATGTAGTTGTCAGTCGTAACGCCGGATGCGTCAATGATTTGCTGGTACTGGACCCATTCGTCATCCTGCTGTCCGGGGTAAACGGAAATCAGCGGTTCGCCGTTGCTGGCGTCCGTGATGTCACCCATGTTGAATATCATGTCGGGTTCGATAGCGTCTTTCGCTTCTGAAAGCAGCCACTGAAGGCGGGCCGGGCCGTCCGAATCCCGCGCTGTTATGTGGTCGTCGGACACTGCCAGAAACCACAGAACGCGTGAAGCATCATCCGAATAGACAGGCACAGCGGGAGCGGCGCCAGCGGTTGAAGGGACCGTCATCAAGACCGTGATCATTGCTGCAGGAATTAAAAGGCGCATACGCTTCATCATCGGGAACTCCTGTTCAACCGCGCCTGACGTCCACGTCAGAATTGCGGGAAATATTATCAGAAAAGGCATTGAGGGGGGAGAGTCAGTTTTGTCTATTGCCAGGCGGTGAAAACGGCGCCGATCGCTGTCGGTGTAACGTCAGGTCCAGGCAGGATAATTTCGAATTTTCCATTGATATCCGTGACTGTTTCCCCGGCCTTTCTGACCGAGTACGAAAAACCGGCTTCTTTGAACGGCCAGGCGTCGAAAAAGTCGGAATCGGTCGGGAACAGGAACGTAATCAGTGTGTCAGGAAGAGGCTTGCCCAGGCTGGAAACGATCGTTCCCGAAAGTGCATGTCCGGTCTGAAGGCCGATCTGCAGGTTTTCAGTGCCATTGATAGTGACGATTGGCCAGGATGCCGGGGCCAGACCTGAACCGGTCGGCGGTTCGACGCGCATCGCGTATCTGCCCGGGTCAAGATACAGGCTGAATGCGCCATCGGCGTCTGTTTTGGCTTCATGCACGATGTCCGGATTGAAAGATGACGCGTGTTCTATGACTTCGTCCAGCACCGTGGCCATTGTGATTCTGCCACCCGCAATCGGTTCCTGTGTGTCTGAATATACCAGTTTCCCTGTGATTTCAGGCCGTTGAGGTAATTCGATGGCGAAGATTCTGCCGCCCGTATTTGTAAGGTCCGTCGTTCTGTGTGCGATCGCAAACTGGGGTGCCCTGGTCGTCTGACTTTCCATGGAAGGGGGCGGCACGACGGTGACCGAATATACTCCGGCAGGGACAATTACGGTGCTGAGGCTGTTGGCGTCAACGACAGTTCTGCTGTTGAAAATGCCTTCGCCGGCAGTCCCTTCCATAAATATCAAAGAGCCGCCCATTGGAATTCGTGACAGAGCATCCCTGACGCCAAGGACCTGCAGCGTGATTGTCAGGATTTCAGGAATCGGATCTGTGTCAAATACCAGAAATCTGGTCTTCGGCAGCGATTGTTCAAGCTGTTCGAGGTCGTCCCATCGCATGGTTCTGCCAGGGAAAATCGGGCCGTCAGGTCCTGATTTGAAATCCAGGACAACTTCGCCTGTTACCGGCGGGATACTCAGTGTGAAAATGCCGTTTGAATCGGATGTGGACGTGGACGCAAACCTGTTGCCAATCGTGGCCGTGACAAGGGCACCGGGGACCGGGATTTTTGTGTCGCCGGACGCGCGCCTGACAACTCCTGAGACTGTGAAATATGAATCAAGTTCTGGTAGTTCAAGGTCAAGTATCCCGGACATTCCAACGTTTACGGGCCATGACCCGGCCGGTATTGTCGTGTCGTCAGGCAGGAACGTCATTGTGTAATCTACACCGGGCAGGACGTCCATTTCCCAGATCGTTTCGTCGCGCGTCGTTTCGTCGCTGTTAATCTGCGTTCTGGCTTCGCTTCTTAAATGAAGCCCGGGAATTCTGCCCGGGGCCTCGGCGATCAGTTTTCCCGGTTCAATAGAATCCCGGTAATGGCCGCTTCTAAACAGGTAGCCCGAGATGGCTGCTGCCGGTGCGACCGTCAAATCAATCCGGCCTTTAGATGTCACTTTAATGTCGTTGAAATGATCTGGCGCCGCCCCTGATTTACCGGCGGGAACTATGGCGAACGTCAACGCTGCATCAGCGGGCATTGTGTCCGCACATATCTTGAACTTTGTGCTGCAGATCTGGTCAGGGCTGCAGTCGGTGTCGGCAAGGCACGACACAGGCCAGGGCGGGCCAACGTAAATCGGGGCAGGGCCGCTGTCCCGGCAACTGCACAGAAAGACCAGCGCAATGAAAAGTGCGGCCAGACTTTGCTGCCACATCGGTTTCATTGACACGCCACCTTCTGCCGGACTGTCCAGCTTACATAGATGTATGCTTCGGGGATGGTACGGCCTTCGCCCGCTACAAAAAGAACCGGCTCGTCGGATATGAACAGCTCAATCGTGTGGGCGGATCCCGGCGGCGAAAGCACGTCGTTGAAGGCGCAGGCGTTGAACAGGATCGTCTTCTGCGATTCGTACACAGGCGGCTGGGGCGTCGTGGATTCGGGATAGCCGACAAACCACTGGTAGTAAAGCTGGTCCAGCGCCGGATCGACGTTTGTTATGGCCGCTGCCACTGAAAACTCGGTGATTGTCGAAGTAAGATCGACGACTTCATCCGGTGAAGGCGTAATCAGCGTTCGATCAAGCGAGGGCGCCGTGATCGAGTCAGAACGTTCGTTGATATCTACCGGCATGGCACAGCTTGAAAAAACGGTCAGGACCAGTGCCAGCGCGGTGCAGACGAAACCGGACGCCGGGGTGGACTGGACAAAGCCGGAGATTGGCGCGGCCTGTATAAAGCTCGACGCCGGCGCGGACCGCCCTGATGAAGGCAGCAAATCGTCACGGTAGATTTCCGTACGAACCTTCAACCTTGTTTGTCCTTTTCAAGATACCTGAATATCGTGCGCGTATCCACGCCAAGCGCCCGGGCCGTTGCTGCGCGATTGTCCCCGTGCCGCTTCAGCGCTTCCATTACATACCGCAGCTCAAAGTTTTCACGTGCGACAGCCAGTGTCAGCATCTCGGCAGATTCACGGCCCCTTTCAAAATCAAGGGCCTCGACGCCTGCCACTGGACCGTCAACAAACAGCACGGCTTTTCTGACGCGATTTTCCATTTCCCGAATGTTTCCGGGCCAGTTCCAGACGCGCATGGCCGCAATCGCCTCGGGCGAAAAGCTTTTGACCGGCGTCTTGAATTCCGCAGAAAAGCGTTTCAGGAAGTACTGCGAAAGCGTGTCGATGTCTTCGCCGCGCTCGCGAAGGGGCGGCAGTCTGATCCCGACGACGGCGATTCTGTAATAAAGGTCTTCGCGGAATCTGCCCGCAACGATTTCGTCATCCAGATTACGGTTAGTGGCCGCTATCAGCCGGATATCAACCTGTTCAGGCTTGTTGCCGCCAACTTTCATGACCATGCCGTCCTGCAGCACACGCAGCAGTTTGACCTGCATCTGGGTCGGAAGTTCGGCGATTTCGTCAAGAAACAGCGTTCCGCCCGAGGCGGCCTGGAACTTGCCCATCGTAGTTGTTGACGCGCCGGTAAATGACCCTTTGACGTGTCCGAACAGCTCGCTTTCAATCAGGTTTTCAGGAATGGCGCCGCAGTTGATTGCGACGAAAGGCCCGTTGGCGCGCAGGCTGCGGCCGTGAACTTCGCGTGCAATCAGTTCTTTGCCGGTGCCTGTTTCGCCTGTGATCAAGACAGGAACGTCGGTCGGGGCGACCCTTGTCACGCGGTCAAACACGGCCCTCATGCCTTCGCAGGAACCGATTAACTGGCCAAAACGCGAAACTTTTACTTCTTCGCGCAGGGCATCGCGGTCCTTGACCAGTGAATTTATCAGAAGCACGTTGTTGACGATCGAGGCCGCCAGTGCGGCATAAACCGTGATGATCTTCAGCGTGATGTCGTCAAACAGGTCCAGAAGGCGCTCGGTTCCCAGATACAGGACGCCCAGGATTTCGCCGCCTGATTTCAACGGAACGCACATTACAGAGGCAAGTCGAAGGTTTACGACGCTGGTCGCTGCCGAAAATTCCTTGTTGGTGCTGGCGTCTGCCACAAGTTGCGGTTCGCCGTCTTCAAGAGCCTTTCTGACGATGCTTTCCGAAAACAGGGTCGCTTCGTCAGGAAGTTCATGCTTTCCGACGTTTCGGGCCACTTTAACGACCGGAGTCCCGTTTTCCACAAAGATTATGAAGCCTTTGTTTGCGCGACTTATGGCCAGAGTCTCGTCCAGAAGCATTTCAAGGCAGACGTCCAGGTCAGTCGTTTCCATCAGTTTGCGACCGATGGTGGACATCGCTTCAAGCGCGTGGAAGGCTTCGTCTTCGCGGCCCGCGCTGTCTTTGAATGTGAAATCATCCGGCACGTAGATCATAGTGACCGAACCGACGCGGATGACGTCCCACGGTTCAAGCACCGTCATTTTTGTCTTTGTGCCGTTGACGCTTATGTCGGCCTTCGGGTCCATCGGGACGATTCTGTGTGAATTGCCGTCCAGAACCAGCTCGGCATGTACAGGTTTCAGGCCTGGAAGCGGCAGCGCTATGTCACAGCCATCGCCCCTGCCAATCATGGTAGATCGTCGAAACAGCGGATATTCCCTGTGGGGGAAAGATGTGCTTAATACAACAATCCTGGCCACGGCAACTCCATAAATAAACAGGGCAAAAGCCCCGAACAGGTCAAAGCCCCGAACAGGGCTTCAGCCTTTTTTCAACCCGCCACGCGGAACATCAACGAGTCCAGGAACATCAACGAGTCCATGAAAAACAAAGACCTACGCCGTCAATTCCGCCACCCCGCGACGTCGAACCTGTCGGACACGGGGCAACTTTGACAGTCTTTGTTTCAGGAACAAAATCAACAAAGGCATCAATGATGCCCCAGACGGCCACTGCTACAAAAGCTCCAAGCCCGACATATTGAACAATCCTCAGCTTTCTGGCGGTGTCGGCGTCGGCGGTTGAATAAAAACCGTCTGCGCCGCGAAGGGATTCGGCACCTGCCCATGCGCCAATGTTCATGCCCAGAAACACCAGTTCGCCGGTCAGGAACAGCGCGCCCTTCGTCTTTTTTCCGTTAACAAATTGACCGACGCCAAAAGGCACAATCATCGGCAGCTTCGATCTTTTTTTGATTTCTTCAATAGTTATGGTGCATTCCGGCTTTGTGTCAACGCGTGCTTTTTCAGGGTCCAGAATGTGAAGTTCGATAAGGCGTAACTTCAGGGTCTGGAACTGGGTGATGAGGGCCGGCGGGTAATAGAACGCATCCAGTTCATGAAGCGGGGCCTGGGTCAGGAGGGCGGTGAATTCCTCCTCCATGCGGCCTTTGTTATCAAGCCAGAAATGGCACGCTGCCAGGTATTCATGAGCCTTTATCTGCAACGCCGGGTCTTCAAGCATCATTTTCGGGTACAGAAGGGCTTCAATCATTTTTGAAGCTTTTTCATAGTCCTGGAACTTGAATGTGTTTTCGGCCTGGGCGAAGTCTTCGGCAGGAGTGGACGCAATCGCAGGCTGCACCGCTGCAAGCAGTGTGAACATGGCGACCAGGGATGTAATCTGCAGCCGGTTCATCAGTACATCCGAATCCGATTCGCGCACAGTATAGCATTTTTGGCTATGGACCTGAAAGCGAGTGGACGCGCGAAGATGTGCGGTGGATTTATGCTGGTTTTCATTATGTCGGCGGGCATTGGCGGGATGAAGGGCGGGCATTGGCGGCATAACGGGAAAGTTTGATTTTTCTAATCTTGCGGGGTTCTTGGCCGGGGTCTGCTGCTGTAGAATGTACACGACATATTTGCGGGTGCTGTTGATGCGTTCATGCACTTTTAAGCTTTCGGGAACGGTTGCTTTTTCAATATTGTTGATGTGTTCCGTTGGGTTGGCAGAGCCGGTTCCCGAGTCGACCGCGGTCGAGCCGGCGCCGGTTGTCGAACCACCGATGCCGATGGTCGAGCAGCCTGCGCGGGTTGTCGTAGACGATTTTCTTCTGAAGACCGGGGCACAGCCTCCGGCGCCCGTTGTGGCCGAACCAGTGCCGACGGTTGTTCAGCCTGTGCCGGTTGT
>CAZFVA010000049.1:9392-13283 GCA_964522105.1 uncultured Anaeromyxobacteraceae bacterium
GTGCCGACGGTTGTTCAGCCTGTGCCGGTTGTTGTTGATGAGTTTGTTCTGAAGTCTGTAACGCCGCCTCCGGCGCCCGTTGTGGCCGAGCCGGTGCCGGTTGTTGTCCAGCCCGAACCTGTTGTAGCGCAGCCCGAGCCGGTGCCTGCAGTTGTTCAGCCCGAGCCGATGCCGATGGTTGTTCAGCCTGTGCCGGTTGTAGCCGAGCCAGCGCCTGCGGTCGTTGAAGCTGTTCCTGCTCCCGCTCCTGCCCCTGTGCCGGTTCCCGAGCCTGCGCCAGTTCCGCCGCCTGTGCCGGCCCTTGTGCCACCGACACCGGTATTCCCCGGTGAAGGTCCTGACCAGCTTGCAGAATGGATCACTGGCCTGTGTTCAAAGATTGATGGTCTGGAATCTGTCGGAAGGCTTGATCTTTATGCCAGAAAGGCGATTTTTGATCGTCTGCGCGTCGGCATGTACCGCGAAACTGTGAACATGGCGCTGGCCTATCTGAAGTGCTTTGAAAAAGTTGATGTTGCCGCTTCGCCGTTGAAACCGGTTGAAGCCGGGCTGCGTGATCTGGTCTGTTCACTGCCGGTAGTCGTTTTCCAGAATGAAGGAAAAGTTGATTCAGAACTGGCTGTGAAGGCGCTGACGGTCTGTCGTGCGCCCGGTGCAGCGCCGCGAAATGATCCTGAAGCCCTTGTTTCATGGTCGTCTTCGGTGCGTCATTACCTTTCGCTTGTTGTAAGTGCCCGTCCGCTAAGCGAATTCCTGCCGTTAGGTCTGGACTATCTTGATCGCATGCAGAAGGCTGGCATATCGCTGGTTGCCCCGGATGGCCAGGTGAACCCGCGCGACTGGTGTGACATTGATGTTGATGAAGCTGTCGATTCTGTTGAACGTCTGCTGAAAAGCCAGACTTCCGTAACCGGTGACGTTTTTGCCCCGCCCGGGGATGCTGCGCTTTGTGTCACTCCCGGTGGCGAAGTTCTTGCCAAGACCCCGGACGATGTTCTGGCTGTTCAGATGCTTGTGATAGCGGCTTCCATCGCATCGGGTGATCTTGATGCGGCAGTCAAGGCTGTCGGGGGGCAGACAGCGGCGTGCAAGTCAACTATCCCCGGCATTTTAAGTGTGATCGAGGCACAAGGCGCAGATGCCAATGGCCGTACCGATGGACAGGTCAGGGGTTTTCTGGCTGAAACTGTGTTGTCAATTCTGCACAATGCGCCGCTCGGTAATATGCATGGCATTACCCGTAAGGCTTCTGAACGGTTCGACAAAGATTGTGGCCTGACCAGATTGATCGCTTCAATGGTAATGACCGGCCTTGGATCGGAAGGTCTGAAGAATGCTGTTGATTCGGGGCAGGGCGAAAAGCTTGCCCTGATTGTGGCGTGGGCACCACCTTTCAAGACGGTTGTCGGCGATGTGGCGCTTCGGCTGGATGTGCTTGGCAAGGTAGTCGGTCTGCTGGGCGCCAGGCCGGTGGACCGCGGGTTCCGCAGATATGAACTTGGCAGGGCGCTTCTGGAAGCCGGGCGGCCGGCCGATGCCGTTGATATGTTCAGTCTTTCCAGAATGGACCTGCCTGAAGATGCCAGGAAGTTTGCCAACGGTGGACGGTTCCTGGCCGTGCTTTCCATGCCGGATTCGACGCCCGGCGACATTTCACTTGCCGCAAAAAATCTGCTGGACAGCAAACCGACTGTCGCGGAATTGTCTGAATTTGTGAAGGAAATCGCGGCGGGTCAGCAAAGGACGATGGCGCTGGATACGTTGTGGAAGGCGGCGTTTGCGTCGTCAGCGGATATAGTGGCGACTCTGGGCGAACTGATGGTCTTTGTCGTTGATACATGGCCGGGCAGTCAGGAGTCCGCCAGGGCAATCGACCTGCTGAACGGCGTCGGTTTAGACCCGACCCAGGTTGATGTTTTTGCGTCCTGGTTGCTGCTTGAAGGCAGACATCAACTGCTGGTCGGTGACAAAAAGAAGGCGATGGCAACGCTGGATCGGGCCATCGCCGTATTGAAGGGTGACGCGCCGCTTACCCGTCAGACGTCGCTGCCACGGTTTGTGTTCTGGCTTATCGAAAATGGTCGTGCTGACTCTGCCGTTGAATTCACGGCGCGGGCGGTCAAGGCCGGCGTACTGCCTGCAGCAATTGTCGCGGCCGAAGCGAAGCTGGCGGCCGATCGCGGCTTGAACAAGGTTGCCGCCGGGTTGTTGAAGACGGCGCTGACCATGAAACCGTCAACAAATGCAGACTGGCTTGCAATTGCTTCCGCCTCGGTCAGGTTGAATGACATTTTGCAGGCTGGAAAAGCAGTTGAAAAGCTTGGTCCGGCGGACGGATGGGGATACGACGAATGGATGGTCCGTGGCCGGGTTAACGTTTTGCAGAAGCGGTTCGGGCAGGCGGTGGCTGACTTTTCGAAGGCAATCGAATCGCGTCCAGGTCAGTGCGAGCCATATATGTACCGGGGAAGTACTCTGGCCATGAACGGGGATGCCGAGGGGGCCGAGGCCGATTTCTGGAGATGCCTTCGACTTGACGGTCCATCGTCAGAAATTCTTGGCGGCCTGGCATATTCAATGTTCGATCAGAACCGTCACGAGGAATCGGCGCTCGTGTTTCGCAGGGCTCTGTCGATGCAGGCCGGGGCTGCGGATAATTTGATCGGGTTGGCCATGGCAGCGTTCAGGCTGGGGGATCTTGGGGGCGCCGCCAAGGCATACACGCAGGCGGTTACGGCCGAGCCGAAGATGGGCGACGGACCGGTGGCCGCTGAAACTGCAGGTTATGTGTATTCAGCCGTTCAGAAACAGGCGTGGTCGGAACTTACGACGGCGCTGGGCCTGAATTCGAAGGGTTCGAAGAAATCGAAGGGTTCAAAGAAATCCGGCCGTGGAAAGTGAGTCAAATTGAATGATTAGACTGGTTTCATCGGTGGTCGGCGTTTCATCGTTGATGCGGTTTTCCTGGCTTTCGCGGGTTGCTGTCGTTTCCCTTGTCTTCATGGCTGTCTTCGCTGCGTCAGGCTGTAACAGGCTGTCTGGTCCAAAGACCGTCACTCTGCGTTTTGTAACCACTAATGACATCCACGGTGCTTTATATCCTTCCCTGATGGCCGACCTTGCCGGTCCCGGTGGAAAACTGGGCGGTATTGAATATCTGGCCGGTGCAATCGACGCGGTTCGTGCGCAGGCGCCCGACAGGACCGTTGTGCTGGACGCCGGTGACTGTTTTCAGGGTGATTACGCCGTCAATTCAACGGAAGGCCTTTTCTGCACTGAATATTTCAACCTGATGAACTACTCGGCCAGGTCGATCGGAAATCATGAATTTGATTACCTTGATGTTGGTGCGGGTGAACCGGTTGATGTGCGTGGGGCGCTGAAAAAGTCCGTGAAGGCGGCGGGTCAGCCTGTAGTTCTGGCCAACGTCCATCTTGTGGGTAGAGCGCCAATTTCGCAGGAATTTAAAGAGTTTACGGTTATGACCGTTGGTGGCGTCAAGGTCGGAATCACAGGTATTCTGACGCCGATGACGCCGACAGTGTCGCGTCGCCTTGGAAGCGATGGCCTTGTTTTCGAAGACCCGGTCGCGGCTCTTGCGAGGGTTGTTCCCGCGATGAGGGCTGCCGGTGCAGGTGTTGTTGTTGTAATCACACATTTGACAGGTGTGTGCCCCCGGGGTGATCTGCTTTATCCGGCGGGGACTTACAGCGCGTGTTCAGTTGGTGGCGAGCTGGCCGCGATTGAAAAATCGTTCAGTAACAGTGACATAGACTTGATTGTATCCGGTCATGACCATGTGCTGCTTCGTGGTGACGGTCCGGCAATACCTGTGCTGGAAAACCTGGGGCAGGGCACTTTTGTCGGTGTTGCCGAGATTGATGTTGACCT
>CAZFVA010000050.1:0-5951 GCA_964522105.1 uncultured Anaeromyxobacteraceae bacterium
ATGGCCGCGTCAGTAAACAGCAGCGGTTTGTGGTACATCGGGATCGACGCCAGGGCGACGTGGGAAAGCGTGTCGCCTTCTCTCACCAGACCATGCTTCTTGTTCAGAACGGCCTTCAGATATTCCTTGGTCCCCAGTTTGCCCTTCAGCAGGAAGTCGGCCTCGCCCTTTACGATCAGGCTGACTGCCAGGTCCGCCGCTTCGTCCCAGTCCGGCTCGTCAACGATGTTGAAACTGGTCAGACACAGTCCGGCTTCCGCCGCAACGTTCCTGATTGATTCAGGTTCGCCGATAAGTGTGCCGCCCCTCAGGACGCCGTCATTCATCGCCATCGCGATGCCTTCAAGCGCTTCCAGATTGTCGGCAGCAGGTACCACGACACGCCCGGGATTACCGCGCGCCGCCGCAAAAAGTCCTTCAACGAATTTTTCAGTTTCTGTAGCCATCTTAACCCTCACTTCAGGTTCGGGCGCATGCCCGTTTCGTGTGTATATAAGGTCCACCGGCCGTCACATTCAGTCAGCAAGCGGAGCTTCCCAGCCATCCCCGTCAACGTCAATAAATATTGGATTTGTCAGTGAAAACGGCGACCTTCCGTAACCCGGCATCGTGCTTTCAACGCTTGTCGAGCCGGCCACAACGACGATGTATGTGTCGGTCAGGAAATCGATCGCGGGCAGCGAATCGCTGAACACTTCGGTCGTCCCCGACGGAGGGGCTGCCAGCGTTTGATCAAGAATAATTTCGCCGTTGGCATAGACCTTCACGAACTCAATCTTCATCCAATCGGGTGCCTGGACTGAAATGTTGATTGTCGGCAGGCCGTCCAGTTCGGTCAGATTGATTACGTCACCGTATCCGGCCCCCGCGACATCAACGGTGATGTACGGACCGGCGTAAACCATCGTGTGACCGGCATTAATACTGGCGAAAACCTCATCCACCGAAAGATCCGCGATCACGTCGGTTGACGTCCTGACCAGGTTCATCGGATACCCGAAGTTCATGCTGTAGCCGTGCTGATCCGACCCGCCCATGGCAGAAACGCTGTAGCCGTGATTGACAAAGCTGAACCAGCCCGCAAGATTCAGCGCCGCAAGATCGGCCCAGTTCTCACCAGAATTGGTGACCTCAACCCCGTTTATCTTTGTTGCGTCGAAAGTCGTTATGAAATCTGCAGGGTCGTCTTCCGGCGTCATCCCGATGAAATTGAACAGCGAGCCGTAAGTCCAGGGATGTGCGACCCCGACATATGCGCATTGATAGTCATTGCGTGCGTATTCAAATATCTGGTTAGGCGTGTAACTGCCGGTCAGCAAACCATCGTCGTCATAATCCCCGAATCTGACTGAAAAATACGTCGGATAGGCCGGCGGATTCTTGCAGTTCATTCCAATCGTGTGGAAGTTGACCGGTGAAATCTCGATGCCGACGGTTGATTTCAGCAGACTGGCCATGCCCTCAGCCTCGATGGCCGGTTGAAGGTTGTTAAAGTAGTCGTGGTCTGTGCCCATCGGGAAGTCGATCCCCGACGCCAGTGCGTTGTGGACGCGATCTTCAAGCAGGATGGTCGAGTCAATTGAGTGTTCGTCATGGCTGTGCGAGATCATCGTGATCTGGTTCGGCGTTTCAATGACGTGATGCAGCGACATGATCAGGTGGGTCGTCTCGCCTGCCGTGACGGTCGCGTTCTGCCAGGCAATGTCATATTCAAACCCTTTCATGGCAAGAACCGTGTACTGACCGGGCTTCACCGGGAACTGGTAGTCGCCGCCTTTGATTGCAGTAAGATCCCGGCCATTTCGCAGGGGCGCATCAAAGCCGTTCATCAGGAATATTCCTGCCGGAACCAGATTGGCGCCGCCGTCATTGATGGTCACATGCAGTCTTCCTGCCGCATTCGCGACACCGGTAAACGTATTTTCGCCGCTTTCAGAAACGGTTACGCCGTTCAATACAGCCGGGTCTGCGCCTGGAAGTTCAATTGTCAGGTCGTAAGTTCCGTCAGGCAGGTGCAGAACAACGTTACCATCGGCATCGGGACTGGACGAATTTATCCAGCCGGTCTTTCCGGTCGCACTGGATATTCGGGCCATTACCTTGATGTCTTTGATGTTGCTGATGTTTTCCGACAACGCAATGGTGCCGTTGACAGTTCGAAGCCCGGCCATATTGCGAAGTTGCCATGCCCTGGTGGCCGCGTCGTCGATCGTCCCGTTACCAACAGTCAGGTACTGTGTGGCAGAAAGTGACTCATTGGCGGCCAGGTTTTTTGCGGCGACTTCAGTCAGAAGGATTTCTTCCTGCGCCAGCACGATTTTCGGGTTCGTTCCCTCGATGGTCGAGAAAGCGAACGACACGTCCCCGGAAGATGCGGCCAGCCATTCGATGTTTGACTTGCCGGTTGCACATTCGCTGTCGGTACCGCACTGGTAGTTGAACTTTTTGAATCGTTTGCCAAATTGAAGGACAGAACCGATCGTCAAGTCCAGCGGGTACGGCGTTGTGTTGGTCGCTGTGACCTTCATTTCCAGTTCGTGTGATTTAGGGCCAAGCGTGTAGTCCACAGTGGCGGACACGTACAGCGGGAAGGTCGGCAACACCATGTCAATTACAGGCAGGCCGTGGTCAGTTCCTGTTACCCGGACGACGGCTTTACCTGAAATCGCGCCATCATCAATGATTTCAATCTTTTCCGGCTTCAAGGCCCGCCCGAATCCGATCATCGGGAACAGTTCCAGGAACTTTTCGTGGCCTTCGTCGCCTTCTTCCCTGACCAGATCGGCATCGACAAGGTTGCCGCCAAACGGGCTGAACAGGCCGATTTCCTGCGTCCTGACAATGAACCTTACGTATTTGTTTATTATCAGGATGTCGCCGATGGTGCCGGATGCAAGCGGCCCTTTGATAAGCTCAGCTTCTGTAGTGATTGTCCGTGCAGTCGCCCCGTTTTCATAAGGCACCGTATCTTCAGTGCCGTCGATGCCGTCAGCGTCATTATTGACGATCGCGTCATCACTGCCATCTGCGTCGATGCCCGAATCGTCGGTTACTTCGGCGGGCGCAACATCCTGCGTTCCGGTGTCGCCCGACGTGTCACCAGAGATGTCGGTCGTGGTCAGGTCCGTGGGCGGATTACCGACATCGCCGCATCCTGTAACGGCAACACAGGCGGCTATTGATAAAAACGCGATGGAGGTAATCAAACGGTTCATCTTGTAACTCCGGTCGCATGCCTGATTCAGGTAGCGCTGCCCCAGATTTTGTTACCTTCAGTTGACCAGCGGAGGCTCCCAGCCGTCCCCGTCAACGTCGATGAAAATCGGATTTGTGACTGACAGCGGCGGCCTTCCGTACCCCGGCATCCTGCTTTCGAAGCTTGAAGAACCGGCGACGACGACGATGTACGTATCTGTAACGAACGTGTCGATAGGAATCGTGCCTGAAAAGACTGTGACTGACCCTTCAATTCGCGCGGGAACGACGTTGTCGGCAATCATTTCGCCGTTTGCAAATACCCGTACAAACTCGACATTCATCCATGCAGGCGCCTGAACTACGATGTCGCCGGTCGGCATTTCATCTATTACTGAAAGGTCAACAGTGTCGCCGTAGGATTTGCCGGCAATGTCCACTGTTACGTAAGGACCGGCGTACACAAAACTGTGGCCGGCATTCAGGTTGTTAAACAGATCGTCTACCACGACATCGGCCGCCGAGTCGGTGCCGGCTTCGACCAGATTCAGCGGGTAGCCGAAGTTAATGACGTATTCGTCCTGATCAGAGCCGCCGACTGCCCAGACGTTGTAACCGTAATTCAGCAGCGTGAACCAGCCGGCAAGATAGCCACCCGCCAGGTTGTTCCAGTCGTTGTCTGAATTCAGAATCTCCAGGCCGTTTACCTTGGCCATATCAAGCATGTCAGCCGTGTCGGCCGGGTCGTCCCCTGGTTCCATACCGATGTAATTGAACATTGCGCTGCCTTCCCACGGGTGGGCAACGCCGACGTACTGGCACTGGTGGTCATTGCGAGCCATGTCAAACAACTGGTTCGGCGTGTATTTGGTCGTCATCAGGCCTTCGTCGTCGTATTCGCCGAATCCGATCGAGTTGTAGGTTGGGTATGCCGGCGGATTCTTGCAGTTCAAGCCGATGCTGTGGAATCCGAGAGGGGAAATTTCGATTCCAACGGATGATTTCAGCAGCGAAGCCTGCCCTTCTTCTTCAATGAACGGCTGAAGATTGCTGAAGTAGTCGTGGTCAGTCAGCATCGGGAATTCGATGCCGCAGGCCAGCGCGTTGTGAACCCGGTCGTTCAGGTTACCGGTTGCGTCGATCGCGTATTCGCTGTGGTCATGGGTCGTCATCGTCAGTTGGTCGGGTGTGTTAATAACCTTATGAATTAAAAGGGTAATGTCTGATATTTCACTGGTGGTTACCGTTACGTTGGCGGAAGCAATGCTGAAGTCGAAGCCTTTCATCGCGACGATCGTGTATGCGCCGGCGTGTACCGGGAATCTGCGGTCCCCGCCATTGATTGCCTGGAACAAACCGTCCTGGTTTAGCGGAGCGTCATGGCCGACCTGAAGAATGATGCCGCCGGGTACCATATTTCCTTCGCCATCCATGATTGTGACGTGCAACATTCCGGCAGGGTTTGTTTCGGCTGTAAACGTGTTTGCGCCACCTTCGGATACCGCGACCCCGCTGACAACTTTGTCATCAGCCCCGGGCAAGGTTATGGTCAGGTCGTACTGCCCGTCAGGAAGGTGAAGAGTCAAATTGCCTTCGTCATCAGGCGTGCTTGAATCGAGCCATCCCTGCTTCCCGCTGGAACCGGCGACTCTGGCATATACCCTGACGTCTTTGTACTGAACTCCAACTCCGGTCAGGTTTATCACGCCTGTAAGTGTCCGGATTCCGACAGTATTTCGTAGTTCCATCGCCCTGTTTGCCGCGCTGTCTATCGTCCCGTCGCCGACAATCAGATATTGGGTCGTCGAAACTGAAGCGCCTGCCGCGACGGTTCCTGACGTACCTTCGGTTAACAGAATGTCATCCTGGGCAAGCACAACTTTGGGGTTAGAGCCTTGCGCAGTAGTGAAGGCAAACGACACATCACCGGCAGCAGCGGCCATCCACTCGACATTTGATTTTCCAGTCAGGCAGGTTTTGTCCAGGCCACACTGGTGGTAGAACTTCTCGAATCTTTTGCCGAACTGCAGGAACGACCCGATTGTGACATCCTGTTCGTACGAAGCATTGTTGGTCGCGGTGACCTTGATTTCCAGCTCGTGGCCGTCCGGTGCCAGCGTGTAGTCCATCGTTGCCGCCAGTTGCAGCGGCCAGGTCGGCGTCAGCATGTCAACGACCGACAAGCCATGATCAGTCCCGGTTACCCGCACAACCGCTTTTCCGGAAATCGCGCCGTCATCAATGATTTCAATCTTTTCCGGCTTTAATGCGCGTCCGAATCCGACCATCGGCAGCAGTTCCAGGAACTTCTCGTGGCCTTCGTCGCCTTCTTCGCGGACCAGATCAGCATCGACAAGGTTGCCGCCGAACGGGCTGTACAGGCCGATTTCCTTAGTCCTGACAATGAATCTGACGTACTTGTTCTTGATCAGTATGTCGCCGATAGTGCCGGTCGCAATCGGCCCTTTGATAAGCTCAGCTTCAGTCGTGATTATCCTGGCCGTGGCCCCGTTTTCAAAAGGAATGATGTCCTGGTCGCCGTCGACAACAGGTGTATCCGTATTGATGACTGTGTCGCCTGTGTCAGCGACCGTATCGTTGCCAATATCCATCGGAACAATATCCTGAGGCACGGTGTCGCCGGCGACATCCGCCGGAGTCAGGTCGTTTCCCGGCGTGGTGCCATTGCCGCACCCGGTAAATGTCGTAAATGCGCTGATTGAAATAATGGATAGCACGGTAATCAGGTACTTCAT
>CAZFVA010000050.1:6051-12798 GCA_964522105.1 uncultured Anaeromyxobacteraceae bacterium
TACCGTCTTCTGTCTTTGCTCAGGTCAGGTTCGTGAAAATGTCTGTGAAGAAGCCATGCTACCCCGGCCACGGCAAAGATTATGGCAAAAAGCCCGAAGTAAGCTGCAGTTCCCATGATAGTTCTCCTTGAAGTGTGCTTACGGCTTATTGTCCCTTTATCGATTCAGACTCGACAATCTAAGGCGCTTTATGTATTTGAAAGTATTAGTTAATTTGACTTTGGAGTTTGTTGGGCATATCAGGACGGATTCTTCATCGCCTTCTTCATCGCAAGCGAGAAAGCTGTTTCACCGGTCGGCTCGACCTGTTTGCGTACTGCGGGCGGCGTATATTTTTTCAGTACTTCGGCGTCCACGTCATCGCCAGGTTTCGCGGGCGATTCCGCCCTTTCAGGCGCAGGCTGCAGCGCCTTGATGGAAAGGCTGATTCGCCGCGCTGAGTGATCGATTTTAAGTACCGAAGCTTCGACCATATCGCCGGACGAGAGCACGTCACCAGGATGGCGGATGCGCCTGGCGGCTGCGATTTCGCTTACATGAACAAGTCCTTCAATCCCGGGCAGAATTTCAACAAAGGCACCAAAGGCCATCAGGCGCGTAACCTTGCCTGTGACAGTCGTTCCTTCCTTGATGCTTTCTGCCGCCGTAAGCCACGGGTCCATGTCAGGGTTACGCAGGGTCGCTGATATTCTTGGCCGTCCGTCCTTTTCGCCGACGGCGGCTATGCAAACGGTCAGTTCGGTACCGGCGGTCATGCCTGCCAGTATCTCTTCCTTGTTGTGCCAGCCAAGCTCCGATATTGGCACCAGCGCGTTGATCCCGCCGCCGATGTCAACGAAGACGCCGAACTTTTCAACTTTAACGACCGGGCCGGTAATGAACATTCCCGGTTTAAGTGACTTCAGCATGCGTTCGCGTTCTTCAGCCTGTTCTTCGCGCAGAAGGGCAGCCCTTGAAAGCACAACTTCGTGGCCGCGGGTTTCCAATACTTTGAAGTTGAAGACTTTGCCGGTATATTCGTCGGCGGGCGCCGCCTGGCCAAGTTCCATCTGACTGAACGGAACAAAACCCCTGACGTTACCAACAGATACGGTAAACCCGCCTTTGTTGTTGCCGGTAATTTTTCCTTCAATCGGAAGATTGGCCTGCTTGGCCATGATTATTGAAGACAGGTCTGCGCCCCGCGAGCTGACGGCCCGTGAAAGAACGGCTGAACCGCCCGAAAACTTGATGACGCATGCTTCAATCGTGTCACCGATCTTCATGCCGGCCAGTTCTTCAGGCTGGAATTCCCCGATTCCCATCGAGGCTTCGCTGCGCTGACCGATGTCCACAAGCAGGGCATCGTCGCCGACGGAAACGACAATTCCAGATATCCGGTCGCCTACCGAGTAGTATTTAAATCCTTCATGGAAGGTTTCATTCAGCATTGATTCAAAGTCTTCTTCAGAAGACTGGCGTGTGGTCGCCCCTGCCGTGGACACCGGTGTAACGGATTCCTGTTCAAGATTCTGGTCGTCGAACATTTGTTGTTTCCTCCAGTCGGATCGTGTCCCGAAAAAGTCGGGCCGAACAATGGGCGGCGATCATAAGGTAAATATCGTTTGCCGGAAAGGCGCAACGGAATAAAATGCGGCTTATCAGCATTATGGGGACGGGCGCGTGCCCCTTTGTTTTAATGTTGATGTGAAAAGTTTGATAACCGGAGATCACCATGAAAAGTATCGCTTCTGTTCTGACACTTGCGATTGCCGTCGTTTTGATGACAGCGGGATGTTCCGCAAAGGAATCTAAACCTGCCACTGAAGTTGCGAAAGCGACTCCGGCGCAGAAGGCTGTTCCGGCCCCGGCTGTTCCGATAAAGATAGTCATGAAAACCAACATCGCTGACGTCGCAGGCGGAATGATCGAGATGGAACTTTATCCGGATAAGGCCCCGAAAACTGTCGAAAATTTCGTGAAACTGGCAGGGCAGGGCTTCTATGATGGACTTCGTTTTCATCGCGTTGTCCCCGGTTTCGTAATTCAGGGCGGCGACCCGCAGACGAAAGACCCGGCGATGAAAGACGCCTGGGGAAGCGGTGGTCCCGGTTACCGGTTTGATGACGAACTGGTCAAGGGTGACTATGCCCGCGGCGCACTTGCAATGGCCAACTCCGGCCCGAACACTAACGGCAGCCAGTTCTTTATCTGCGTTAATGACCTGTCGGGAAGACTTCCGAAGCAGTACAACTACTTCGGGATGGTCACAAAAGGCATGGAAGTCGTTGACGCCATCGTCGCCAGACCGAGGGATCAGCGTGACCGCCCTGTTGAAGACGTAATTATGGAAAAAGTTACCGTTGTGAAGTAAGCGGCTTTTTTGAAGCGGCTTTCATGATGTTGCTGTTTTTGTGATCGGGATTGCGGCAACGGACGTCCGGTCAGCGGCTTCTACACGTTATTTCGCCACATGAACCCCACAGACCGGCCCCTGTCGTCGCAGCAATTCGCGCAGCATCCCGGATTTCATCAGCGCGGGGATCGTCGGTTTCAAGATCCCAGGCGCAGGCGGCTCCTGCCCGGGCAAGTATCTGTTCGACGCTTTGACCGTCAACCAGCACGTGAGCCAGCAGACGTCCGTACTTGTCTGTGCATCTGCTGACAAATTCAAGCTCGACTTCCCGCCCGCTTACCAGGAATTCTGTTGATGCGCGGGCCTCGGCGTACCAGCATGTTCCGAATTCGGGGGCGTCGATGCCGATCATTCTGACTGTCGTGCCGTCTTCCAGTTCAACGGTGTCGCCGTCCAGTACATTGCTGACCAGCCCGCCATGCCTTCCGCAGTCCAGTCCTTCGGTAAAGCAGGACAGCGTCGACATGCAGATGGCCAGGCATCCTGTCTGAAGCATCATCGCGAAGTTTGTCATCATTTCTTCCGTCCAGTTTTCGGACACCTGTCAAGGATGACGCCCGGTGAAGCCGCCTGCCCGTCACGGCACGTCGTCACGGTCCAGGATGCCGGGTCATCATCTGCCAGTGCGGCCTTTGCGGTAACTGAAGCGATGGTTGATTTCAGTGCAACCGATGCCCCGTCAGGGACTTTCGGGTGTCTGGCCGTTGCGATGACGCTGCCGCCGCTGTCTTTGAATTCGAACATTGCAGTCCCTGAAGTGGCGTTGTACAGGCTCTGGTTGCCGGAAAGAGGCATCACACCTTCCGTTCTGCCGCCCCCGATAATGACGATGTCGCCTGCTTTTACCGGCCGGCAGTCTTCCGACGCGATGCTGAACGTTCTGGACGCCGACTGACCATCCGGTCCGTTGAAATGCGTCACGGTCAGTCCGGCCATGTCGAAGTCCGACAGTACAAGTATCTCGATCCATTCATTCTCGAATTTGTCCGAGCCTTCCGGGTTGGAAAATACTTCGGTCAGAACAATGTCGTTAAATGCCGGCCTGATGACAGGTCTGCGACTGCTTTCGGCCCCCGTTCCATCGGTGCACGCACCGGCAGTTTCACACGGGTGATTCGGTCTTCCCGGACTGCCTGCATTGCCGTCTTCATCAGGAGTGTCCTGCGATGCGCACCACACGTCTGCGGGGCTGGCGCCGTCATCGGCCGGGTCTTCGGTTGTTGTTCCGGTGCTGTCAGGGGCCGTCCGGTCTGAAGGTCGATACCTCTGAAGTGCCTGGCCTTCAGGCGGAGCTGCCGGGTCTTCGCCCCAGGAAACTTTTTCAATTTGAACAGTTCCGCACATAAGGCTTACTGATCCTGCCGTGTTCGACAGCGCAAGCGAGTCAATTGAGACTGACTGGCCGGTCATTCCCGGGGGTGCTTCGGAAACGACCATTCGTTCACCTGGCTGAATGTCAGGTTTGGTCCAGCCGTTAACCGATGAGATTTTGGGGCGCGCTTCCGATCCGGAAATGACGATCATGCCTTCAACCAGCAGCGTCCGGTCGGATACGTTCATGATTTCAAGGTATTCCATGCCGACGTCTTCTCCGAGCGGATTTATCAGCAACTCGGTAATGATCAGTTCGCCCGGGTTTGTGTCGCACCCGGTGGCGACTTCCGGCGGCGGCTCTGTCGATTCGCACGAAATCAGAACGGTCAAGGCCAGCAGGACTGCAGTCTTCAGGATCTTTGCGTGCGCAGGTCTTTGTGGTCTGTGTCTGTCCATCACTTTTCCCCTGTATATGGTTATCTGCCCGTCGTCACCCGACGGCGGGACTCCCTGACAAATTCGACCATGCAGGTCGCGGCGAACTCGTTTCGTGAAGGCGGGCGGGCCTGGTCATCGACCTGCTGCCAGCTCATTCTGTCGTCGATGTGCCTTGTGTATCTGCCGGACACGTAAATTCGGACGTCCCCTGCTGACGTCACAAATGTTTGAATCAGGTTCAGCCCGGCATCCAGTCTGGTGTCGCCCCTGCACATGCCGGGCAGCCGTCCCGAAACAGGGCCGGAAGCGCACCCCTGAGCTGGCGATGGAGAGTTATCAGCGGTAAGCGATTCGTCGGACCATCTGAAAAACGCAGCGATGTCAGGACCTGGTGCCAGTCTGGTGTCGATCCTGACGGTGGCCGCCATGTTCATGTCGAAAGAATCTTCAAGGGTTGCGACATCTTCGAAAGATTGGGATACGAACAGGGTCAGTCTGGTCCGTGGAATCCTGGTGGTCAGCGCCGTCATCGTCCAGTGAACCTTGCAACCACCTGAAATGTTTCCCTTTGTTGATGAGTAATAAGGCGCGTATGAAAGGTCACGGCCACTCGACAGGATGTCGCGGTCGCCATATCCGATTTCAAGACTGAGTCGTTCGTGTTTTGTCGCAAAAACGTCAACAGATGCGGTGGCTTCAAGATCGACAGGGCTGCTGGAATCAGGCACGTCATCCGGCCCGTGGTACGCGATGTCCAGACGAAAGTGATTTGTAGTGAAGCGGGACGATTTCCATGTCAGGTCAACGCGGCCACCGGTTTCGTTTCTGGCGCGGTTGCCCCTGAATTCGGTGGCGTCGGCAGTTGAACCGGTCCACGGATTGTCCCAGTTCCTTGAGTAGTATCTGAACGAAGTTTCAAGATCCAGTCCGTTTACCGGCGAGACGCGGGCTTCGACCACGGCCGCCGGGGCGACTCTGTCGGTGATCGCGATTTCTGCTTTGAAAAGGCCGTTGCGTGGCAGAACTGCAGAACCTGCAAGGCCGAATGCCCCGAAAATTCTTCTGTTTTCTGGAAAAGGTGATGAAACAGCAGGTTCAAGGGATGAAATCGCCGGGCGGAACCGGAGGCCGGTCGCGTAGCCGATCGCTTCTACCCGCCAGCTGTCTGTGCCGAAGCCGATGTCAGCGCCGGCCGTACATTCACGAGTCAGGTTCGTAAGTGTGATGTAGTCGAGCGAACTGTCGTTAATCGTTTCATCAGCATAAGTAATGAAGGGGCTTTTCTTTGAATCCGTGCAGTCGGTCTGTCCTGACGGGCATCTGTCAAAGGTCACTTCCGAGCGGTTCGGGTCCATGAAGGAATATGAGCCGAACACCGACCCTGAAATTCTGTACGAATCTGCCGCAACCGGGACAAAAAACGTTATGGCCGCGCCCGAGAATCTTTTTGGTTTCCTGATGGAACCTGTTTCGGCAGATAACGTGTACAGAAGCGTTGGGTAATGTCCGTCAGGGTTTTTCAGTCCGGTAGTGTCAATTGTCAGACCGGTTGCAAAGCCAACCTGATAAGTGCCCAGGACGATTCGGAAAGTTGGCCTTTCAAACGTGGCTATGAATCCAGCGGGGTCAACAATTACAGATGGCTTGCCGGCCACCAGGTGTCCGGCTGTTGCATCGTCGCCGGTTTCCGAAGATGCGCCGACGCTTGATATCCCTGGAACTGCAATCAGCGCCACGCCGGCCCGCCACGACTCGAGCCAGTTTGCATCGATCATGATCATGTTATCCGGGACGCACCAGACGGTACTTGCCGATGCATTGCAGCGCGAGTTTGTGGACGACCACGACGTGCCGATCTTTGCTTTCAGCCCCCAGTCCACGGTGTCTGCCGTGCGCCGCTGTTCTGGTGCGTGTCCGGAATTTCTGGCTTTCCGTACATACGCAAACCTGGTGATTGCTTCAGACGCAACAGGTGAAAGTCCGGGGACGTCTGCCGCCGCTGAAATTGATTCGAAGTCACCGTTCGTTTTACGCCACTGAATTAAAGCAGCGGCCTCAGACGCAGATATGCCGGGGATTTCGGTCAGCTCGTTCATGCCTGCAGAATTCAGATCGATCTTTTCGGTCTCCAGAAATGAAATTGCGGTCAAAAACTCTTCACTGACACCGATTCCCGATGGATCCACCGTGTCCGGCAGGGCTGATTCGGCATAAATTTCGTTTGTGAACGTGAAGAATGAAACAAGGATCGTTATCATCCACCGGGCGGCAATCCGGCCTGACGAAGTCTGTTTGTTGAAACGGTGTGCTGGCTTTTCCGGCTGGCTGAAGCGCGGGTCTGACATGCCGGTCTTTCGGTCTTAAGATGATGACTTTTCATCCGGTTAAATAAATGGCGGGAAGGTTTCAGAGTGGTTGACGAAACTGTTTTCGCGAAGCACTATTACGTCCGCCGGGGTGGCGATTTGTGAGGCCTTTATGATGAATTCCAGGCGTTATTTGATGAATGTGGCGGCGGTGGCCGGGCGTCGTGCGGGATTGGCAGCAGTTGTGCTTTTTGCTGCCCTGTCGATGTCCATCGCAGGTTGTGAATTTGAATC
>CAZFVA010000051.1:0-12413 GCA_964522105.1 uncultured Anaeromyxobacteraceae bacterium
CGGCCAATCTGGCCGTTTATTTTGCCACGCTGAAGCCGGGCGAGACTGTGATGGGTATGGCTCTGCCGTCGGGTGGTCACCTGACCCACGGCTGGAAGGTCTCGATTACAGGGTCTTTTTTCCGTTCAGTCCAATATTCCGTCGATGGGAAAACTGGCCTGATTGACTATGACCAGGTGCGCGATCTGGCAAAGGCGGAAAGGCCGAAGTTGCTGATCTGCGGTGCCACAGCCTACCCCAGAATCCTTGATTTCCAGGCTTTCCGGTCGATTGCGGATGAAGTCGGAGCCGTGCTGATGGCCGACATGGCCCATATAGCCGGTCTTGTCGCGGGCGGTGCCCATCCAAGCCCCGTGCCGTGGGCAGACGTTGTTACGACGACGACTCACAAGACGTTGCGTGGTCCCCGTGGCGCCATGATTCTTTGCAAAGAGGCGATGGCGAAGGCGATCGACAAGGCCGTATTCCCGGGTCTGCAGGGTGGACCCCATAACCACACGACCGCTGGAATTGCGGTTGCCCTGAAAGAAGCGGCGACGCCCGAATTCAGTCAGTACGCGCATCAGGTTGTCACGAATGCCCGTGTTCTGGCGGGCCATCTGGCCGGTCACGGTTTCAAACTGGTCACCGGCGGCACGGACAATCATTTGATTCTGATGGACGTAACGACCCGTGATATGACAGGAAAGTTGTTTGCGCAGGCACTTGATCGTGCCGGTCTTGAGTGCAATTACAACACGGTACCTGATGATCCGCGCAAGCCGTTTGACCCGTCAGGACTGCGTCTGGGAACGGCAGCGGTAACGTCACGCGGGATGAAAGAACCCGAGATGCGCGTGATTGCCGATTACTTCAACCGTGTCGCGCAGAATGTTGAAAGTCCCGATGCGCTTGATGCGATTGCCGCCGAAGTCCGCGCTTTCTGTGCTGCGTTCCCCGCCCCCGGAATCAACGTAAATAACTAAACCTTCCGGTCGGTTACTCCTCACCCAGATTAATTTTTCGGCGGTATTTTCGGGCTTTGATTAAAGGTCTAAAGCTGGAAACCTTCGTTTTCAATCAGGTGCAGGCAGGCGCTGGTAACTACCGGGTCGTACTTTGTTCCGGAACCAGATCTGATCTCGTCTAAAGCGGCCTTGACCCCGAGGGCCGGGCGATACGGACGGTGAGTCGCCATCGCCTCTACCACGTCGGCGACGCTCAGTATCCTGGCCTCCATCATGATGTCTTCGCCCTTGAGGCCTGACGGATAACCTGACCCGTCAAGGCGTTCATGGTGCTGCTTGACGATGTCCGCGACCGGCCACGGGAAGTCGATGTCCTTCAGGATGTTGTAACCGATATGGGAATGGCCTTTGATTAATTCGAATTCGGTGTCTGTAAGGATGCCCGGCCTTGAAAGGATTTCCGCAGGGACGCCAATCTTTCCAAGGTCATGCAGCGATCCGGCAAGCCTGACAGCGTCGATTCGGTCATCTGTAAGTCCGATCTTTGCCGCTATCGTTCTGCCAAGGTTGGAAACCCTGCGTTGATGGCCTGCTGTGTAGGGATCCCGCGTTTCTACCGTCCGAACCATCGCCTGAATCGTGCCTTCAAGTGCTTTGCGAAGTGATGTCAGGGTTTTGCCCTGTGATTCCCGTCCTTCAATAAGCTGGTCCAGAATCCTGCGGCGCGAAAGCGCACTGTTAATCAGATTCGGGACCATCTCAAGAAGCTGAAGGTCATCCTGGCCCCAGTCTTTGTCGCGGACAGGATTATCTACGCACATTACCCCGGCCAGGGCCCCTTCGACCCTGAGCGGAAGCCATATTGCAGACGTAACGCCGATTTCCGCCAGCATCGCCTTTTCGCGCGCCGCCGCTTCCGGGAGGTCATTTGTGGCCTTGATAACGACAGATTGACCATCCTTGAATTGTGAAAACATCCACGGCATTTCAGATTCGTTCGGGCGCGGGATACCGGTACCCGGCACGGCACTGCCGTTAGAAAGCCAGTGCCACGAGTCTTCCGCCCCCTGGCAGTTGGTGTCAAGCAGGTACAGGCTGGTGCGCTTCGCGCCGATTGCCCCGCCTACTTCTTCCAGAACCTTTTCCACGGCCCGGTCAAAGTCGTTGCTGAGCATTGTTGCGGACGCCTTTACAACGGCCATTTCAACGGCCAGGCGGTCCCGCGACTTTGCTTCAAAGATAACCCTGGCTTTTTCATTCGCCGCTGATTCAAGACCTGCCCGCTCGGCATCCAGATTGACCGGTGCCGTGGCGGAAATTTCTCTTATGTCTGCAATGATACTGTTGTCGTCGGTCTGAATGCCGGACGGGCTGAACCTGACATCAAATTCCTGCCAGTCGTCACGGCATCGAAGGCGCAGTCTGGTCGCAGTTGAGCAGCCTTCAGACGCGGCACCCAGCAATTTTCCAACACGTTCGGCGTCACGGGGATGGATATGGGTCAGGAACTCCCGGTCCATGCTTTCCATCAGCGAAACGCCAATGACCGATCTGGCGGAAGGGCTTTCAAATGAAACCATTCCGTTACGGTCAAGAACCAGCATGATGTCGCGGGTCTTTTCCAGGGCTGTCTTGTAAAGAGCTTCTTTCCTGCTCAGTTTTGTTTCCGCGACTACGCGCTGGATGGCTGAACCGGCCATGTTTGTAACAAGGCTGATGAAGGCGTCTTCACCTTTTGCGAACGGTTTGCTGTCCTTACGGCCCAGACCAACAACGCCGTGTACCCGTCCCGCCGCCTTCAATGGTGAATAGAACTTTATGCTGTTATTTGCAGAAATATCCTGAGGGGATGTATCTGAACTGGTTTCCAGAGTAGTTTCAAGATCTTTCAGGCGCGCATCCGCTTCATCCGCGCAAACAACTTCGGCACGCCCATTTTTAAATACGCGGGTGATCGGTCCGTCGCAGTCGTCAAGGCCGCAGAATTCGCCTTTGTCCCCGGGACTGAACCAAACCGTTGATGCCGCAGTCGTCGGACTTTCCTTATAAACGACGCAACACGCATGCAGGTGAAGTTTTTCCTGAAGAACGATTCCGACTGTTCTGGCAATTTCCTGGATCGAGACGGCAGAATTCAGGTCCGTTGATATGTCTGTGAGGCAGGACACATCAAGCCTTTCGATTGTTTCTGCGGACAGGCACATGGTAGCCGTTCTCCTGGTGCCGCCTGGACGGAATTTTGACGAACCTGACAACAATCCGATTCGAAACCCCAGTAATGGATAGTATTTCCTTGTAGATACCGATGCCTAGAAAACGACATGATTTTTTTGTCAGCAACTGCATAATTGTTTCATCAGTCGGTTTTCCGGTTCCCGATTTGACTTTTCGGCTGATATTGCTAGAGTTTCGGCCGGTTTTCCCAAGTACGCCGACAGGCGCCGTTGCGAGGCATTCATGGCCACAGAAAAAGATTACAAAGACACTCTCTGCCTGCCCGGGACCTCTTTCCCGATGAAGGCGAACCTTCGCGAGAAGGAACCGGAGTTCCTGAATTTCTGGGAAGAAAACAAGATTTACGAAAAGATGATGTCTGTCGCCGGCGACGACGCGCCTTTTCTTTTTCACGACGGCCCCCCGTACGCGAACGGCCATATTCATCACGGCCATATCCTTAACAAGGTCTTGAAAGACATTGTGGTAAAGGTCGCCAATATGACCGGCCACCGCTGTGAAAACAGGCCTGGCTGGGATTGTCATGGCCTTCCGATTGAACATGCCGTTGAAAAGTTGATCGGCCGCGAAAAGGCCAGGGCCAACCCTTCGGATTTACGCCATAAATGCCGTGACTATGCCCGTGAGTGGGTCGCCACGCAGCGCGATGAATTCAAGCGCCTGGGCGTCCTGGCCGAATGGGAAAATCCGTATCTGACGATGACCTTTGACTATGAAGCCACGACGTTGCGCGAGTTCGGCAAGTTTGTTGAAAAAGGCTCTGTAATCCTTGGTCACAAGCCTGTGTTCTGGTGCGCCGAGTGCGAAACTGCACTGGCCGACGCCGAGGTCGAGTACAAGGAATCGACGTCGCCTTCAATTTTTGTGAAGTTCCCGTTCGGTCCGAGCATCGGCGAAAGAATCCCGGCCCTGGCAGGCCGTTCAGGTGGCGTTATTATCTGGACGACGACCCCGTGGACGTTGCCGGCCAACCTGGCAATCGCGCTGGACCCTGCGGCCACATACATAGCTGAAGATGTCGGCGGCGACGTCTGGATTATGGCCGAAGCCCTGCGCGAAGATTTCCACTCCAGAACGAAGCATCCGATGGGCACGATCGTCGCGACGTTTGAAGGTGCCGCCCTGGACCGCGCAGCATGCCGCCATCCGTTCATTGACCGCGATTCGCTGATGATTGTCGGCGAGCACGTCACGATGGAAACCGGTACCGGCTGCGTTCATACAGCCCCCGGATTCGGTGAAGACGATTACGTGGTCGGCAAGCGTTACGGGCTCGAGCCGTACGCCCCGGTAAATGCCAAGGGTTGTTTCACGTCAGACGTCCCTGAATTTGAAGGCCGAATGGTCTTTGACTGCGATCAGGACGTCATTAAACTACTGGAATCCAAGGGACTTCTGCTGGGCATGTCGAAGTACGCCCATCAGTATCCTCACTGCTGGCGGTCAAAGAACCCGGTCATCTTCCGTGCCACTCCGCAGTGGTTTATTACCGTTGACAACACCGGTCTGCGTCAGGGTGCCTTCAAGGCGATCGAAGATGTCCAGTTTATCCCGTCATGGGGTCGCGACAGGATTTCGGGGATGCTGAAGTCCAGGCCCGACTGGTGTATTTCCAGGCAGCGCCACTGGGGCGTCCCGATAGCCGGAACGATCTGCAACAAGTGCGGGCAGGTCGATACGACTTCTGATTTTATCAATCATGTCGCAGACATCTTTGAACGCGAAGGTGCCGATGCCTGGTTTGACCGTCCGTTGTCTGAACTGATTCCAGACGGATGGGCGTGTTCTTCCTGTCATTCGACCGATCTGGCGAAGGTCCGTGACATTCTTGATGTCTGGTTTGATTCAGGCGTTTCGTACGCCGCAGTAATGGAAAAACGTTACGGGTACAAGACCAGGACTGACCTGTACCTTGAAGGAAGCGATCAGCACCGTGGCTGGTTCCAGTCGTCGCTGCTGGCGTCGGTCGGCACCAGGGGTCAGGCGCCATATAACGCTTGCCTTACACACGGTTTCGTCGTTGACGGAAACGGTCGTAAGCTGTCCAAGTCGGAAGGAAATTACATTGATCCCGGTAAGATCATTGACCGCGACGGCGCAGATATCCTGCGTCTATGGACTGCGGCCGAAGATTACCGCGATGACATCCGGCTTTCACAGGAAATCCTGACCCGCCTTGTCGAAGCGTACCGCAAGATCAGAAATACTCTGCGGTTCATGCTTGGTGTCGTTTCAGACCTGGACCCGGCCACCGAACTTCTGTCCGATGACGAGCTGCTGGTGCAGGATCGGTGGGCGCTGGCGCGGTTCGGCGAGGTAGTCGGCAAGGTCCGTGAAGCTTATGATGAATATGAATTCCACACCGTCGTAAGGACGATTCTGGGATACATGGTGTCTGATCTTTCCCAGTTCTATCTTGATATTACGAAGGATCGCCTTTATTGCGCGGCCCCTGACGGTTTTGATCGTCGCTCGGCTCAGACCGTCGTGTATCGTATCCTTGACGGCTTCCTGAAGCTGCTGGCCCCGGTCCTTTCATTCACGATGGAAGAGGCGTGGTCCCATCATCGCCGTATGCCCGGTTCGCCCGAAAGCATTCTGCTGACGCGGCTTCCGTGTGCTTCTGATTACCCGTCAGACCCGGATCTGCTTGCAGAAATGGTGACGTTCAGACAGGTCCGCGATGTCGTCCTGAAGACGCTTGAAAATGCCAGAACGGCTAAAGAAATCGGTCATCCGTTGCAGGCCAGCGTCCTGATTCAGGTGAAGGAAGGCAGCGAACATGACAAGATTGTTTCAAAATTCGAAGCGATTCTGCCGGAATTGTTCGTTGTATCAAGGACTTCGGTCGAGCGCGTCAAGTCCCTTGAAGGCGATGCCGTTGCCGCAGTCGTGGTTACGCCCCTGACGTCCACGCGCTGTTCGCGGTGCTGGAACTACTTTGAGTCAGTCGGTACGATCGACGGGCATCCCGATCTGTGTGCGCGGTGCGCCGACGTTATTGAAGCCGCGACGTGCCCGTAGCCGATAAGTGCCCGTCATAAAAGCTATCCTGGTCAACGAAAGCGGAGTTTGCCGATGTCATCTGGTAACAAGAACTTGATAAGAATCGCTGTCGTTCTGGTCGTCGTCGGCCTTTTTACCGCGTCCGATCTGGTTTCCAAGCGCTGGATGGAAAGCAATCTTGCCGACTGGTCACATCTGTTGCCGGTGAAAGTTGATTCGGCCCCCGGCGCAAAGACTGTTGGTGATGTTTTGAGGGCCCGTTTTCCCGGGATGACTGACGCTGAACTGAAAGGTAACGTCTTTGCCCAGCCCGACTTCACCAAAATTACGCCGACCGACAAGGTTCATTCCCTTGAAAATCAACTTGGTTCCGGCGTTGAAGGGTTTCTGGTCTTCGAACCCGATTCCAGGTTTGCGCGGCGGGTTCCAAGGCTTGATGCCGTTATAGTGAAGCGTCTGGTTGCCAGGGCAGCCCCGGATTCCGATCCTGGTAAGGCGGTTGAAGCGGTCAAGACCGAACTGGCGCCCGTAACTGTGCGGGATTTCATACTTGACCGTATCCCTGAAGAATCGGCGTCGTCGGTAGATACGACGATTGCGACACGGCTTTTCGTTATTCCGGCGGGTGGCCTGAAACCGGTTGCGCTGGATTCGTCGCCGGAAAAAGGTGCTACTTACCTGTTGGCAGACAGAACTATCAATATTATCGACGGGTTCTGGGATTTTTCGTATGCCGAAAACCCGGCCGGTGCCTTTTCGATGATGCTCAGTCTGGACCATAACGTGCGCAGGGCAATTTTCCTTGTGTTCTCGATCATCGCGATACTGGCACTTGGCTACATGTTGATCCGGCCACCGTCGAACAACATCATTGTTTCAATCGCTCTTGGCGCGATTATGGGTGGTGCGATCGGCAACCTGGTTGACAGGGTCAGCCTTTCGTATGTTGTCGATTTTATTCATATGTATCGCGGTAATCTTCACTGGCCCAGGTACAATATTGCTGATATAGGCGTGTCTGTCGGGGTCTGCGTTCTGCTTCTGGTGACGATGATTTCCCCGTCGGCCACGAAGGTTGAAAAGAAGGGCAGGAAGTAAAGTAAGCCCGCGCGGCGCCTTCCAGTTCATGGAGTTACTTGATGACTGACAAAATGCTTTTTGAAAAAGACCCATATTCGCCGATTCAGTACGCATATGAAGTCGGCGAGGTCCTGTGCAGCGGAAAAAGTGAGTTCCAGGAATATTCCGTCATAACCAATCCGTTCTTTGGAAGGATCATGGTTCTTGACGGCGTCGTTCAGCTTACCGAGCGCGATGAGTTTTTCTATCACGAGATGCTGGTCCACGTGCCGCTGCACGCGATGGCCGATCCGAAAACGGTCATTATAATCGGTGGTGGTGACGGCGGCGCGGTCCGCGAAGTCGTGAAGCACCCTGGAATCGAAAAGATCTGGGTAGTTGATATAGATCCTGAAGTTACAAGGCTTTCCCTGGAGTATTTTCCGACCGTTTCAAGCGGACTGAAGGACCCGAGGGTCGAGCTTGTGCATATGGACGGCGCCGAATTTCTGAAAGGTTTCGGCGGTGCTGCCCCGGCCGTTGACGCGGTACTTGTAGACAGCACCGACATCGTTGGTTTCGCCAAAACCTTGTTCACAGACGAATTTTTCACCAACGTGAATCGCGCCCTGAAGCCTGGCGGCATGTTCGTGACACTGTCCGAATCCCTTCATTTTCATTACACAATCGTGCGGGACGTACAGAAGACGCTCGGCCGCGTTTTTAAGCACGCCGATCTTTATACCGCCCCCATCGCGACTTACGCCGGTAACTGGTGGGCCTTCGCCGTCGGCTATAACGAAGCTTCGTGCCGCCAGCCGGTCAAGCCGACAATCACCCCGACCAGATACTACTGCGCCGATATTCACCGCGCCGCGTTTCTGCCTGATTTCCTGTACAGGAAGTTGATGGACGAAACCACGACAGGATTCTGAATCAGGCTTCGCCGTCACACCCCGAGACATTCACCGTCAGGGACGCCAAGCGAGCGGAAGTCGTTTATTGACAGGCCAGGGCCGACGATTGCGTTCGTGCCGATCCTTGTGTTGTATGGGACGAAGGCGTCCTTGCCGATGACGGTCAGTCCACCGAAGATGCTGTCCGGGAATCGGTGGTTCGTTCCTGCGCAGACCGAGCTGTCGCCGACCAGCGCCCCTGAACCGACATAGACATATTTGTCCAGAATGGCCCTCTCGACCATTGAATCCTGATTGATTTCGCAGTCATGCATAATGACCGAGTCCCTGACTACCGCCCCCTGCGCCACATTTACCCCAGGGAAAAGGACGCTGTTTATTACAGACCCCTCAATCTTGCACCCGATGCTGATGACCGAATTGCCGATTGAAGCCGTCTTTGAAAAGGTGGCCGGCAGGCGGAAAACCATCCCGTTGGCTGTAAGGTTCGTTCTGACCGCCCACTTATCCAGGTCGAGGCCCGATTCAGGCTTCAGGATGTCCATGTTCGCGGCCCAGAAAGAATGCAGTGTGCCGACGTCACGCCAGTAACCGTTGAAGTGGCTGGTAAAAACCCTGAAATCCTGTTCCAGCATTGCCGGGATGACGTGCTTGCCGAAATCCAGGCCGCCTTTGTCGTGAAGGGCCGACAGTTCGGTCAGCAGTGTTCTTGCGTTGAAGACGTAAACCCCCATTGACGCAATGTTGCTGATCTTTTCAGGGCTTTTTTCCACAAATTTTGTGACGCGCCCTTCGGCATCTTCTGTAAGTGTTCCGAAGCGGGAAGTCTCTTCCCACGGGACTTCCATGGCGGCAATCGTGATGTCGGCGTTCGTGTCCTGATGGCGTTTGATTAAATCCCGGTAGTCCATCGAGTAGATGTGGTCCCCCGACAGAATCACGACGTATTCAGGGTCCAGGCGCCTGATGAAATCCAGGTTTTGAAAGACGGCGTCCGCTGTCCCGCCGTACCAGTCCGAGTCATGCTGCTTAAAGACTGGCGGCAGGATTTTCAGGCTTGAGTTGTGACCTGCAAGGTCCCACGTCTCCCCGTCGCCCAGGTGGATCATCAATGATTGCGGGCGGTACTGAGTCAGGATTCCGGCATAACGGATGCCGGATTTCATAATGTTGGTAAGTGTGAAATCCATGATGCGGTAGTTGCCGCCGAACGGAACTGCCGGTTTGGCCCTTCCGGAAGCGATGATGTTCAGGCGCGACCCTCGGCCCCCGGCAAGAACCATTGCGACGACCTCGGCTTTCATTATTCGCAACTCCCGGTGACAACGGTTCCTTTGCCAAGTACGACCAGTTCATTCGGCAGGCCCGCTTTGTATGGCGACCCGACAGTATTGTTCACCCCGACTACGCAGTCTTTATCCAGCACTGTTCGTTGCACTGTTGCGCCACTGCATATCCGGCAACGGTCCAGAATCACGCTGTCGATGACGGTGGCCCCCGGTTCAACTATGACGCGGGGTGACAGAACGCTGCCGATAACGGTGCCGGATATTTTGCATCCCGGGGCAATCAATGACCCTGAAATCCTGCCGGTGTCCGCGACCCAGGCCGGCGGGCAGTCGCTAAGTCCCTGCGAATCCGGATTGGTCAGAATCCGGCATGTCGAGACACTTCCGCGTCCGGCTTCCAGCATCTTTATGTGGGCTTCGTACCATGACGATACAGGCCTCAAGTACTCCCAGCGGTCCCTGAATATGTACCCGAAGACTTTGCCCTTCGCGACCAGGGCTGGAATAACTTCGTCGTACAACTGACAAGTTCTGCCTGAAACGGCATTGGTTGAAACGGCGTCTTCAAGCACCTCGGCCTTGAACGCGTAAACGGTCATCGAGACCAGGTTTGAACACGGATCTACGGCCTTTTCGCGGTAGTCGATAACGCGGCCGTGTGTATCCAGTTTGCAGGTCCCGAACTGCGTCAGATCAACGCCATCGATTGGTTTGAACGCCATCGTCACATCGGCGTCAGACTGGCGGTGGAATTTGATCAGCGGCCGGTAGTCCATCCGGTAGGCGTGGTCGCCTGATATGACAAGCACGTCGCGCGCCTTGTAACGCCTGATGAAAGCCAGGTTTTTGTAGATTGCGCCTGCAGTTCCACGGTACCAGGACATGTCGCCTTCGCCTTCATACGGGGGCAGAAACACCAGCGTTCTGGATCGGCCGTTGTACTCCCAGGGCCTGCCGATGCCGACGTGATCCATAAGCGACGATGAACGGTACTGGGTAAGGATGCCTACATGGTCAACGCGGGATTCGTTCAGATTGGTCAGCGGGAAGTCGATAATCCTGTACAACCCGCCGAAAGGGACGGCCGCCATGCTGCGTGATTCGGTCAGGGCTCCCATCGAGTCCGGTTGACCGCCAGCCAGTACCATTGCAACTACATTTTCCACATTTCAAAGTATGTTTCGAATGAAGGTGGCCATAAAGGTTCGTGGTCATAACTGACTGGAATATAAAGTTTAATCCTGAAAGCGTTAGAACGTCATTGACGCAATGCGCGTCGGGCATTACCGTGTTGACGGACCGTCGGTACAGGGGATTCTGATGAAGTTTTGTGAGGTAACTGGCCACAGTCGGGTTGCTGAAGTGCTGCGCCGTGCGGTCGATACCGGCAGAGTGCCGCCAACTATCTTGTTTCATGGCAGAAATGGCGTTGGAAAGCGGACGATGGCGATGGCTTTCGTGTCATATCTGATTTGTCAGGACAGGCATGACGGAGATTCGTGCGGGGTCTGCAGCAACTGTCGCAGAATGGCTGAAGGCGGGTATGTTGATCTGGTCGTCATCGAGCCCGAGAAGGCCACCATCAAGATTGACCAGGTGCGCGAGGCTATGCCCCGGTTGTTGTTTGAACCTGTTATCGGACCGTTCAAGTTCCTTCTGATTGATGACGCGCACACGATGTCGGCCGAGGCTGCCAACGCCGCCCTGAAGACCCTTGAAGAACCGCCGTCGAACACCATTTTCATACTGGTGACGTCCAGTCCTGACGTTCTGCCGCGAACGGTCCTTTCCCGCAGCTTCATGGTGCCGTTTTGCCCCGTTTCGGCAGGCGAGACAGTCGATTTCCTGGTTTCGCGGCGCGGGGTTGAGCCGGATACTGCCCGTTCAGCGGCTGCGCTGTCGGGGGGCTGTCCCGGCGAGGCCGTCAGGCTTTTAGAGAGTGAAGTGCTTAAGGAACGACAGGATTTCATCAGGTCTTTCCTGGGGTTGGCCGGCGAGGTTGATGGTCAGACCGGTGCGCCTGTGCTGGCCACATGTTCGCGGCTTGAATTTTCGGATGGCCTTCCATCTGAAAAGGACGGCGTTGACGGGTACCGGTTGATACTTGAAACGGTTGCACAGGACGTTTTGAAGTCGGTTGCCGGTGTTCCCGTTGATGCCCTGTGTAATTTTGACATGGCTGAAGAGATCGCGGCTTTCGCGGCGACTCTCGGCCCCGATCGCGCCGTGGCCATGGCTGAAGCCTGGATTCACTGGGATCTGGTCAGGCGCTACACCCCGATGACCAGGAACGCAGTCGACGGCATCGTGCTGTCGATGTCATAGACGCTATTGCCATAACGTGCCCCGGCGCATAAAATCAGGTCGTAACCTGCATCCGGGGGCCTTTCTGAAATCGGTTGCTGAAACATTACTGGGCGGTAACGACGAGTCTGGAAATATAGGCCGCCAGCTCAAAGTAATGATCGCCGTTCTGCATAAGCGGAAGTGGTGGCTGGTAGGGACTCTTGTCGTCGCGCTTGCGGTCGGACTGGTGCTGACTAAGCGGCAGATTCCGGTTTACCGGGCCACAGCGACCGTCATTATTGAAGCCAATCCTCCAAGGGTTCTTGCGGGCGTCAAGGACGTTGTTGAACTTGGTCCGTCGTCGAATTACTGGTCAATGCGCGAATATTTCGAGACGCAGTACAAGATTATTGCCGGTCTTGAGGTGTGCGAGCGCGTCGTGACGGCGTTGAATCTTTCGGATGACCCCGATTTCATTAAAAATTTTCCTGATGAAATTCTGACGGCGGCCGAAAAGACGAAGCGGATTGCGGACAAAGTCCCGGCCCGTATACTTCAGAAGATGGTCACGGTCGAGCCGATTCGCGACAGCATGCTGGCCAGAATTCTGGTTGACGATAACAACGCGCAGCGCGCCATGGATATTGCGAATGAATTTGCGATGTCGTATCGCG
>CAZFVA010000052.1:0-3106 GCA_964522105.1 uncultured Anaeromyxobacteraceae bacterium
TACCGACCGGCGGCCACTCGTCAACCGTCCGCCAATTACCGGACGCAGTCAGCCCCGTATCACCAAGCCTTGTCCTGAAATACCTGACCGGCGCCCATGACGGCCGTTCGCCACCATTAAGATTCCATTCCAGAAAGTCCATGATGTCGCGGGCAAACCAATCGTACCCGGCGGAACTTATAAAGTGGACATCGCCTTCCATGACAGCGGCGCCTTCATCAAAAATAGCGCCGCCGTGTGTCCAGGGACCGTGCACCAGAAACTGATCCTGCCTGGAACCGAGTGCCACCTGATTCCTGAAATCGCGATGCATGCGAAGCTGGCTGTGACTGAATATGTCAAAGAATCCACCGACAAGCAGCATCGGATGGTCTATTCGACCGCGTTCTTCCGGCGTCAACCTTCCTGTATCCCAATACGGTCCGCATGATTCGTTGGCCCGCCACTCGTCATATACGTCACGCGCATCAAGCGCCTTCAGCCATTCAGTCGTCAACTCCTGCCGCCAGGCACCGGCCGGCATCATTCCTTCGTAAACGTCATCAGTCGCGACAGTAACGATCGCACATACCAGACCGTCAGGGTTTTCACCGGCGGCCATCAGTTGCACGACGCCTTCCGCAGACCCTCCCCAGGTGCATATTTTTCCGTTCGACCACGGCTGGGATTTCACCCATTCAATTGCGGCCTTACCGTCGGCGGCGTCATTCAGAAACGGCAGAAATCTGCCCTCGCTGTCGCCGCGCCCCCGCACATCCTGGGAAACAAACGCGTATCCCATACTTAAAAACCAGGAAACCTCAGCTTCAGTCTGTACCCGTCCGTAAGGAGTCCTGCGCAGAAGCGCCGGCCATCCGTCAGGTGAATCCCCGTCTGGAACCCAGACATCTGTGGCAAGGGACGTTTCGCTATCCACCGGAACCATTACAAAGTCAGGGACTTGCGCGGCCGAGGCCCGCGCAGAAATCAATGACGGGACGACTGAAACAGCAATAACCAACAGCAACAACACAGTTTTGTGCACAAAGACACCTCTGACGTGATCTGACGTGATTATAGATTCAATATAAAGGACTGTTCTGGGAAATGTAGCCGGGGAACTTTATTCGGGATCGGCGTAGGTGGTCCTGATCGTGTTGAACGTGGCCGTCAGCCTGAACGCTTCGTTGGTCGAATCGCCATCAAGGTCGCAATTCAGCGGCACTTCAAATCCCTGCACGATGCCACCGAAATTGGACCAGGGCATGGCCCCGCAGTAATGTTCGCAGTATGCAGCCTGGCAGACGACCGGCGTCACCAACGGATCCGGGGAAGTCGACTCGATCAACGAGTAATCCGGGGCCAGCAGGAAGAAGCACAATTGACAGGCAGCCGCCTCGGAGATGCATCCAGTCAGGGTACCAACGTCCATCGCCGTGCATGTATCGTTGAACTTGCCGGTCGCATAGAGACCCCGTATCGGGACTGTGTGCTTCGGGACGTTTTCTTCTTCCATGCCGTTTGAACACAAAAGATTCCTGTCTACGGGGCCTGGTCTGAAACCGAGGGACGGTGGGTTTCCGTTTTCAGGATTGTTGATGCTCACAAAATTGCACTGCTTGTCAACGGTGAAATAAATGGTGTCCGAGGCAGTTTCCAGCGCGTTAAAATAGAATGAAGTCGGAACGTTTTCGTGCTCAACCGGGGCGACGTCGGCGAACGGCAGGTTGTGCCACGCGGAACCGCCACGGGTCTTTATCATCAAAGTGCCGTCTTCCTGCGGCATAACTTCGTCAATCCTGACCAGAACGTTCAGTCTGTAATAATTGAAGTCGACAGACCAGATATCATTAAGAAGTTGCGCCAGACCCGGCGGTTCGGCCGGTTCGGTGACGTTCAGGGAACGGAAAAGGAAGGTCTGACCGGCCGCAATGCAGGAAAGACACGAGGCCGGCGTGTCGGTATCACCCACGATGTCGGGGGTCACCACGGTATCGGTGGTGCCGTTCGTATCCTGATCCACATGGGTGTCTGTAATGACATCATTCGGCGCCGGTTCTTCGGTTTTACAACCAATAACAGACAATGACATGACAAAAGCAAACAAAATCAGATTCTTCAAAAGGCACCTCCAAAGACGTTTAATTCAGACCGACCACAAAATCCAGGTTCATTGGGGCAATTATACCTGAACGCATGACCCGCACAATCATTTGATTTTGGAAATCGGGCACTTTGACGCATTATGTTTTGATTGTGCAATGCGTCTTGACCTGTGATTATCCGGCTGATAGTGTCCCTGTTAATGAACGGGAACATCTATGGTGGCGGGGGTCCCGTTGAACTTTCACCAAACTGACGGAATTATGATGACAAGCAACTTGAAGAAATCCTTTATTTTGTCTGCGGTCCTGGTCGCACTGGTCATCCCTTCCACTTCAATTGCCGCCGGATTTGAATACGGTCCCCAGGGAACCCACGCGGTCGGTCGAGGCGGGGCGTTCACTGTGGCAGCAGACGACGCGACGGCAATATATTGGAATCCGTCAAGACTGGCTCTGTTTGACGGCACCCAGATCCTTGTCAACGACAATATGTCAGTCCTTGATGTATCTTTCACAAGAGCCGATGCAAGAAAGCGTCGTGTGACACAGGACCCGTTGACCCAGGCCGTCACATACGGCGACTTCTATGACCCGCAGCCTGCCGGCTTTCCCCATCAATTTGATCCTGTGGCGAACACCTCGAAGGTGTTCCCCCTCGGTGCGTCGTTAATGATTGCCAGCGACTTCGGTTTGAAGGACTGGGGTTTCGGTTTCGGCGTTCACGGACCCACAGTAGTTGGAAAAGTTACGTTCCCCAATACCTTCGACGCATCTAACAAATACATGTTCAGTTCAATGGAAGCCCTGCTTCTGTACTTCGATTTTTCAGCCGCCTGGAAATACAAGGAATGGTTCGGGATCGGCGTAACCATGCAGTACATCATGATCCCATATCTGAAATATTCCATGACAATGATGGGGCCTGCCGCCTACACCAGCCAGAACACGCCGGTCAGCAACAGCAACGATATTCAGACGGACGTCAACGTTTCCGACTGGGGGGCTTTTTCAATGCTGGTCGG
>CAZFVA010000052.1:3206-5877 GCA_964522105.1 uncultured Anaeromyxobacteraceae bacterium
ATATTCAGACGGACGTCAACGTTTCCGACTGGGGGGCTTTTTCAATGCTGGTCGGGGGCTGGGCAAGGCCTTTTGCCTGGTACAAACCACTGAAAAAACTGGAAATCGGGTTCTGCGCCCGTGTGGTACCAATCAAGTACAGTGCCACCGGCGACATCAGCATTTCGGGTGCTGACGAGTCGGTTTACAAAAACTACCAGACAAAAATCCCGGGCCAACTCAGCTACACCTACCCGGCCCACATCCAGACCGGTATACGCTACGCTTTTGACTACAACAACCGCGAAATCTTTGATATTGAAGTGGACTACGTATGGGAAAACTGGTCAACGCTGGAAGCCTTCTACATGAAGACACTCGGCAACTTCAACGGACCCGGTGTAACGATGAATCCGATGGACATTACGATCCCGCGAAACTTCATTGACACACACAGCGTCAGACTTGGCGGCCAGTACAACGCGATCAAGGACTGGCTTACAGTCCGCGTCGGCGGTTGGTGGGAATCCGGGGCAATGCCGGATGCCTACACAAACCTGGACCTTCCGTCGTGGGACCGCTGGGGCCTGGGACTTGGACTTTCAACCAACATCTACGGGTTTGAAATCGCATTTTCATACAACCACATATTCCAGGAATCACGCGAAGTTACAGATGGCAAAATCACCCAGCAGGTAATGTACGTCAAGACAGATACTGACGGCACGCCTGTGTCAGATGTGCGGCCCGGGTACGTCGTTAATAATGGTTCTTATTCAAGCTCAATCGATGTCTTCAGTTTTGGCCTGAGTTACAAATTCGGCGGAAAAGCAAAGAAGGTTGAAGAAGAGCTGCCGCCGATCATGCCGGATACGCTGCCCCTGCCGAACCCTGCCCCGGCTGAAGAGGGACAGGAAGCCCCGACCGGACAAAGCGCTGTAAATCCAACAGTTGAAACTACACCCCGGGCCTGAAAAAAATCATGAGAAACGCCGTAACTACCGTTATTGATCAAGAAAAATGCATCGGGTGCGGCAAGTGCGTCAGCGTCTGCCCAAGCGACACCCTGACCGTAATTGACGGCAAAGCCACCGTGACAGGAAAGGCGTCGCTGAGCTGCGGCCACTGCCAGGCCGTCTGCCCGACCGGAGCCGCCGTCGTCCATGCAATCGACCCGTCGATGCAGGAATTTGAAACGTTCAAGATGAACAGAAAATGGCTGCCGTTCGGCGGAACCGATGTCGCGGAACTTGCCAGACTTATGGCGTCCAGAAGGTCCTGCAGGCACTTCAAGGATGAACCGATTCCGGAAACGGCCATCGAAGACCTGATCAAGATCGGTTGCCTTGCCCCATCGGGCACAAACTGCCAGAAATGGACGTACACGGTAATCCCGACACGCGACAGGCTGCTGGTACTGGGCAAACATTCGATGGACTTCTACGCCGGACTGAACAAGCTTGCGGCCAACCCGCTTGTCAGGCTTTTTTCTGCTCAACTGCGCGCCTATTATCGTGACTATTTCGAAGCGGTAAACACCGGAATCACCGAATTCAGGACCGGCGGCCGTGACCGACTTTTCCACGGCGCCCCTGCGGCAATAATCATCGCATCAAAGGCCGGGGCCAGTTGTCCGGCTGAAGACGCTCTGCTGGCGTCCCAGAACATACTGCTGGCGGCCCACGCCATGGGTTACGGCACCTGCCTGATCGGCATGGTGGTGGAAGCGGCAAAGCACAACAAGAACATCAAAGCGGCGTTGGCAATCCCCGAAAAAGCCACAATCTATTCAGTCATTGCGCTTGGCGTACCGGACGAATCCTGGCGCGAAGTCTGCGGCAGAAAAAGGCCCGATATCAAAATCCTGACCCACGTCGCCTAGGAATTTTATGTACGGCACCATATTCGACCTCGACGGGACGCTGGTAGCTTCCGAGGTGCTTTACCGCCGCGCGACCGCAACCATTCTAAAGAAGACCGGGCGGACTCTGGACGAACTTACGCCGCTGGAAACCAGCATCATTCCGGGCCGCTCAGCCCTTGAAAACATGCGCTTTTACGTCAGCCGCTTTGACCTGCCATGGTCTGCCGAATTCCTGGTGATCAAGCGCATGGAAATAGTGACCCAGATGCTGCATGACGAAGGCGTGATGCTGATTCCGGGGGCCTTCGAGTTCTGCAGGACGCTCCGCGATGAAGGCTTCAAGCTTGCGGTCGCGTCTTCTTCACCGCGACCATATGTAAAGCTGGTTATGGAAGTCACCGGACTGACAGACTTTTTTGACGTGGTCCTTTCGGGGGACGATGTAACGCGGCACAAGCCGGACCCCGAAATATTCACGCTGGCCTGCGAAAAGCTGAATGTTCACACGTCCAAAAGCGTTGTCTTCGAAGACGCACATTCGGGACTGCTGGCGGCGCGGGCAGCCGGGATAAAGACTGTACTGGTGTTTAACGACATAATCCTTCCGCAGCAGCGCATCATGGCCGATGTCGTGATACCGCACTACTGCGGGCTGGAAAGCAGCGCTTTGATCAAGCTGATGAACCGCGATGTAAAAGGACTGGCTGGCAATATGATCGAGCTACCGGATGAAGGAATCACATAGACGATGGCAACTGACGATGGCAACTAAAGATCTGGCACGCACACTGACGTTGACGACCGCGACCGCGATCGTAATCGGGTCGG
>CAZFVA010000052.1:5977-7242 GCA_964522105.1 uncultured Anaeromyxobacteraceae bacterium
GATCTGGCACGCACACTGACGTTGACGACCGCGACCGCGATCGTAATCGGGTCGGTTATCGGGTCGGGGATATTCAAAAAAGCCGCCGCCATGACCGACGCCATCCCGTCACCGGCGCTGGTGCTGATCATATGGGCGATTGCCGGACTGGTGACGCTGATAGGCGCCCTGTGCGCATCCGAACTTTCCGCCATGTACCCGGACGCCGGGGGGCTCTACGCGCACCTGAAGCGGATACTGGGCCCCCTGTCGGGCTTTCTTTACGGCTGGTCAACGCTGTCGGTTATTCAGACCGGGTCCATCGCATCAATTGCATACGTTTTTGCAGAATACCTGCGGTTCTTTGCCGGATGGGGTGACGTTTCGCCCCAGCTTGCCGGATGGGGGACAAACTTTTTCGGGGTCATCGACTTCTATCCCTTGAAAGACCTCGGTACAAAGCTGGTCGCAATAGTCTGCATCTGGGTCATCACGATAATGAACGTGTCAGGTGTCAGGCTTGGCGCGGTCGTTCAGAACGTCTTCATGTACCTGAAATTCGTCATTATGGCCGGCATCATCGTAGCGGCGGCCTTCGGTGCCGGACACCTGATGCAGGCACTTTCCGGCCCGGTATTTCCAGCAGAAATCAGCCCGCCTTCACTTGGCGGGACGGCATCGTGGGGAACCCTTCTGGGCGCTTTTGCGCTGGCACTTTCCGGTGCGTTCTGGGCCTATGACGCCTGGATATGCGTCACCTACGTGTCATCTGAAGTCAAAAACCCGCAACGCAACATGCCACGGGCCCTGATGTTTGGAATGGGCGCCGTCGTCGTATGTTATCTGCTTGTAAATGCTGCATATTTTCATCTGCTTGACGTCAACCAGATCAGGACTTCGACGCTTGTCGCATCCGACGCTCTGAACAAAGTCCTTCCGGCTGCGGCGGCGCTGATTGCAGCGGCGGTGGTGCTTTCAACGTTCGGCGCAATCAACGGGACCGCACTTTCTTCGGCCCGTGTTTACTATGCAATGGCCCGCGACGGACTGTTTTTCACGCGTCTTGCTGATGTGCATGACAAGCGCGAAACGCCACATGTCGCGCTGATAGTTCAGGCCGTCTGGTCGTCAATCCTGGTTTTTTCCGGAACATTCGACCAGATTACCGACATGCTTATCTTTGTGTCCTGGGGATTCTACGCGCTGCTGGCATTCGCCATGATTCTGGCCAGATACCGTTTTCCGGATGAAAAGCGACCGTTCAAGGTTCCGGGCTTCCCCTGGCT
>CAZFVA010000052.1:7342-11905 GCA_964522105.1 uncultured Anaeromyxobacteraceae bacterium
TAATGAATACAATGCTCTGTGCGCCTGACAACCTTCCATTTCGCGGCCAGATCAGCGTTTAGCCAGCCTTCCTGGCGGTTGTACCGAATCTTCAGATAACCGGCATTCCTGGCGACCAGATTATGGAAAAAGTGAGTCCCCTGCGACGACTCAACCCTGAAATCCTTCAAGTCCATCTCGACTATCACGACCGCTTCACTGATGTCAGACCACAACGCCGGGATGCCAAGAAAGCGGTCACTTGAGCCCCATCTGCCCGGGCCGATCAAGATGTATTCACGGTCTTCAAGGCGAAGAGCGGCGTTTAATTCGCCAATTTCGGCCCTGACCGCCACCGTGCTTGTCGTCGTGAATTTTTCGGGGTCAACCATGACGACATCCTGGATTCCAAGCTTTTCACCGTTGCCAAGCGCCTCGGACGAGTACACGAACACGTCAGGTTCTGCGGAATCACGCCTGACGACCGGGACCTCCATAAAACTTTTATTTACTGCAAGTGGCCGTATCTGAAGAATAAACAATTCCTTCTTTCCAAGCGGACCGGGACTGACATTTGCGGCAAACTCGACCTCGACGGGAAGGCCGAAAGCCTCCTCGCCCATCGCCAGCACTTCCTGCAGTATCGGGGCAAGCGGGAACTGGTCGTACTTCAGAATCGGCGCAAAATCCAGGATTCGCGGACCGGGGCCGGAAAGATTCGGGACCATCATTTCGTTTTCAAGGTCCCATCTTGACGCCATATAACGCAGAACCTGATGCTTTTCAGCATCTGCCAGTGAAAGCTTTGCAAGCGTCTTGTGATCGCCTTCCAGAAAGGCATCCGGCGGAGCATCAAAGCATAACGCCCAGAATTCCTTCTGGGAATTACGCATCAGATCCTTGGAAGTAAGGATGTCTGTCTGCGGAAAATTCGGACAGAACCTGTATATCTGACCGCCATCAACGACCATCCGGCCAAGGCCCAGCGCGACGCCGGCGATACCGTCATCAGGCCGCAGGGATCCGGTCGGATAGAAATTGTACGACTGCGCCACACCGGAAATTTCTGGATAGAAACAATTTACATGTTTGCGACCAACCATTTCCTGAATGATTACGGCCATCTTTTCATCACGGGGCTTGAATCTGCTTCCCGCAAGATACTCACGCGCCTGCTTTTCAAAAACGCTGGCAAAGACCAGTTTTACCGCGTTGCAAAGCTCGTGATAGCGAACCCGGATGTCAGCAGAAGAATTGGGAATCATCAATGTTCGGTAAACACCGGCCAGCGGGCAGGCCTGCGAGTCTTCAAGAAGCCCTGAAGACCGCACTGCCAGTGGCACATCAATGACACGCACAAGTTCCCACAATCTGGCTTTGATCTTTTTGCTTAAGGCACCGTTTAAGAAACGGCTGCAGATTTCGTCATCGGTCAGATGGTCCAGCTCTTCTTCAATTTCGTTCGATTCCAGAAAATCATCGTACTCGGACGTCCCGATTATGGCGGTCAGCGGAAGGGAAACCGTCACCTCCGGAAAACGGCTGCCAATTCCAAGCATGTTCATGAAAGAATTCAGGAATGCCAGCCCGCGACCTTTGCCGCCCATCGAGCCTTCGGCAAGGCGTACAATCTCGGCCCTGTTCGGGACGTGCCATTCGCGAACGTCAACGATTCTGCCCCGGTTCGTGTTGCTTTGAACCTCGTTGAAGACCTTCAACAGATAAGTGCGGACGTCGTCAATGGAATCGAACTGGGAAACGGTCAGCGGCTGGATTCGTCTGGCAAAATCGATCTCGCCGTGTGCCATCAGCCAGCCCGAGTAGTGATTGTTTCTGCCGTGATACAGCAGACTTTCGTCCGGGACCTCGCCAAGCGCATCAATGAATTCGGCAATATTGGTTACCCGCGATATTTCCCCGCCGCCCGGCATCCTGAACACGAAATCCCCGAAACCGAGCTGATGCACAATGAAATTTTTCAGTTCCGACAGAAGGTGGGACGAGTTCTTATCCACAAAAGTGGCGCCAAGAACTTCCGCCCGGTGACGATTGCGCGGCTCGCTTGATTGCAGCAGAACTGGCAGTGTCGCCTTCTGCTGACGAACCATTTCCAGGAAGTGAACCCCGGCCTGATCGTCCATCTTGCCGTCCTTGTGATACTGGACGTCCGAGATGATCCCGATCATGTAATCCTTGTATTCATCAAACACTTTCCAGGCCGCATCAAAGTCATGAACGGCGATGACTTTCGGCCTGGCGCGCATGCGCTTGCGACGGCTGCTTTCTGAAATATCTTCGTTAATCAGCATCTGGGTCTGTTTAACAATCTGGGAATAAAGAAGGGGCAGAAAGAACGAATAGTGCTGCACAGAATCTTCGACTACCAGAATAACCCTGACACTTCCAATAGTTGTGTCATACCTGACGTTCCGCTTGTCTTCCACGGACTTGATCATTGCCAGAAAGACCTTGCTGTCGCCGCTCCACAAAAAGACGTCATCAATCGCGTCCAATCTGGTGTTCTGAACTTGAGCCCGGTCTGACAGATTGTTCAGCAGAAGCAGAACTGGAAGGCCGGGATTGCGCGACTTGATGTCCTGGGCCAGATCAACAAACGTCTTGTCGCCGACCCTCGGCATCACGATGACCATGTCAAAACGGCTTTCATTAAGAGCCGCCATCGCTTCTTCAACAGAAGGGGCATGGCTGACGCGGGGCGGAAAACTCAGGTTCAGGCGCCGGTACTCGCCATAAAGCTGCTCGGTCAGAACGCCGTCCTGCTCGAAGATAAACGCATCGTAATAACTGGAACACAGCAGGATATGGTTGACCCGCCACTTTGTAAGTTCGTACGAGCTGTCATCGCCGGCCTTCAGTTTTCTGAAGGAAGAACCAACATCATTTTCGAACATTTCGCCTCCGCCGGGGACGCATGACTACACAACGCTATTTTCATCTGACCGGGGCAGCGTTGCCAGTTCAAGTTTACATCAGGATGCGACTGTGCATTTTTTAACAGCTTTCTATCTGAAAATATCGGTTTCCTGCACTTTCTCACAGTTTTTACCGTTAAAGGTTGACTTAAAGGCCCGTTTGCGTTACCAGACTAAGCGGCTGAAGGCGTATCACATTGTGTGTTTACGTCAATCCGGGCCGGCGGCCTCTGATCTGTAACGCGGCACAAATGCTGCGCAACACACGCCCTGCCCCCCGGGCTTTTTGCCTGTCAGTTTCGGAGGTTCTTATAATGACACGTCAGGAATTCATGGAACAGGTGGCGGCCCGCAATCCGGCGCAGCCGGAATTTCTTCAAGCGGTGGAAGAAGTAGTAGACAGCATCTGGGATGTCGTCGAAGCCAACCCGCGCTTCAAGAAGACAAACATTCTGTCGCGGCTGGTAGAACCTGAAGCAGTACACACTTTCCGTGTGGCATGGGTCAACGATCGCGGGGACGTTGAAGTCAACCGCGGCTACCGGGTCCAGTTCAACAGCGCCATCGGTCCGTACAAAGGCGGGCTGCGCTTCCATCCCAGCGTCACCCTGTCGATCCTGAAGTTCCTTGGATTCGAGCAGATCTTCAAGAACGCCCTGACCACGCTCCCGATGGGCGGCGGCAAGGGCGGCGCGGACTTTGATGCCCGCGGCCGGTCAGACGCTGAAATCATGCGCTTCTGCCAGGCATTCATGACCGAACTTTTCCGTTACATCGGCGAAAATACCGACGTTCCGGCCGGCGACATTGGCGTTGGCGGACGCGAAATCGGTTATATGTTTGGAATGTACAAGAAGCTGACCCGTGAATTCACCGGCGTCCTTACCGGCAAGGGAATTACATGGGGCGGCTCGCTGATGCGCCCGGAAGCGACCGGCTACGGCGCCACATATATGGCCGACGCCATGCTCAAGACCCGCAAGCTGTCGTTTGAAGGCAAGACCGTCGTTGTTTCAGGCTTCGGAAACGTATCCTGGGGCGCCTGCCAGAAAGTTACACACCTTGGCGGCAAGGTCGTCACACTGTCCGGTCCCGACGGCTACATTTACGACCCGAACGGCGTCAATACCCAGGAAAAATGGGATTACATGCTGGAAATGCGCGCTTCCAACAACGACCGTGTTGAAGACTACGCCAAGAAGTTCGGCGTGGAATTCTTCCCGAATCGTCGCCCCTGGGAACGCAAGTGCGATGTCGCGATGCCATGCGCCACTCAGAACGAACTGGGCCTGGTAGATGCGAAGACGCTTCTTGCCACCGGTTGCATCTGCGTCACCGAAGGCGCCAACATGCCATGCACCCCGGAAGCCGTTCACGTCTTCCAGCAGGCTCACATCCTGTTCGCACCCGGCAAAGCCGCCAATGCTGGTGGCGTCGCCACGTCCGGTCTGGAAATGAGTCAGAACAGCATGCGCCTGAACTGGTCTGCCGAAGAAGTGGACAAGAAACTGCACGGCATCATGAATTCGATTCACGACGCCTGCGTCCAGTACGGCAAGCGCGAAGACGGCACCGTTGACTACGTCAAGGGCGCCAACATCGCCGGCTTCATGAAAGTCGCCACCGCCATGTCCGACCAGGGCATCATCTA
>CAZFVA010000053.1:0-11303 GCA_964522105.1 uncultured Anaeromyxobacteraceae bacterium
CAAGGCGCAGGACGGCGGCCACGATGCCGAAGATTGCGGCACCGGCCATCATGCCGGATGCGATCAGGGTGCCCTGTCCGGCGCGTGAATTGCGTTCAGCTTCGGACTTGCCGCTGCGACCGACAATCCATGCCATGAAACCACCGGCAAGCGTAGCCGCATTGATCGCGATCGGTAGGTACATACCAAGTGCGAAAGCCAGGGTCGGGACGCCGGCCATCGTCGCCATTATGGCGATCAGGCCGCCCAGCGCGTACAGAATATAAGGCTGCTGGCCGCCCTGCATCAGGCCCTGAACGACTGCGGCGATCATGTTGGCCTGGGGCGCCGGCAGAACGTCCTGGTTCGGTACGGGAACGCCGTTCTGCATAATCAGGAAGCCGTAGCCCTGGTCCATGACCGGGATTACGAACGCAACGACCAGCGACGCCACTGCCAGACCCAGGAACTTCCATTTCTGCTGGTTACGCGGCGTGGCACCAATCCAGTAACCGATCTTGAAGTCTGAAATCAGCGCGCCTGACACGGAAAGGGCCGTGCAGACAGCCGCGCCGATAATAAGCGCCACGAAGATGCCGGTCGATCCCTTCAGGCCGACCATCGTCATGACCAGCGAGCTGATGATGACCGTAACCAGGGTCATGCCGGAAACCGGGTTTGTGCCGACGATGGCGATTGCCTCGGCCGCGACCGGTGTGAACAGGAAGCACAGCAGCGCGGCAATGACCATGCCGATGGCGGCGAACATGATGGCCTGCCCGACGCCGTAGCCGCCGACAGTGATGCAGACCACAAAGAACAGAAGGCCCATCAGAAGGGTCGTGATGCCCTGAATAAGCAGTACGGTCGTCGGGGCCATGTCAAGCTGGGTTCTGGCCGACACTTCGATTGCGCTGCCGCGATTGGCGATGCTCTTGAAGCCGAGGCTGACCGACTTGATGATGATTTTGCCCATGCGGAACAGGCCGATGATACCGGCAGTCGCGATGGCGCCGATGGCGATCGGCTTGACAAAAACGCTGAAAATTTCGGTGGCCGACATCTGGCCGACGTTGTAGGTAATACCTGTGAACACGAAGTCACCGGCGCCGCTGCCAATCATGTAAATCAGCGGAACCATTACGACATAGCCCAGGACCGATCCGGCGAAGATGATCATCGCGTACTTCAGACCAATGATGTAGCCAAGGCCGAACAGCGCCGCGATGGCGTGCATCTTCAACTCAAGGCGGAAGCTGTAAAGCCACTCGCCGGCGCGGCCCATGATGACTTTTGTCGACAGGGCAGGGTTCCAGGCACCGACGACTTCGACGATGAAGTCGAACGCCGCGCCAAGTCCGAAGGACGCCAGCAGGATTTTGCCTGCGCCGCCGCCGGACGATTCGCCCGACACCAGAATTTCAGTAGCTGCGGTGGCTTCCGGGAACGGCAGTTCGCCGTGACGGTCGGCCACAAAGAACTTGCGCAGCGGGATAATCAGGACGACGCCAAGTGTGCCGCCGATGAAACACGCCAGGAAAATCTGCCACCATTCAGGTTTGACCTGATTGATATACAGGGCGGGGATGACGAACGCCGCACCGGCCGCCACGACGCCTGACGCCTGACCGACCGACTGGACGATGACGTTTTCCAGAATCGTGGATTTTACCTTGCGCAGGCGACCGAAAAAGATGGCCGCGACGGCAATCGGGATGGCCGCTTCGATACCGCTTCCGGCACGCAGCGCAATGTAAACGCACGCTGCCGAAAAGATGGCGACCATGATCAGGCCAAGCGTGATCGACCAGGTTGAAACCTCGGTCATCGACGAGCCTGCCGGGACGATCGGGTTGTACGTTTCGCCTGCATTAAGCTTTCTGTACGCGTTTTCGGGTAACAGCTTCTTTCCGCCGCCCTGGTGTTCCATTCTGTTCCCTCCCCGGGGTGTTCGATTCTGTTTGGAAATAGCATATTAAGTGGCTTTGTGTCGAGATGATTGCGTCAGATCAGATCACAATCCAAGAAAACCGACCAGTGGCAGCCGTTCCCGGCCAAGAAGCTTTTCGATGTCGGCAATTTCAAGCTGCATCCGTTCGGCCCATGTCCTGATGCCGGTCTTTGCCCATTTCGCGGCGGCATCGCCAAGTTCGGCCCGCAGTTCAGGCATGGCGATCAGGTCGGCCATCTGTTCCACGCCGTCAGTGTTCAGCATGTTTTCCGGGACCAGAATTCCGGTTTTACCATTAGTTACAACGTGATCGGTGGCCCCTGCGGCGGCTGCGATGACGGCCTTGCCTGCAACCATTGCTTCCAGGATGCTGTTACTGAGGTTGGATATTTCATTCATGCCGACCACGATGTCGGATTGCACCATGTGGTCCAGAACCTGGTCGTGTGGAATCGCCCCAAGGAATTTTACCCGTGACGCGATCCCAAGGTCTGCTGCCATCTTTTCGAGCGCTGCACGGTCAGCGCCGTCGCCCGCGATTTCAAGGCGCCACGACGGGATGTCTGCCGGTAGTTTCGACAGAATCGTCAGCGTACGATCGACCCGCTTCCAGTTAACAAGCCTGCTGGCCGTGAAAATCCTGACCGGTTCGGGCGCACGCCATACGCGGGGGCCGTTCCGTTCAATTGCCGCCGCAACCAGATCCTTATCCTGGCCATTGATCCAGAAGCGGACCTTCGCCATATCGACTCCAAGCGCCCGCAGGACTTCGTCCCCGAGCGTGCCGTCGTCGGCCATGACCGTCATGTCGGTTGTTGACCGTAGTGCCGCGCTGTTTACCGGCATCGTTTCAAAGACTTTCGGGGTCGCCACCCACTTGCCGAGCAGCGTTCCCTGGAATCTGGAAACCGATGCTATTCCAAGTAGTTTGCCGACGTTTGCCGCCACAGGCGCCCCGTAGATTTCATGGCCGTAAATCACGTCCGGCATGACCTTCATGCACCGCAGGACGGCCCGTATCGACATCTCGACCTGGAACATCAGCCAGCGTTTGCGGTTTTCAATCTCGGCCGCCGAAATTGCGGGCTGCAAAGCCGAACTTTTAACGTCATTCTGGCTTCCTGCGACCAGGCCTTCGACCATCTTTCTAAGTTGACGGTAACGTCGAACCGGCTCCTGTGCAGTCAGGTTCACGCGTTCGACCGTGATCCGTTCATTAATGTGGTCAAGTCCGTTATGAATGCCGGTTGCAGTCATCAGATGGACGTCCCATCCTGCGGCTTCAAACCCGACTAACGTATTATAAAGACTCTGGTTTCCGACCCCGGCCGTCGATTCGGCGTCCATCGTGAACGTCCACACGTCAAGGTCTGAAATCACAAGGATTCGTCTGTTCATGCCTCTGCCCCCCGGATACATGTGGCGATTGTCGGTCCGTGACCCGGCACTGTCAACGTGACACAGGTGAAATCATTGATAGTTGTTGATCCGTTCAGTGCCTGGATGCGGTAGGATCAGCGTAACGGCTGTGTGAACTGGACAGCCCTGAAATGAAGGTAAATGGATGGTCAGCATCAGGCTTGAAAGGGAATCCGACATTGACGCAATCAGCGACGTCCAGTTTGCGGCGTTCGAGCATGATCCCCACCGGGAGCCGGGCGGACTGCCGACAGAACACCGAATTGTGGCTGCGCTTCGTGATGCCGGTAAGTTGACGTTGTCCCTTGTTGCCGTCACTGATGGCGTGATTGTCGGTCACATTGCCTTTTCCCCTGTGTTGATTAATGGCGTGTTCTGCGACTGGTACGGCCTTGGCCCGGTCGCTGTCATTCCTGACTGGCAGGATTGTGGAGTCGGGTCCAGTCTGATAGTTCACGGCATGGACTTGATACAGCGGCAGGGCGCGGTCGGCGTCGTTCTTATTGGCGATCCGGCCTTCTATTCAAGGTTCGGTTTCATTTCTGACAGCAGACTTGTGTTCCCGGGGGCCCCGCCAACGCTCCTCATGAGTCTGTCGTTCGGTGCACAAGTTCCGACGGGAACCATCACGTATGAAAAAGCCTTCTATATTGACTGAAGCGGTCGGCCTGACTGAATCGAACTGTCTGCTCAAATTCTGACTTCAAGGCTGAAACGCGGGGCCGGTATCCGGGAACACTCCAGTTTCATTATATTGTTTGACTGCAGGGACCAGAAGTTCCGGGAAGTCGGTCTGCATCAGCGTGATTCCTGCGGTCACATAGCTTTTGAATCCCGTGTAGTCACCAAGTGCTTGAGCCAGCACGTCGCCGCCAATCATGACATCCTGCTGGATTTTCAGTCCGAGTGCCTTCACCCCGTCATAGAAAGGAAGGTCTGCGCTGCCCGACGCGTATTCCACAATGTAAATGTGGGGCTCCTGCGCCAGCAACCCGGCGGCCTCTTCAACGGTTGACACCGGCGGCATGATCATCACATTTGCGTCTGCATCCTTGATCTGTCGGGCGTTGCTGAAGTCGTCACGGTAAAGCACGACGTCGTAGTACGGCCCGGCCTGAATGTCTGTAAGGATGGCCTGCCAGTTGGACGTTTTGGCGTCAAGGTACAGCATCAGGTCCAGTTCTGCCGCAAGTGCCAGAACTTCAGAAAACAAGGGCACATGCATCGTTTCAGGGTCGTCAGGGTTCGATTCATCCAGCGTCAGCAGGGCAATCTCGGCTGCCGTCAGTGTGCTTACGTCGCCGGTCCCGTCGGTGCTGGTGTTGACGTTGGAATCATGTATGACGACCAGGACGCCATCTTTTGTGTCCCGAACATCAATTTCGGCGAAATCCGCACCGATGGCGGCAGCGGCCCTGATGCCGGCCAGTGAATTTTCAGGCGCCGGTCTGTGGAAGCCGCGATGGGCCGCGACCATGACGCGGGTGCATGTCGGTTCGCGCAGGCACCCGGCCGTAGTCAGCGGCGGAACGGTGGTGTCGGTCACGACATCGGTCACCACGTCGGTCACCACGTCGGTCGCATCATTTATAATGTCTGTCTTGGGTGATTCTGCGGCGCAACCAACTGAAATCGCTAAACAAATAGCGACACAGACGGGCAGGGCGTAATGTTTCATATCCAGATAATCCTCAGCTTTCAAGACACAGGTACGCAAGAGTATCACCATTCATTGAATTTGCAGGGAAATGGCGGTACTAATTGACGTCCTGCATTCCAATCGCGACAATGCGGACGGTTTAACTTGCATGAAAACGAGGCATTAATGAAGCGTTTACTGATTGTTCACGTTGTTATGGCCGCTGCTGTTCTGGCGATGCTGCCGCTGGTGGCTTGTTCCACTTCCACGAACCCACCGGACGATGTGGTTGTTGACGTTGTTGATAACGGCACGGATCCTGATGTCACAGGCGACGTGGTTCCCGATGTCACCCCGGATGTCGTTCCTGATGTGGTCCCTGATGTCGTGGTCGACACGGTTGAAGCCGTCGAACCGCCGCTTCCTTTCGGCCCGGAAAACCGTGGCTACGTCGCGAAACGCGGCATAGCGCACATCCATTCACGCTGGTCGCATGACGGCTGCTATCCGAACCATGAAGACATAACGTCACCCGAAATCGTCGCCTGCGATTCAATTGAAGACGAAGTTGCGCGCGAAGCCTGCAAGGCACCTCACAGGGAAGCGCTGCTTGTCGATTGCGAAACCGAGTATCGCGATGCCCCATGCGCCAACGGCATCGATTTTATGTTCCAGACCGATCACCCGGGTGATGTTCGCGACCAGACGTACGAAGATGCCCTGCACTTCAGGTCTGAAAGTGGCGATGTGATGGTCAAGGACGGTCAGGACAGAAAAATCGCCAATCAAATTACCTGCGCAGAAGGTTCGGCCGTTGACAAGTTCTTCGTTTATTTCGGGACAGAAGGCAGCAAGCAGATGCCGATCGGCATGGCGGATCCGGTCCCGGAAATCGTTTATAACACCAGTTTTGAAAATTCGACCCCGCTTGTGGACGCTCAGGCAGCCATCCAGGTGATTCATGATCTTGGTGGCTGGGCGCTTGCCTGTCACACCGAGCAGGACGACATTGACGCCCAGCGAATTATTGATCTTCCCCTTGATATCATGGAGATTTTCAATTTCCATCCGGCCTTGATGGTGATCATTACCGACATCAATATTCTGTTTCAGCTTGACCGTTTCATGTCCAGCGATGCGGATGCCCCGAATCCCGACCTTTCCATGCTGACGATACTGGCACCTGTCGCCAACGACCCTCTTCGTTTTGACGTGGCGGCGCAGCAGATCAGGCTGTCCCATATTCTGGCGACCGACATTCATCGCAACGTTGAAATTCCGAAGCTCTGCGAAACCGCTGAAAGTTGTGGCGACAACTGGATCGCCACTTACCCGAATCTGGCGCGCCTGCTTGCCACGGGTGGTCCGGCCATTCTTGGCGATGGTGACCGCATGGATTCGTATATGAGGGCGTTGCGCTGGGGCTCGAACCACGTACTTGTGGCCGGTGAAGCCGGCCCCCTGGAAATCCGTGACGCTATCGGCCTCGGGCGTTCATTCTCGGCCTTCGATGTCATGGGCATTCCTTCCGGCTTTGACTTTTTCGCTGTCATTGATGGAACACAGGCCCTTGAAATGGGGGCTGAAGCCGTCGCGACATCGGACGTGAAGGTTTATTTCAGGACCCCGACCATTACGAAACCCCTGTTCGGGACTGATAAATTTGGCGACCCGACCACCGCCGAAATCGTTACAAAGCTTATCAAGATCGACGAAACAGACGGTTCAAAGGTTGTTGCTGAAATACCCGGTCAGGGCAAAACTTTTGAATATGTGGTCGATGGCCCCGCCGTCTTCCGCATCGAAGTCTGGATGACCCCGAAGCATCTTGCCGCGGACCTTGGCAATATGAGTGAGTTCGCAGCAAAGAGCTACCCGTACATCTACTCAAACGCCCTGTTTATCCGTTAGACCGCAGTTTTGTCATTCTTGATTGCTTCAGCACTTTTTCGCAACATCCAGGACAGCTTCTTTCTGATTTGGGAATGCCCAGTCAATCTGAGAAAGGGTGGATTCGCAAAGGTCTACCCATGCCCAGTCGGAACTTTCATCGTCAAGCATCACTTCGTCGACATCGGTTTTCGCATGAAACAGCAGTGAAAGGTACGACTTGTTTTCGGTGCCAATCTTGCCGAATGATCGAACGTACCGAACGTCAACGATCAGTCCGGTTTCTTCAAGAATTTCGCGCAGTATGCCTTCTTCAGCGTTCTCGCCCGGTTCGTAATGGCCGGCCGGAAGCCCCCATTGACCGAATCCTGGTTCGGTTGCGCGTTTCAGCAGCAGCACCCGCCCTTTGTTGATAATTACGCACGATGCGACCGGTATTGGATTTGTGAAATCAGCGTGATGTTGAGCGTGATGTTCAGCGTGGTTCCCACAGCCGCATTTTGTTGAATCAGTCAGAATATCCCCCGATGACCGCCATCAGCTCTGCAATTGCCGATTCTGGCGTGTCAGAATTGGTGATACATCTTACCGCACAAATTATCTTTGCGCCTGCTGCCATGACGTGCCCGACGTTTGAGTGGTTAAATCGTGCGAACCATAGAAAACAGGGGTTGTTATGTCAACAGGCATTGTTGCAGAATAGGCGCAAGCACTCCGAGGTCATGGTTTGACGTTATTTCTTGCTGCCAACATTCTGGTAGGCATTTTCTATATCATCCTGGGGCTGATCGGGCATTTTCGCGGACAGGGCAGCAGGTCTAATAATATTTTCTTCGGTTTGTCTATCTGCATGTCTGGACTGACCTTTTCCAACGCTTTCATGAACGCATCGGATACGGCATCGGATGCATGGATATGGCATCTGACAGGGATGTTTTTCTGGGCTGTTGTTTATCCGTTGATGCTGTGGGTTGTTTTGGAATTGGCCACAGATCACAAATTATCACCAAAGAAAGCGATTGCAGGTATCGCAGCGATTGCTGTCGCCGTCGTGGCTCTTTCGGCACTTCCAGAGTTCGGTGGCGGCGTAAGGCTGGTCAAAACATCGCTTGGCTGGGCCCGTGACTTTACGGGAATGGGTTACTGGCCGTGGGCTGGAATTGCATATTCCATGACCAGTTTTGGGTTCATTCTGACTTTGTTGTTCCGCTGGTACAAAAAGACAGGTCGGGCCGGTGAAAAGCGACAGGCCATGTGGTTGCTGGTAACCGGCCTGATCGCGCTGGCTGTCGCCGCATACAACATCAAGGTTATCAATCCTGCCGGCGATGTCCCGAGCAAGCCGTGGACACCGCATTTTCTGGGTCTGTTCTGGGCTGTTGGCTTTGTCGTCGGAATGTGGAAGTTCAAACTGATGCCCGGCATGCCTTCGATGGCGATGAAAGAAGTTCTTTCTGCAATTCAGGATGGCATTGTTTTCCTGAATTCTGACGGCGTAATTACAGAAGCAAACTTGAGGGTCAAAACCATTCTTGGAGTCGATCCGGCCCGACTGATCGGGCGTCAGATCGTTGATATCAAAGAGTTCAAGCCGGTTATGTCCATCATTTCCGGTGACAGCCCGAGGTTTGATACCGAGTTGAACGTGTTCAATTCTGATGGTGTCCAGATACCAGTCAACGTTGTTGCGACCAGGGTTAAAGACGATCACGGGCAATTCAAGGGAACCGTCGTGGTTGTGCAGGATCTCCGGTCGACAAGGGAACTGGTCGAGGCAAAGCGTCTGGAATCACTGGCCATAATGTCTGCTGGAATTGCACATGATTTCAATAACTTGCTTACCGTTGCCGGTGGATACCTTGAACTTTGCCTGAAGGGGCTCGATCGCGAGAAGGCCGCCAGGCAGCGCGGTTATCTGATCGAGGCGTCGTTTGCGCTGGCGCAGGCTAGAAGCTTGACCGGGCAACTTATGACATTTTCACGCGGCGGTGACCCCGTTCGCAGAAACGTTTCTTTGGAAAGACTGGTCGAAGAGTCTGCCGGACTGGTCCTGGCAGGTACCAGCGTTGCTTTGCTGAAAGAAACTGAATCCGGGTTATGGCCGGTTTGTGTTGATCCGGTACAGACCGGGCAGGTGTTCAACAACCTTCTGCTTAATGCTGTTCAGGCAATGCCGTCGGGCGGTACCATTATTATCAGGCAGGCCAACCTGCCTGGTCAAAACGGTTGTCCGGACATGGTGCGTGTCGAGATTGAAGACACAGGCTGCGGGATTCCGGAATCCATTATTCACAGGGTTTTTGATCCGTTCTTTACAGCCAGAAAGGGTGGTACGGGACTTGGTCTGGCATCGGTCAAGTCAATTATCAATCGTCACGGTGGCCGGATTTCGGTCGAGTCTTCTGTCGGGCAAGGTTCTTTATTCACTGTTGATCTGCCACGTGGTTCGGCTCCTGACTTCGGCCAGACAGTACTTGTAAACGCTGTATCGGCCAGTAATGGTCGAGTCCTGGTGATGGACGATATTGAGTCGGTCCGAAGGGTTGCCGTGGAAATGCTTTGCGCGATCGGTTATGACGCCGATTCAGTCGAGGATGGCGATGAAGCGGTCCGGGTTATTAAAATCAAGTCTGACGAAGGGATGCCTTACGATATTGTTATTCTTGATGTGACTGTCCCCGGGGGGACAGGCGGGATTGCCGCTCTAAGCAGCATCAAGAGGGTACAACCGAACATCGGGACGGTCGTTTCCAGCGGGTATTCAGCCGGTTCTGAACTGGCCGATTTCAAGAATTGCGGTTTTGATTCCGCGTTGCCGAAGCCGTACACGCTTGAAAATCTTGCGGCCGCGGTTTCGTGCGCGATGGATTTACACAAGTCCCGTATAACAGGCCGAAACAGAACCATTTCACAGTGGGTAAAACGTGACCGAATACAGAAAGCAGAAGGTCCGGACGCAGTGGATGGAATTGACCGCTGTGACCCTTCGTGAGCCGGTTAAGCTTCCGCGTGGCATCAGGTGCGAATTGTGGCTTCACCCTTCCGTCATGGGGTACAAAGCACTTTTTACGGCGGTTGGTGGCGAATGGGGCTGGTCCGGTCGCCTGAATCTGACTGACGACGAGCTGGCGGCCGTAATCCGGGATCCCGGGACTGCCGTCTGGCTTCTTAAGATTGACGGCATCGCGGCCGGTTTCTTTGAATTGAATATGGCAACTCCCGGCGAGGTCGAGATCGTCTATCTCGGGCTGGTTCATGACCTTATCGGGTGCGGTTTCGGGCGGGTAATTGTTTCACTGGCTGTTGAAAAGGCGCTGGAACTGAAACCGCGCAAGGTCTGGCTTCACACGTGTGAATATGATCATCCCGGTGCTGTCGCGGCGTATGAAAAGGCAGGTTTCAAGGTAGTTAAAGACGAAATCATTGAAGATTTCTATCCGGTTGCCTTTCTGGACAAGGTCGGGGCAGCGCGGTAGCCCTGTTGATTTTGAGGTAGCCTTTTGACGCTATTCCTTATTGCCAATATTCTGGTTGGTGTCTTTTACATCGTGCTCGGGCTGCTGGCATTTACCCGTGTTCAGGGGGCCAGGCGCGGCAAGATCTTTCTTGGTCCATGCCTGAGCATGGCCGGCATGGCTTTTACCAATACCTTTCTGTACGCGTCAGAAACCGTGTCAGATGCAAGAATGTGGCATTGTGTCGCAATGTTTTTCTGGGCCTTTTCGTATCCAATGACTCTGTGGGTCGTGTTTGAACTGGCGACGCATCGACATCTGTCAGCTGTCAAAATGTTATCTGGCATTACAGTTATGTCGGCTGTCGTCGTTGGTCTTGCAATTCACCCGGACGTCGGCGGTCAAATCAGATTCTTTTCTACTGATATTGGATGGGCTCGCGACCTGAGAGGCATGGGACTCTGGCTGTGGCCTGTCAGGCTTTATGCCCTTGTTACGCTCCTGATCGTATCCGGACTGCTTATGAACTGGCTGCGGAAAACGACAGTCCCGAGTGAAAAAAAACAGGCGCTCTGGCTTTTGATTACCGGTCTTGCCACTATTGTCGTAGCAATAATCAACATTGCCATAATTATCCCCATGCAAAGGGGCACAACCATACCCTGGACACCACATTTTGTTGGTTTGATCTGGGCTGCCGGGTTTGTGATGGCCATGTGGAAATTTGAACTGATGTCCGGGATGCCTTCGATTGCGATGACCGAAGTTCTGAGGGCGATTCAGGACGCAATTGTTTTTCTGGATGCTGATGCGACTGTTACGGAAGCCAATTCGCGCGTTTACACCCTTCTGAATATACGGCCGAACAGTCTGATTGGTCAGAACATACGGGAAGTTGACGCCTTCATGGTTGTAGCCCCTGCGATTATTGATGGTTTTCCAAAGTGTGATGTTGAAGCTGAAATAGTCA
>CAZFVA010000054.1:0-9700 GCA_964522105.1 uncultured Anaeromyxobacteraceae bacterium
AATTCGGCGCAGTTCGCAAAGCCGTTCCTGACCGGAAACGGACGCACCATCATTGACTGCCCGCACACATCAGGCCACACAAATCATCCGCAGCTCAGCATCGCGTCGATGGTTAAGTTCTTCAAGGAACATCGTGGCGGCGGCGTTTCCCCGTGGGCTGCCGGTGGCATACCAGGCGGCTACCCGGACGGATGCACGATCCTTCAGGCACAGTAGATACGTAGTAATCGCTGGAAGAAAACCACCAATAGTCCTAATATCATCTCGAATTAATGACCTAACCGGAGAAGCGATGCGACAGGTTATGTGGTTTCTGGCAACGATTGCGCTGGCCCTGGCTTTGGGTTGTTCAACAAATACTAACGTGACTGACCTTGGAACCCCCGACAACGGCAACTTAACCGACGTTACCGATGTTCAGGTTGGCGTGGACGCGACCGACGTTGAGTCCCGCGATGCTGATGCTGCTGTGAATCCAGACGTCAGTGATGTTGCCGACCCGGACGCCGTCGTGCCGCCAGACGTCCCGACCGACACGGCCACCGACCCCGGCCCGTTCACCCGTCCCGACAAAGGCGACCCGGTCGATTCAGCCGAAATTACCCGCATCACCGACCTTTATCTGGACATCCTGAAGAAGGCCCGCTACTTCAACGTACTTGACGAGCGCGTCCACGGCTGGCCCCGCAGTGATGAACAGGAACGCTACTGGTACGGCACGTGGTGGAGCGGAATAAAGATACTGAAAGACGAAGGCAAGATCAGCTACCTGCACTCGAAAGACGGTGCCGACAACAACGGCATGCGTTCAGGCCCGATCCTTGTCGGGGCCTGCTACGCGCAGAAACTGTGGGGCCAGCCGCTGCACCTGGACCTGACACGGCGCATGGTCCGTGGCTTTTCTTCATGGGCGATGGCGTTCCGCAGCCCGACTTTCCCGGACTGGGAAACGACTCAGGTGCTTTCACGCGCCGCTTACCCGGAATCAATCACGTCGACCGACGGCGGGCGCGAGTTCCTGATCGACTACTCGCAGAATCGCCCCGGCGAATACAACGACGCATGCGACTACGTCCATGTCGCGGACAACCCTTACTGGGGCGACATCTGGGCCAAAAACAAGCGTTCCAAGGACGACATCGGCCACATGCTGATCGCCCTGTCGATGCTGTCAGCCTGCCTGCCTGATGCCGAAACTGCCAACCCTGAAGCCATTGGCCTGCGGCAGGATATTGCCGAAGCGATGGAAATCTACCGGACCTGGGCAGCACAAGTCGACACTGACAAGTGGAAGATCGCAACAGTCGATAAAGACGGAGTTATTTACTACCCGGACGAAGATCTGGCTTACCTGTGGCTGGAACTGGAAAACTTCGAATGTGAGGCAGCAGTGGCGTTGCGATTGTTCCACGGTGGCGACCCGACAGACATTGGTTGCGGCAACGGGATATTGCTTCCAATGGACGAAGTGGAAGTGCTGAAGAACGACTTGCACCAGATTGAACGGTCTTTCCACGAAGCCGCAGTCGCACTGGCGCAGATGGAAGGACGCCCGGACGTTACCCGTGAAATGATGGACGGACTGGCGTGGCGCGTGGACACAAATCTTGACCGCCTTGAAAGCGCGACACCCCCGAAAGATCCCAACTATTCAGACCTGGGGGAACTGGTGCTGATGGCCGGTAACACCGGTCTGCCCCTGACGTGGCGCGAAGTTCGCTTCCTGCATACCCGGATTGAAGAAGCTCACGCCGCACTTGTCGGGACTCAGGACGACGCGACAATGAAGACCCGGTTCAACGTGTTTTCACCTGACCTGCCTGACGGCGAGTACCCGTTCGACCCCGGCGACACCGGCCTGGCCTGGCGCTATCTTGGTGCCGTTCTTGGTGTATGCGCTTCACCTTACTGGAATCCGGCGTCAAAACAGGTTCTGGACTGCGACAAGATCAGGGCCGCGACATTCTGACAACATCGGATTAGACCGTGACTGACCAGTTACCGGCCGAATCGACTGCACCACCTGCATATCTTCTTGACTTGGAACAGCATGAAAGCTAAGAGTTAACGAAGTTTCATGACAATCGAGTTCATTAACATCCCATAACAGGAGATCTGAAATGACGCCGAAAACACCGTGGCTGACGATTATGCGCCTGATTCCCATAGTTGTTGTTGCAGCAACTATGGCGGCCTGCGGCGGCACCGACGTACCCGACGGCGACATCATTTCAGATGGAAACATCCCGGGCGACACGTCAACATTGGACACGACCGGCACCGACACCGTCGGCACTGACACACAGCGCATCGACACGGTTGGCACTGATACGGCCGGCATTGACACGGTCGGCACAGATACGGCCGGCACAGATACAGTGGGCACAGACACGACCGGCACCGACACAACGCTCGACTCGGGTGACACGACAGAACCGATGTACAGCGGCCCATGTCGGATAAACGAACGCCTGGACCCGCTTTGCACCGGCACCCCGGAATCCTGCGTAATCACCCAGACTGACATTGCAGGTAACCCGGTACTCGTTAAGAAAGATTCAAACTGCGACTTCATACCGCCGTTCACAGATTGCGAGATGAAGACGTTCGATGACGCCGGACACGTGCTGACTTACGGGCAATCGCCAATCTGTTCCGCGACCCCGAATTCGGCCTGCGCAACATTCACATACGACGAATTTGGCCGCAAAATTACTGAAACTCTTGACGAAGAATGTACCGGAATCCCAGGCGAATGTTACACATACACGTACGACGGCAGCGGCAATCTAATCACAAAACAGACCGACACCGGCTGCGCAGGTATCAGCCTTCAATGCCTGCGCCAGACGTTTGACAGCAAAGGTAACATGCTGACATCCCAGGTGGACGTGGACTGCGACAACAACAGTTCCGGTGACTTCAATTGCATCGCTTACACTTACTACGGCAGCGGACAACTTGCCACAACAACAACGGATGGCGACTGTAATTCCACGCCAAATTACTGCTACAGATATGACTACTTCAACATCGTCGGCCGCGGAACAGTAGTAGTCGAAGAATTCAACAACTGCGCAGGCGGAAACCGTATCTGTAGAAACAGCACCTACGGGCGCGGGTTTCAGTACCTGACTAGCTATGAAGTAGACACCGGCTGCGACGGAACCCCTGAAATGGACTGCAAAAAAATCCATTACGACGCAAACGGTAACAAGGCGAAAGAAGAAGTTGATTCAAATTGTAACGAAACGATGGACTACTGTTCATACTGGATTTATGCCGGTGACGGTACCCTTGTACTTCAAATGAAAACCCCCGACTGCACCGAGGCCCCGATAGACTGCGCGTCGTGGAATTTTGAAGGGACATGTGCAACTGTGGTGGAGTCCGACGTCAAAACTAATGGCCCCATCGAATGCGGCACACCGATCAACGGAAACAACGGAACTTCCGGACACGCCATGTTCAGTGAATACAACTGTATTGGCTGGACGCCGACTGGAAAGGAAGTCATTTACAACTACACAGCCCCGGTTGAAGGCTGTGATACCCGCTGGAAGGTCACGGCTGACCTGACAAGTCTGACGGTTGACCTTGACCTGCTGCTGCTGACCGAACTGAAACCGAATTCATGCAGAGGCAAGTCAATCAAGACTGGCACGGGCGCAGAACAGATTATTTTCGAAGCGGCACCGGGAAGCGACAATTACCTGATTATAGAAAGCTACGCGGGGGCTACCGGAACATACACACTGAATCTTACGTGCGAATGCGTCGTCGTGCCGGTGCCGACCTGTGAAGACCAGTGCGGCGGAACCAGCCTTGATGGAACGTGCGGCTGCGGGCATGCCTGCAATTTTCTGGACAACTGCTGCCCCGACAGATGCGCAAAGTGTCCCGAAATCTGTGCTGCCGAAAACTGCGGCGAAATTGACAGCGATGGCCTTTGCGACGGCAACATCGCAAAAAGATGCGACATGGGTGTATTGCTTACAGAAGACTGCGGGGCAGAAACCTGCACTATGGTGGGATTCGGCGTTCCGCACGAATTCAACCTCTGCCCGGCCGGTATCCCGAGCAATATCTGCAACAACACTATGTTGCTTTACCCCGGCTACCGCCCCCAATGTAAGTAATTGACATAGCCCCGTTCAACCCGCATTATTTTATGGTCAATCAACTTTTGGAAGGCAAGCATGAAGATTTCAACTGCCCTGAATTCGGCCATAATAACCGTGGGTTTAATTGCTATCTCAATACTGTGCCTGCAACTTCCTACCAGCCAGGCTCACGCCGCCACACCTGACATTCAAGTTTCCATGCTGACCGTTGATCCAACGTCGGCCCTTCAGGGATCGGCAGTATCCATAGGATTACGGGTGAACAACGTTGTCGCCCTGCCAACAGGCGAATTCACGACACGGCTTTACCTGAGCAATGACGCCACTATAACGACAGCAGACACATATCTTGGCCAGGAAATGGTGGCATCCCTTAATGGCATCGGAAGCAGCGAAACAGCTTCGATTCCTGTGATCATTCCGGCTGATGCCTCGCCCGGGGCCCGCTACATCGGTGCAATTGCTGATTACAACAACGTAGTTGCCGAAAGCAGTGAAATCAATAACACACGACTGGCCAATATCATTGTACTGGCACTCAAGTGCTTTGGAATATCCGCATTGAATTCAGGGGTTTGCGGCGATCACGGCATATGCGTCGATACCGACACCTGCGATTGTCAGATTGGATACGGTGGCGACGAATGTGCCCCGATCTGTGGCGGGCACTGCGTAAATTGTGATGCACCGGAAACATGCTCAGCGTGTGCGGACGGCTGGACCGGAATGCCCGCATGTACAGAAGCGGTCTGCACCACCACTTGCGGTGACAACGCCACGTGCACAGGCCCCGATGTCTGCGAATGTAACAGCGGGTACTCGGGCGACGGCTTCATCTGCGAAGAAATCATTGACTGCACTGGCATGGAAGACTGGTTCGCATGCCTTCATGGTGCGTGTTTCAGTGGAATCTGCGAACCAATCGGCGAAAACAACCGTTGCGAAGACGCAATTGAGCTTTCGCCAGGCCCGACACAACTTGGCGATCTTGACGGATTCAAACCGTTCGAGACAGTGCCATCGGGATGCGTCGGTCACAACCTGTCAGGCCCGGACGCATTCTACACGCTGACAATTCCTGCTGGCAGAACGTACCGCATCGAGGTAACACCACACGCCAGCCTGAAAGTCGCAATGGTGATATGGGAAGACTGCACACTGTCTGATAAATACTGCGTAACCGGTGGCGGAGACGGAACGGCAGGAACAAAGGAAACCCTTGAATTAACTGCGGCATCCGAAACAACCTATATCATTCAGGTACTTGCCACCAACGCAGACAGCGGCGCTTCATCACTAAGCTTTGCCATCGAGGTCGAAGATGTAACGACGACGGGCAGCGACGAATCGAATCCAGGCGAAGACATCGCGGGTGATGACGTTAACGGCAGCGATACGGCACAACCCACCGACCTGGGCGGCGCGGATACCGGCACCGTCGAAGAAACCGGCACATCCGGTGGGGGCTGCGGTCAGGGCAACTCGCCGTCTTCACTGGTCATAGCACTTCTGCTGCTGGTTTTTGTTGCAATTCGCCGCCTGCGCGCACAATCCTGAAGGTTTTAACCGCTACGCTTTTCAGCTATCATTCCACCTGAGCAACAGTATTCAAGGGGATTTCATGAAGAATCTGATGATCGTCACTTCCATGTTTCTTATTGCCTTCGGGATAACTGCCTGTGGTTCTTCCGGGAATCCGGGAAATGACGTTACGGCAGATACAATTTCAGACATCGGATACGACACGCACGATGTGACCGAAGATTCGAACGCACCGGATGCGACTGACCGCGACACTGACATTGCGCAGTTGGACCTGCCTTTCGACCCGGATACGCAGACAGACATCGTTGATGACTCCAACGTTTCTACAGACACTGCTGACGTTACACTTCCCATTCCACAGTGGGTACGCATGCCGGTAACTATTGAAGACGACATCGTCAACGGAATCAACGTCATGACACCGGTCGACGGCCTGACGTTCGGGTACAACGCACTTGTCCGCGAATTCGTGACCTATTTCAGCCACGACGTTGACAACGCAGAAATCGCCGAGCTGTGGCATCTGGACGAAATTACCGGTGTTCACGTCAAAAAGAGACTCAGCGGTGACCCGATCGCGGCCATGACAAACTTCTGCTTTGATGAAGACTGGTGCCAGTTCATCGGGTATGACGCGGTAAACAACAGATACGTGGTGCTGGGGCCAAGGTCACCAGCCATGATGTCAGTCGACAGCGGATTTGCCGCCAGTCAGTCCGCCATCACCGGCACGCAGCCCCCGAACGGCGGCATCAGCTACTCGCACCTGTTCGCATGGGACATTGAACGCCTGCTTGTTTACGGCTATGTAACCGGCAGCAGTTTTTCAAAATCGCTTTTTGAATTCAATCTTTCATCCGGCGAATGGACTGAAGCCATCACAGAACTGCCCGAAGTCCTGGCCAACTGTCTTGCCTGGGACAGCAATGCCGATATGCTGTACAGCTTCGGTGGAAATACCACCGACGATGGCGGCGAAACAAGCTACGCGTTTGGCAAATACACGGTTATAAACCGGGATTCCAGCTCTTTTGAGTCCTATGATCTACCTATGGAACTGGCCAGTCGCGAAGGCATGAGCTGCGCGGCCGATACAAACAGCACCACTATCTTTGTCTTCGGCGGCTTTGTAATCAACGACAATTGGGATGAACGACAGAACGTCTATCACAACGATCTGTGGGCGCTTGACACCAGCGACGGCACCTGGACAAAAATCCTGGAAGACGGCCCGACCGGCGAATTCGAAACGTGGGACGATGAAGACTGGATGCTCGTCGGCGATGTTGCCCTTCCCAACTTTGGTCACAACGTCGGCCGCATGGAGTTTGACGGCTCGGCCGCCGGACCGCGCCTGATACTGATGGGCGATGTGCCGGGTACCGCGACACAAATCTACACCATGGACTTGACCGGTCTGTGACAGCAAATCACCCGTAACATATCAGTCAAACTCGACAGTTGACAAAATCCACCAGTGCGCCACAATCAGAACAATTCACAATGTCGGCTGGATGTATTTTCACATTTGGCCAAATAACCAAACTAGGGGTTTTACCATGTTTAAAAGAACTGGTTCACGGATTCAGAGTATCTTGCTTGCCGGATTTCTGGCCACCACGATGATCGCCGGTTGCGAAACGGTTGAAGCGGACAACGACACGGTAGTCACAGGTGACGCCGACTGCGCCGCGGTCTGCGCCGCACTCATGTCCGCGAACTGCTTCTATGGCGGTGGCGAAGCCGACTGCAACACATCCTGCAACGGTTGGGATCAGATGTATGCGGCAAAGGGCCAGGATTGCAAGGACGCATGGACCAGCTACAAGGAATGTATTGTCGTCGAAACGATTCCCACCTGCGGCGGCGTAGCCACGTACAACGTGATGCCGTGTCGCGGCGAATGGGATCACTCCCAGAATTACTGTCTGTACAACGCCACACCTGCTGAAGCGTGTATCGCCAATGCTGCTTTTGATCCGTTCTGCGCCAGCACAGCATATACAAAGAAAGGCATGGTCTGCCGTGGCGATGTTCCGACAGACTGCGTGATCGGGGGCACATCCAGCAACGCCGACCTGTACTGCTGCCCGTAAGTCCATACATCCCGTCACACTATCAGCAACTTATTGACAGATAACGACTGCCGGGACTAGATTGCTTTACTGCTGCGCCCGCTCAACACGAAGGACAAGGTTTTGCGCCAGACTGCACAGACCGGCAACACGCGACTTCAAACCGCGACCATCGTGACTATAACGATCTCGGCGTTCATGACCGCGTTCAGCGCGTCAGCGACCAATATTGCGCTGCCAACCATTGCGGTCGAATTCAACCTGGACGCGATCCGTCTAAGCTGGATTGCCCTTGCGTACATGCTTGCCACGGCAGCGCTCGTCATGCCCATGGGCAGAACCGGCGACATCTATGGAAGAAAGAAAATCTTTATCCTGGGTACCCTGCTGTTCATCGCCGGTTCAATCCTGTGCGCCATGTCGCACAGTATCGTGATGCTGATTGCGTCACGCGTGGTACAGGGCATCGGTGCGTCGATGCAGTTCGGGACCGGCATGGCAATAACGACCAGCGTATTTCCGCCTGACAGGCGCGGCGCCGCCCTTGGCCTGAACACTGCCAGCGTCTATGTGGGACTTTCTGCCGGGCCGGTTGTCGGCGGATTCCTGACCCACGAATTCGGATGGCAGAGCATATTTCTGCTGTCGCTGCCGCTTGGCCTGATCATCCTGGTTCTGACATGCTTCCTGTTAAAGGGGGAATGGAAGGATTCGGAAGGTGAATCGCTGGACCTGCCGGGGGCCCTTGCCTATGGCGTGGCGCTTGTCTGCCTGCTGCTCGGCCTGTCCAACATCACAACTATAACCGGCGCAATCCTGATGGCCGCAAGTGCCGTTCTTTTCGTCGTGCTGTGGATGATTGAAAACAGAGTCCGGTACCCGATATTCAACCTTCGTCTTTTCAAAAGAAATCGGGCATTTACTTTTTCGAACCTGGCCGCGCTGATCAATTACAGCGCCACCTTCGGCGTCGGCTTCCTGATGAGCCTGTACCTTCAAAATATCCGCGGATTCACGCCGCAACACTCCGGGGCGATCCTGCTGACACAACCGCTGATTATGGCAGTATTTTCCCCGCTGACCGGCAAACTTTCGGATACGATTGAGCCGACAATCCTTGCAAGCCTTGGAATGCTGCTGACGGCTGGCGGCCTGTTTATGATGTCGTTTCTTGCGGTGGACACGCCCCTCTGGTTCATGCTGACTGCGCTGATCACCCTCGGGGCCGGTTTCGCCCTGTTTTCATCACCAAACACGAACGCTGTCATGCATGCACTGGACCGCAGGGACTTCGGTGTCGGCGGCGCAACGCTGAGCACCGCACGCATCATCGGGCAAATTCTGAGCCTTGGCATTGCGACAGTCATCTTTTCGGTGCTTCTTGGCGATGCGAAGATCAGCGCCGCCAATCAGGCCGGTTTTCTGCAAAGTTTAACTTTGACCTTCAGGATATTCACCGGGCTGTGCCTGGCCGGGATTTACTTTTCAATGGCCCGTGGCAACGTTCACCGGGCCGCACAGTGATTTCCTGTTAGAATGCGGCATGGCCGGACTTATCAAAACAATTGGCAGATGGCGCATCAGCAAACGCCCGTTTCCCGACGAATGGCGGCTGTATCTTCGCAAATACATTGTCTGCTACGAACGGATGCCGGAAGACTGGCGAAACCGCTTCGAAAAGATGGTCCAGATCTTCATCGCCGAAAGGACCTGGATCCCGGCCGGTGGCATGCAGATCACCGATGAAGTAAAGGTCGTCATCGCCGGTTCGGCGGTGCGCCTGATCCTTCGTCTTGACCTTTCCTACTACGATCGCCTGACCGAAATCGTTGTATATCCGTACATTTACCGCCACGGCGACGAAGCCGGGGTCGCCATCCTCGGTGAAGCACAACCGTGGGGAACTGTGGTTCTTTCATGGCCGGCGGTCGTGTCCGGACTGGCAAATCCATGCGA
>CAZFVA010000055.1:0-4498 GCA_964522105.1 uncultured Anaeromyxobacteraceae bacterium
CAGAAGCCGGTCAAGGCCGGTGGACAGTACATGCTGCCGAATTCGCAGGTCATGAACCTGCTGGACCTGGTCGGCTTGATTCTGTACAAAAAGGAAATGGTCGACACTCTGAAGACCGACACCGCCCACGTTGACTACTGGGTGCTTGGCGAATTTACCGCGCCGAATTTCTTAGTCGATCGCGACGGTATCGCGACCGCGATGTACCCTGCCGATGACAACGAGAGCTTCTTCATAGACCTCGTTGGCGGCGAGGCCGTGGTCGGCCCCGGCAAAGTCACGTTCATGTGCTCGATTCCAAAGGAAACTGCGGAACACAAGGCACCTTTCCCGGTCATGTTCTATGGACACGGTTTTTCCAGCGCAGTTTTTGAGATGTTCGGCTTCGGCGGACGTATGGCGCAGTTCGGATACGCCCTCTGCGCCACTGACGCCCCCGGCCACGGCCTGGCCCTTCCTGTTGAACCGACGATGGACTGGCCGACAATGATCAACGGCCTTCTGGATTCGGCCATTCCCCACCTGAAAACGTTCTATTACGCGCTTGTTAACGGGCGCATCCGCGACCTGGACAACGACGGCTTCATCGCAAGTTTCGACAACGGCGGCGACATGTGGGGCTGGGACGCCTTCCATACCAGGGACACAATCCGCCAGAGCGTCGTTGACCACATGCAATTCATCAGGGTGCTTCGGTCACTTGGCAGCCTTAAATGGGCCGCTGACGTGAACGGAAACGGCAAAGCTGATGACCTGATGGGCGACTTCAACAGTGACGGCACCGTCGACTTCGGAACGGCCAGAAACATTGACTACCCGGTGTGGGGTCAGTCAATGGGCGCGTTCAACGCCCTGCTTCTTGCCGGCGTCGAGCCTTGCGTTGCCGCGGCAGCCCCGATTTCAGGGTCAGGCGGACTGATTCAGGCGGGACTGCGCACGAACAATCCCGGTACGCCGGAAGGCGCCATGATGCCGATGATGGGGCCGTTTGTGGTCTTCACACCGACGGAAGACGGAAAGGTCGAAATTGCCTGGCAGATAAACGACCAGCATAAAGAGTATTTCCGCCCCGAGCCTGGAAAAGACCGCGACCCGGCCAGACCGCACTACTACCCGTTTGCCCGCACAAACCAGATTGGCGCAGGCGACACGGTCGTAGTCAGAAACCTGACAAACGGCCAGGTTCGCTCAACGTTCAGGATGCCGCTGCCCGATGGCGCAGGTGGCAACACCGAATGTGCCGGTGACGAGGCCTGCCTGACGCAGAAGGCGTGGTGCCAGCTTGACATAGCCAATTGGAAAAATCCCGAATGTATCAAGTGGCGCGGATGGCGCGTTTCGATGCCTGCTGACGCTCTGGCAGCAGTTGAAAAGCGTTCGTGGCTCGGCCTGAAAGACGGCGACACACAGCCTGTCCCGGTCACATGCGTATCACCGGATTCAGAAACGTCGGCCTGGCGCGTTGAAGAAAACTCGGAAGGCAAACCGGTCGGCAACGCCATCTGCAACGGCGAAGACAAGACCAGATCAACGGTCTTTGGCGACCAGATCCAGATAGACATCTATGATGGGTGGGTTACGGACTTCGAAACCATACAGCCCCGCGAAACTATTGATATGTTTGAAAAGGAAGTCGTCTTTCAGGGTGCTGTATTCCCGGTTGGAAGCCCGCTTACCGCGATTGCGACCGGGCTTGGATATGCCAGAAACACGCCCGAATTCAGACAGCTTATTTCACTGTCGTCAGCCATCGTCGAACGCGGCGACCCGATTGCCTACGTCCCCCATTACGCTGATCGCGAAAAGATTTCATGTGGTTGTGGTTACGATGAAGGTACCTGCCCCGGTGGAGTCTGCCGCAACCCAACCGCAAACGCGATCATCTATCACTCGGTTGGCGACCCGAACGTGCCGATCGCGACCGGGCTGAACCTGGGTCGCGCATCAGGTGCCCTGAAATATGAAGACACCGACGCCCCCGATTCCGACACGCCGAACGACCTTCTTCTGAAGGCCGGCGTCGCCGAAGGCATCGAGGGCTTTGGCAGGCATCTTTCGGACGGCCCGAACAAGATTACCTACGCGACGTGGGCTGACAAGGACTTGAATGCATTGATCAAAGACCTGCGATGGCCGGATCAGTTCAACGCCGAAGCCACGGCGACACCGGAAGACGCGATGCCGCTGCACGCCGACCCTGACAATCAGGATCGCGGGATTGATGAATTCGGGGAACCGAACGTCCCGGGCTACACCCCGCAGACGCTGACGTTCAAGGACGGAACGACGGTCACCGGCAACATAGCGTTCAGGATTCCTTACACCTACCCGCTTGGCTCGCACGGCGTAGAATTTTCGGACCCGCGCCGCGAATTCAACCTGAACAATTTTGTGGAAAATCAGCTTTCACTGTTCATGGCGACAGGTGGCCGCACGCTTAGCGATGAAGTTTGTCTTGCAACGTCTTCGTGCACGTACCTGCCGCAGTCAATTCAGGACGAGGCCGCCATTCACGTCAAAAAGTAAAAACCGTCTTTCCGACAGCAGATCCACCCCCATACCACCAGGACGCGGACCAGAGATAACAGATTTAAGTTACTCGAATTTATAGTGTTTTCTGACTGGTGAAATAACCTTCCAGGTACACTGCATACCTTCAGGAAAGATCGCAAGCATGCCCTTTTTAATGCACACAGGCGGCTGCCCTTCTGGGGTGACCATCACTTCGCCTTCCAGGAAATAGCACGTCTCGCCACAGCCGTAAAACCACGGAAACTCGCTGACTTCCTTTTCCCAGACAGGCCATTTCATTACGCCAAGACCTTTCAGTGTCAATTCAGTCGGGTTCGGATCAATCCGTATCAGAGCCATCATCTACCCCCAAATTCTTAGACAAACATAACCAACCATGCACAGCATAAATAAAACGACCGGATGCAAAGGTCAATCAGTCAGATCTGTTTTCAAGCACGTTCACTAATGCTAATGTCACCGTGTCATGAGGCCCGGGGGCAGAAGGTCTGCCACCTGCGGCGTCAAAAATTACGAAGGTAAATGCGATGGAAAAGCCATTCCGAATCAGGCAGGACGTTGCGACCGGTGAAAGTTACTACGAGACCAGTCTGACCGGCGAAAACCTGCTCAACAACTGGATACTGAACAAGACATCGGCATTCAGCCCCCGGGAAAGACTGGAGCTCGGGGTTGACGGATTCCTGCCGACGGCTACGCAGACGCTCGGGCTTCAGGTTTCGTGCGCATACGAACAGTTCAAAACCAAGGATACAGACCTTGGAAGATACATTTTCCTGAACAGTCTTCTTGACCGTAACGTAACGGTTTTCTTCAGACTTATCCTGGACCACCTCAGTGAAATGATTCCGATCATCTACACTCCGACGGTCGGACTTGCGTGCCAGAGATTTTCAAAGGTTTTCCGCAGACCGCGCGGCCTGTACATCAATCCTGGAAACATCGACCGGATTGACGAGATTCTGGCGTCAGTCCCGTTCCCGTCGGTCCGCCTGATCGTTGTCACCGATGGCGAAAGAATCCTGGGACTTGGCGACCAGGGCGCAGACGGCATGGGAATTCCGATCGGCAAAGTCGGTCTGTACGTCGCGGCCGGTTGCCTGCATCCATCTGAAGTCCTGCCTGTAACCGTTGATGTCGGCACGAACAATCAGGAAAAGCTGGAAGATCAGCTTTACATCGGATGGCGCCACAAACGGCTTATGGACCAGGAATACTACGATTTCATTGATAAATTTGTCGAAGGTGTCAAGCGCGCTTTCCCCGGAGTCCTGCTGCAATGGGAAGATTTCGCCAAACACCACGCTTTCAACCTGCTGGACAAGTACCGTCAGTCAATCCTGTCGTTCAATGACGACATTCAGGGCACCGGCGCAACAGCTCTGGCGGCCCTGAACGGTGCGGCGCGCATCAAGGGCGTCGCCATGAAGGACATGCGTTACTGCATCGCAGGCGCTGGCGAAGCAGGCACTGGAATCGGCCAGAACATCATGGCCGCATTGAAGGCTGAAGGGCTGACCGACCAGCAGGCAAAGGACTGCATCTACCCGGTCGACCGTCAGGGCCTGCTGCTTGATGACGACCCGACGCTGGAACCTCAGCAGCACATGTTCGCTAAAAGCCGCGCCCACATCGCCGGATGGAAATTACAGAATCCGGAATTCATTGATATCATTGATATTATTCATAATGCGCGCACAAACGTACTGATCGGCACGACGGCCAACCCGGGCCGTTTTACCGAAGAAATCCTGAAGGCCATGGCCGAGGTGGACGACAGGCCGGTAATCATGCCGTTGTCGAACCCGACGTCACGCGTCGAATGCACCCCGGAGCAGGTCAACAAGGCGACGAACGGCTGCTTCATCATGGCTACCGGAAGCCCGTTCCCCCCGATCGAAACGAAGATTGGAATGCAGGGCATTGCCCAGTGCAACAACCTGTTCATCTTCCCGGGTGTCGGCCT
>CAZFVA010000055.1:4598-7286 GCA_964522105.1 uncultured Anaeromyxobacteraceae bacterium
TAGAAGTCAACAGGAACGCTGACGGTGGCGGGCTTGCGGATGCGGTACTCAGTTTCAAGATAAAGAATGTTTTCAATCAGAGCATCTTCAAACTTCATCGTTTCGATATCAGCGCCGGTGGCTCCGAACTTGTTGGTCGCCTGATTCACGAAGAAGTGTCCACTGTTACATTCCTGTTCGTGATTCTGACTGAACTCACCACGAGGAATATCTGTGACCGTACAGTCGCTGTGCTTGCCGGTGCATTCGTTGTCAACACACGTCATCACAGGACCGTTTCTGAAGCAGTTACAGACCTGCTCGCCGGTATCCTTCGTGCGATAGCAGCACTGCCCATCCGGTACTACGACGATATATCTGGGCGACGTCCCGAGCATCATTGTCGCGTTGAACAGGTAAGTCAGGGCCGATGTGGCATCAAGCGGCATGCCGATACCGGGAAGCAGGAAGGAAATCGGATATTCCAGCTCGTTCACCAGCACTTTGTCTTCCGGGTCCGCAGCATCGCAGTTCTTGTAACAGTCAGTGCTGGCGTAATCCGGCGGCAGGGTAATCGAGAACCAGCGGCGGCTCTTCAGGATGTCAGAGTAATACGAGCTGTACCTCATGTCGCCCATCGACTCATTGGTCATGCCGATAATGGCATCGGGCATGCGGAAATTGGACGCTGAATAAGGTACGGTGGCGCGCATCGTGACTTCACAGCCGTTACCAATGTGATTTCCAGAACCGGCCTGATACGCCTCTTCATCACTGAGCGTCGGGTCCCCGTAAGCAATCAGGAAATTCTTTCCAAAACCTTTGACCGACAGGTCGCGACTGCCGAAACCGGCCTCGTCGCCCAATACGATCGTGCTGCAAGTCTGATCCGGGAATACTGAATCTTCCTGGCCTACGAAGTTCTGGTAGTACTTCACTTCGGCGCCACGCATTTCAAGATTCTTCGCCAGATGATATGCGGCCGTCAGGGCACCAAGACCGTCGTGAATACCACCGTCAAAGAAATAGCTGTGCTTGTTCAGATCTTCCAGCGGGGTCTTTTTAAAGAACGAACGGGCATCATTGTTGATGGCCCAGTCCCAGCGGGGGTTGTTCGTGTACTTGCCGTCGCCTTCGCCGTAGTCCTTGAGCTGCTCGACAGTCATGTCATCCGGAACAGTAAGGGTCGTGGCATCAACGCCGTCAACACCGAAATCTTCGTATGGTTCCGGATCGTCGTATTCAGAGTTCTTTTCGGTTCCGCCGGGATTGGTCAGCAGATGCCAGTCATCGCCGTTGGCATCGACCGTCGCGCTGCCGGTGGCCGTGCCGTTACAGCCGCCCGTCCCGTTTTCAAATTCATTGGTACAGCCGTCAACGCCCACATCGGACCAGCGTTCAGCCATGTTGAACACGACCGGCTCGCCATAATCGCGCATACCGTTGCCGTTGTAGTCGACAGCCAGGAACACTGCGACCGGGTCGGTGTGGCGATCAATCTGATCGGGGAAATACCAGCCTTTCTTATCACGGGTGGCCGGATCACTTTCATCGCAGTTATCAACACCGCGGCATACGTCAGGGTCACCATCGCAGAATGTAATCAGGTCAAATTCACCAGCCGGATTGAATTCAGCGTTGATATTGTTCGGGAAAGTCACGTGCGACGGATTCGCGCACTTCTGGGAATCGGTCTGGTCCAGCCAGGCAATGTCAACACCGGGGGGCAGCATCGGATGTTCAGGGTTATAGAACAGGAAGTTGCCGAACGCATAGACGAGCGCACCCAGAACGTCGAACATGAACGAACGGTCAAACGTCGTTCCGCCCTGTTCCGCGTACTTCATCTTGTTGTACGTCATGTAGACTTCGTACGGTCTCAGGTCGTCTTTATTGGGGGTGATACTGCAATCCACAAGTGGATTGTCCATGTTATTGAGTTCGTTGGTGCCGTTGGCAAGATCGTCCGCGGCAACCTGAAGGATCTGATCCATCGGGCAGAATCCGCTTCCCATCATGTCCCGGATAAGGTGACCGATGTAGCGGTAGTCAACGTAGCCGCCCAGGGCGCCAACGCCATCAAACATATCAGGATAGTGCGAAGCGACGGTCAGGGCGGCTGCGCCCATCGAGATGCCGCCGATCGTTCTGAACGTGAAATAGCGGTCAACCATCTGTGTAACATCGGGGTCAACGGTGTCGCCAACAACGTCAGTTACATCAGGGTCAACTGTTACGTCGGTTGCATCAACAACGTCGGTACCGACCGGCACGTCTTCGGCCGGAACGTCAACAGTGACGTCATTGACGTTGGTGTCAATCAGGACATCGTTTTCGACAACGTCAGTGCCGCAGGCCGCAAAGGCCAGCATGGCAAGCACGAGTAAGGGGCAAAGCAGCTTTTTCAAAATACCCTCCAGAATCCCGGTTAATCAAACACACACGTAACGCATTGCAGTAGTCTTATAATCTGATGCTGGAAAAAACTCCAGCCGTTTCTAAAGGTATTGTAATGAAAACGCATGCAAAACGGATAAACGGGCAGCTTTTCGGGTCTTTTCAGCTATTCCGGCCCCAGTCGGCCCAGTGATTAACCGGGCCGTGACCATGGCCAAGGTCTGCAGCAGTGCCGATAGCGGCTGTGATGTATTGTTTGGCGATCGTAATCGCCTGAATCGGGTCATCCCCAAGCGCCATCCGGGCCGCGAC
>CAZFVA010000055.1:7386-9554 GCA_964522105.1 uncultured Anaeromyxobacteraceae bacterium
TGGCGATCGTAATCGCCTGAATCGGGTCATCCCCAAGCGCCATCCGGGCCGCGACTGCAGCAGAAAAAGTGCAACCGGTGCCGTGAGTATTACGATCCCGGCCCCGCACGCCGGTCAATTCAAGCCACGTCTGCCCGTCCCATACGTAATCAACAGATTCGCCTTCAGGATTGGTCGGGCTGTGGCCTCCTTTCATGACGACGACCTGCGGACCAAGGGCGCGAATTGCTTCGGCGGCGGCACGGAAGTCGGCAACGGTCTGAATCGGGCGGCCCCACAGCACTTCAGCTTCAGGCACGTTCGGCATGACGACAGTTGCCATCGGGAACAGGTTGCGGACCAGCGAATCGACAGCTTCAGGCGCAATCAGCGGGTCGCCGCTTTTGGCGCGCATGACAGGGTCGATTACAAGACACTTCACGTTGTAGTGGGCCAGCCTTTCAGCCACCACTTCAACAATTGCGGCGTTCACAAGCATCCCGGTCTTCACAACATCGGCACCGATGTCGGACAGGCAACTGTCGATCTGGGTCGCCACAAAGGCCGGCGTCATCGGCTCAACTGCCTGAACTCCAAGGGTATTTTCGGCCACGACGGCAGTGACGGCCGACTGTCCGAAAACACCGAACCTGAAAAACACCTTCAGATCAGCCTGCAACCCTGCCCCGCCGCTGCAGTCCGATCCAGCCACCGTCAGACACCGGCTAATCCCCGAAACCCTTTGACTTACTTCATTATCCATCATCACTATCTTCCGATTGTCATACGGTCTTCACCCACAGAATACCGCACAATAAGCGGCAGGAGGTCCTGATAACACCTCCGGGGAATGGAAACCAGTGCCGAAACCCAGTTTACAAAACATCACCGGCAATGATATTGTTATTCATCCTGCGACGGAAAATCCACATTGCTCCGAGTTCTTAATATCTTTAAATACGATCAGGAAGGGAAGTCACTTCCGGCATTCTGGCGTGTATTTATCATTTGCGTCGTTTTGATCTGGGCCGAAACGATTCATCTTCTGCTCAGGGAACTGCCGCCAACGTCACTCCTGTTCGCCATAATGCCGACCGTTTCGGCTTTCTTTCTGGCCGGTTTTGCTTTCGCGATTTTTAAGCGCAGTTTCTACGCCATCGAACTGGCATGCTGGATTGGAGTGATTGTCCAACTGGTCGTTCGGCAGGTATTGCCGTTTGAATCTTCAATGCCGGCTCTGATGCTGGTCTGGCTGTCTATTGCAATTATCATGACGCTCGGTCGCCATCGTCTGCTGCGGAGGCCCCGGCCACTTAAGGGCATTCGTGAATATTTCACCGTTTTACGTGTGTGCGTGATTGTTCTGCTGTTCGCAGAAAGTATCGTTGCATGGGGACAGCCACTACGCGCAAAACCAATAGGATCGCTGGAGAGAGTCACTGAAGAACCGGCCCCTTTCTCTAAAGAAAAACCGACGTTCCTGACTCTCGGCAGTTCACCGGCAAACCTGGAAATCCTCACCGACCACCCGTTTTCACGAGTGCTGTCAGAACGCCAGAGTGACATTGCCAACTTTCGCTTTTTCAGGATGGGCGGCGCCGATTCAGCGCATCTGGTAGAGGTTCTGAAGGAAACCTACGAATCTCCACGGCCTGTAGACGCAATTATCCTTTACGCCGGATTTCAAGACATCAACATAAGCCCTCTGCAAAGGTACCTTCGCCAGACAAATATGCTGGAATCCTCAGACCTTGGTCGGGGCATCGTACTCTGGTTCATCCGTGACAGTGCACTTTTCAATTTCCTGCTCAGAGCCGTCAGAACGTTGGAAGTCCGGGCACCGAGGGACGAGAGTATCGAAAAAGCGCGGAGTGTTCTGGCCGGCTTGAGGCCCAATGTTGAATCCATCATCAAAATGGCCCGTGAGCATGGCGACAGCGTTTTTCTAGTCACAATGGTCATGAATCTGAAGAACGTGGCTGACTCAACTGTGTTTTATGTAACCATGATGAACGAGTACTATCGCTCACTGGCCACGCGCTATGACAATGTAATTGTTGTGGATTTTGCCCGCGCATTCGAGATTAAGTATCCCGATGGGGCATTGCCGAACGGCGAACCTTTTGAAATGCGAAATGATGGTTCTGGACAACCTGGAGATCCGTTCCATCTTGGTCCAGTTGGTCACC
>CAZFVA010000056.1:0-9015 GCA_964522105.1 uncultured Anaeromyxobacteraceae bacterium
ATTATGGTGTATTTTCAGATCCGATTTCAAGTCAGATATTAAACCTAAAATTAAGCAAGTGCGGTTTTCGTCCCCGCGAAATCTGTTTCATCTGGATTCTGAATATTTACATAAATCATCTTGTTCATTTATCATTATAGGTTTAGCCTACAACTTGGGGGTAATGCTTTTTTCGCGGAGTTTACCAGCCTTAAGGGAGGTCAGTGATGTGCTACCATCAGTGTTTGACTTATTCTCGTGTTTCCTCAGTATTCTGTGTTCCATTACTGTTTGTATCTGTTGTCGTCATCTTGTCGTCTGTTACGACCTCTGCCAAAGCGGCCGAAGCTCGCGATAGTGATTTGGCAACAATTCTTTCTGCAACTGATGCCTGCGGAACATTTTCCAACACTACTTGCGTTAAAAAACAACTTGAGAAAACTTATCAAAAGGCTCTCGTAGGATACCGGCTCCTGCCAGATGGGAGCCATATTTCCATGGTTAAATTCATCGATGAATCAGGAAATCCTAGAGATATAGTGCTTGATGAAGAAAACCAGAGGCTTAACAACACTAATAAAAATGAGTATATCTCGGCGGCATGGAAACGTTACTTTTCGACACACGGCCGGGTGAGTCCGCAGCTATATGACATTCTTACGTCTTCCGACGACACCGCTGAAATCCCTGTAGGCATCTGGCTGGCCAGCCCCCTCATTACGGAGGAGTTCGATAATATTCCTGGTTTGCCGGACGAAAATGTTTGGAAAGAACCTCAGGATAGTTTTCTCGTTTACGCTGGCTTGACGGGGGTTGCGACGGAGAAATTCTATCGTGTTCCAGGTGCCCCTGCATTGACTGCGACTTTAACAGTTAATGAGATCAATAGTCTGTCTTCATTCGAGGAAATAGCCTTGATCGACTGGGATCCCGAGCCAGAACCAACTTGGTGCAGCGGCACCTCGTCTGTTTGGGATGACGCCGTTGACACCTATTCTCCATCAGGGGACGGCTATCCGGTTTGTATTATTGAGGGGTCGGCTCCGGACGCCATTACTTACCTTTATAGCGATGGCATCTATTACACTGGTTCGGGCTATACAACAGACAGTCATCCCAAGCTTGTCTGCGCAATGATCCGTAATTCCTATCCAACGGGTGTAAACGGAATTTCCGATAACAGTTCGTGCTATTTTGGCAACTGGGCAGGCAGTGGGAATGTCGGTGTTCCCGTTTACTACGGGTGTATTTGGAACGCGAGCTACATTTGGAATATGAGCCATACAACATCCGATGCTGCTTCAAGGTATTTTGACTATTGGTCCGAACGTTGGCCCTATCCCCTTGTTGTGATTGCGGCTGCAAATGACCCGGCAGCAAAGGTTTCCCCAAAGGGATACAATATATTTTCGGTTGGAGGTACCGACACCGCAAATACTTCATCTCGCAGTGATGATCGTATTGCTCAATGCCCCACCAATGCCTATGAATTCTCATACCTGAATCCCTGCCCTAGCACGGCATGGTGTCCTGTGGGTGACAGGGAACTCCCCATGATCTCTGCTCCTGGCTTCTATTTGTCTGTACTTAATAGTACTTACGTAACCGGAACCAGCCTAGCTTCGCCGGTAGTCGCCGGTGCTGCGGCAAATCTTCTCAGTGACAATCCTTCACTAGCCGGGAACCCGCCTGCGATTCGGGCAATTCTGATGGCATCCGCGTCAAATGACGTTGATTTGACTTTTCTTGAACCAGAAAATTATTCGGTTGATGAAACTGACGGAGCTGGAGAGGTTGACTCCTGGCTGGCATACCTTGTTGGCTACCCTGACTTTCGAAGGACGCCGAACGATACCACGGCCTACGAACTCGGGCATGACTATCGGACCGTGTCATTCACTAGTTCTTTCGACTCAAATGGATTTGCTAACAACAAATATCTTGTCGATGGAACAACTTACGGATCCCCAATTCGAGTTGTTTTAAGCTGGAACGCCTCGGCAACCTGTTCCGACCCCGCGAATGCGAATAGCTGTACAGAAAGTCACCCCGACGGTGATCTTGATTTGTTCTTGTATGATGTAAGCACCAACACAATTGTGGCGAGTTCAGCCAGCTACGACAATACGTACGAATTTCTGCAATACACGCCGCCGTCCGGTAGCCACGAATATGAAATCAGGATCTATCGATCTTCGTACACCGAAAGTTCAACGAAATACGGCATCGCATGGTTGGTTTGGCCTTTTGTTGATAATTCGGTAAATTAGGAAAAAAGGGGGACGCCATGAGACAGTTTTTGTTTGCCATGTTTCTGATCGCTGGAATTGGCTGTTCCGGGAGTGGTACAGAAACGCCCGATGCCCATAACTTGGACATATATGATGTCTCCGTTACACAGGAAGTGTTTGAAGAAGTCCTGGATAACGGGCTTGTCAGCGACATTGTAGACGTTGGTTCGGAGGATATTGTTGGTTGCGAGCATCTTCACTATTTCGGGGATGGTTTGTATGGGGACAACTGCTGGGAGCCACCTGAGAATCTTTGCAAAGGTGGAGATGCATTATTAACATCCTGGTACTGCAAACCTGACGGCAGCCTTTGCTGCCTGACTCCGTCGTCCCGGTGTTTTTATTGTGGCTGGGTTGAGTGTGGGCCCGAGATGAACAACCTTTCTGATGAATGCCAGGATATCGACATTCCAGAAAGGTATCTGGACTGCGCGGCAGATCCTGGTAGCTGCGCCATGAATTCGCCTGATGTCCACGCTGAAATGAACGAAGGCGAATGCGAATTCTCAATCGATGCCGAGTATCAGGTCTGCTGGGACGATTACGTGGATGGACAACAGGAGTGAGCTGTTTACCCTCCTCAAGATGTGACCTGAACCCTTGTCTGCGTCGTCAGGCAGCAGACGTATAGAAAAGAAGATTAATCATCAACTTGTTGCTGAAATGCATTGGGGGAGTAGAATACGGCAACGTTTGCGGAACAGAACATGCCTGTTCTTCTAAGTGCGTTTGCTGCTTTTTGCATCGTATCCATTCTGACGCTTTTTTCGCGTCTCTCTGCCCGCAATTCAGGCGTGTCGTCCATCGCGATTTCCGGCATCGTCGCCGGGTCAGTGCTTGCCGCCACATCCGCCGTAATCGTGCTTGTGACCGGAAAGCCGTGGGAAATCTGGTCACTGTGGCAGACTCCGCTTGGCCCCCTGCACATCGGCATGGACGCGCTGTCGGCCGTTTTCGTAATCCTTATATCTGTAGTCGGGTCGCTTGCTGCCATATACGGGTCCGGGTACCTTGGCCGCGACGGGAAAAAGGTCGCAACTTCCTGGACCTGGTACAGCCTGTTGATGGCCGCCATGCTGCTGGTCGTCGTGGCCCGCGACGGATTCACGTTCCTGATGGCGTGGGAAGCGATGTCGCTGACGTCGTTTTTCCTGGTGATGTTCGACCATGAAAAGCCGGACGTCCTGAAGGCGGGCTGGATATACCTGATAACGACCCACATCGGGACCGCCTTCCTGTTCGTCATGTTCCTGATGATGGGCTCGGGCGGAACACTTGATTTTTCTTCAATTATTGCGCGTGGCGATCTGATCGCCCCGGGCACTTTGAAAACGGTCATCTTCGTCGCGGCAGTGTCGTCAGTCGCCGGGGATCGCGGACGCAGCAGCAACTACCTTTACGGTTGAACCAAAGCCGGAATGTCGGCGTATCTGTCGGGACTTCGCGCCCGCATGCAGGCGTTCGGCGTTCACGTCATGACGGTTAAACCGGGATTCGTTGACACCCCGATGACCGCGTCAATCAAAAAAGGCCCGCTGTTTTCGGCACCCGAAAAGATTGCTGCAGGAATCATCAAATCCGCCGCAAAACGGCGTAACTCCGTGTATCTGCCGGGCTTCTGGACCTTGATCATGCTGATTATCGTCCACATTCCCAAAGGCATCTTCAAACGGTTGAAATTCTAGAACAGATTAATTATTTCAGCCATGATCAATTGATTCTGTTGACAACATTTCCTCAAATTGCAAATTGGAATTTTTTTGATAATTTCTCATAAGGTAACCATTTGAATATTTGGTCACAAAAATGTACGATCGCGGTTAATAAGTTGATCGACGACATAGATATGAAGAATCAGGCGTGTGAAGTGCTTTCTGTGTTGGTTTTATGTAGCTTTGTGTCCTTGGGGCTTTCAGAGGATGCCAAAGCCATTCCAGAGACCAAGCTAGAATCATCAGAGTTAGCATTGGGCGCACTTCGTGCCTCATTTATAGGTCTCAATTATGATGCGGATGCTGAACGTCACAGACTAGACTTTTATGCTGCTCCAATTGGAACCGTATCACCTTTTGGGGCGGCATCATGGATGGACAAGGGACTTTGGAGCCAACTACATGACCTCGTCGGGTTGACCGAGGATGATTCATTTGAGCCGACTTTCCAGATTCTGGGATCCAAAGAGAACCCTTATGGGTGGAAACTCTCCTATTCTAGGATGTTTCGGGGCATTCCAGTCGATGGCGATGGTATTTATGCGATCTTTGGATATTCCAATGACGAAGAATTTAACCTAGTTTCTGAGGGGAAATCCAAGGTTCTTCGCAGAGCCAGAAGCACAGATGGTCAACTGTATCTCCGCGCTATTTTCATTCAGTACAAACAAAATCTGCCCCATGGCAGCGAAGAAACAGCAGTCGACTCGGGTGCTTGGGCTGCAGATGTAGCTCAGATCGAAACTGGAATTTCGGCCAATTCATATGAGTCCCACCTGAAATATGTTCGTGATGACGAGGGCTAGTTGAGATTGATTTATGAGGTCATTTTGTATTCAGATTCTATCCAAGGCGTGATTGTGTTAGTTGATGAATCTACGGGCGAGATAGTCGGGAAGACATTTCCGTCTCCAGGATATGTGAATACGCGTGCGAGCGTGCCTCATGAGGCCTATACCGATGGGCAGACCAAGAATTTTCACGGGCTTCCCTATGTCGATTTACATTTATCAACAGAGTACCGGGACATGGTGTATAGGGGAGCGTCCGACTCCTTTTACGCACAAACTAGCGCTTCAGGATATTACCCAGGGTCATTGACTTTAGCGTATATCGATGCCGCAGGTAACCAGACTGGGTACGATACTCTTCAGGGAAACACAATCCATCAAAGCTTCTGTAATCCAGTCGCATTGAAAGCCTGTGGATATTTCGGTGCCGGCTCATGGAAGACGTGTGAAACGGCTGAGTGTAATAATTATGCTTTGCAGTCATACTACTTCCTCTCAACATCATACAACGGTGTGCACAACACTTCCTGGTATCCAACCGACGATCCAAGTCGATTTTGCGATGCTTCCAACATAACCTACAGGCAGTATGTCGGCAGTTCGTCTAGGCAAGGCCGAAGAAAGGAGATCTTGTTTCATGCAGGCCGGGCGAAAAGGTATTGGAGCGACTGGTTAGGTGTGTCGTTGAACGATGCAACCGTTGATGTAATTACAAGCTTCGATATCGACGCCAATCAAAACAATATCTGGTCTCGATCCTGTGACAGTGGCCTTAGCGATAGCGCTACTCACTTTACAATAACGTGTAATATCTGTTCGTTTGAACAACGGCTTGGCATTCTTTCCGCAGAACAGAGATCAAGAGGGGTTGTTCATCACGAGTATGGTCACTTCGTTGACCGAAATATTCATACTGGGGGGAGTTCGGCGTGGTCCATTGATACGCCCAGAGTTAACTACTACGCTGGAGGGTCTCTTACCGAAGCTATTGCCATGTGGAACAGTCTGATGCTTTCAAATTTCGAGCGGGAAGAGCCGGCAACGACTGGTTCTCGTCTGAGGGCATGTTTTAGGTACCCTGATGGTTATGAATGTGGTACCGGGGGTTCGGATTTATATCGCCTCACTTTTCCCTGGACGAATACATGGAGCGATTTCACTCTGTTGGGCGGGCCTTCTGCAATTCAGACTATGGCTTGGCACATTTCTGACAGTAGATTTCACAACTCCCGTTTACTTGATCCGTCATGCGTGAACACATTCAATTATGATTCGTGTCCTGCTGGTCGGTATTCTGGTACATATTACAAAATCTTGTTTGATGCTAATACCCCTTGGAACGGCAACTACAAGTTAACTTATGAAGCAACGCTATCTTGGCAGAATCGGATTACCGACTGGGATACAGGCTCACCGGGAAATGGGGCTGTCCAAATCGATGGTACTATTGTTAATGAGTGTCGCCCCGGCACCCCACAAGCCGGCCAAGTTCTTTGTAATGGCTGGAATGTGCCAATGACCAATTGTGATCCTGATTCCGATTACTCGCCGTGGTTTGATGATGTTACTAATGTGTCATGGTATTCTTCATCTATTCCTACTGATCTACAAGGTGTTTACGGATCTGGAGTGTATCATTTGGGACCGTTTAGTAGCGCTCCCGTCACCTGCACGTCTACTGACAGCACAGCACTGTGTAAACCCTTAGCGACCGACTACGGTGATGACTATGATAAATTTGTGATAATCGCCAAGGCCAATGAATCCTACCGGATCTACCTAATGCCTGGCGTGGGGTATGATGTGAATTCTAATCCACGTTTGGATATTCGAAATTCGAGCGATGGAATCATTGCAAGTAACGACAATTGTGTCGACACATCATTTCCGGTTATGCCATCTGGACCGAGAGGAACTAATTTTCCTTGCGTAGTTCTTACACCTTCGACCACAGGAATATACCGTGTGGCTGTTTCGCCAAGCCCTGGTTCAATAGGTGGCTCCAAGGTGAGATATGTTCTACATGTTGATATGGTCAATGATGACATTGGTGATTCGCCAGCCGCTTCGACTCCGGTCGCCCAAGGTTTTAATTGGACAGCAAAACTCGGTGTGAATGATATTGATGTGTACCATCAGGTATTAACGTCTCCAGGCGATATAGCTTTGTGGGCAGGCCCCACCAATTCTCAACTTCCGATTTCTGTCGAATTGAAAGATCAGAATGGCGAACCTCTTCTTAACGCCCCCTGTATAAATTCTTTGAATACGTGGACCTTTAACAATAAGTCGGCTGGTGTGTATTTCCTCACAATAAAAACGTGTGGTGGTGTGGCGGCTGATTACTGGCTATACCTTTCCAACACCGCTGTTTTGGGCTCGACTCAGGAAACAGCCTTCAATGTCGACAGCGCTGGTTATCAATGGCCACTTCCCACAAAAGCAATTACAAGCAGTATAACCTGTTCCAATTGCGTACAGTATTATAGGTTGTGGGCGGAAAAGGGCGAGATCATGGTTCATGATGCTTTTGCCCAGGAAGGTGCGGTTTCAATTTCGATTGAGCCAGACAAGAGAATGGCTTCGGGAGCCACTGCGTCTTACGACAAACTCTATCGTTCAGACTGGAGCACGGGTGGATGTGGTGGATTGGATGAAGTACCTAGTGGACGTGGGTGTGAGAATAATGGTGGAACTTGTTATCTTCACGAGACGTTACTTGATGACTTGTATGGAGGAATTGTAAGGGATGGGATGGGCAAAGCCAACAGTCACGTGTCATTTGTTGCGCCTTGGCAGGGATACTATTTCGTTAAGGTGACTTCACGAACAAATCTGGCAAGATATGTATTGTATTCAGCCGCTGGACTAGTTTGGACAGATTACCCACAAGAGTACTGAGGTGTTTATTGATTGACTAGCATTGTGAGGAAAGTATGAATCAAATAAGCAGGTTTCTTTGTTGTCTTTCAATCGTATCTGGATGTACGAATGCCCCACCACCGGTTGGGGATATTGATACAGATGTGCAAAGCGACGCAACGCCTGAAGTGCTCCCGGAAGGCGACATCTCGTGCGACTGTTTTTTCAACGCGGTTGATTATTTAGAGCCGACTTTATTCCCGGAGGGTTCAATATCTTTGTGTTCTTCCGTCGGCGAGGCTGTTTCTATCGATGTTTGGTTCAGTGTGCGTTCCTGTTTTGAATGCGGGTACGGTACTTGTTTGTTGAATGACATCGGCCTATTTCAATATACCGATACCAGTCGTATCGACTATGCCGGGGGCGAACTGGCTCTTGAGATTCCTTTCCAGGAGAACGGGCAATCTCAACTGAATATGGAATATGGAGATGATAGCAGGTTTCACGTCGTCTTGACGTACACGCCGGTAAAGGTAAGTATTATCGATGGATCCAGCGGTAAACCGATGCATGAATTGGTCCATCTCGAATTCAATATTGACTGTCGGTCACCCAATCCTACGGGTGATGTATGGGTAACGTTGGTGGCCCCGCCGGACGGTGTCTGTCCACAGTAGGCGATAGGGGATCTCCGGGAGAAATGAGGTCCAATTCAACTCCTAGTTGAACTAATGTAGTGGCCTTTATAAAGCGAAGCGGGTTGAGAGTGGTTGCTGCGGCACGGGATTCTGGGGATTGGGGAAAACAATCTCCGGAACTGGGTTAACCAGACCAGCGCAACGCTTCAAAAAAATCCAAAACTTTCTATATCATCAACTTGTTGCTGAAATGCTTTGGGGGAGTAGAATACGGCAACGTTTGCGGAACAGAACATGCCTGTTCTTCTAAGTGCGTTTGCTGCTTTTTGCATCGTATCCCTTCTGACGCTTTTTTCGCGTCTCTCTGCCCGCAATTCAGGCATGTCAGCTTTTGCAGTTTCAGGCATCGTGGCCGGGTCACTTCTTGCCACCACATCCGCCGTAATCGTCCTTGTTACCGGAAAGTCGTGGGAAATCTGGTCACTGTGGCAGACTCCGCTTGGCCCGCTTCACATCGGCATGGACGCGCTTTCGGCCGTCTTCGTAATCCTTATATCTGTAGTCGGGTCGCTTGCGGCCATATATGGGTCCGGGTACCTTGGCCGCGACGGGAAGAAGGTCGCAACTTCATGGACCTGGTACAGCCTGCTGATGGCGTCAATGTTGCTGGTCGTCGTCGCCCGCGATGGATTCACGTTCCTGATGGCGTGGGAAGCGATGTCGCTGACGTCGTTCTTCCTGG
>CAZFVA010000057.1:0-8208 GCA_964522105.1 uncultured Anaeromyxobacteraceae bacterium
GCGGTGCAGTTCAGCTTGAATCTGGCCGACAACAGCATCGACCTGGAGGACGGCCGGGATAATGAAATCACCTGGGATCCCCTCGGCGATGGAAGTCTGGTACGGCTTGTTCTGAACAACGGCTGGCATGGTGCCCCGCCCGAAAACGTAGTGTATTGTGAAGTACCGGCATCGAAAGGCAAGATTGTCATCGCAAAGGCAATAGTCGAAGCGCTGCCTTCGATTGGTGGGCCGGCTTTGATGGGTCACAGTTCGTTTATTGAAGTGATACGTACAGTTACAGCACCTGTCGCACTTGGCGAAGGCCCGGATCAGGAAATGGAATTCACAGTCAGTCGTCGTGCCGGTCTTAATCCGACGCATAACGCCGAAGGCTGGTAGCAATTATGGCGAGGTTGCGGGGGCTTATCGTTGCCGTTTGTCTGGCTGCGACGTGCGGTTGTGTTACCGGTTCGGACGTTTCAGTCTGTGAGTGGACCGGTGACGGACGCCCGGAAGTGCTTTACAGGCTTGGCTGTTCTGCGGACCATGAAAGTCTTGCGGGCGAACCTGAATCGGCCGCCTTGCCCGCGAACCGTTCGGTGCTGTTTCTGATTGACCGTCGCGAAGATAATAAAATCCACTTCATCGACTCGGAACGCTGGCGTCATTTCACATACGCAAAGGAAATGCTGACCGGCTTTCAGGATATGTCCGCTTTCAATGCAGAAATGTACTACCAGCCGGGGCGGCGTCTAATGCTCGGGACTCTGGCGTATCATCTTGGCCCGGACATCTACGCCGTTGAAATTGCCCCGATTGATAAGGCATCGCCCGCCATGATCGCCGAGATGTACGCAGTCGTTCAGGGGGCCATCGGTTTTGAAGCTGACCTGCGCTATCACCCGACTTCCAACGCGCTTGAAATGGAATCACGTCTGCCGCCAGGTGTCCCGGTCGTCACGACGGCCGAGCTGTATGCAGGGGCGACGTATCAGGGTATGCATCTTGGCGAAACGATTGGGCGTGTCCGGCGGCTGAAACTGGAAGAGCTTGAAACTACTTATGTTTCGCGCATGGATATCGTTGTGCTGGATCGGGTCCCGAACGACATTGCGGCGGTGGCAGGACTGGTGACCGGCGAATTTCAGACCCCGCTTGCGCACGTGAATCTGCTGGCCGAGGCGCGCGGTACGCCTAACATGGCGCAGGTTGGTGCCTATGATGACGCACGTTTCGTGGACAAAGACGGCCTCTGGGTAAGGCTTACGGTGCGAGCCGACGGATTTTCCATCGAGGATTCCACATCTGAAGCTGCCGACACATTCTGGGCGGCGCGCCGTCCGACAGAAGTGCAGAAGCCGGGACTTGATCTGACGTTAACGGAACTGAAAGACCTTGATGATATTGATTCGTCATTCACTGCATCGGTCGGTGGCAAGGCTGCCAACTTTGGCGAACTTCGCAACATTACGCCTGCACTGCCGGTCCCTGACGGTTTCGCGATTCCAGTTTCGTTCTATGTTGATTTTATGAAGGCGAACGGACTGGACACCGAGATTGAGGCGCTCATGCAGGATACCCGTTTCAAGGAAGACGGGCAGTATCGCTTGCAGGCGCTGAAGGCGTTTCGCGACAAGATAATTGCGACGCCGCTGGATCCGTCCATTGGTGTCTTTATCCTGGCGAAGATTCAGGAAAAGATTGGTGAAGTGCCTGTTCGTTTCCGTTCCAGTTCCAACGCCGAAGACCTTGCCGAATTCAACGGTGCAGGGCTGTATGATTCATATTCGTACAAGCCGGGTGACCCGGACAAAACGCTGTCTCGTGCGCTGTTAAAGGTGTGGGCAAGTCTTTGGAATATTGCGGCTTTTGAAGAGCGCGAATGGGCCCGCGTTGACCATCTTTCCTGTGCGATGGGCGTGCTTGTCCATCGGTCGTTCCCGGATGAAATCGAGGCCGCGAACGGCGTCGCTATCACTGACAATCCATTTGATCCGCCGCCAACCGGTCAGGCCGCCTATTACATCAACGCTCAGACAGGTGCTGTCAGCGTTACGAATCCTGATCCCGGCGTCACGCCCGAGTCTTTCCTTTTCTACAAGCCCCCGGCCGGACAGGGCGAAATGACGTACTTTTCCAGTTCAAGTCTGACGAACGGTGAACCTGTTCTTGTCTTTGATGAAATCCGTGCCCTGGTAGCCGCCCTGAAAGCGATTCACCAGCACTTTTCGTCGATCTACGGTCGCACGCAGCCTTACGCGATGGACGTTGAATTCAAGTTCGAACTGCCCGACCGTACTCTGGTCATCAAGCAGGCCCGCCCCTATAAGTTCTGACTGATGGATATTTGTTTGTCGTGGTTTATAGTTCGGGCATCTGTACCGTGCAAACCGACGGGTTGTGGTCGAAATACGTTGCTTCGGTGACAGGCGGATGTCCTTCGGTTACACCCGGGTGCCAGCAGTTCCCGACCAGTTGATCGCTGATTACATGGTCAATATTTGCGATGCCATGGTACGTCGGGACCACGTCCATGCCGACTTCAGTAATGAAGTGAAACGCCTTGCCTTCGCCGACAAAGTCATTCCAGCGGATGGCACTAAGCTCTTCCGCAAATCGCGCCGGATCTGTGTTCAGGTCGCCCATGATCAGGTTCACTTCACCGCTGGCGGCAGGCTGGCCGTCCCCGAGATTGATAAACACTTGATCGATCTGCTTGACGCGGCATTGTGAATCATCTGTTTTCAGGCCCGAAGACCCATGGAAGTTGACCAGCGTAAGTGTGCCCCCACCGACCAGATCAATGACGCCCCGGCCAACACGGGAGCCTTTGCCGCAGCTTTCAACAGTCGCGCCGGTCATGCCTTCCAGGCAGAAGTCGCTGCCACAACCCTGAAATGTTCCGAAACGACGATTTACCGCAGCGCACTTGTCCGGTTTACCGAAATTGCACACTATCTGGAAGTCATCACTCAGAATCATCTGAACAACGGTCGGTTGGTTCCACGTCCAGTCTTCGCAGATGAAGCCTGTATGAAATTCTTCAGGAATCCCGGGGCAGTCACCTGTCCAGAAGACCTCTTGAAAAACAATGACATCGGGGTCGGTTTCCGCAATAAATTCTGCCGCAGCCGTTATGAAAGCCGGCCACGCCAGTCCGTTTCCATACCAGTCATCCGAGATTTCAAACTGTTCTGAATGAAAACCTTCGTTTGGCAGGTCGTCAGAGCCGCCTGCGCCGCCACCTGTGTTGAACGTTATGACAACGAACGGTTTCGGCGTCTGGTTCGACTGGTCAGTCTTTGTTGCGGTAAATATGACATCAAGGCCATCCACGGCGGTGAATCGCGCGATTCCCGATTGGGCCAGAGCACTGTTGAATTCGGGTTCAGCTGGACCGCTGACAGTCGGTTTGCAGTCATCACGCTCGCCACACGTCCATGTGGCTGTCTTCAGATTTACAGTCAGGCCGTCGCAGGCCGAGCCGGTAAACACCAGATGATACTCGCGGCGCATGTCAGACTTTTCGGTGATCGTCATGTCGAAGCTGCAACCGGCAGCAACAAGGCCTTTGTAAGAAGCCTGCGGCCAGTTGTTCGGCATATGCGGCGCAAGGTCGACCCGGCGTGCCGCAGCGTCAGGGTATAAACCGGTCAGGTAAAACAGCATCGCTTCGCCGTCCTGGCCGCCTTCCCACGGCCTGAACCTGGCCCAGAATTCGCTCATTTTGCCGTTCGGTTCATACATCGGCATCAGGACTCTGAAACCAATCGTGGCGTAGTCTTCGGTAACGTTGCCCGACGCGGTGACCAGGCGCGGGAACACGTTGAATGCCTTCTGTGCAATATCAGGCCGGTGGCGTGCCGCTGCGTACAGCGAGAACCCCGGGGTCATGCCGGTGAAAATGCCTTTGCCTGTGTCGTAGCCAAGAATCTCGCCATTCTGGCCGATATTTGTCTGGATAATGGACAGGTCTTCCATCCAGGACTCGGCAACCAGAATGTCTATATCCCTTTTGACGTGTTCCCAGCCGAGGAAGTTTTCAAGGTTCATCCAGCTTGCGGTCAGGTTAACGTCTTCGTAAGGATGCGGGTACGGTTCCAGGCCGTCGATTGTGACGACCGGCGCAAAAATCCCCGGGTCTTCAAGCCAGTAATACTTGTCAATTGCACCGGCTACCTGGTCCCGCATGGTCACAATCGGGTCGTCGCCGGCCAGCCCCAGAGTCCTTGCCAGCCCGTCAGCGGCGGCAACAAATATCAGAGATGATTGAAGTGACCAGTACTTATCTGACCAGACAAATTCAGGGCCACCGATGCCGGTATTCATGGCCATGGCAGGGCGGAAAGTTTCATCTTCGCTGAACGGAAGCAGGTATTCAGGTGAAATTGCCTGGTTTCCCAGGGCGTAACGCAGCATCGGCAGGCGTTCCTGGATCAGCGATTTGTCCCCTGTACTGTCAAACAGGCGGTGGTACATGTGGACGACATAGGACGGAGCTTCGGCAGCCGTTTTGTCTTCGAGAGGCGGCAATGCAGACCAGTCTGTAACTGCGCACGGCACGTTGACTGGAAGGTTTACTGTCGAGGCGTTGAAGAAGCCATGGTTGGCGCAGGCTGCGACTCGATGGTAGTCCAGCATGCGTTTGACGTCATCAGTTCTGGATGCAATCGCCAGCATTCTGACGGCGCCGCTCAAGTCGCGCGTCCAGTATTCGCCGTAGTGGGAAAGCGGGGTCATTGCGCCGTCGTGGGAAGTCTGCGCTGCGATTGTGTAAAGAAATGACTCAATCAATCCGGTTACTTTCGGGTCGGGCGCTGTGACTTGAAGCCCTGCGTCAAACCATGTTCGCCAGGCAGTGTCCGTGTCCGAAACCATGTCCGCCAGCGGCGCTGAAGCTGCAAGTTCGGCGAAATGCGGGGCGGGATCGGTAACGGCAAAGCCTTCCGTCATGAAAAGCCAGAAAGCGGCGTCAGCAGATTGGCCCGGAGCAAGGCTGAACGTGGCGCCGGCAAAAGCCTTGGATTCGGCGTTCCAGGTGGCGCCGTCCAGTACCATGTGTATCTGGCGGTTTCCCCTGGTAATTGCAATTACATCAGGCAGACCGGTTTCGCCAGTCCCGGAATACGGGAAAGCGGCGAATGCCAGGTTTTCAATCGGTTGCGTTCCGGTATTTTCAATACGTGCCACAACAAGGATTGATGCGTCAAAGGTCGTGTCGGCCGTCTGTGGCGCTACGAACAGATGCGAAACCTTGATTCCATCGGCGACATTTGTCACGCCGACTATCGAGCTTTTTGAAAAGCGGCCAATGCCGGACTTGTTGAAGCGGACCTTTGCGCCGTCGCGCAGGGCTGTGAATGTGATGTCAGAAAACGTCTCGAGGTCTGGGCGGTTGTAGTCCGGTCCATAGATTTCATGTAGCACGCTTAACGGATAGTCAGTACCGACAAACGAAAACGTGTGGCCGTTTGCAACGGCATAGAAGGCCAGGGAATCATAGCTGAAAACTGGTTTGCCGTTTTCGAAGGTCCATTCGATTTCTTCAGTGTACGGATTGAATTCGGTTAAACCGTAGTCAACAAAAAGGCTGCTGACGGGTGCAGCGGGGCCGGCGGCCCACATCTCGGTTTCGCGGGAAAAGCCAGTTTCGCTATCAGCCGTGGCGTCTGAAATAACTTCGATATCCGCGATTACGTCTGCGTTGGAAATGACGTCAAAACCGGTGTCCGTATCTGTGGCGTTGTCGCCGCATGCAGTGAACAGACACAGAACTACTGCGGCCGACAGCCATCCAGTCTTCATTGTGGTCAGACCTGAAGAAGTTGTATGAATCATAGGCGGTTACCTGGCGTGGCGTCAATTGTGACGGTTTCACTCTTCCCCTGTAAAGTTAGACAGGATTAACTATAATCTGCCCGTGTTGCTTCCTGGTGATGGCGATGATGAACGTTCTGAAGTCAGCATTTGTGGTGTTCGGATGCCTGTTTATTCTTGCCGCGACAGGGTGCGGCAGATCGTCTGTTCCGCAGGACACTGCGGTGGTGCAGGATGTGCCTGTGGATGTGGCGGCTGATGTGGCCGTTGATGTTGCACCAGATGTAGCCGGGGACACCGTTTCGGACGTTGGCGTTGATGTAGTTGATGTGGAAGATGACAGTCTGGATTCAGGTGTCGATGCGGGTGATCTTGTCGCGGTTGATGTTGTTCCTTATGACGTCCCGATTGATTATGACGCATCAATAAAGTTCCTGAGCTTCAATCTGCGGATGCCTTATGACAGCGAGCCAGGGAAACGCTGGGATGACAGGAAGCAGTCGTTAGTTAATGTTGTCAAAGACTTCCAGCCTGACATCATGGTTACTCAGGAAGGCTATCTTGATCCGCTGGCCTTCATTCAGGGCAGCATTGATAACTTTGTCTGGATTGGTGATGCCAGAAATAACTCCCCGCTGTTTGATGAACATTGCGCCATCTTCTATAGAACAGACAAATTCGAACTTGTCGAAACAAAGACTGTCGCAATCAGTGACACGCCGGATGTTCCCGGAAGCAAAATCAACGTAGATGATCAACTGTATCCCAGAATTATTACGTGGGGCCACTTCAAGCGCATCGCCGACGGATTTGAATTTGATGTGTTTTCAACGCACTGGGACCATACCGGCGTTGACGGTATCCGGCAGAAGATGGCGGTTATAACGCTTGGGCAGATGGCGCTTCTTTCGGGCGGGCGACCGTCATTTGTGGCCGGGGATTTCAACTGCGGCTTTGAATCCGAGCCGTGGAAAATTATGGTCGGTCAGGCGACTTTCGAAGAAGTTACAGGAAGTTTGATTGACACGTGGATTGAACTTGGTCTGGTCGAAGAAGGTTCTTTTCATGCCTTCACGGGGATTGCCAGCGCTAATCGCATTGACTGGATTCTTCACACTGAAGGCCTGGAAGCAGTTTCGGCCGGTATTATCAAAACGTCATTCGACGGTGTTTATCCGTCTGACCATTTTCCAATTGGCGCAGAGTTTCGCCTTGTGAGGCCATGATGAATTCGATTTTGAAGTTCCTTGCGACTGTGGTGTCCGTGCTGGTGCTGATTACATTTGCCGGATGTGGCACCGAGCCGTTTCCGTGGGCTGATGAATCCATAGATGTCGGTTCTGACGCCGCCGTCGATGATGTCGTCGGGAATGATCTGGCCGGTCAAGATGTCATTCCGTCTGATGCTGAAGACGCAAATCAGACCGCTGATTCGTTGGATGGCATTGAAGATGCCGCCGCTGACGTTCCAGTCGAGCTGCCGTCCCAAATAGCTGTTATTGATAACGCCCTTGATCCCGCATTCATGCAGCCGAACAAAGGTCTGACATTCAAGATTATTGCCCCGTATCTGGCGTCGATACCTGACAGTGAATTGACAGCGGATCAGAAGTCGTGGGTTCTTGAATCTGAACTGATACTACGGTCGGGCAAGACGGTAGCTTTCAGCCAGAAGGAAAGCGCCTTTATCGCAGAATATCCGCTTCCCGAGGAGTACAACGACAGTTACGTTTTCATTAACGCGGACAGTGCTCTGATTGATGACCGCTACAGCTATAACCTGAATGTTTATCCGATGTTGTCAACGTTTTCGTGGATGAAGGCGAACCAGGTTGACAGCGTAAGTGGTGATTACTTTTCATTCATTATTTACCGCAGCGGGTATTTCAATCCCACAACTTATGTGACGTGTCCGGTGATGACCGGTACCTCGAATTCGTCTTCCGAAATGTACGTTCATTTTGATGAAGACACATTGACGCCAGGTCAACCGCTCGGGATTATGCTTAATTCATATGTGACAGACGACCGCAAGGCCATTGCCGAGCTGTCCGGGGTCGCCGCTTTTCATGATGCCTGTTACTGCTATGACGTTGCCGCTGATTCTTACAGTCCAAGGGCTTGTACCCTGGATGACATTGACCAGTTGCCCGGGATGCCGCAGGCTGTCTTTCCGCTGGACGGCGCCGAAGGCGTTTCGGCGCAACCTACGGATACCGTTCTGCAGTGGGCTTCTTCTGGCGATGCCGATGGCGGGAATGTCACTTATAACGTTTATTTTGGAACAGAAAATCCGCCAGTGAACAAGGTGCTTACCGATTCAGTGGCGACGTCATGGGCGCCGCCCGTGGCCGCTGATACGACGTATTTCTGGCGAGTGGAAGTCACCGACGATGAAGGCAATACGGT
>CAZFVA010000058.1:0-3532 GCA_964522105.1 uncultured Anaeromyxobacteraceae bacterium
CCGGTGTTTGAAGGTGAAGAAATCCGCGACCTCCAGGCTTCCAGAAAGAACCGCGCAACCGACATTATTGAAGACTTCATGATTGCGGCAAATGGCGTAACCGCACGTTTTCTTGCGTCAAAAAGAATGGCGTCAATTCGTCGTGTCGTTGTCGAACCGAAGCGATGGGACCGCATCGTTCAGATTGCCGGGGAGTACGGAGTCACGCTTCCTGCGCGCCCCGATTCGAAGGCGCTGGAAGACTTTCTGGTCAAGCAAAAGGCGGCGGATCCGGGGCGATTCCCGGATCTTTCACTGTCCGTTATCAAGCTGATGGGTGCCGGGGAGTACGTCGCGCAGATTCCGGGCGAAGCCGGATCGGGCCATTTCGGGCTGGCGGTCCGCGACTACAACCATTCGACCGCACCTAATCGCCGGTACCCTGATTTGATCATTCAACGCCTGCTGAAGGCCGCCATCATGGACAGGCCTTCGCCGTATGACGCGGAAGAACTGGTCTGGCTGGCCCGTCACTGCACACGGGCGGAAGACGACGCCAACAAGGTCGAACGTCTGGTGGGAAAGTCCGCCGCCGCACTGGTGATGCGATCGCGAATCGGCGATCAGTTCGACGCCATCGTCACGGGTGCTTCATCAAAGGGTACCTGGGCCAGACTGCTGTCCATGCCTGTCGAAGGCCGCCTTGTCCGTGGCTTTGACGAAGTTGACGTTGGCGACCGCATCCGCGTCCGCCTGGAAGCCGTTGACATTGACCGTGGTTACATTGATCTGGCGAGGGTCGGCCGCCAGTAACTTGCCACCGCTTTGCTAAAGTCACCCTTGATTTTGTCACACTTAATGCTAAAATTACCCTTGATTTTGTCACAAAGGACGAATCATGTATCGATTTGCAATGGATTATCTGGTTGCATGGAAGTCAAAAACTGGGCGAAAGCCGCTGATAATCCGGGGCGCACGACAGGTAGGCAAGTCCTGGCTTGCCAGACAGTTTGCAACAGATCATTTTGATAACCTTATTGAAATTAACTTTGAAAAGAACCCTGACCTTGCATCGGTGTTTGTGTCCAATGACCCCGCGAAAGCTGTCACATCGCTGGAGTTGCGGTTTGACACGGCAATAACGCCTGGAAAAACCTTGATCTTTCTGGACGAGATTCAGGCTGCCCCGGCCGTTTTTGCTTCACTGCGGTATTTCTATGAGGAGATGCCTGACCTTCATGTGATCGCTGCCGGCTCGCTACTGGAATTTGCATTCGATCGGCAGGAGTTTTCGGTCCCGGTCGGGCGGCTTGAGTACCTTTATCTTGGCCCGATGCAGTTTGAAGAATTTCTGTACGCAACCGGCCACGAGCGGTTGTCAAAGTATCTGACTGAGTTCCACATTACCGACCATATTGCGTTCGCAATCCACAATCAATTAATGGATCTGTTTCGAGCCTTTCTGGTGGTCGGCGGTATGCCTGCCGCCGTAAATGCCTTTGTTGACGGTTCGTTCCGCAACGCTGAACAGGTTAAACATTCCATCCTGCTGACTTTTCAGGATGACTTCGGAAAGTACGGGCGGTTAGTCAGGCATGACCGACTGCAGAAAGTTTACACAAAGATACCGTCGATGGTCGGGACCAGATTCAAGTACGTCCAGGTTGACCCGTCCGAGCGTTCCAAGGATCTGGCGGCTGCCCTCGATTTACTGTGCCGAGCCCGTGTCGCGTGGCGCGTCAGTCACAGTTCCGCCAACGGCATTCCTGTCGGTTCAGAAACCAAGGACTCGAATTTCAAAGTGCTGTTTCTGGATGTTGGCCTGATGAACAGTTCACTTGGTCTTGGCGCTGTTGACTTTGAAAAGGTATCCGACGTCATGCTTGTGAATTCAGGGGCGGTCTGCGAACAGGTTGTCGGTCAGCACCTTTTGTATTCGCAGCCATCGTATCAGGAACCGGATCTTCACTTCTGGTCGCGCGAACGGGCCAGCTCGGCGGCAGAGATTGATTATGTAATTTCTGAAGGAACTTCAATAGTTCCAATCGAAGTGAAAGCTGGAAAAACCGGTACACTGAAGTCGCTGCACATGTTCCTGCGTGAAAAGAACCGGTCCTTCGGTGTCCGTATCAACAGCGATCTACCAAGCCTTCTGCCCGCAGAAACCGCCCTTGCCGACGGAAACAATGTCCCCTTCACCCTTCTTTCCCTGCCGCTATATCTTGTCGGCCAGACCCGGCGGCTTGTCAGGGAGTCTTTAGCGTGACACCGTTGTTCAACGAGTAGTCACCTTCAACGCAAACGCATGATCCCAGGTCTTTTCGGATGGGATCTGAACGACCAGCGCATCAGAATCCTGCGTGAACAGCAAAGGCGTGGCTTGTCCCAGAAGTTCCACCGACGCGATTGAATCTGCGGGGATCAAAGCGGCATCAGTTCCCATGGAAGTTATGCGGACAACGCCATCCAGCGGCCAGTCCATTACGATCGCGTAAAGTGCGCCATCTTTCTGGGTAAAACGGATGTCGGCCGCTGTAAACGGCGGCTGGTTTCGCTCGTTGTCACCTGAAGGTTCGTCGCCGGTAAGCCACCGGGTTGGCCCTTCCCCGAACTTGACCCACGGCCTGGTTTCATAAATCGCCTCGCCGTTTACGTTAAGCCAGCCACCGATGTCGCGCAGAATCGCCTGAACTGGTTGCGGGATCCGGCCCTGCGAATCGGGACCGATGTTCAGCAGAAGATTCCCGTTTTTGCTGACCACATCTATCAGTACATCAAGGATTTTATTCACAGATTTGAAGTCGTCATACTCTTCGGCAATGTAACCCCAGGACAGGTAGGACACCGATGTGTCGGTCTGCCACGGTCGCGGCGAAATGTCGGCCTGCAGGCCGCGCTCGAAGTCTGGAATTCCGACGCCTGGCGGCATGTAATCGTTTTTGTATTGAATGGCTGCAGGCACGCCAACCGCTTCTGATTCGTTGTAATAAAAGGCCGCAAATCGCCGTTTGTACGGGTCAAAATTGGTTCCAACGCCAAAATCGAAGTAGAAAAGCTCGGGGTGATATTGGACGACAATTTCAGCGCCCCTGGCCAGCCAGTCAGACATGAACGCTTCGTCAGGTTCGTCTTCCATCGCCCGCGCCGGTCCATAAAGGTCGAAGTTGGCCGGGTCCTGAACATCAGATGGAAAAAGCGTGCCGCCATGGAAAAACCACCAGTGAGCATCGCGGTGGAATGAAAGCCCGAAGTGCAGATTATGGGTTTTTGCCGAAGCTGCCAGCAGACCGATTGTGTCACGCTTCGGGCCCATTTCTGACGCATCCCAGCGCGTCAGATTGCTGTCGTACATCGCGAAACCGTCATGATGCTCGGCCACCGGCATGACGTAGCGCGCCCCGGCTTCAACAAACAGGGCCATCCAGTCATCGGGGTTGAATTCTTCGCCCTTGAACATAGGGATAAAGTCTTTGTACCCGAAAACGGTCTGATCGCCCCACTGGCTCTGATGAATTGCCCATATCACGGCGCCACCGTGGACGTCGTCTTTGTC
>CAZFVA010000058.1:3632-8183 GCA_964522105.1 uncultured Anaeromyxobacteraceae bacterium
TCAACTTCCGCCCCCGACCCGCAACTGAACGTCATGGTTGCAACCAGAATGATGAACAGGAACCGCAGAAATCCAGAAGCAATGGTCATTTCATGCCTTTAGAATCAAGTTATTGCATCACGTTTCAGTCTTACCCCGTCTATTTGTACCTTGATACCGCCATTATGTAAATCTGTCAGTTCCTGCCATATTCAGGTCATGATAAGCTTGGTGCAGTCACATAATGGCATGTGGCGGTCAGGGGAATTGCAATGTTACAGGCTTCAAGTCGCGTTGTGGCTGGTTTGTTTTTGCTGGCGTGTCTGCCAATCGTCGCCTGCAGCGGTTCTTCAAGCGGCACAGATACAGCCACAGATGATGTCATTGCTGATTCGGGCGATGATGGCGCAGATCACGCTCTGGCCGACAGTGTGGCCGACAGTCTTGCAGACAGCGTTTCCACGGATCTGAATGAAGATGCTTCGACCGATTTGATGACAAACGACGTCGCGCCGACTGACACTGACGACGCCGATGACGCGCCGGATGTGCCATCGCCATGGTGGAGCACTCTTTCCCCTTCGGGTAACCCGGTGCGGGCCATGCTTGGCGTTTCGTCCCACATGTATCAGGGGCCTGGCACCAATGCGGACCGCGATTTTGAATTGCAGAAGTACAAGGATCTGGGCGGAATAAACGTTCGCAATGATTACCTGTGGGAATGGATTGAGCCTGTTCAGGGCACCTTCAATTTCGAAGCCGTCTCGACCGGGGTTGACCTTGTTCTGGAGTCGGGCGGGACAGTCACCGCCATTCTTGATTACGGCGTCGCGTGGGCAATGCCGGACGGGTTTCCAAGTTCCATTGATCCTGCTGTTTATGGTGATTTCGCCGGGGCGATGGCCAGTAATTTCTGCGGTAAAATCAAGGCGTTTGAAGTTTGGAATGAACCGAATGGCGACAATTTCTGGCGGCCCCTGCCTGACCCGGCACACTATGCCCTGTTGCTGAAAGCGGCGTACGAACAGATCAAACTGGCGTGTCCTGAAGCCCTTGTTCTGGTGGGCGGTCAGGCAAACATTGACGCCGGTGCCGGTTGGCTGTTCCTTCAGGACATGAAAAAGACGATGCCCGATGTGTGTAACTACTTTGATGTCCTTGCAATCCACCCGTACACGTACGATCAGCTCTGGTCGCCGGAATGTGATTTGCGCGGCGAAGGCATGTACGTCTATCCCGGTCAGTCGGGCGCCACCGAGCTGGCACGCCAGACCCTCGTTGACTGGGGCTGCCCGGACCGTCCAATCCATTACACCGAGATGGGATGGCCGTCTTATGAAATCAGCGAGATCGATCACGGGCGTTACGTCGCCAGAAGTATGCTGCTGGCGGTACGCGACGGCATTGAAGTCTATGACTGGTACACCTTCTGGGATGGTGAGCCGATCACGACAATTCCGCGTCCGCATGAAGCTTTTTTCGGCCTGTTTGGCTGGCCAGCCGACCCTGTTGAACCTCGCCGCGAAAAACCGGCATGGCAGGCGGTGAAGGGGTTGGCCGATGTGGTTGGGGCGGCCAGATATGCAGGCGATGTGTCAAGCGTGCTTGGACTGCCCAACGATGTTTACGCCCTTGCCTTTGCCGGTCTTGACGGCGTCCTGATTCTGGCAGTCTGGGACGGTCGAGATATGCCGGACATAGGCCCTGACGGCGAGGCTCCCGGCGGACCCGACACGACGTATGAACTTTCGCTGGCCCTTCCGCCAGACGTGACAACTGTTGAAATCCGGGATATAGCAGGCGCTGTAGTTGTGCCAGCGGCGGCCGCGTTGAATCCGCTGCCGTTGACGCTGACTCCTTCGGTTCAGTATGTGATTGTTGACAGGCTGACAAGTACATGAAGATCGGATTTGCTGCACATAAATCTTCGTTAATATTAATGTTTCTGGCGCTGCCTTTGATTGCTGTGACCGCATGCTCATCCGGTTCGGACGCCGCCGATACGGGCGATGCCGCAGTTGATGTAACGGCGGATGTGAACGATGCCGCAGTTGATGCCAGCGAAGATGGGATTGATGCCGCTTTTGATGCCACCTTTGAGGTTGTTCAGTCAGACTGGCATGCTCAGTGGATCGGATTTATTCAAGAATCCCAACCAAATCAGTGGATTACGTTCAGAAATTCGTTCACGCTGGACGTCGTCCCTACAACGGCCACGGTCAAAATGGCCTGCGACAGCAAATACTGGCTGTGGGTCAACGGTGAAATGGTCGTGTTTGAAGGTCAGCTTAAACGCGGGCCGACGCCACGTGATACATACTTCGACACGCTGGATCTGGCTCCGTACCTGAAGGCTGGCACCAACAATGTGGCCGTCCTCGTCTGGTACTGGGGAAACGCCGGCTTTTCACATAACAGCAGTGGTCGCGCAGGGCTCGTTTTTGAACTGCAGGCCGACGAAACCCTGATCAAAAGTGACTCGACATGGAAGATCCTGCAGCATCCTGCATTTGGTGAGACATCTAACAGGTGGCCGAATTACCGACTTTCAGAATACAACGTGATGTTTGATGCCCGCCTGGATATGCCGGGTTGGACCGCACCGGATTTCGACGATTCTTCATGGGAAGTCGCTACAGAACTTGGAGCACCGCCAACTGCGCCCTGGAACGATTTAATTGCGCGTCCAATTCCGCAATGGCGTAATTCGGGACTGCGCGACTTTGTGAACGCCGCCGACCTGCCACAGGAATCTGACGGGCCACAGGAAGCCACAATCATAGTGGCAAAACTGCCTTTCAACGCTCAGGTTACCCCTTATTTCAGAGTCACGGCCCCTGCTGGACTGACAATCGGTATCCAGACAGACAACTATCGCGGCGGCGGTATGCCGAATGTGAGGGCAGAATACATAACCCGCGAAGGCACGCAGGAATTCGAGTCATTCGGCTGGATGAACGGGCATGATGTCCAGTACACGATACCTGGAGATGTCACAATTCACGCGTTGAAGTACCGTGAAACCGGCTATGACGCCGACAGCATCGGGACATTTCTGTGCGACGACCCGGCCCTGAATACCCTGTGGGAAAAGGCGCGTCGCACTTTATACGTGACGATGCGTGACAACTACATGGACTGCCCCGACCGCGAACGAGCTCAGTGGTGGGGTGATGCCGTCAACGAACTTGGCGAGTCGTTCTATGTGTTTGATTCGACGCGCGGCCCGATGCTGACGCGCAAGGCGATTCTGGAGCTGGCAAAATGGCAGCGGCAGGATGGTACCTTGTATTCCCCTGTGCCTTCGTCGTTGCCCGATCCTGCGGTAATAATTCCCTGGAACGACGGGTCATGGTGGAAAGAACTGCCGGCCCAGATGTTGGCCAGTGTCGGTTGGTACGGGTTCTGGACGTATTACTGGTATTCAGGCGACGTTGCCACAATCACTGAAGTTTATCCGGTAGTTAAAGGTTATCTGGACTTGTGGCAACTTAACGCCGATGGTCGGGTTATTTACCGTTCCGGTGACTGGGACTGGTCTGACTGGGGCGAAAACAGCGATGCCGATGCCCTGCAGAACATCTGGTACTTCCTTGCGTTGCGCGGGGCTGCCGAGATGGCCCGCCTGATCGGTGAAGACGCAGATGTCACCCTGTATGAAGGCAAACTGAAACTGATCAGCAACAATTTCAATACCACTTTCTGGAATGGCACGGCGTATCGATCCCCGGCCTACACTGGTGCGACCGACGACCGCGCAAACGCACTGGCGGTGGTGGCGGGGCTGGCCGGGTCGGACAAGGCTCAAGCGCTGCGCGACCTTTTAGCGGCTGAACAACACGCCAGTCCATACATGGAAAAGTACGTTCTGGAAGCGTTGTTGATGTTGAATGCGCCTGATCAGGCGTTCGCCCGCATGAAACAGCGGTATGCCGACCAGATTATCAGTCCGCTTACAACCCTCTGGGAAGGTTGGGGAATCGGGGATGAAGGTTATGGGGGCGGTACTTACAACCACGCATGGTCAGGCGGTCCGCTTACGATTTTAAGCCAGTATGTCGCAGGCGTCGCGCCGACTTCACCGGCCTGGAAAACGTACCAGGTCCTTCCGCAGATGGGTGCGTTGAAGTCGGTTTCGACCGTCACTCCGACACCTTACGGGCTGATTACGCTGGACATGACGCAGGCCGAAGGAACTTTTGACGCAACGCTGGATTCACCGGCCGGAACCGTTGCAACTTTCGGCCTGCCATTGACGGCTGCAACCGCATGGGAAAGCGCCAGAATTGATGATGAAATAGTGATACTGGACGGACACGCAATAGCGATTGGTACCAGTCGCTACCTGGGTGAAATCAACGGACGCCATGCCTTCGAGCTGAGTCCAGGATTTCACCACATTGAAGCGTCTGTCGCCCCGGCGGCGGAGTAATCAATTCACTACTGCCTGATTTACCAACTGCAGGAGCCCGGATTGTCACGGCCAACTGATCGCTTACTTGATCGGTTACTTGGTCAGTTACTTGATCGGTCGCTGGCGACTCAGTGAAGGCAGCAGGAAAATGGTTCAAA
>CAZFVA010000059.1:0-7945 GCA_964522105.1 uncultured Anaeromyxobacteraceae bacterium
GCCCCTGCGATTATTGATGGTTTTCCAAAGTGTGATGTTGAAGCTGAAATAGTCAATTCGGATGGTGTGCAGATACCTGTTCGCATCGTTTCGACGAAGATTTGTGACGATGACGGGCACTATAAGGGAACGGTGGTTGTTTTTCAGGACCTGCGTTCAACCAGGGAGCTGGTCGAGGCTAAACGTCAGGAATCGCTGGCCATTATGTCTGCCGGGATAGCCCACGATTTTAATAATCTGTTGACCGTCGCAGGCGGTTACGTTGAGCTGTGTCAGAAAGGTCTGGACCATGGAAAGTCATCCAGGCAGACCGGCTATCTTGGCGAGGCGTCGTTTGCACTGGCTCAGGCCAGAAGCCTGACCGGGCAACTGATGACGTTCTCACGGGGCGGGGATCCGGTTCGCAGAAACGTCTCGGTGGAAAGGCTGGTCGAAGAGTCTGCCGGACTGGTTCTGGCAGGCACCAGCGTCGCGCTGGTAAAACAAATTGAACCCGGGTTATGGCCGGTTTGTGTCGATCCGGTGCAGACCGGGCAGGTCTTTAATAACCTGATGCTTAATGCGGTTCAGTCAATGACGTCGGGCGGTACCTTAACCACCAGACTGACCAATCTGCGTGGTGATGGCGGCTGTCCCGATATGGTTCGTATCCAGATTGAAGATACGGGATGCGGGATTCCGCAGTCCATTATTGAAAGGATTTTTGATTCGTTTTTCACGGCCAGAAAGGGTGGAACAGGGCTGGGTCTGGCGTCGGTCAAGTCCATTATTAACCGCCACGGTGGCAGTATCTCGGTCCAGTCAACTGTTGGCCGTGGTTCAATATTCACCGTTGATTTGCCACGCGGCTCGACCCCTGATTTCAGCCAGACGATTCTGGTGAACACTGTGTCAGCCAGTAATGGCAGAGTGCTTGTTATGGATGATGTTGATTCGGTTCGCAGGGTTGCAGTCGAAATGCTTCGTGCCATTGGTTATGACGCTGATTCAGTCGAAGATGGCGATCAGGCTGTCCGGGTCGTCAAAAGCAGATCTGACGAAGGCATACCCTGGGACGTCGTGATTCTTGATGTGACAGTTCAGGGCGGGACTGGCGGCATCGCTGCTCTGGCCGACATCAAAAGGGTGCAGCCGAATATCGGGACCGTTGTTTCCAGCGGCTATTCGGAAGGGGCTGAACTGTCAGATTTCAAGGGTTGCGGTTTCGATTCCCGCTTACCTAAGCCGTACACACTTGAAAATCTTGCGACGGCCGTTGCGGGTGCGATGGAAAAGCACAAGTCCCGGATAACAGGTCAGGAATAAGTTACGCCAGCCCCATCGCTTCGCTGATATGTAAATGACACAGTGCTGTCAAGTCACCAGTTTCAGCCCTGACCTTCATACAGGCAGGACAGTCGGCACTGGAGTCATAGACAGTGGCGGCATTGTTTTCCCGGATGGCATTCAGCGCCGCAGACTCAGGTTTGTCTGTGTCCGGTGACTTCTGCCTGAAGGTGTATGGATTCCATTCGGGTGTGTTCAGCAGACGGTTGACACCCTCATGAACGATCCGTTTCTTTTCGCGGTTGCTGGCCATGCGCTGTCCCCGCCCGAATGGAATTTAATTATCTTACTGCTGTTTCTGTATTGGAACTGCAGCATCAAGAATGTACCATCATTCGCGATTCAGCAGGCCGGGTTGTCCGGCAATATTGCTGGCCAGATATAGCAACTGTCTGTGGAGGCAAGTTCATGTCCGCGTCATCCGTAATTAGCCGTAAGTCATTGTTTGTGCTGGTATCTTTATTTGTTCTGGTTTCGGGGCAGGCGATTGCAGGTGATCGCGGCCCGATGATCGGCCGTGATGATTTCAATCGTCTGGCGGCCGCAGCCAACGTGCCGCTTTACTGGCTGACCGACGACGTTAATCCCGGTGAAGTTGATCCGGCCGAGCTGGTTGCCCTCGGGTCCGAAGGCGGCCTGTCAAAGTGGGTTGATGGCGGTCAGTTCACGATGGATTTCATGGGTCTTTTCATGGATTTGTCTGAAGCAAGAAGGCAGGAAGCCGTGGCGAAAGAGCTGAATCAGGGGCGACCGACCCTGGTGTCTTCAGACCTGACGCAGCTTTCGGCTGACGACAAGGAGCTTGTGCGGCACGTTCTGGCCGCCGCGAAGCTGACAGACGAACTTCACAGAATTCAGAAAGGTGCCTCCGTCTTTGAAAGGAATCTGTCTTCGATGCGTCCGGCCGATCAGGCTTTGTTCATGCGGAACAACGGCCCCTGGTGCGAGGCCCCTGCCACCGCCGACGATCCGTTCTGTAACGCCGTAGCAGGCCTTCCGGAAGAGGTCGCGGCCACTTATCCTGCCGATGAAAAGCATGACATGGCGATGTGCCAGAAGCTGGCGGCCCAGAAAAATGGCCAGAAGTTGATGGACCCGTTCACCGTCGTTAAACACGGTAAGAAGGGCGGCTACGAGGCCGTTTCCCTTGTCGCGGCGTATGGCGACAAGATGAAGGCCGTTGCCGGTGAACTGGATTCTGCAGCCGCTGTCGCGAAAAAGATCGGCGAAAAGGCTTTTGCCACATACCTTTCTGCCGCTGCTAACGCGTTCAGGACGAATGACTGGGGTCCGGCCGATATGGCATGGGCCGATATGAATGCCTTGAATTCCAAGTACTACCTGCGTATCGCGGCAGATGAAGTCTATTGGGATATCTGTCAGCAGAAGGCCGGTTTCCATACCGGATTTGCGTTGATTGACAAAAGTTCACTGGAACTTCAGGGTCAGTTGAACCCGCTTCGCATGAAGATGGAAAAGGCATTGTCCCAGGTCGCCCCGGTTTACAAGGCCCGCAATGTCAAGTTCCAGATGCCTGATTTCATTCAGATAATTATGAATGCCGGTGATGCCAGAAAGGGCATTGGCGCCACTATCGGCCAGTCGCTGCCGAACTGGGGCAAGGTCGTCGAGCAGGGCCGGAGCCGCACCGTCGTGATGACCAACCTGTATCAGGACCCCGACAGCAAGGCACTTGGAAAGCTGAAGGCCGCTGAGCTTCTGGCCCCCGAAACGATGGCCTGGTACACCGACGAGCAGAAGATTGCGCTGATCGACATTATTCTGCACGAAGCGTCCCACAACCTTGGTCCTTATTCTGATTACAAAATTAATGGTAAGCGCCCCGGTCAGATATTTGGCGGCCCGCTTGCGACCGTACTTGAAGAACTGAAGTCCCAGGTCGGTTCGTGGTTCTATGTGCCGATGCTTGTGGAAGCCGGTGTAATGACTCAGGATCAGGGCCGTCAGATGTACACCCATTCGCTGGTCTGGTCGTTTGGCCACCTGTCCCAGGGGCTGTGGGCCTCGAACGGCAATCCCAAGCCGTACAGTCAGCTTTCGGCCGTCATTGTTGGTCGTCTGGTCGAAGGCGGCGCGCTTGAGTGGGTCACGGTCGAAGCTGCCGATGGAACGCAGAAGGGTCTGTTCAAACTGGACTTTGACAAGATTGCCCCGGTAATTAACGGGCTGGTCAGGGATGTCATTACGGCCAAGGCCACCGGCAGCGTTGACCCCGCGAAGGCGTTGGTAGACAAGTATGTCAGTGGGGAAGGGAAGGCGTTGATTCATTTAGACGACATCAAAGCCCGCCTGTCGTCATACCCCAGAAGTTCGATGGTTTATGAAGTGAAAATGTGACGCCTGCCTGCTATTTGCAGGAACCTTCGCTCAAGACAGTAATACCGACTTTGTTCGCCTCGCAGGGCGAACTGTAGGTAATTCCATTGCAGCCGCACACCGGGTAATTGGTTGTTTCGCATTTGATCGGTTTTTCATGGCACAGACCGGCTCCGCCACAGGTGCCTGTCAGGCAGAATTCGACCTTCGCCTGACACGCTTTCAACGTTGAACACAATCCGTTGGCCATACAGTTTTCGTCCGGTTGAACGTTGACGCGACCCCAGGTGGCGCGACAGGCATTCTTGTAAATGACACCGTCACACCCGCAGACCGGGATATCGGCTATCGGACAAGCTTTCGCTATGGCAGTGCAGGTGCCTCTGGTCGCGGCACAGGACGATTTTGCGCAGTATTGGCTTGCCGTGCAGTCTTTGTTGCTGCCACACGTTATGGCTGTCTGACAGGCGGTTCCGGTAGCATCGACCGACACAGATCCCTTTTTTGCCAGGCACTCATTCTGATACAAAGTGCCATCGCAGCCGCACGCTTCGTTTGCAGTGATACGACACGTCAAGGGGATATCTTCGCACAGCCCTTTATCCGTGGTGCCGCATGTAGTTCGGAAGCAGAACTGCCCGTCATTGCAATCTGAGTTTCCTGTGCATGTGACTGTTGTACAGGCGGCGCCTGTCGTGTCAATACTGACGTTTGACATGGCTGCCCAGCATGCGTTGATGTGGGTTTCCCCGTTGCATCCGCAGACTGCCGGTGGAAATGGCGTGCATAAATCTGGAATTGAGGTGCAGTTACCACTATCGGCCGCACAACTGTCCCGCATGCAGTATTCGCCTTCGCTGCAGTCCGGATTTTGCTGACATGGCAAGGCCGAGCCACAATCTCCGCCTGATCCGACATTCATGCCTGTCATATGTGCAAGACATTCGAAGTCGTACCACAGCGCGTCACATCCGCAGACCGGTGCAGGCATCGCTATCGGGACCAGACAATACGTAGGTTTCAGCGCACAGACGCCCTGCCCGCCGCAGTTGACTGTGCGACAGAACCTTTCAGGGTCACACTCGTTGTTGAAGGTGCACGGGACCGGAATTGTGGTGTCATTTTCGACGTCGCCCGGTACGTCTTCCCCGGTCGAGTCCGCTGTGTCACCGTTGGCAACATCTCCCGCAGCAGTGTCAGCTCCGTGATTGTCTGCCGGTACGTGATTGTCCAGGTGGATGTCCTGCCCGGTGGTGTCCGCATGCAGTAAATCGGTATCCAGAACAGGCGTTGTGTCGTTCCCGCAGCCGTAAGCCATCAGAAGAATGGAAGTAAGCGCGATCACCTTGAATGGTGTGTTCATGGCCTTCTCCATCGAAACCATACGCCAGCCGGATGGTTTTTAACTTTTAGATAACAAACTGTTATCACGGAAGGTAATTAAGGCTCAAGGTTTGCAGCCCGATAGTTGAATCAATCCAAAGTGTTAATCAGTTATCGGCGTTTGTTGTTTTTGCAGGGAAATAAGCAGGGATTTCGCGTCACTACTCAGGGGTTCCGCAGGCGCCGCCGTTCTTGACTGTTGTACCGGCCTTGTTGGCTTCGCACGGGTTTTTGTATGTAGTGTCGTTGCAGCCGCAGACAGGGTAATTTGCAGCTTCACATGTGGCCGGCTTTGCGGCACATGCACCACTTCCGCCGCAGGTGTCAGTCAGGCAGAATTCGGTGTTGGCCGCGCATGCATTCAACGTGGAACATGCGCCGCTACCTTCACACTCTGCAGTGGCCTGAGTGTTGACCCGGCCCCATTTTGCCGTGCACTTGCTTGTGTACATGACGCCATCGCACCCGCAGGCAGGCTCGTCGGAAACAGGGCATAACGCGGGCAGCTTTGAGCACGATCCCCTGCCGGTATCGCACGTGGCCTTTTCGCAGAATTCGTTCATTGCGCAATCAGAATTGTCGCGACAAGTCACAGCAGTGCTGCACGCGGTGCCGGTGGCATCTACCGACACGGAAGCCTTTCTGGCCAGACACTCGGATGCGTACGTGGTGCCGTCGCAGCCACAGACTTCAAAATCGAGGCCCCTGCAAATCGCGGGCGGAGTTTCGCATGTGCCTTTTTCCAGGGCGCCGCAGCTTGTCTTGAAACAGAAACCGTCCACACCACATTCGGAGTCAATCAGGCATGTGGCTTTTTCACATTTTTCGCCGGTCCCGTCGACGCCGGTCGATGCTGCTGATGCCAGACATGCGTTGCCGTATGTTTCCCCGTTGCATCCGCAGACAGGCGCAAACAGCGCGGTGCAATCCCATGGAATTCTTGTACATTTGCCGGGAAGAATGGCACAGCCGATTAATCTGCAGAATTCGCCTGCACCGCAATCGATGTCGTCGGTGCAATCGACGTTGGAACCACAGTAAGCGTCGGTGCCGGCCCTTTCGCCAACCATGTGGGCGTTGCATTCCGAGTCATACAAGATGCCGTCGCATCCGCAGACAGGTTCCGCAGCAACGTCTGGAGCCGGACAGGATGTCGGCTTGATTATGCAGGTTCCCCCGTTTCCGCATGCTGTCGCAAGGCAGAAACTGTCGGGGTCGCACTCGCTGTTAAAGAAGCATGCAACCTGACCGTAGTCTTCAACGACCGTGTCGGTCGGGACATCAGCTACGGCCGTGTCGGTCGCATCTATGGTGGCGGTGTCAGTCGGGGGCAGGTCTGTAACGACTGTATCCAGAATTACCTGGGTGTCGACGCCTGTATCCTGAACAACGTCATTCGGGGTGGTCGAGCCACCGCACCCGAGCGCCACCAGCAGTGTTGACGCGATCACAAGCGCATTGACTGTAGATTTCATTGGTAACTCCTTTATTCCTGTGACTTGTCGTTGACGCTTGTAAGCCATCGATTGTAAAGCCACATACTGACGGCTGATGCCAGACCGATACCCATCAGCAGCATCCAGCCTTTGGCGTTGTTGACCGGGTTCAGTTCCAGCAGTCCATTCGGCAGCGTTTTCGCATCTTTAGCCATGATTTCATTGAATATTGCTGCGCCGGCAGGGCCGCCGATCAATGCGCCGATCGCCATCGGAAGGTTTGCGTAACCAAGGAAAAGTCCTTCCTGTCCCTTCGGGGCCAGAGCGCCAATGTATTCATACGTTCTGGCTGACGTGAACAGTTCGCCGAACGCGATCATCGCGACTGTCAGAACAATCATCAGGGCACCGATCGGCAGCAGGTCGAACACGCGGACGCGGACACCGCCTGTCATGAAGATCGGGACAATGTTGATGGCCATCGACAGCCCGATTATGACGATACCGATGATGATTGAACGGATCGGCTTCATCTTGCCGAACATTCTGGTTATCAGAAGCTGGAAGAACACGATGATGAACGGGTTTGCCATCGTATAGATGTCAACGGCCGGATTCGTTTCGACGACCTTTTTCAGGTACAGCGGCAGCACGTTATAGACTTGTGCATACAGGAAATAGAAACCGCTGGAAACCAGCAGGAACATTGCGAAACGCCCGTTTTTCAGGACCATGACCATGTTCAGCAGGATTTCGCCGACAGTCTTCTTAGGTTTGGCCGCGACGGTGACACCGGATTCCTTTTCAGGGTCGGTGTAAAAGAAGATGACAGTTATCAGGGCGATAATGGCGCAGGCGGCGGCTACGACGAAAATCAGGCTCAGGTTGTCAAATCTGGTTCTGACGAAGTATGAAACGCCGCGTCCGAACAGCGAGCCGATGTTGATGACCATGTAGAAGATTGCGAATCCAAGCGTTGCTTTGCCCACTGACGTTTTTTGAACTGTGCCGGAAATGACCGGCTTGACGAACGAGCCGCCAACACCGATCAGCACGATACCTGCCAGAACAGCAATGATTACATCAGCTTTTGCCGTGACGTGCGGCAGCACTGTGTCTGATAGAGTGTTTCCCGCAATCAGGACCGGGTAGCTCATACACAGGTAACCACCCGCGACCAGGATGAAGGCCAGAATCAGTGATTTGCGGAAGCCGACGTGGTCCGCAATGGTGCCGGAAAGGATTGGCAGAAAGTAGATGACAGTCCACAGAATGCCGTTCAGTGTACTTGGCCAGTAGTTACCCAGGCCGAGCTGGCCCAGATAGATGACGACGAAGCTGGCCATTGCGTAGTACGCGCCGCGCTCGAACAGTTCCGTGACGTTAGCGGTCCAGAATGACTTCGGGAACCCTTTGGTCGGTGTGGTCGTTTCGGCCATTTTATATCCTCATTTCACGCCCCG
>CAZFVA010000060.1:0-7269 GCA_964522105.1 uncultured Anaeromyxobacteraceae bacterium
GACGCGCCCTCTTCCATGTCGCCCAGGTTTTCAATCGTGAACAGGCGGTCATACAGGCGGACCTCGGCGTCAACGGCCTTCGCCGCCGGCACCCAGTGAAGCGTCCCCTTAACCCTGCGATTGTCCGGCGAAACGCCGCCCTTCGATTCCGGGTCCCACTTGCAGCGCAGCTCGACCACGCGCCCGTCGGCGTCCTTGACCACGTCGGTACACGTAATCAAACACGCATAACGCAGGCGCACTTCCGCGCCGGGACTGAGCCTGAACCACTTCTTTGGCGCCTCTTCAACAAAGTCTTCGCGCTCGACGTAAACCTCGCGGGTCAGCACGATTTTCCGCGTGCCCAGACTTTCGTCTTCCGGCGACAGCGGGGCCTCGAACTCGATTTCTTCGCCCTCGGCCATGTTTTCAATGACGATCTTCAACGGGTCCACGACCGCCATGTAACGCGGCACGCGGGCGTTCAGGTCTTCACGCACAGTATGTTCAAGCATGGCCAGGTCAACCATGCTGTCCTTCTTCGCCACCCCGATGCGGTCGCAGAACGTCCGAATCGCTTCCGACGTGTAACCGCGACGACGCAGACCGCAGATAGTCGGCATGCGGGGATCATCCCAGCCGTCAACCAACTTCTTCTGGACCAGTTCAAGCAGTTTGCGCTTGCTCATCACCGTGTAAGTCAGGTTCAGACGCGCAAATTCAATCTGCCGCGACGGGAACGCCCCGACCTTTTCAATGAACCAGTCGTACAGCGGGCGGTGAGCCTCGAATTCCAGCGTACACAGCGAATATGTAATCTTTTCGGTGGCATCCGACAGCGGGTGGTCAAAATCGTACATCGGGTAGATGCACCACTGGTCGCCCGTCCTGTGATGATGCGCGCGCCTTATCCTGTACAGCGACGGGTCGCGCATGTTCATGTTCTGGGATTCCAGGTCGATCTTCGCACGCAGCACCATCGCGCCGTCCGGGAACTCGCCGGCCCGCATGCGCCGGAACAGGTCCAGACTTTCGGCCGCCGGACGGTCCCGATAAATGGTCGGCACGCCCTTGCGGTAAAAATTGCCTTTGGATTCGCGCATATCGGCTTCAGAAGACTGGTCCACGTACGCCAGACCCTTTTCAATCAACTGTTCCGCGTACTGGTAAATCTGCTCGAAGTAGTCAGACGCGTAGTACATGGCGTCCCACTTGAACCCGAGCCACTCGATGTCTTCCTTGATTGCGTCAACGTATTCGGTGTCTTCCTTCGTCGGATTGGTGTCGTCAAAACGCAGATTGCACGTGCCGTTATACTTGCGTGCATTGCCGAAATCGACACAGATCGCCTTCGCGTGGCCAATGTGCAGATAGCCGTTCGGTTCGGGCGGAAAGCGGGTCGCGACCCTGCCGCCGTTCTTGCCGGTCCGCAGGTCGTCTTCAATTATCTCTTCAATAAAGTTCAACGATCTGGCTTCGGTAACCGGTTCGGCCCCAGCTTCGACCCCAGTTTTATCAGCCATTTCGGAACGTTGCATATCATCAGACATATTTTCCCCATCGTCACAGGTTGGAACTTGGCGCCGCATGAATTTTACAGCCGACCGGATGTGTTGCAATGGGAAACTTACGGGGATTTGCGATCAGGCTTTACAGCAGTCGGACTAGTCAGCAGTCATTGCCGCCGACATCGCGGTCACGCTGTCCAGGAACTTGGGATACAGGTCCGATCCCGGGCAGAGGCCCTTGTTGTAATCAAGGCCGTTATCCGGGTCATCAAACTGGGAGGCGGTCATCAGGTAGCCCAGCCAGCCCTGCGCAAATAGAACCACTGGATTCGGCATTTCCGCGTCTGTGATGATCTTCGACAGATCAACTGCAAACGTCGGGAAAATTTCACCGGGGGCTGTCAGGAACGTAAGGTCACCGACAGACGCCATTGTATAGTGCATGTAGATTCTGCACGCGGTGACGTCTGCGCCGCACGTCGGGAACGGAAGCCCGATGCTGGTAATTGCATACATCAGGAAGTCGTTGTAAGGATGGAAGTACACGACATCATGCATAACCTTGATGCCTGTTTCGGCCAGCGGTGTGGTCGTTGCCAGGGCAGCAATTGCAGCATCTGCAACCATGAAGCCAGTGCACGTGGCCTTCATGAACTGACCACCTTCTTCTTCGCCGGGAGTGCGATCGCCTTCCGGGAACGCCTCTTCTTCCAGGCCGCAGGTGTCGGGACGGTTCGGGTAGGTGTCGCCGATCGGGCCGTTCATGAACACAGCCGTACCACCGAAATCACGTTCCATCTTGAAGCGGAAAGTACCGGGATAATCAGAAGAAATTGTCAGGTCGCCATCGCCGTAGGTGGTCGGGTGGGCAGCCCATCTGGTCAGTGTGAACTGCACGTCGGTCGTTTCCGGATCGACGCCCTTGATGACCCACAGTTTGCTGTCCAGATTGTCCGGATCGCCGGTGTAATTCTGAACAAAATCGCTGACGCCCCAACTGATATTGCTGTCCTTCAAATCTTCTACGGCCAGGCGGCAGGCCTCGGCAACGCGCTCAACGACCAGTGCGGTGTATTTTTCATCACGGCCGAGAGCATTGCCCTGACTGTCAATCATGGGGCCCCACAGACCGGTCGTGTCGATTGACGAGTGAGCGTGGGAGAACGCCAGAATCGCGTTAGCGCCCGGGAAATAAATGTTGAACGTTTCGTACATGATCTTCTGAACAGTGTCGTGGATTCCAAGAACGTCGAAATCAAGCAGGCCGACGTCGTCAATGCCCACGAAGATGACGATATTGCTTGATTCCACGTCAGCGATGGCGACCGCGCGCGCTTCAACCGGGTCGTGAACCAGATCGGTCATGCGGCACTTGTCCGGGTTGGCGGTGCAGTTGCCGAAACCGCCAAGATAGACTTCAAAATCAGGCGTGATCGACGTTACGCCAACGCCGGCGGCATACGCGGTCGTGAAGATCTTGCCTGACGGCATCTTGGGGAGCGATTCCCAGTCAACATTCTTCGGCAGAACGTCAGCGTACGGGCTTTTTACGTTGGGAACGTAATATCCATCAAATTCAAGGATATCCGGCCACGGCTCGGCTACATCCTCTTCAATTTCGGGGACAACATCGACACCAACTTCAGGCGTCACGTCAACAGCGACATCGACCTGAACATCCTGATCAACAATGACATCCTGATCAACGACTTCCCCGGCGACATCGCCGGTACCTTCGTCAACGGTGACATCAGGATTCTCTACCGTGGTGCCACACGCAGCCATCGTCAGCGACAGCGCAGCAGCCGAAACCAAACTCACAAAGCCCTTAAAATTCAACATCCCGCATCTCCTGCGTATAAAAAGCACTAACCCGGAACAACCGAAAAACACCGCACAAAGCGATGTCCGCCAGAATATACGTCTAATGATGATGATTTGCCAGATGTTACAGGTACCGAAATTAAGTCTATTCGGCGACAGGCAGGCCAAGCATGGTGCGCAGGGCAATCAGTATTTTCGGATCGAGGTCAGGCCCGGGACACAGTCCCTTGTTGTAGTCGAGACCATTCTTGGAATCACTGAAATGTTCTTCCGTCATCAAGTATCCCATCCAGCCCTGACCGAGACCGATAACGACAGGGTTCGGAAGCTCTGCCTCTGCTATGACCATTTCCATATTGCGGGCGAACGTCGGGAAAGCTTCGCCCGGGGTCGTCACATAAGTCAGGTCTCCAAGCTTCACCAGGGACATTCTGGCCCATATATGACAGGCGTAGTCCTCGGAATAGCAACCCGGCATCGGGAGTGGAATGTTTTCAAGAGCGAACATCAGAAAATCATTGTACGGGTGGAAGTAAAACATCTTGTGCATGACTTCAACGCCGGTATCCGCAAGAGGCTGTGCCGTTTCAAGCGCCGCCAGCGTTGCATCAGCCAGACCGAATCCGGTGCAGGTGGCCTGCATATAGACGTTGCTGGATTCATCACCTGGCGTCCTGTCGCCTTCCGGGAACGCTTCTTCGGCCAGACCACACTCTTCAGGGCGATTCGGGTAAACCGAACCGATCGGACCGTTAAGATAAACAGCCTTGCCGCCCAGTTCCTGTTCCATCTTCAGACGGAAAGTACCGAGATAGTCGGCTGACATAACCCTGTCGCCAAAACCGTAAGTCGTCGGGTGAGCGGCCCATCTGGTAAGAGTGAAAACGGTTTCGCCGCCCTCTGGTACGGTACCTTTAAGAACCCAGATTTTGCTGTCCAGATTACCATCCGGGTCCTCGCCATAGTTTTCGGCATATTCAGCGACGGCCCGGACCATATCCACGTCCTGAAGGTCGGCCACTGCCAGGCGGGCTGCTTCCGCAACACCATCGAACACCAACTTGAGATACTTTTCGTCGCGGCCGGCGCCCATCATCGGCCCCCACAAACCCATTGTATCCATTGATGAATGGGAATGAGACGGTGCAAGAATTGCGTTAGCGCCTTCGAAATAAATATTGAACGTTTCGTACATCGTCTTCTGGATTGTCCGGTGAATTCCGACAATATCGACATCAACCAAGCCGATTGTGTCTATCCCGACAAATACGGAAATCACGCCGGAATCAGTGTCCGCGATAGCTACAGCCCGCGCTTCCAGAGGGTCATGGACCAGGTCGGTCTTGTGGCAGTTAATGTCGTTTGCCGCACAATTTCCATATCCGCCAAGATATGTGACCCAGTCAGGAGTGATCGACGCCACACCAACGCCGGCAGCGTATTTCGTCGTGAAAATCTTGCCTGAAGGCATGGTGGGCAACGATGCCCAGTCAACGTCCTTCGGCAGAATATCCTTGTAGGGATCGTCAACTATCGGGGCAAAGCCACCGTCAATCTGAATTGTCGTCGGAACATCAACGGGGACGTCTTCCACAGTGTCCAGAACTGCAGTATCCGCAACTGCATCCGACGTCACGTCAGCCACAACTTCAGGCGCAACATCAGCCACGACGTCAGCCACGACTTCTTCAACAACATCGGTTGAAACGTCCGCAACACCGTTATCAACCACAACATCAGCAGGGGTAGTTGTACTGCCGCACGCAACTACCAACCCGGACAACAGGACCACTGACAAAAAGCCGACAAACCCCTTGGAATTAAACATCCTTGACAACCCCTGTAAATAACGGCCCCAACCAACTGTCTGAAGGTCACGAACGATGGAAATATACGATCATTTTCTAGAACTTTCCACACGATCAAACCAGATTTCTTATAAAAATCAACGAGTGCCGGTCACTGACATTTGCCGGTTCATCCGCGCATCGGTTCGCCACGCCAAAACACAATACCTGTTGACATATCAGTGATTTAGGATACTATTTCGCGCCGCGACGCGTATAACGTGTCCAGCAAGCCTGCAGGTAGGGGTTGGAGAGCTTTAAGGGGGCAGGCGCCAAAGGGAGGCCTTGATGGCAGATACTGAGATCACACCGGTCAGAGTGGTAGACGAGGAAGACTTTGCGTCGATGCTGGACGATTTCGCCCAGCAGGAGATCAAAGACGGCGAGATCGTAACTGGTACCGTGCAGCGCATCGAGAAGGACTGGGTCCTTATCGACATCGGTTTCAAGAGCGAAGGCTACGTTCCGATTCATGAGTTCATGGACGAAAATGGCGTTCTGATGGTCAAGGAAGGCGATGTCACTGAAGTGTACATCGAAAGCCGTGAAAATCGTGATGGCCTGGTCGAACTCAGCAAGGACAAGGCCGAGAAGCTCAAGATCTGGGACGAAATCTCCATGGCCGCTGAACGCGACGGCGTAGTGGAAGGTATCGTTCTGTCCAGAGTCAAGGGCGGCCTGACAGTCGACATCGGCGTCAAGGCGTTCCTGCCCGGCTCCCAGATCGATCTGCGCCCCGTACGCGGCCTTGACCGCTACATCGGCCAGAAGTTCCGTTTCAAGGTCATAAAGTTCAACCGTCGTCGGGGCAACATTGTCCTGTCACGCCGCGCGCTGCTTGAAAAAGAACGCGAGGAAATGAAGAAAGCCACGCTGACCGCTCTTGAAGTTGGTCAGACTGTGGAAGGTTCCGTCATGAACATCACCGAGTACGGCTGCTTTGTCGATCTCGGCGGTATTGACGGCCTTCTGCACATCACGGACATGTCCTGGGGCCGCATCAATCACCCGTCGGAAATGGTCGCAGTCGGTGACCGCATCTCCGTTCGCGTATTGAAGTTTGACCCGGACAGCGAACGTGTTTCCCTTGGAATGAAGCAGATTTCCGAAGACCCGTGGGCCCACGCCGGCAACCGTTACAACGTTGACGACCGCGTCCATGGAAAGGTTGTCTCGCTGGCCGATTACGGCGCCTTTGTTGAGCTGGAAGCCGGTGTTGAAGGCCTTATCCATGTTTCAGAAATGTCATGGACAAAGAAGGTCAAGCATCCGTCGAAGCTGCTTAACGTCGGTGACGATGTTGAAGCCGTTGTTCTGCAGGTAGATGCAAAGAACAAGCGTATCGCGCTTGGACTGAAGCAGACCGAAATCAATCCGTGGAACCTGCTCCGTGAAAAGTACCCTGTCGGCACGAAAGTGAACGGCAAGGTCCGCTCAGTCACCAGTTTCGGCGTCTTTGTCGGCGTCGAAGAAGGTATCGATGGCCTTATCCACCTGCAGGACATTTCGTGGTCACGCAAGGTGAAGAATCCCGCCGACATCTTCAAAAAGGGTGACGAAGTCGAAGCAGTCGTTCTGCACATTGATCCGGACAAGGAACGTTTCGCTCTTGGTATCAAGCAGTTAATTGATGACCCGTGGGAAAAGGTTCACGACCGCTACCCGATCGGCACAGTCGTTAACGGCAAGGTTTCCAAGATTCTGGACTTCGGCGCCATCGTTGAACTTGAAGACGAAGTCGAAGGTCTGGTTCACGTTTCCGAACTGCGTTCCGAAAAGGTTGACAGCGTTAACAAGGTGCTCAAGGTCGGCGACGATGTCACCGCCATGGTCATCAACCTCATCCCCGAGGACCGCAAGATCGGCCTGTCGATTCGCAGATTCCAGGAAGCTGAAGAAAGCGGCGACTATTCGGCATTCGTCAAGGCGCAGAGCAATGCCCCGGAAACGCTCGGCGACCTTATCAAGTCGAAGCTTGATGTTGCAAGCATTCTGACCACGCCCGAAAAGTAAGATCGCAGCCGCGATCTGACCCGGTAATAAATGAAACCGGATGTCACGGGAACTGTCCCGGGCATCCGGTTTCTTTTTATGTACAATGCGGTATTGAA
>CAZFVA010000061.1:0-6947 GCA_964522105.1 uncultured Anaeromyxobacteraceae bacterium
CGCTCCCTGTTCTAAGCGGTATCGAACCTGACGTTTCCCGTATCGACGGGCAAATCGCCTATGCAGAAACCGAAGCTCCCTGGACGGACCTGCCCGGCGGGTTTGCCGACACGTTCGCGAGTCGTCACGGCGGCTTTCTTCGAATCGTACAACCCGGCGAATACACTCTATTTATTGAGTCTGATAACGGATCAGTTGTCTGGCTGAACGCCGAGCCGATCCTTGACAACACTACCGAACTTTCGGCGACCGAGGTATCGGTGGTCCGACAACTTGAAGCCGGTTACCACCCAATCCGCGTGGACTTCTACGAAAATGAAGGCCCCGCTTCGCTGATCATGTCATGGGCCGGCCCCGGAATCGCGAAACAGGTCGTTCCGGCAACCGCCTTTTACCATGCCAATCCACCCGACATACTTCCCCCGACGCCTGACCCGGCGCAGTGGGATGCGCCACCCGCAATTACCGGGGCAGGTTCCGTCCTGATGGAGGCCGCCGAGGCCGTGGATGTAAGTGGTGTTCAGTATTATTTCGAATGCACGATCGGCGGCTGTCATGACAGTGGTTGGATACGGGAAAAGGTTTACTGGGACATCGGTCTGGACCCGGGAACGCAATACGCTTACCGCGTCAAATCACGCGATTTCAGCCTGAATGAAAATACTTCACTGGCGTCGGAACCGGTCTCGTGCACGACGGACACTTACGTGCCGGACGTCGTTGGCCTGAATTCGTCGCCTGCCGCTGCTGCGCTGGCCGAAGCCGCACTTCTGGTTGGCGATGTGGACGCCGTCTACAGTGACTTCGTGCCGGTAGACACCGTCCTTGATCAGAATCCTGCCGCTGGGACATTGCTCCCTGCCGGCTCGGCGGTCGCCCTGACGTTGTCCCTGGGTCCTGAAATGGTCGAAGTGCCCGACGTCGTTGACCTGCCACAGACTGCGGCTGAAGACGCCATCGTCGCTGCCAGACTGGCGGTCGGCACAGTGACACTGGTGGCCAGTTGCCACACAGCGCCTGGAAGTGTCGTCAGTCAGCAACCGGTCGGGGGAGTATCGGTGCCGAACGGTTCTGCGGTGAATCTGGTCGTTTCAAAAGGTCCCGAACAAGTTGTCATTACCGAGCTGATGTATCACCCCGTCGATGACTTCACTCACGAAGAATTCCTGGAACTTTACAACCCCTGCACATACCCCGCAGACATCCAGGGCTGGAAGATTCAGGGGCTGGGAACATTCACCTTCGAAGCCGGGGCCGCCATCGCGGCCGAAGGTTATGTTGTAGTGGCCGAGGACGGGGTCGCGTTCGAAGCGGCTTACGGATTCAGCCCGGATTTCGTGTACTCGGGGGCGTCGCTTTCCGGGGCTTCCCTTTCAAATGACGGCGAACTCCTGAAGCTTATAAGGTCCAACGGGACGATCGCCGACGAACTGACGTATGACGACCTCCCGTCATGGCCGGTCACACCTGATGGACTGGGGCCGTCACTGGAAGTCATCGACCCTGCCCTGGACAACAACACCCCCCGTAACTGGCATGCGTCCATAGCCACGTCGGGGTGGACGCCGCGCGCAATTAACAGCGTAGACGCCGAAGGTCTGCCACCCTGGATAACGACAGTTGGACACGGGACCCCCGCAGCCGACGTGCCGATTACGGTAACTGCAGTCGTGATAGACGCGGCAACGGTTACCATGACCTGGGTCCTGAATTGGGGGGAACCCGTCACCATACCGATGACTGACGACGGTCAGGCAGGCGACGGCGCCGCAGGTGACGGCGTGTTCGGGGCGGTCATTCCCGGCCAGCCAGTTGGCTCGCTGATCCGCTACCGGATTGATGCCATCGGCCCGACCGGCAGCATGGGTTTCCCTCGCGACGACGATACCGTCATGTATACCGGGACTTACATTGCCCCGGAGGTTTCATCGGGTCCCGACGTTTTTCACTGGATTATCAACCCGACCGACTACGACGAGGCGCTTGCGCACTGCTATACGGACCTGACCGAGCCGGCACTCCTGTTTCACAACGGGGTACTGTACGACGGCCTCGAGATCCGCGTCCGCGGGCAGTCATCCCGCGTCTGGCCGAAGAAGCACTGGAACTTCAAGTTCAAGCAGGGCCACGATTTCAACGCGCCGGGGTTTACCGTTGCCCCTGTCGGCGGATTTAACCTGCAAAGCAGCTACGCCGACAAAAGCTATCTGCGCGAAATCCTGTCCTACGAGACGTTCCGGGATGCCGGATCGCCATCGCACATCATCGTGCCGGTGGCCGTCTACCAGAACGGGCAGTTCTTCGGACTGTATAACTACCTGGAAGACAAGAACGCGTCATATCTTGAGCGGAACGGCCTTGACCCGGATGGCGGGTTTTACAAGTCCTACAGCCAGTGCACCTACAACCCCGGCGTTCCCCTGACAAATCAGTGGGAAAAGGTCACCCCGGAAGACGGCGACTATACGGAGCTGGGCACGTTCCTGAACAACCTCAACAACTTGACCGGACAGGCCAGACGGGACTTCCTTTTTGACAACGTTGACCTCGCGGCCATGTTCAACTACCAGGCGGTTTCAGTCCTTATCCACAACAACGACCAGGTCGCAAAAAACTACTTCCTTTACCGGGATACCAACAACACGCAGCGCTGGTCGATGCAGGCATGGGACATGGATCTGACCTTCGGCCGCAGCTTCCAGGGTGCTGTCCTTAACGACGAAATGTTCGCGGACGTGGATTTTGTTGAAAGCCGCCCGAACGTCTCGCCCAGCCACCCGCTGTTCGGTGACAGCGAGCACCAGAAGTGGGACTACCTGTGGAACCGCTTTATTGACGCGTTACTTGAGGATCCCGATTTCCGCCAGATGTACTACCGCCGCCTGCGTTCCCTGATGGACCAGTTCCTGGTGGAAGGGGTGTACGAGGCACGCATCGATCAGCTTGCGGCGCTTATCGCCGACGTGGCCGAGATGGACAGGCAGAAGTGGGGTTGGTACGGCGCGGCCGAGACGCCGGCCGAGGCGGTCACAAGGCTGAAAGAAGAGTACCTTGCGGTGCGAAGGGTCCACCTGTTCACAACGCATCAGGTGGATGGGGAGATCCCGACAGCTCAGTCAGCCAGCCCGATCGTCGTCATCAACGAACTGATGTACAACCCGTTCGTCGATCCGCTGGACCCGGCTGACAACGCGGATGAACTTGAATTCATTGAACTTTACAACCCGTCGCCGGTCGAGGCCATCGACGTCTCGGGTTGGACCGTCATTGGTGTGTCCCTTACGATCCCCCCCGGGTCCGTCATCCTTCCACAGAGCTACCTTCTGCTGGTACGCAACGATGTCCAGTTCCGCCTGGAATACGGCCCGGGCCATTTCGTCGCGGCCCAGTACACCGGCAGACTGGCGGGCGGCGGGGAAAGAGTGGCCCTGGTGAACCGCGCAGGGGTGACCATCGACGAGGTAACATACGACGATTCCGCGCCGTGGCCGACTTCCGCAGATGGTTCGGGGCCATCGCTTGAACTTATTGATCCATCACTGGACAACCGCCTGCCTGCTTCATGGGCCGCAAGTCTGATCCCGGGTGGCACGCCCGGCGCCGCAAACAGCGTCCGTTAATCCCCGCGTATATGTGTCAGCAGCAACTTTGACGGACTGCGCAACTCGGGCAATACTCAGCCAAGGCAAGGAAATAGCCATTACAACAGTCGCTGCAAGGAGAATTTATGTTCAAATTTGGAATCTGTGCTCTAGTTCTGATGCCGATGTTACTGCTCGCAGCCTGCGATGGGAATCCATGTGCCAACTTCACCTGCAATAACGGCGGCACATGCACTTATAATGTAGTCCCAAAATGTAGCGACAATGAAGCCTTATATCGCGAACAATATCTGGCGTGCTTACGGCCCGCTATCGAAAATTGCGGTAGTGGGGATTGGGACATATGCGCCAGGCTATGCATTCCGAGTGTAGAATGCAAAGGAATACTGAACATTAACAGTGATAATGTCGAATCCATCAAAGCAGACTTCATGCCCAGGCCTTACTGTATTTGTACAGAGGGATTCACGGGTAATACCTGTGAAAGCGTAGTAGTCGCATCGGATGCCGACGACACGGATACCCCTGCCGACACCATCGACAATGACGAGGCGACGCCAGCCGATACCGCCGTCAGTGACGAGGCAGTGCCGACCGATACCACCGTCAGTGACCAGGTGGGGCCGGCCGACGTTCCATCCCCCGACGTTCCTGCGCCGCCTGCGTTTATGGAAGCCTGTAATGCCTGGAACGCCGCACTTGCCGAGCGTAAGGTCGTTTGCCTGAAGGCCAACCCCGACTACCTCGCCGGACGTCCTGACGCGCTCGATTGCACAACACTCAAGGCCGACATCGACGCCGGTCTGACAACTTACGACGCGACTAATGCCAACGCATGCACCGCTGACCTGCAGGTGCTGCCGTGCTCCGGACTGGTGTCCACCACCTCTACCGGCCCATTCGAGTTCCCCGTCCCCGGTTCGGACTGCGAGGGCGTTCTTGTCGGCACCGGCGTCTCGACAGTCGGGGCGACGACCGGTACGGAATGTCGGCGCAGCACCCAGTGCGCCAGCGGCTACTGCACCACCAGGACCCTTCCCGGCCAGTGCCCCGGCATCTGTGAAGACCGCCTCGCGGACGGCGTCGAGTGCGCATTCCCGCCACAGTGCGCGGCTGGCCTGACTTGCGGCAGCGGCACGTGCAAAGCGGCTGGAACCACCGGCTCATCCTGCTACGTAGACGACAGGTGCGCCCCCGACCTGCGCTGCCTGAACGGTAGCTGTCAGGCCCCACTTGCTAACGGACAATCGTGCACCTACGACCTGCAGTGCACCCCCGGACACCGCTGTTTCGGCGGCACCTGCCAGCCTCTTGTCGGCCTGGGCGCCACCTGCGTCGAGGCGGCGACACTTAGCCTGCCAACAGTCTGCGGCGACGGATACTGGTGCAACGCGGGCACCTGCGCCGCATACCCGATCGTCGAACAGTCCTGTGTCGCCACTCCGGGCTGTACGGGCGGCTACTGTGACTACACGAACAACTCCGGCACCTGCACCGCTTACCTCGCCATCGGCGACACCTGCACTTCCAAGTCCCAGTGCGCCTCGCAGGTCGCTGCGTCCAACACCTGCGTCGCTTACGGCGACTTCTACTGCGGAACGCAATTCTAGACCGTCGGCAGCAATTTTGACGGGTCGCGCAACTCGGACAATACTCAGTCAGAACAAGGTAATGGCCATTTGTTGATAAGGTCCCTGCATGGAGGATTTATGTTCACACGTGGAATCTGTGCTTTAGTTCTTATGCCGGTGTTACTGTTCGCAGCCTGCGGCGGGAATAATGATGCATGTCACGCGGTTGCCTGTTCCAAAAATCAGGTATGCGTAGTGCAAAACGCCTGCAGCGGCGATGCGAGCTACTATAGCGACCGCTTCCTGGTCTGCTATCGAAACAAAGATTTCTGCGGGGGCCGGCGCATCTCGTGCCTTGATTTCTGTCAGATATGGATGGCCTGCTCGGGCAACCTGAATATCAACAGCGACGGAATCGGCAGCGTCTTTGGAAGTGAGGGCGCCCAAACAGAATGCGTCTGTGCAGATGGATTCTGGGGTGATTCATGTCAATATTCGAATAATACAGACGTGTCGCAGACCGACGACATCGAGACCCCGACCGACACCGCCGTCAGTGACGAGGGAGGACCGACCGATACCGTCGTCAGTGACGAGGGGGGGCCAACCGACACGGCCGTCAGTGACGAGGGGGGGCCGACCGACGTTCCATCGCCCGACGTTCCCGTGCTGCCTGTGTGGATCGAGACCTGCAATGCCTGGAACGCCGCACTTGCCGAGCGTAAGGTCGTTTGCCTGAAGGCCAACCCCGACTACCTCGCCGGACGTCCTGGCGCGCTTGATTGCACGATACTTAAGGACGACATCGACGACGGCCTGACAACTTACGACGCGACAAAGGCCGACGCGTGCACCGCCTTCCTGCAGGCGCTGCCGTGCCAGGGACTTGTGTCCACCACCTCAATCGGCCCCTTCGAGTTCCCAATCCCCGATTCCGACTGCGAGGGTGTCCTTGTCGGCACCGGCGTCTCGTCGATCGGGGAAGGGACCGGTACGGCATGTCGGCGCAGCACCCAGTGCGCCAGCGGTTACTGCACCACGAGGACATTTCCCGGCCAGTGCCCCGGCGTCTGTGAAGACCGCAAAGCGGAAGGCATCCAATGCACACACCCGCAGCAATGCGCGAATGGCCTCACATGCGTCCAGGGCACGTGCAGCGCACGGGGAACCACCGGCACCGACTGCTTCATGGACGAAACGTGCGCCGCCGACCTGCGCTGCCTGGACTTTACCTGTCAGCCCATGCTGAATGACGGACAATCGTGCGCCTTCGACCTCCAGTGCAAAGCCGAAGCCCGCTGTTTCAACAACACCTGCCAGCCTATTGTCGGCCTGAACGGTCCCTGCACCGAGGCGATCGCACCGAACATGCCGACCGTCTGCGGCCAGGGATACTGGTGCAACTCGGACACATGTGCCGCCTGGCCGACCGTCGGACAATCCTGTACCGACAGCCCGGGCTGCACCGGCGGCTACTGCGACCTGTCAGGCAACGAGCCCACCTGCGCGGCCTACCTGGCCACCGGCGACACCTGCACCTCCAAGTTCCAGTGCGCCTCCGAGCTCGCCTCGTTCGACAAGTGCGTCGCCTGGGGCGACTTCTACTGCACGAATCCGTGATTGCGTTGATTTACAAGAAGTAATGGCTTTTGTTTGGGTTTAATTCTGGTCGTCGTCATCGGCGAGGACGGCAGGGTCGCAGTCACAGTCGCAGTCGGCAATTTCGCAGTCATCATCGTCGTCGTCAAAGTCGCAGTCGGCCGCATCGTGCACG
>CAZFVA010000062.1:0-6418 GCA_964522105.1 uncultured Anaeromyxobacteraceae bacterium
ACGGCTGACGCGGCGTGCATCAGGGGCGAATTATGGCCAATAATGATCCTGCCGTCAGGAAGTTCCAGGGCCGAGCCGCAGTAGATGTCATCCTTTCCAACGCCTTCTTTCTCGGCCTCTTCGGCCGCCTCGCGCGCCGGGCCGACCAGATTCCGGTCCATCGGCGTGATGTCCATCTCGTCCATCAGCAGCTCGCAGCGCTGCACAGTTTCCTTGTCCGCCAGACCCATGACGTACTCACACGAGTAACGGAAGTAACGCCTGATGACTTCCTGCCTTGACGCCTCCCGACAGACTTCGTCATCTACGATGCCATAACCGGCCCGGTTGACACCCATATCTGTTGGCGACTGGTAAACAGCATCGCTACCCATTATTCTGGTCAATATCCGCTTGACGATCGGGAAAGCCTCGACGTCACGATTGTAGTTAACAGCCTGAATTCCATAGGCTTGCAGATGGTAAGGATCTATCAGATTGATGTCGCGCAGGTCGGCGGTCGCCGCTTCGTACGCCATGTTCACAGGATGCTTCAGCGGCAGGTTCCAGATCGGGAACGTCTCGAACTTCGCATATCCCGAGCGCATACCGCGCGCATGTTCGTGATAAACCTGCGAAAGGCAGGTGGCCAGCTTACCGCTTCCAGGGCCGGGACCGGTCACGATGACCAGCGGCCTTTCAGTTTCAATGTACTCGTTCGCACCATAACCACTTGAACTTACAATCAAATCCACATCGGTCGGGTAACCTTTCGTGTGGCGGTGCAGATGGACTGGCACGCCACGCCGTTCCAGCTTGTCACGGAAGGCGCAAGCGGCCGACTGGCCTTCAAACCGTGTGATGACGACGCCGCGAATCAAAATCCCGCGATCGCGCAGGTCATCAATCAACTTCAGCGTGTCATATTCGTAGGTTATGCCGAAGTCCGCACGCATCTTGCGCCGTTCAATGTCACCGGCATAGATGCAGACGATCAGTTCAGCCTGGTCCTTCAGTTTCTGCAGCAGGTGCATTTTGACGTTCGGGACGAACCCGGGAAGGATGCGCGTCGCATGATAGTCAAACAGCAACTTACCCCCGAATTCCAGATAAAGCTTGTTGCCAAACTGCTTTGCACGCTCGAGGATTGCTGCGGTCTGCTCGGTTAGATACTTCTCGTTGTCAAAACCAATTTTCTTCTGCATTTTTTATTTGTCCCCGGATGTCCCGGGAGTTCTGGCTGGAATTATTCTATAGACATTTTTTGCGTCTAAATCAACAAAACATTGCAGGCCATCGGCACGGCAAAGGGCTTTGCTAGTTGATCGGGGCCGTGACTGTCATTTCCAGAGGGGTCAACGATTCCAGGGGCGAATATTCGACGTGGGCAATGTCATATCCATCGCGCACAACCATACCAAGGCTGTGAACGCCTGCCGAATTGGACGCGCAGTTTGGATAGAAATCCAGCCCACAGTAGAAGTATCCGGGGGTTGCGACCGCGTCAGTTCCGCAAACTGAAGCAACCGCTACCGGCAGGGTCTCGCAACCACTGGAATTACCAATGGCTGGCGAAGAAGTCACAAACATTGGGTGGACATACGGTGCCCAATCAAGGTTCGTCTTCGGAAAACCATAATTCTGCCAGACTGTGGACGACGCATCCGGGTCGAACTGACACGTTACAACCAGATAGTGATCGCAGCCATTCATGGTCGCAGACGCCGCCTGGCCGACGTCAAAAGGAATACCGACAATCGTCGAATTTGCAGGCGTGCATGGGTCCGCCGAATCCGGGCACCGGTAAACGATCGACTTCACGTTCTGGTTCGCCTTTCCGCAGGCGATCACGAAATGGTCGATTGACCATTCCTCGGTGACCAGCGCTGATTCATCCGGGAATTCCAGCACAAGTGCAAAACGGACGCCGTTCACGCCCACCAGCGTTTGGGGAATTTCGACTGAAAACAGGTCATAAGGAATGTCTTCAGACACCGTGGTTGACCAGATTACTTCACCGCCGTCCAGGTCCGTTCCCGTTACCCCGACCAGCTTAAGTGTCACGGGTACTGCCAAATCGCCGTGCAGGTACTGCATGCGCCACTGGGCCGTGACCGTGCCTGATGCAACGCAAACTGAAGTGTCCACGCATTCCGAATACAGCCCGGTGCGGGATACGTCTCCTTCTTCGCCCATGAACACCGCATACAGACCTGTGCTTGTGCCAAAATCCATGTTGGAGATAGCAAGGTCCCACATTCCACCCGCGACGAACTGCGGCAAGATGATTTCCCAGCCGTTCGGCGTCATGTCGCCGCCGATGTCGAATTCGGTCACCCACGGCAGCTTCCTGTTTGTATTTGTGCCGGTCGGGCAGGCCTCCATCGTCCAAGTCGGGTCGAGGGCCGTGCCATCACCGTGTTCGGTTGTGTCGCCAGGCGCCACGTCCCCGGGTTCGATGTCAGTCGCCACATCATCCGCGTCGCTGACGTCGTTTACCTGTACGTCATCCGGTGTCGAACTTTCAGATCCGCATGCCCATGCAAACAGTGTGCACGCACAGATGGCCAGGAACAGTCCGTGATTACAAATAGTTTTCTTCATAGCGAAGCTCCGTCAGTTATGGTCTAAGTATAGGCTTAGTTATAATGGGCCGGTAATCTATTTTGTGTGCGGGTCCTGATGTTGCATTTAGACCCTAAAAGCCATACCATTACTTGACTCTAGCAGACACATCAACAGACAAACGGAGGTCCGTCCATGAAAAATTCAAGTACAGGAATCAAGGTCGCCGCCTTCGCAGCGATCGTCGCTTTCTGGGCAATTTTCATCGTCGGCTGCGGTAACAGCGCCAATCCGCAGGACACCTCGGACGTTCAAAGTGACATCAGCAACGACACGACCAATGACCTGGCGGAAGTTCAGGGCGACATCCCGGGTACCGACACAAAATTGGACTCCATTGTAGTCGCGGGCGACATTCCAGGCACCGACACCAATCCAGGCGAAGTTGCCACGGCAGGTTCATGCAAACTGGAACTGGTCCCGAAGACACTGACCTTCGGTACGGAGCCGGTCGGATTCACCAAGGACAAAGAAATCAGGCTTGTGAACACCGGGACCGGAACCTGCACGGTTACGGCGTTCAAGATAGCTGAATGCCCGGTAGAATCAGGGTTTTTCGTGTGTCCTGATCCACTTGAAGGCAACGATTCCGCATTATTCACTTTGAAATCACCAGCCACGTTAATTGGAGTAGAAGTCGCACCGGGCGCCACATCCCCGCTGATAATCGAATTTTCGGGAATCAACGAAACCGTCGGGGACATTCACGGCGCCATGATTTCAGTGGAAGTTCAGGATGCTGCGAGCTTAATGGTTATTCCCGAGTGCGGCACGGCTACCGAAACGGAATGCACGCCGACAATGGAAATAACTGTGTATGTCGGCCCATTCGTAACACCCGGGACGGCCGATTTCGGCATACGCATTGCCGGATGCGAACATTCAAATCGTCAAGCATGCGTCTTCAATAACGGGCCTGAAATCAGCCTGGAATCTCTGGCCTTTGAAGGCTGCAGCTTGGAATTCCTGCTGGAAAATATTTCCGAATCAATGCCTGTAACTCTTCAAGCCAACAAACTGTTGTGTGCCGACATCAGCTATACCCCGACCGACGAAGGGACTGACACTTGTCAGTTGGTATGGACCATTGATGGTGAAACATTCAACACTGCGCTTGTCGCCATCGGCGGGGCCAGCGGTTCCAGCATGGACAACTTCATCGCCACCGAAGGACAGGTCGAGTTCAAGACAACCGGGATTCCGCGTGGCAATATCACCGCAACGATTAATGCTGTTGCCTGCAACGATGGCTGGACTATCGGCGGCACAGATGATGAGCCCTTAATTATAGCTGCCGAACCCTGCATCCCCGCAACCGGTGACACAGTCGAAATCCATTACGATATTGCCTGCCCCGAATAGAATCACAAACACTGCAATTCGGTCGTCACTTCGCCGGGAAAGTCAGTTGTGGCGTCAACTATCAGGTAGTACGACCAGCCGCGCTTTGCGTCAAACGTCACGTCTTTATTGTTGTCCCCGGATCCAAGGCAATATGCCGGGTTGCACATACCTTCGATGACAAAGACGCGGAACCTGTCACCTGCGCTTTTTGGCGTCAGTTTGACCGTGACTTTCTGGCTGGCCGTCGCGTCAAACTGGTAAACGAACGAGTAATCAGACACCAGAAGGTCGCACGCCGTTGCGTCGGGGTAAACCGCCAATCCGAAAGGTTCAACACTGGCCGACTGGCCGCATACAAGGAATTCTTCAATCGAGTAATCGACGCACTGCCAGTCGCCACAGCGCGGGTCTGCGTCGCAGTCATCCCCGTCATAACAGTCGGTGTCGCCGTCAAGGTCTTCATCCAGCCCGTCCTGACAGTCAAGTTCGCCTGCCGGACACTCGCCGCAGTCATCGGGACAATCCTTGCAATTTTCAGCTATTTCAAAGCACACGTTGTCGCCACAGTCCCGACATTCCACCGAGTGGTAAACGCAGACGCCACCCTCGCAGCGCCCGTCCTTCCTGCACAGATAGCCTTCGTCGCATGCGTCGCCGGACTTGGAACTGTTGCTTTGGACGCAGATAAATTCAGTCGGGTGGCACGTCACATATTCGCACTGCCTTCCAGACTGGGGACAGTCATCGGCGGTCGCACATTCATAGCCTGCGATGTCTATCCCGGGGATGTCGGGGATGGCTGAATCGCGGGTGACAACATCGGAAGTCGCCAGGTCCAGATAAAACGTATCCCCGGCAGTAACATTGTCCCGCGCGGCCGCATCAGACCCGGCAACGTCACCCGGTTCCACATCATTCGCGTCCGGCACGACAATAATCAGGTCGGTACCTGTGCCTTCCGGCCCATTCTGGCCGCACGAAGCAATGCACAGCGACACCACCAATAAAACGGCCAAAATCGAGATATTACGGACCATTGCCGGACCACCAGATGTAATCAGTCCAAGGTTAATGCATTAGAACGGTCGCGGCAATCCGGAAGCTGTGCCTGCAGTAACAAGGAAAGTGCAAGCTGTGAAATTTTGTCAAGACACCGGCAGGTGGGATGATTTAATATCAGCCCAGTTTTTCTTGCGAACCCGGGGAAATGATATGTCCAAAAAAGGTTGGCTCGTAACGGGGGCCGGGCTCGGCCTCAATCTGGCGCTGGGCATCCTGTATGCCTGGAGCATGTTCAGCAAACAATTGACCGAAACGGTCGCTGCGGGCGGCTTCGGCTGGTCCCGGACCGAGGCCACCCTGCCCTACACAATCGCCATCGCCTGTTTCGCCCTGATCATGGTCCCTGCCGGTCGCCTTCAGGACCGCCTCGGGCCGCGGGTCATCGCGACTGCGGGTGCGCTGCTTTGCGGTTTCGGGTTGATAGTCGCCAGCTTCGGGGCGCCAGACACGGCCTGGCCGATGATGGTCGGTTTCGGACTGATGGCGGGAACAGGCATCGGCCTTGGCTACGCGGCAGCGACACCGGCGGCAATCAAGTGGTTCGGGCCTGAAAAAAAGGGTCTTATCACCGGTATCGTCACGGCCGGATTCGGCCTGGCACCAGTCTATATCGCGCCTCTGGCCAAGTATCTGCTGGGGTCCATGGGGGTGCCCGGAGCCTTCCGCACCCTCGGTCTTGTATTCCTGTGCGTCGCCGGAATCTCGGCGCAATTCCTGAACAATCCCAAACCGGGACAGGTTCAGTTCAGCCCGGCACCCGTGAAAAAGAACAAGAAGGCCGCGCAGGCACCGCTGTCTGACGCGACCTGGAAAGAGATCGTGCGGACGCCGGTGTTCTGGTCGCTTTATGTGCAATTCGCGTGCGGGGCTACGGCAGGCCTTATGATTATTGGCCACGTCGCCAAGATTGTGTCGTCCCAGTCGGGCGGATCAATCAAGGCCGGATTCATCTTCGTGGCGCTGATGGCCGTCTTCAATGCCGGCGGCCGGGTCGTTGCCGGACTGATGTCCGACATCATCGGCCGGGTCGCGGCACTGGTCACCGTCTTTCTGCTGCAGGCCACGATCATGTTCTTTTTCGACCAGTTTTCCACCACGACCGGCTTCCTTTTCGGGGCGGCACTGGTCGGTTTCAACTACGGATCCTGCCTGTCACTTTTCCCGGCTACAGCCGCTGATTACTGGGGAACCAAGAACCTCGGCCTGAACTACGGAATCCTGTTCACGGCCTGGGGCGTGGGCGGAGTCTTCGGACCGTACCTGGCCGGCCGCATCGCTGACGCAACCGGGACTTACACAATGGCTTACCAGGTGGCCGGCGGCCTTCTGATGTTCGCAGCCATTCTTGGTATCGTCAGCCACATCCTGCTGTCGTCCAAACTGGACACCACACCGGATTCGGAAGCCA
>CAZFVA010000063.1:0-1847 GCA_964522105.1 uncultured Anaeromyxobacteraceae bacterium
GACTTAACCTGGCCGGATCAAGCGAATCAAAAATGATGGCGCACGTATCAAGAATCAACACGATCGGCCCCCCACGTTTCGCCAGTCGGCGACTCGACATCGCCAATCCGACACGCCAGGCGGCACGCTTCAAGCTTTGTCTGTGCGTACCGGCACTCGTCAACAGGCGGCACCAACCGGGCAATCACCTTGCCGCGCGATGTCAGCGCAATGTCTTCGCCGTTTCGCACCTTGCCCAGGTAGTCCGGAAGGTGCTTTCGGAACGTTGTCACAGTAACTTCAATCATGTCGGGCCTCGCCAAATGTACATTTGAAATGTACATTTTCCCAAAAGCGCCGTCAAGTATCCCCCACCATCCACTTGACTGGACACGGCCCTTAAAGGTATCCTTTGACCGCTTTGCCGCCGCCTCTGTAGCTCAGTTGGATAGAGCTGGGGATTCCTAATCCCTGTAAGCCGGGTGTTCGAGTCACCCCAGGGGCACAGCACACGATCCAGTAAACCCACACAGGTAACCAATCATGCCGTCAGACCTTCGCAAACCACGGCTTTTGATTGTCGATGACGAAAAAACTGCCCTCGACACCCTGCAGGAAATCTTTGTTCACGAAAATTTCGAAGTTGTTTCGGCCAGTTCGGCCGAGCAGGCGCTTGACGTCTTTCGGGCTCAGGAATTTGACGTCGTCCTGACCGACCTGCGGATGGGCGCCCTTGACGGCATGGACCTGCTAAAAGCCATCAAGACGTTCCGCCCCGACGTTGAAGTCGTCATCATGACCGCGTTCGGGACCATCGAAAAGGCTGTCGAGGCCATGCGCGAAGGCGCGTACGACTTTGTTCAGAAGCCGCTGAAGCGCCCGCTTGTCATCCGCAGCGTGACCCGCGCCTGTGAAAAGGCGTCATTGATGGCAGAAAACCGTGAACTGCGCGCCCAGATCGAGGCGATTTCAGGCGAGCGCAAGATGATCGGGACCAGCCCTGCCATCCGCAAGGTGCTGGACACCGTCGCCCAGGTTGCACAGGCTTCAACGACCGTTCTGGTCCTGGGCGAGTCCGGTACCGGCAAGGAACTTGTCGCCCGCGAAATCCACCGCCGCAGCGACCGTTCACGTGGCCCTTTCATCGCCATCAACTGCGCTGCAATCCCTGTAACCCTTCTTGAATCCGAGCTTTTCGGCCACGAACGCGGCGCCTTCACCGGCGCTTTTGCCAGACGCGAAGGCCGCTTCAAGCTGGCCGACGGCGGGTCGCTTTTCCTGGACGAAATTGCCGAGCTTGAGCCGATGATGCAGGCCAAACTGCTGCGCGTGCTGCAGGAAGGCGAATTTGAGCGGCTTGGCGGCACTCAGACCATCAAAACGAACGTGCGCGTCATCGCTTCCACCAACAAGAACCTGCGGGACATGGTCAAAGCCGGGACGTTCCGCGACGACCTGTACTACCGCCTGAACGTCATTTCCATAATGTTGCCGCCACTGCGCGAGCGCGCCGAAGACGTCCCGTTGCTGGCCCAGCATTTCCTGGCCAAGTATGCGGAACGTAACAGGAAAGACATCCGCGCAATCAGCCGGGAAGCCAGCGAATTAATGATGGCTTACGACTGGCCGGGCAACGTCCGCGAGCTGGAAAACACGATTGAACACGCGGTCGTCCTGACACGCGGCGACACTGTGCGGGCCGAGGACCTGCCCGACCTGATCGCGTCGGATTCAAGCACAAAGCAGTACATGACGATTCAACTTGGCACGCCGCTGGAAGAAATCGAGCAACAGGTTATCCAGCAGACTCTGCGCATCACTCAGGGCAATAAAAGACTGGCGGCCCAGCTTCTGGGCATTGCAACCAG
>CAZFVA010000063.1:1947-5826 GCA_964522105.1 uncultured Anaeromyxobacteraceae bacterium
GTGGCCGGACATTCGACGTGTTTCTGACCAAAAGCCTTGATGACTGACGCAGTACCCGGGTCATTTCCAATAGTCAGGGCGGCACCTGAAACGCCACACTGCTTCAACGTCCAGGCCAGAAGTGGCGGTGCGATGCACAGCGCAGCAATCGGTTTTCCAGCCTTGTGCATGGCGACTAAAAAGGCCGCAACATCAGGATTGACGGTCATTGCAGGGCCGTCAGATGCCAGCGAACATAGATTAGAAGCTACACCGTAACCACCGGGAATCATAACAGCGTCGTAGTCGGCAACCTTCAAATCACGTACGTCCAGAATCTTGCAACGGGCAATCCTGGCGGACTCGTCCATGACGTTGCGATCTTCGCCTGACTTGCCCCGCGAAACGTGATTAACGACGGCCGTCTGCATGATTGACGGGGCCGCACACTGGTACGAAGCGCCGGCAACATCCAGCGCCAGCAAAGTCAGCGTCGCCTCGTGAATCTCAGCCCCATCCAGAAACCCGCAACCCGAAAGAATGACCGCGATATTTTTCATACATCCACCAAAGCCAGATTTCATCCCGGCAATTCTAACGTGAATCGACCGGAACGTGGTTCCCCAAAATAGAACTATTTAATGTAAAGTATGCGCCGGACTGGACGTAACCGAGGCTGTCACCAATGGTATCGCCCCCTTCGCGCCTGTACGGGATAGACCTTTTGAAGGGACTGGCTTCGCAGATAATCCTGCTGCACCACATGTCAACGTTCGGTCCTGTGTCCGAAGCATTCGCAAAGATGGCCCCGGCCCTTACCGTGTGGTTTTTTGAATATGGGCGCATGGCCGTTCAGGTCTTTCTGGTGATGGGCGGTTTCCTTGCGGCACGCGGGTTTGCAGCGCACAAAATACAGATGAAGCAACTGCCCGGACTGATCGCTCGCCGGTATCTGCGCCTGTGGGTCCCTTACATTGGAGCCGTTGCGCTTGCGGTCATCGTGGACACGATTCTGGCCAACATCTGGCTTGGTGACCCCACAATTCCGGTACGTCCCCCACTTCTGGGGATGCTGATTAACGCCTTGATGTTGCAGGATATCCTTGGGTTCGAATCGATGATGGCCGGTGGCTGGTACATCGCCATCGATTTCCAGCTTTTTGCGCTGATGGCGATTCTGCTTCAAGGTGGCCGGGCATCTTTTGGCAAGAGGGCGTGGACGGTCGGGCGGACTTTGATTCTGGCCCTGACGGCCGCGTCGCTGTTCTTTTTCAACCGGAATGCTGACCTGGACATCTGGGCAATCTACTTCATCGGGTCGTACGGACTTGGTGCTGCCGCGTGGTGGTTTTCTGAAAAGGGTCGCTCCCCCGCATGGATGGCGGGGATGGCCGCTGTGGCGGTCGGCGCGCTGGTCTTCGATTTCCGCGTCCGCATCGTGATTGCACTGGTCGTCGCCCTTGCCCTGGCCATAAGCCGCAGTACCGGCGTGCTGGAAAGATGGCCGAAGGCCAGAGTGGTGGCGTTCTTCGGCCGCATCTCGTTTGCGCTGTTTCTGGTGCACTTTCCAATACTTCTGCTTGCCAACGAAGCCTACGCAAGGCTTGGACTTTCATCACCCTTCGCCACGGTCGTCACCATACTGGCGGCGTGGGCGGGCAGCATCGGGCTCGCAACAATATTCCACCGCCTGATCGAGGCCCCGGCCTGGGACAAACGTATTTGGGCCGCCCTTACAGGGCGTTAAATCGTAAAAATCACCGTCGGTACCGGGGCCGTTGGCCCCGGCCTATGTTTGGATCGCCCCTTTGGGGCGGCGGACAATAAAACACACCGTCCATACCAGGGCCGACGGCGTCGAACGCAGTTGGCCCCGGCCTATGTTTGGATCGCCCCTTTGGGGCGGCGGACAATAAAACACACCATTGGTACCAGGGCCGTTGGCCCTGGCCTATGTTTGGATCGCCCCTTTGGGGCGTAGGACAGAACAAATCACCGTCAATTACCAACGAATCCCTCCGGGGCCGCGGCTGGCAGACCTCGACAATCGCGGCGATTAGCCTTATCTTACGATTCAAGATATTTGAAAAAACAAACGGAATCCGCGAAAGGTTTCCAGGGGAATGAACATGAAATTTCCAGTCGAATTCATACAAGAAATCCCGAAGACAGACCTGCACGTCCATCTTGACGGCTCGCTGCGCCTGCCGACACTGATTGACCTGGCAAAGCAGGCCGGTGTCGCCCTGCCCTCGTTCACGGAAGAAGGCTTGAAAGAGCTTGTTTTCAAAGACAAATATTCCAGCCTTGTTGAATACCTGCAAGGTTTTGGCCTGACAACTTCGGTAATGACGACCCCGGATCAGGTTGAACGCGTCGCGTACGAGCTGGCCGAAGACAACTTCAAGGAAGGCGTCCGGTACTTCGAAGTCCGCTTCGCGCCGCAGCTTCACGTCACTCACCATTTCCCGATGGACATGGTCCTGAAGGCCGTTAACGACGGCCTGCAGCGCGCAAAAGCCGAGTTCAACGCCAGATTGCTGGAATCGCCCGAGTCACAGCGCGGCCCCGCATACAACTGCAGCATCATCGTCTGCGCGATGCGAAACGCGATGCCGGTCCTGTCAAAGTACTTTGCCGATGTTTTCCATGTACATTCATACTCTTCCGACCGCTCGATCGGGTCGCTTACATCACTTGAAATGGCCCGCGCTGCAGTCCAGATCCGCGACAACAAAGGCATTCCGATCACCGGGTTTGACCTGGCCGGCGCCGAAGCCGGTTACCCCGCCGTGGAGCACCGGGAAGCCTTTGATTATGCTCATAAAAACTTCCTGAAAAAGACTGTTCACGCCGGCGAAGCGTACGGGCCCGAATCGATTTTCCAGGCCATCACTGAACTGCACGCCGACCGCCTGGGCCACGGCTATTACCTGCTGAGTCCGAACAAAATCGCGTCACGCGCCATCGCCAATCCACGCGACTACGTGACCAGACTTTCCGAATACATAGCCGACCGCCGCATCACGATTGAAGTCTGCCTGACGTCCAACATGCAGACCAATCCGGAAATCAAAACCATCAACGATCACGCCTTCAAAAAGATGCTGGAAGCCAGACTTTCAACGACTCTGTGCACCGACAACCGCCTGGTTTCCAACACGACGGTGACGCGCGAAGTCCAGCTTGCCGTTGAAACGTTCAACATCGACCAGCACGAACTGAAAGACATCATAATCTACGGATTTAAAAGAAGTTTTTACCCCGGGTCGTACAATGAAAAGCGGGCTTACGTCCGTTCAATCATCGACTACTACGAAGCGCTCGAAAAGAAGCACGGAATTTAATAAACCTGATGTCTTCAAACCCACATTCACCGATGACTTCAAATCCAGATTCGACGACGCCTTCGCCACTGCATTCACCGATGCCTTCCCCAGTCTTTTCGCTGAAATCCGATTACAGCCCGGCGGGCGACCAACCGACCGCGATCGCCACCCTGACCAGCCTGCTTGAAGACGGCGGGAAAGACCAAGTGTTGCTTGGAGTTACAGGTTCCGGCAAGACTTTCGCGATGGCGTCCGTCATTGCGCGGCTGAACAAACCGGCGCTGATAATTGCACCGAACAAGATTCTGGCCGCCCAGCTTTACGGCGAATTCAAGGCATTCTTCCCGGACAACGCGGTCGAATACTTTGTGTCGTACTACGACTATTACCAGCCTGAAGCGTACGTCCCGTCGTCCGACACCTACATCGAGAAAGACTCGAAAATTAATGAAGAAATTGACCGCATGCGCCACTCGGCGACCAGGTCGCTGTTCGAACGCAATGACGTCATCATCGTCGCGTCAGTTTCGTGCATCTTCGGTCTTGGTTCTGCTGAAGCGTACTACGGCCT
>CAZFVA010000064.1:0-5011 GCA_964522105.1 uncultured Anaeromyxobacteraceae bacterium
GTTGTCAGTTTACCGTCAGCCGGGCATGCAGCAGCAGACCCGGTACATGTTTCAGCAGCATCGCAGACGCCTGCAGCGCCGCGACATTCGGTGCCGCCGGTTACAAACGCATTGGACGGGCAGGTCTTTGCGTTGCCGTCGCAGTTTTCAGCTACGTCACAGATGCCTGCTGATTCACGACATTCAACTGCCGTCGTTGCGACCGCGTCTGTCGGGCAGTCATTTCCCGTACCGTTGCATGATTCGGCCACGTCGCAGACGCCACTGGCGGCGCGACATTCAGTTGTCAGTTTACCGTCAGCCGGGCATGCAGCAGCAGACCCGGTACATGTTTCAGCAGCATCGCAGACGCCTGCAGCGCCGCGACATTCGGTGCCGCCGGTTACAAACGCATTGGACGGGCAGGTCTTTGCGTTGCCGTCGCAGTTTTCAGCTACGTCACAGATGCCTGCTGATTCACGACATTCAACTGCCGTCGTTGCGACCGCGTCTGTCGGGCAGTCATTTCCCGTACCGTTGCATGATTCGGCCACGTCGCAGACGCCACTGGCGGCGCGACATTCGGTTGTAAGCTTTGCGTCGCCCGGGCATGCCGCACCCACCCCGGTACAAACTTCGACAGCGTCACAGACGCCTGCAGCGCCACGGCACTCAGTGCCTTCGCTGACAAATGAGTTGGCGGGACATGTCTTCGCGCTGCCATCGCAGTTTTCTGCGCTGTCACAAACACCTGCGGATGCACGGCACTCGGTGGAAACTGGCGCAACGCCGTCGGACGGACATACGGTTGATGAACCGTCGCACACGTCAGCGACGTCGCATACGCCGTTGGCGGCGCGACATACGGTGTTGACCGCGACAGCCGAACATGTGCCGTCAACTGAGCCACCTTTTGCTACGGTGCACGCCTGGCAGTCTGTGTCGATCGAGCCTCCGCATGCTGAATTGCAGCACACGCCATCTGCACAGAAACCGCTGGTGCAGTCTGAATTGCCGCTGCACGCCAGTCCACTGTCAGAACTCAGGTATTCGGCAATATATGGGGTGACCTTGCCGCCAATCTTCTTGAAACAGCCGCCCGCAAAGAGGTTTCCAGCGGAGTCAGCATCTAATCCAAGAACACATGCGGTGTCGGGTGCGGTTCCGATACCGCTCCAGGACACCCCGTCCCACTTGGCCAGTCCCCTGACCGTTATACCACCGGCGGAGTTGAACCCGCCTGCCGCATACAGTTTGGATCCACTGACTAGAAGCTTTGACGGCCAGGAACTCAGGCCGCCTCCGACGGCGCTCCATGTTGTTCCGTTCCATTTGGCGATTTTGTCGACGTATTCGGTGTCAGCCCACGAAAAACTGCCACCGATGTAAAGGTTGTTGCTGCTGTCAATCGCCATGGCGGTGACGTTGTTGTCCACTCCGGTGCCAAGGGCACTCCATGAACTACCATTCCATTTTGCGACTCTATTTACAGTGATGCCGCCGGCAGTCGTGAAGTTGCCGCCGACGTAGATGTTGCCGAGAGTGTCGAAAACTATTGAATTGACGGTGCCGTATGTGCCGCCTGTACCAGTTCCAAGGGCGACGAAAGTCGTTCCGTTCCACTTTGCGATATTGTTAACCGTGACGCCGTTTGCTGTTGTGAAATATCCGCCGATATAGATGTCACCAGCGGGGCTCTTTGTCACCACCAGTACGGTACCTGAGCCACCGGCGACGCCGGTGCCCAGAGTGTTCCACGCTGTTCCGTTCCACCGTGCGATGCCGTTTGCGGTCAGTCCGCCAGCAGTGTCGAATCCGCCGGCTGCATAGACATTACTCCCATCTACCAGGATCGACCTGACCACCGGTGCCATGCCAGACTTGGTCATGCCTGTGCCAAGTCCGCTCCACACCCCTCCGCTCAGCTTTGCGATCGATTTGCACATCGGACTGCCGATGGCGCCATTGAAATCGCCCCCGACATACAGGTCCCCGTTGACGGCGGCGGTAACGGCATTGATGGTGGCATATGAGATTCCGCTGCCCATCGGACTCCATGCCGTGCCGTTCCATTTTACTATGTTCCCGCTGATTTTCCCGTCAGCAAGGTAGATATAGCCCATTGCATACAGGTTTTCCTGGTTGTCCAGTACAAGGGCCATAACTTCCTGTAGAACACCCGTCCCGAGGGAACTCCATGAAGTTCCGTTCCATTTCGCGACTTCGCTGACGACTACTCCGCCTGCATGGTCGATATGACCGCCGACGTACAGGTTGCCGCTGCTGTCAAACAGCATGGAAATTACCGAAACGTAGTTGACTTGTGTCAGGCCTGTCCCGAGGGCGCTCCAGGCGGTTCCGTTCCATTTGGCGATTCCGCCGGTGTTGGCAACGCCTCCCATCTGGGTGAAGTATCCGGCAGCGTACAGATTGCCGTCAGGACCTATTGCCATGGTCATGACTGAATTGTTTGCGCCGGTTCCAAGTGCGCTCCATGTTGTCCCGTTCCACTTTGCTATTTTGTTGCAGCTTACGCCACCGGCCGTCGAGAATCCGCCACCGACGTACAAGTTGCCACTACCATCTATTGCCAGCGCACTTCCGCCTGAATTCAGGCCTGTACCAAAGGCGCTCCACGCAGTTCCGTTCCATTTGGCAATATTGTTTACGGTAACGCCGCCGGCCGTGGTGAAGTTGCCGGCTATGATCAGGTTTCCGCTGGAATCTACTTTCATCGCGTAGGCGTAGCTGGAAAGCCCTGTCCCCATGGCGCTCCATGCTGTTCCGTTCCACTTCGCGATGTAGTTGGCTGAAATGCCGCCTATCGTTGTGAAATATCCACTGGCATAAATAATGTTGTTTGTGGAGTCACACGCCAGAGCATTGATCGTGTTGTTCGGGGCTGTGCCTACCGAACTCCACTCGCCGGTGGTCAGGTGCATTTTGGCGATCTGGGATATCTCCGAATTTTTCACGTAATTAAATGAACCGCTGACGTACAGGTAGTCGCCACACTTCACCATCGAAGTTGGACTTGATTCCACCGGCGCGTACTGGTTCAACATCTTCCATTTCGCATCGGGTGACACCGCTGCTGATGTCACGATCCCGGGTTCAAGCATCTCTGTTTCCAGATTTCCGTCACATGCTGTGAATAGAAGGGGAAGCAGAAGCAGCAGACCTGGAATCAAATTAAAACGGTGCGACATGGTGGTTACTCCGTATTGTGGTGTCATCTGGTTCTAGCCCCCCCCGGAACGAATATGTGGGTGACATACACGGCGAGTGTAAAATGCTTCTATTCTGACCCCCAAGAAAACGGCTTGGCCGAAGGTGTATAATGACTATAATACCGCCGCCCACGGGGACAGCCCCCGAGCAGGAGTTTTTTGATGAACGCGATTTTACTGGCTATTGCCGCTGCCACATTCTGGGGATTCGGTAACGTCTTTCAGAAGCAGGGCATGACGACCAGCTTTCCGAAGATATCCCTGTCCAACGTTCTGCGTCAGATACCCACAATTGTTAAGACGCTTGCGACGAACTGGTTGTGGATGATCGGCCTGGTGCTGATGCTGACAGGGGCGGGGCTGTACTTCGTAGCCCTGGGCATCGGTGATATTACTGTTGTTCAGCCGATTCTGTGCCTGGTTGTGGTCGTTTCGGCCGTGGTAGGGGTCGTCTGGCTGAAGGAAAAGGTCAGTCGAATTGAATGGTTCGGAATCGCACTCGTTCTGCTTGGAGTTGTCGCAGTCAGCATCGCCGGTGGCGGCAAGACCGGCAATCTGCCTGCAGGTCCTGCTCAACTCGCGTTCTTCATCATTGTAATAGTATTGACCGGCTTGACTTTCCTGCTGCGCAAGGTCGGGGCAAGCCTCGAGTTTTCGCTGGCCGTCGCGGCCGGACTGGTCTTCGGACTTGCCAATATTTCGGCGAAACTGCTGACCGACAGGATGATGGTCGAGGCCGGGGCTCCTGCTGCGGGCGAGTCGTTCAATTATTTTCGTGCGGTCGTTCTGCAGGCCATCTTTACGGACTACCCGATTTACCTTGTTATTGTGACTAACGTCGCCGGTAACGCCTTTTACCAGACCGCTTTTGCCAACGGTCGCGCCAGCATCGTGGCCGCCATCGTCACAATTATGGGCAACACGGTACCGATTATCGCGGCCATCACAATTTTTGGCGAGCAGGTCAAGTTGCTTCACGCTGTCGGGATAGCTGTAGTTCTGGTCGGGGCCGCCGTGCTGGCCCTTGGAAGTCGGAGCAAGTCGTCCGGGGAATCAAATGGAACAGTTTCTGTCAGTTCTTAAAAGTTTTGGACTTCCGTTTCTTTCAATCTTTCTGGTGATGGACTGCATCGGCACCATGCCGATATTTCTGGGTATCACCGGCAACAGTACACCGAAGGAAAAACGAAGCGTTCTGGTTCAGGCGGCCGCCACAGCCGGGATGGTAGGGATCGGCTTCGTGTTTTTCGGAAAGTGGGTTTTTCATCTTGTCGGCATAACGATTGCGGACTTTCGCGTCGCGGGCGGACTTCTGCTGCTGGTGTTTTCGATTCAGGACCTGCTGTTCGAGGCTGCAACCAGGCGGCAGTCGGCGGATCTCGGGGTTGTGCCAATCGGCATCCCGCTGATCGTCGGCCCTGCCGTTCTTACCGGTCTTCTTGTTTCGGAAACGCAGTACGGCCTGGTCCCGACGCTTCTGGCGTTCATCCTGAACCTGGTAATCACGATCGTGGTCTTCCTGACAGGTGACCGGATCGTCAAACTGATTGGAGTCGGGGGTGCCAAGGGAATAGGCAAGGTTGCTTCGCTTATCCTGGCCGCCATCGCCGTCATGCTGATTCGCGTCGGCGTCGAGCAGATGATTACAGGTGTTCCTTCCTGACCGTTACGCCTCCTTTTCCTTAATTTAATTAATGTTTCATTGCCGTTATCTTCTGGATTATTTCTGTGTGAGTTAGGATCGCGGTTAACCGGGGGAGGTCCTGCATGTCCACTGCCGCACTTGAACAAAGTCTGGAAAT
>CAZFVA010000065.1:0-4871 GCA_964522105.1 uncultured Anaeromyxobacteraceae bacterium
ACCGCAAGTTGGCAACCATCGCCGGTTTGAATATAGTCTGGTAGGCCGGAAGGGGTGATGTGTATGAAAAATTCGTTCAAAAGGGGCCCGTGGTTCTTCTGGGGACTGCCGGTCATTTTCGTTGTCTTTGTGCTGGACCAGGTTTCCAAATGGTGGATTGTCGAGCATGTGTTTCGCCCTGAACGGATTCCAGCGGCGCGGCCTTTTTTTGACTGGCTGTTCCAGAAAGGGGACGTGATTTCGGCCGCTCCGGTCCATGTTTACGACTGGCTGAACCTTTCAATGGTCTGGAATTACGGCGTTTCGTTCGGGATGCTGGGCGGCCAGGGGCCATCTGTGCCGGTTTTCCTGACGATTTTTGCATGCTGCATGGTCGTTGTGCTGCTGGTATGGCTTTATGTTGTAAAGAGCGGCTTGACGGCTGTCGGCCTGTCGCTTGCAGTGGCCGGGGCAGTTGGAAATAACCTGTTTGACCGCGTCCGCTTCGGCGCCGTGATTGATTTTGTGGATTGTCACATCGGTGACTACCACTGGCCGTCCTTCAACGTGGCCGATGTCGCGATAGTTGTCGGCATGGGCCTCATCATCCTTCAGATAGCGTTGAGTCCCAAAAAAGTGTAGTGATTCTTTCGGGTTGTTGGTCGCGCTTTCAGGCAGAACGCCGCTTTTCAATCAAAGGTGACCGCCGCGTATCTATCAAATGCAGCACGGCCATGATCGGGTGCCGAAGCGCCATCCGTGGGCCGGAATACTTCATTACGACCTTGATTTGATTGCGCATTTTGGGGGCGTAACAATGCTTGGGGCATTTTGAGCATGCCGGGCGGGCGTCGCCAAACGGGCACATCAGCACACGTTTTCTGGCGTAATTCCAAAGACCTTCACATTCGGGACACAGTTCGCCTTTCCTGTGATGGATTGCCGCAGTGTTGGGATGATGGCCGTCGCAGTACATCTGAATCATGACGCGTACCGTGTCCAGGTAGCGGCGGACTCGGATTGTATTCAAGTCGGCAGTCAAAATCGGTGTTCCATTTAGTGTCGTATGAATATTAACATGAGGAAGATTATTTGTGATTCCTGGCGGGGTGGTTGGGTGAATGTGCTTATGAATATTTTGGAACGGGCTGAAAAAGCTGCGTTGGTGCGGTTGCTTCCGGGGCGGTTGCTGCCGTTGCGGTTGGCGCTGCCGGTGCTGCTGGCGCTGCTGGCGATTGTCGGCTGCGATCAGACCGGCCCGCGCACAGTGTCGCTGAAGGCGCTTGGTCCAAAAACGCATGAATTCTTAAGTCGGAGTGGCGCGCACACATACATGCAGTTTCTGCCCGGGGTGCCGCCTGATGGGATCAATGCTCAGGGTGTTTTGTATGTTCGCGAATACTCTGATTTTTTATCGCATTTTGGCCAGTACAGACCGGTTATTGGACCTTTTGCCTCGCCGATTCCAGAATTTGAATGCCTGGCCGACGCCCCGCAGTGGTACGGTGACTTCGTCGTACAGGCGCTTAACTGCCGGGACGGCGTTATCGACATGGAAACTATGTACACCAGCGCGAATTCCGTTGCTGTCCGTTTCCTGCCGCGCGAAGGATTTACAAGCAGTTACCTGACGTTGACCGGGTGCGCGATCCGCCCCGAAGACGGCTTTTTGACATCTGATGTAGCCGTCGAATCCGGCGCCGTCGTTGTGCGCTCGACCGCCAACCTGTTTTCTTTCTGGGGCGTCAACGTCACCGAATTGTGGCAGATGACGTTCCAGACATCCCCGACTCCCCGTGAGCTTGGCACGGACGCGCACGGTTGCTGGCAGGCCGAAGTCTCGACGACCGGCGACCCGATCGTGGTCAGCATGACGTTTCAGGCGACTTACGGGGCCGACGCCACGTTTGATGATTTTGTGGCTGACCGAGCCGCTGCGCTGGACTCCCCCGGTTTCAGTGACGCGCTGCGGACCCTTGATCTTGAGCTGCTGGCCTGGTTTGACGGAGCGCCACTTCCGAATCCCAATGACCCGATGTCGGTGATGTCGTGGTTCCTGCTGTGGGAAAACACTGCCGCCCCGTGGGGTGACCGCTGGACCCACCGCGCCATCGTCCCAAGCAAACGCCATTACTTCCGTGGAGTCTGGTTGTGGGACGCCGCTTTTAACGCCGTTTTACTTGCCGGTGGAAACGCCGATGCCAGACAGCTTGGGCTGGATCAGTTGCGCCTGGTCATCGGCAACGCCGCCCCTGACGGCCGAATCCCGCGCGAAATCTGGGCCCACGTCGCCGGCACAGGGACTCAGCCGCCGGGCGTGCTGACCTGGGCCGCCATCGCGCTGTCCGACCGTGACGGCGACAACGCCGTTATCAACGAATTTTACGCGCCGCTTGTCAAAAACCACGCCTGGTTCGTCAATGATAATGACAGCGACGGCGACGGGCGCAGCGAGTGGTCCAAGGAAGACAGCGGGATGGACACGTCACCCCGGTTCGACGACGGCCCGGTCGAAGGCGTGGACCTTGCGTGCTGGCTGGCCCTGGACGCCGAGCTGCTTGCCGAAATCGCGACGCGCCTTGGAAAAGTGGCCGAAGCCGCCGCCTGGCGCGACGAAGCCGAAACCCGCAAAGCCGACATCCGCGTCAACTTCTGGGACGCGACGGACATGTATTTTTACGACCGCGTGATTGATGACGGCGCGGCCGACCCGTTCGTCAGGGTCCGCACTCCGACCGCATTCATTCCGCTTTTGATTGGCGCCGCCGACGACGCTCAGGCCGTCGCGATGGCTTCGCACCTGACCGATGAAGACTATCTTGCCGCGCCACACGGGTTGCCGACAGTTTCGACGACTGACCCTGCCTACGAACCTGCCAACTACTGGCGCGGCCCGGTCTGGGTCGTCACGAACGCCTTTGCTGTCTGGGGTCTGGAAAGGTACGGCCTGACACTTGAATCAGAAACGTTGCGCCAGTCGACGCTGGCCCTTGTTGCCGCCCAATCCACGCCGTTCGAGTACTACAATTCGCAGACCGGTAACGGCATCGGCTCGCCCGATTTCATGTGGTCCGGCGTGTTTTACCTGCTGCTGCAGGGTGCCGCCCCAATTTTCGCCAGATAGACGCTTACCACTTGAATTTGATTGAATATTGTTGTGTTGGTAGTGTGTCTTTTTTCTAAAACGTGATAGCTTGCCCATACAAAAGGTTTTGGTTGCGCTTTCGGTAAAAGGGGGGCTTTGAATGACTTTCAAGCAGACTGTTCGCTTTGCGTTTGTGGCGCTTGTGTCGCTGTTTCATCCGGGGTGTGTGAAGACTCCGGCGTTGAAGGCGCCCGAGGTCGTAAGTCACGTGGACCTGTCGCGTTACGTCGGAAAGTGGTACGACATCGGCCACCTGCCGTTCAGATATCAGCGAAATTGTTACGGAACTACGGCGACTTACGCCGCCCGCCTTGACGGGAAGATCTCGGTTGTCAATCAGTGCAGAAAGGGCAGCCTTGAAGGCAAAGAAAATAGTGCGGACGGGATCGCCAAAGTGGTTGACCCCGTTACGAACGCCAAGTTGAAGGTCAGCTTTTTCGGGCCGTTTTATGGCGACTACTGGATTCTGGAGCTGGACCCGGAATACAGGTGGGCCGTTGTCGGAACTCCAAATTATAAGTATCTTTGGATACTGAGCCGGACGCCGGCGCTGCCGGAAGGCGTGTTTGCGCCCCTGGTCAAGCGATTTGGTGACAAAGGCTTTGACGTCAGCAGGCTGGAAATTACACAGCAGCGGGTAGACTAATGAACAGCTTAACTTCATATAATGAAAAGGTTTTCATGGGTCGCGCTGTCTCTTTGCTGGCCCTTGTGTTTATGCTCGGTTCGGCAGGCCTGTTATGGGCTTCTGAAGATACTATGTTTGATACCGGCAGCAAGATGGCCGCCGGAAGCAAAACCATTAAAGAAGGGAGTCACAAAATGCCATTCGTTTTACCGCCGCTGCCTTATGACAACAAAGCGCTGGAGCCGTTTATCAGCGCCGAAACACTTGAATTTCATTATGGAAAGCATCACGCCACATACGTGACGAACCTGAACAACCTGATCGCCGGCAAACCGGAAACTGACAAGTCGCTGGAAGAAATCATCATGGCGGCTGAAGGCCCGTTGTTTAATAACGCGGCGCAGGTCTGGAATCACACGTTCCTGTGGAACAGTATGAAGCCGAACGGTGGCGGCGAGCCGAAGGGTGAACTGGCGGCGGCGATTGTGCGCGATTTCGGTTCGTACGACGGTTTCGTCAAGGAATTCACGGCGGCGGCGACGACTCAGTTCGGGTCGGGATGGGCCTGGCTTGTCGTTGAAGACGGCAAACTGAAGGTCGTCAAGACGGCAAACGCCGACCTGCCGATGAAGCACGGCCAGAAGGCTCTGCTGACGCTTGATGTCTGGGAACACGCGTACTACATCGACTACCGCAACGCGCGGGTCAAGTACATCGAGACGTTCCTGACCAAGCTGATCGACTGGGACTTTGCGGATATAAACTTTAAATAAATGGTGTAGTTATGAAGCGCAGCGCAAGTGCATTGTGGAATGGAAATCTGAAAGAAGGCAAGGGCAGTTTCGGCGTCGGAAGCGGCGTCATCAAAGGCGTGGCGTTCGACTTCGGCAAGCGTTTTGCCGATGACCCGGGCACCAACCCCGAAGAACTAATCGCGGCCGCCCACGCGGCGTGCTTCAGCATGGCGTTCAGTGCTCAGATGGGCGAACGCGGCATCACGCCGGCGGCCGTCGAAACAACGTGCGCAATCACGTTTGAAAACCTGGCCCTGACGACCAGCGCCCTGACCACGACCGTCCGCGCCCCCGGCGCCGACAAAGCCAAAATCGAAGAAGCCGC
>CAZFVA010000066.1:0-4541 GCA_964522105.1 uncultured Anaeromyxobacteraceae bacterium
AAAAGTATCTTTTATATACTCCACCCGCTCGGCTAAAACGTAAGATATAGGTACCTACGGGCGTATTTCTTCAGTCCCCTCAAGATCAGGCGGACTGGTTCGGCTGGTCTTGCCGCTATGGTTTAGGATGATCATCATAGATGTCATAAAGGATGTTACCAACCAATCTACGGCGTTTAGTACCGTGGATTACTTTAGTCATGAGGTCTGATAAGTTATCCTCAGATCTGATATGAGTGATTAAAGATTCACCCATTGCTACTGATTCTCGCACCGCATGATAGCAGATGGAGTTACATTTCTTTTTCAAGGTCGACTCAGGTATAGTCGCATTTGTCACTTGAGACTTATTGTCAGCAAATATATAGGAAGGTCCAGTCAATGGGATTCCCATCATGCGAAGCTTATAGCGAAGACCTCGCAGCTTTTCAATTCCGTGCTTCATAGCAACGAATTCAGCACCAAAGACAGAAGTCTCAATGGTGGCTTGTTTCTTAGAAACCCAGTCAATCAAAGCCATATTACAGAAGATAAGGAAACCAGTGCGTGAACGTCTGGTCCGTCTGTCCCCTGCATGGTCACTGTCACACATCATGCGGACATCAACGTCTTTTCCTAAGGGCTCAGGCATATCCGCAGGGATAGCCTCGTCTATATTGCCGTAAAATTCGGTCCAGTCAAACTGTGGGAACATTCCCATGTCAATTTTGGGATATGTCGGGTCAAAGATAAGCCTTGTATTATGCTTTTGGCGCAGATAAGACATAATATGCAATGCTGTCTCAAGATGTCCTTCACGGGGATATGCAAGGTGGGAGGATAAGAGGGAAACTTCGGTCGCGATGTCAATGCGCCCGAGCTCAACCATCCACCGCATCACACCAATAAGGTGCTGGTAAAATGAAGAACACTCTGGGTCAAGAGGTTCAGATTGGTCTAATTCTGGGTGATAGTCATAGGGAAACGGGTTGTCTGCCCGCGGAGGTAAGTGAAAACGATTGTTCAACTTATCAGTCAGATGCATAGCGCAATTCTTGACGGCTTGGGCGACATATTTAGAGGGGCTAAGTCCCCATGCCCATACTCCATTATTTAGTCGGGTCAACTTAAGCTTTGCGCCAAGGTAGATGTCAGGGTCACCAACCGAAGATGGCTTAAGGGGCATGTACCCATTGATCAAATTGAGTACAGACATAGGGTCATGGTGGACACATAAAATGTCATCAACATAGCAAAGTATGTATGAGTAATACCTAAAATTGTCTGAAGGTCTGGTCTCAGCTTTATACCATAAGTCAGGGTCAGCTTTGCAAGAGGTATAACCCATCTGGCGCATGAATGAAGCTAAGTGCGCACGGAAGGCGGCACCAGCGCTCTTCAATCCATACAAAGCGCGCACAATGATGGCTCTCTTACCGGCATCAGTGCCGAATTCTGGTCCAAGGACTGTCCATACTTTTTCAGTAATTGGAGCTGTAATGTAAGCGTTGAGGACATCCCCAACCTTAACATTAAGGTCATTCAATGCAGCCATTAAAAGTGCAATGCGCACGGTCTCACGAGAGACTACGCTAGCATAAGTTATGGTTGCGGGGGCTTTTGTCATGTGCCCACCAGCAACAAGTCTGGCTTTACGTCTAAAGTCTTCCATTTTGATGTCAAATATCATATGGCAGGGTATCCTTTGGTAACCAACTGGCGCAGGTTGCCCATCAGGCAGGATCTTAAAGGCGACACGGACGTCCCTCATTTCCTTGGCAATGGCGTCGGCCCATAAGGTATTGCCATTCTTTTTATCAAGCTCAAAGGCTTCTTTAACAGTCTTAGGCAATTCAATGCCAAACTTATGCGTTCGTTTCAAATAACGCGGGTTCCGCTTTCTCACAAGGGATATAATGCGGTCTCTTTTCTTGAGTACATGTGGTACCCACCAGTTAAAGGCTGGTTCATGGTCAATGCCGAGGATCTTGGCATATTCAGCTGTTTCAATAGGGTGAGACTCCTTAAGGTCAGCAAGGTTCTCCCAAGACGTGGAGCCGTCCCTCCATTGGCAGCAAAGTTGCCAACCAACGGTAGAGCGCTTAAGGTATGTCTTTCCATTAGCGCGGACAGTTTTCTGGTCAGATAGTTTCACGGCAGTAGGAAGACGTCGGTAATCAACAATCTCCTCCAGTAAAACATAGTGGTTGCCATCAGGGTCACATTGCGAGTATAGAGACTCAGCAATCTTATTGGCAGTCAATTCAGTCTGGTCACCATCGTCAAAATCGACAATGTACGATCTAGTGTCAAGGATTGGGTTGTCATTGGCACGCCCAACGGGGTTGCCATCCCGGTCGCGCTTACGCGCTGTCACACGTCCCTTAACTAACACACCACCCTTGGGCAGCATGAGTTCAGCGGACAAGTAATTGTCCCCTGTCTCGGGCGTCACTTCTGCATCACCGTACTCAGGGTCTGCTGGGTCGGTGTCGTCATAATAGGTCGGGTCTGGTGTCAAATCTTCAGCTGGGAAGTCCTGTGGCATTGCCGCAGGCCCAAGATGAAGGATAATTGATTCATCAAATTGTCGTCTCATGTCCATGTGGACTGGGCTATGGAGCTCCTCATCAGTGAGATGCCGCAGGGTTGACCTGCAGACAAAAACACCGTTAGATTTGAGGATCTTGGCCGTCAGTGCCGATCCAGTGTCAATGGCAGGTCCAAGGTAACGACCAAGGATAAGCTTGTCATCAGGGAAGGAGGGTACATTGTCGCGAAACATAACCCAGTCATACCAACCAAACTCAGCAATATGGCTGATGTCGGCGGTATTCCCCGTCATAATGGTCTCAGGCACTTGGCCAGCTGTCATATAAATGTCATTGCTTGTGCAAGAGCGGACATATGCCTCCAACTCAAGGCAGTGGTCCCACAAACATTTGGGTGATCCGGTCTTAATCATTTTTCTAGAGGATCCCCTTTTCAATTCACGGATGCAGCCTTCAGCGGCTTGCTGCCATGGTGAATAAGGTTCAGTTACTCGCGGATGGCAATCAGCCTCCTTGAGCTTTCGACGGAACTCTCCTTTGGTCTGTTCCTTTGAGTCATCGGTGACCATGGTCGGGGGCACACCATCGCGCTGAAATACGAGGGACAGGGTCTCATGAGCGTCCCCTTTGCGCTTCATAGGGTGAGCACGAGCCCAACCAAAGGACGTGGCATAAGCCTGTGCCATTTTATTGCCTTGTCGCGAAACGGACCCGGCAAACAGCGTGTCGCTGAACATGGTATGCAAAACACGCTTATACCGAAGCATACGGTCATTGGTCGGAAACCGTCAAGAAAGAGTGGGGTTCAAACATGTCCTCACACCTCTTTGCGTGGTCATAATTACTGTCTGTTTTGCACGCTCCGGGGAAATCATCCAACGGGCGGCTAAGGTCTGGGGGTCAATGGGCGCTGTATTGCGCGAACGAATATGTCCGTTGAGGCTACTCTCAATGCTAGATATCTGAACATGAGATGCCAGGACATCATAAAGGTTTTCGTCATCAGCGACGTCAGCTTGATCAGTGGTCAGGGGGGAAAGCGGGTCAAATACCAATGAGTTGATATGCACTAACAAGGGTCGCGTAGTCGTCACCACACGCCCTGAGTAATCAACCATGGCCGCTTCCTGCTCTTCATAGAGAGTGGTCGTGGGATCCCAGGTCAAAGTTTCAGAGGTCAAATGCAGCCGCTTAAAAGCGTCACTGGTCCATTCATCAAGCGTTACGCCCCTCACATTAAGTAACGAAGTCACTCCTCTTAAGGCCAGTCGGAGGATGACCGTCTGTGCGGGCCAATCAGGGTCTTTAATTGTCAATGCATGCGTGTTGTCAGTGGGGTCTGACGCCAAAAACTTAGGCGTGTCGTCAACGACCACGTCATTAACTCGACATTGCATAGGGCAAAGGAGATGGTGGTCGAGATGGGGTATATGGATTGCTTGGTTAATCACTAAGTGATATACCTCGCCAGTCACAGGGTCATCATAGGCTAGAACTCCGCTAACAGTAGCGTAAGTCTTTGTGCCGAGGGCAGGGTCATAACCCTCAACAATAACTGGTCTATTATAGTCGAGAAGAATCAAAGCATCACGACCTAAAACACACGTGTCAGCGTGAGAGTCAAGTTCCAGGGTAGTTTCACCAATGGAATTTATTTTAGTACTAAGGTCAGTAATGTACCGTTTGGGGTCAATGGAAAGTCGAGTCGTACGGAACGCAGATAAAAAGCTGCGCCCGGGTGGTCAAGTCCTAGGCTTCTTAGGCACGTGCTCCTGACGGCCAGCGACCGCAGGATTATCACGGTTGCGTCCCCATGAAGGGTTGTCATTATCATCATTGTCAGTTGACACGCCACAATCGGCGGCAGCGCGCTTGGCGCTCGCAGCAGTGAGCTCAGAAACAGCCGAAGCAGCTGCGGAAACAGCGCTTACAGCGGAGGTCAGTTCTGCGATCGTGGTCGAGTTACTGCTGGTCTTAGCAGGGTTCTTTGCGGCTTTAGCAGCACGCATG
>CAZFVA010000067.1:0-4286 GCA_964522105.1 uncultured Anaeromyxobacteraceae bacterium
GCCGATTCTTCGGCCACAATTCCATTTGAAGTGCTTGGTACACCGGCTGCCCCGAACGTCCTGATTGCAGAGGTGTTTTACAACCACAGCGGCGAGGATTCAGGATTTGAATGGATCAAGCTGTACAACAACGGAACGGCGGCTGTGAACCTGGCCGGCTGGACGCTGGCAACTGCCGGCACATCATGGGATATGGACGTGGATCCGCTGGCAGGAAACTACGAGCTTTCCGGCACCATTCCAGCCGGCGGGTGCTTCGTAGTCGGCGGCCCGACGGCCGATGCTGAAAACGGCAATCCTGTATATGACCTGGTGCTGGACTTCGATCCGGACATCCAGAATTCCGGGACAACTGCCGACGGCATCGCACTGTTCAACGTTCCGCCGGGCCTGATTGAAGACGGCTCGGTTCCCGTTGACGTGGTCATTTACGGCAAGACCAACACGAATGGACTGATCGGACCATCCGGTGATGTGGCCGTGGTTAACATTGGTAATGCGTCTGATAAAAAGACTATTGCCCGCAAAACCGAAACGACCTGGGAAATCAGGTCCGTCCCGACCCCGAAAGTCTGTCCGACGTGGTAAGAAACTGAATGTAACTGGAGGTCATCTGATGTTCCGCAAATTGTTCAAAACACTTGCAGTGACCGTGATCGCACTTACGCTTGCCAGCGGCTTGACCGCATGCAGAAAGCCGAAGGACCCGGCCAGCCCTGCCGAGATGAAGCAGAAACTACAATCAAGTACAAGATTTCTGCTGTGGAAGTTCGACGCCACCGACCAGCAGAAAGCGGATTTCAACCAGATGCTGGACGGCCTGTCGGCTGACTTCTTCGCCGTCCAACAGGAAGGCAAGGCTCTTACAAAACAGGCGATTGACGCTCTGGATGCCCCGACGATCGATGTCGCGGAACTGGAACGCATCGGGACTGCCGGTGGTGCCGTTTTCGAGCGTTATTTGAAGCGATCGCTGCAGGCTGCGGTGGACATTTCGAAGATCCTGACGGCAGAACAGCGCCACAAGATGATCAAATTCTGGCGTGAATATGAATTTGGAGAATAGCGGCGCGAACAGCAGGCGACCGTATGCGTTTTCATGCGGGACAAATTGACATCGCGTGCCATGATTCCATATAATGATTCCACAGAGTTATCAGGGCAAAACATATGCTGTCAAAAGTTTTCATGTCCGCCGTACTGCTCACAGGCATCTCTGCCTGCAGCACCGGCGCGGTTCAAAACGACCTGCAGGATGCCACTGAAGACACCGGACTGTCAGACATTTCGACCGACATCAACCGTGCCGATGTATCTATTGACCCGATCAACCCCAACCTGCTGGGTAGCTTCAAAGTCGAGGAACGCACATCGATATACTCCGAGCAGACTAACGTCGGAGCTTCAGCCTTCGGATACTTCTTTAACGCTCCCATGCCGCCCTACCTGTCGCTGGCAGCCAGCGAAGGCGAATGCGCTCTGTATCTTTACGACCCGAACCGATGCGGAACGCCGGATGAAGGTGGATGCACATGGGACAAGATCTGTGCCGCTGACAGGACCTGTATTTCATGGCCTGACCATGTGAGCCTCGGGCCGATGACACTGACGGGCCTGACCGGAGTGGCCGACCAGGTTTTGGTGGCTGACTCCTTCGCGTACTATATGGCTGAGCTCCCCTACCCTCCGGCTGCCAGTATCTTTGATGCTTCATCGCAGATCTCCTTGTCGGCCCCCGGGGATGTCCTGCCGGCAATAGATTTGACGGTTAAAGGGGTCGATGCTCTGGAAGTCGACGAAACGACTTACCGAAACGTAATACTGGCTTCTAATGATGCAGCCTTCCACTGGACGGCCGGGCAGGCAACAGATCGCATACGTCTGACGATCCCGGCGGTCAACCAATGCCACGGCTGCCCCCCTCTTGGTGAAATCGTGTGCGACGCCGAAGATACCGGAACAATCGTCGTCCCCGGAGCTTTACTGGCCGCTCTGCCGCAGGTCATAGCCGGTTCCTGCGTCGGGATCGACTGCCCGCAGGCAACTCTTGAAAGATATCACAGCAAAGTTGCAAACCTGCCGCAGGGCGACGTGGAACTTCGCGTGGCCAGCGTCCTGGGATTCGGCATCGAACATGCGGAACAGCCGCCACCGGAGGCCGGGTTCTTGATCTCGGTCATCGAAAGCACATATGGAGACCTGACGACGAATGCGTGGGTCAGTGTTGCCAACCCACCGGCTTCCGAAATGCAGCAAATAGTCCGGGCCGAGGTCAGTGGATGCAGATTTCTGGAGCCCAACACAACAGGCGTGTGCGAAACCTTCTGCATCTGGCCAGGCTATTGCGGGTCAGACAACACCTGCCATGAGGGAACACCACAGCGATTTGCCGGTGACATTGCCCTGACCGGGCTGAAAGCACAATGCTCTTTGCCGGTTGAAACTTATGACGGAGGGTATCCTTTTTATCTGGGCGTCTGCGAACCTGCCGAGCCATCAGATCTGTTCGATGAGGGCACGTCGATTACTGCGATCGCTGCAGGGGGAGACGATCTACCTGCCTTCACATTAGAAACGCCCGGCGTTGCACCCGTTGTTACGAACCTGCAGTGCGATGGATTTGCCCTCGAGGCAGGAAAGTACCTTCAGGTCACCTGGGAACCGGGACACCAGACAGGCGACCGCATCCGATTCTTCCTGCGAAGCGCAAACCATGGAAACCAGTTCGGGCATATCGAGTGCGATGGCCCGGACGACGGGATACTGGTCGTGGAATCATCGTTGATCGACATGCACCTGGCTGCTTTCAATCCGGCCCCGAGCTGGGGACTGGTCCGCGTACACACAACAGGGGTCGAAGTTGACGGCATGCGCGTGGCGCTGGAAGCCAGCAGCCAGCAAGGGTGCATGTATTGATCCTACTTCACTTCTTTAACTGTGGACATTGCGGTGGCGATCAGACCGGCGACGTCGGCGACGTTACTGGGCATGATGATCGTGTTGTTCGTTTTGGCCAGATTACCGAACTGATTAATATACTGTTCGGCCAGACGCATGTTCAGGGCTTCGATGCCGCCCTTTTCTTTGATGGCAGCAGCGACTTTCGCGATACCTTCACCGGTCGCCTGAGCAATCAATTCAATACGTTTTGAATCGGCTTCAGCAATCAGAGTGACCTGCGCCGCCTTACCCATCGCTTCGTTGATCTGCTTCTGCTTTTCACCTTCGGACTGGTTGATCATGCTCTGACGCATACCTTCAGACGTCGCGATGCTGGCGCGCTTCTGGCGTTCGGCCGTCATCTGAGCTTCCATCGCTTCCTTGACCGAGAACGGCGGAGTGATGTCCTTGATTTCGTAACGCAGGACTTTCACGCCCCACGAAAGGGCCGCCTGATCAATGGAATCAATGACTTCCGAGTTAATCTTTTCACGTTCCTCGAACGTCTTGTCCAGGTCAATCTTACCGATGGCCGAACGCAGTGTCGTCTGGGCCAACTGTGAAGCGGCCCGCAGGTAGTTATCAATGCCGTAGGCTGCTTTGTGGGCGTCCTGGACTTCAAGGTAGATAAGTCCGTCAACTTCAACACTTACGTTGTCTTTGGTAATACAAATCTGGGCCGGGATATCGAACACGGCTTCTTTCAGGCTGAATCTGTACGCGGCGCGGTCCACAAACGGAATCACAATGTGAAAACCGGCTTCAAGCGTGACGTGGTACTTACCAAGCCGCTCGATGATAACGGATGTCTTCTGGGGCACAATGATGGCCCCCTTGACCAGCGCGACAAAAACCAGAATTCCAAGGGCAATCAACGCAACTAGTGACGGAGTCATGATCGGTAATCCTCCCGGTAAGAAAAATCAAACAGGCAAAAAAAGCCTTCAGACCTGAACACTCTTAATCATCAAGCAAGACCTGTTGGCCTTGTCGACTCCCGTAATTTCAGCTTCAGAACCTGCAGCAATCTGATCCAGTGAAACTGCGTCCCAGTTCGTTCCGCGATAACGCACCCGCGTAACGCGACCTGGTTCAATGTCCTGATCAACGGTAATCCGCGCCCCGACGGCAATATTGCCCACGTCATCTTTCTGCGAGCTTTCGCTGCCACCGACAAAGATACGCATCGCCACCTTGCGCAATGTCAGCAGCGAAATGACCGACACCAGCAGAAAGACAATCACCTGTGCCGAATATGCTTCAGGGACAAAGGCGGCAACTGCAGCAGCGCCAAGACACCCCAGTCCGAAGAAGATGATGACGAAACCGGGAACGGCCAGCTCGGC
>CAZFVA010000068.1:0-4224 GCA_964522105.1 uncultured Anaeromyxobacteraceae bacterium
GGGTAATACCCCAGGAAAGGATTGAAGAAATTAACTGCCGGTTGAAAGTACAGGGTGAAGGCGTTCGGGATGAACGAGCCGACGAAAAGCACCATGAATGCGGCCGACGCGCGCTTTTCGGTATTGAAAAGGACCGCCATTGACGACCCGATTCCGGCACCGATCAGCAGCGACATTACCGGTCCGACCGCAAAATTCAGCAAGCCATAAACGTAGTCGCACGGCCCGTTGAACAGTGATGCGATCGTTATAACGACAAGTGGTGCCGGAAGGATGAATACGGCTGACCTGAAGCCTTTTGCCGCCCCGACCAGCACGTTTCCAGACGCAGATTTTTCCGCAAAAACAGCAGAAATTGAAACCGAGCCGCCGGCCATCCCAAGAAGGAGGGCCATCGGCAGGCAGAAGTAGAAAGACAGGATATTGAAGCCGGGGACGAACGACAGCCCGATGGCGGCGAACGCCGGGACCAGCGACCACTGGACGTCGGTCCGTTTCAGGTAGCTTATTATTACGGCCGGCGGCGTCATTCAGTTTTCCCTGCTATCACGCGTCAAAGCTGGTTCATTCGCCCCATCTGATACGGTTCAAGATCGACTGTCACAGATTTGAACCCGGCCGCCCTGGCCACATTGACTACAGTATGCCGGATTTCGGTCCCGCACATGCGCGGCAGGTCGGATTCAGGAAGCTCAATTTTTACGGTCGTCCCGAAAAATCTGGCTCTGACATGGGCGAAACCAAGTTGGTGAAGCGCGTCTTCGACGGCCCGGACCTGCGCCAGACCTTCAAGAGTTATGGCAGTTCCCGGCGGAAATCTGGTCGCAAGACATGGTCCCGGCCCACGGTCCCAGCCCGGCAGTCCGGCCATGTCGCGTGACAGTATCCGGATGTCGTTTCTGGAAAATCCGGCGTCCGCAAGAGGGCTGACGACGCCAAGTTCAACGGCGGCTTTTGTTCCGGGGCGGTAGTCGAACGCATCGTCGGCGTTGCGCCCGTCAACTACGTGGGCAAAGCCGTTCGCAAGGGCGAATTCAAGGCATCTGCCAAAGACGCGGCGTTTGCAGAAATAGCAGTGATCAGGGGGATTTGCCGCGAAAACCGGGTCGTCCAGCGCGACAAGTCGGACAGTTGTGTGGCGAATCTTGATGAATTCGGCCATGCGCCCGGCATTGTCGGTGTCGCCGGTCGGCATAAGCTCCGAATCAATTGTCAGGGCCATCGTCCGGTCGCCGAGCGTTCTGGCGCACATCGCGGCCAGAAAAGATGAATCAACGCCGCCCGAAAACGCCACCAGAACCGACCCGAGCTCGCGCAGGTGGTTTTCCAGGCGTGCCAGTTTTTCAAGACGTGCCGGTGCGCCGCTGTCTGCCGCCAGTTCCAAAGTTAAACCTCGCCCTCAAGCGTGTCGGCCGCGGCGACCATCGCCTCGACCGCTATCGTAACGAATTCGGCCTCTTCCATGCCAAGTCCGGTGTGCATTGCGATCCGTTCGCGACTGACGCCTGCCGCGAATCTCGGTTCTTTCAGGCGCTTGATGACCGACTTTGCCTTCACGTCCCTGATCGACCCGGACGGCAGCACCTTTGCCATCGCAAAGACCATCCCGGTAACCGTTTCACCGGCGCTCAGCGCGATTTCAATTGGAGTTACACATGGAATTCCAAGGACATCGCCGTTATGTGAAATAACGACCTGTTGAAATTCCTTCGGGAATCCGGCCTGTTCCAGGATTTCGACCGACCGTTTGCCGTGCCGGTACATGTCATCGCCGACTTCGTCCAGATCCAGGTCGTGCATAAGTCCGGTCATGCCCCAGACGTCGGCATCGCCGCCCAGTCTGGTCGCCAGAGCCCGCATCACGACTTCGGACGCCAGCGAGTGCCGCAGCGTGTATTCAGTCTTCACGTGATTCTTCAGTAATTTCAGCGCGTCATCTCTGGATGGAAGTCCGGTCATTTCAAAATCCTCTCTGGTCGCTTCGACCTTCCGTGTTCAAAAGCCTGTGCACAAGTCTGTGCAGATGCCTGTGCACTTCCTGTTTGATTTCCTGTTCAATCCGTGTGCAAAGACCTGTCGGAACGCCTGTGCAAAACCTGTGCATTTCGTGGACATTCCGCGTTTCAAACGTCCTGCAAAACTTTATCAGAATTCAGGAATGCATCTTGTCGAAAATGGTCTGAGCGACCGGCCCGGGCAGCCCGGGAGCTGCCTTGATTTCTTCAAGCGAGGCTTCGCGAATCGCCGCGACCGTCCTGAAGTGGCGCAGCAGGGCGGTCCGCCTCTTCTTTCCAAGTCCCGGAATTCCATCAAGAACTGACGATATGCCCTGCCGGTTGCGCAGCTTGCGGTGATATGAAATTGCGAACCTGTGGGCCTCGTCGCGCAGTCGCATCAACAGGTGCAGCCCCGGGTCATTCTGGTTCGGGACTATCATGCGGGCCTGATCTGTCAGTTCATCCGGGGGCTTGCTGAAGTATGGCTGTTCGTCATCCCGCAGCCCTGCGCCATCTGGTGCAGTACTTTTTGCAGGCACGAACAGCCTTTCCGGCGTGTGGGTCACGGAACTTTGAAGGCTTTTCATTGCCTGGTTAACGTCGTGCCCGGCTTCTGACCCGACAGCCGCCGCACTCACCCGGGACTTCGCCAGTCCGACCAGCGGGATGTTCAGCCCGAACCCGGCCATAACTTCCTGTGCCGTTGAAAGCTGCGTCGGCCCGCCATCAAGCATCACAACGTCAGGCGCTTCGGATTCGCCCGAGGCGACCCGCGCAAACCTGCGTGTCAGGACTTCGCGCATGAAACCTGTGTCGCCACGGCTTCGTGCGTCCTTGACCGCAAACGTCCTGTATTCACGCTTATCCAGCCTGCCATCGGTGATAACGACCATCGAGCCGACCGGCTCGGCGGCCTGAAACGTGCTCATGTCGAAGCCTTCAATCCTGTGCGGGACGGCGTTCAGACCAAGGATCGCCTTCAGACTTTCAAGCGCCCGCGATCGCGACCCGGCCCCGGTAACAGTGGCCCGCAGCGTCTCCTGCGCGTTTTCCACGGCCATCTTCATGGCGTCCGCGACGCGCCCCCGGTGTGGCGTTCTGATGTGGACGACCCGCTGAGCCCTGGTCGAAAGCAGCTCTTCAAGCGCCTGCAGGCCGCCATCGCCCGCACTGGCCACGTCTTCCGCCCCGTCTTCCACGCAACCGTCCGCGCCGAACGCGTCACCCGGGTTTCCGGCCAGATGCGTCAGCAGGTCGGCGGACACCAGCACCTCGCCCGGCACCGGTGCCATCGCGTAATATTGAACCAGAACGCTTTGAGTTATTTCATCTTCCGGGGCTATCACGTCTTCAAGCACCAGCGGTACGCGGTCCTGAAGAATCCCCGCCTCGAACCGCAGGATCATGAAGACAACGATGTCGCCTTCGCGTGCAAACCCGATGATGTCGGTGTCCACAGTGTTTGGCAGCACGACAGCCTGCCGCGACAGGGCGTCCTGAACTGCCTTTATCTGGTCGCGCAGCCGCGCCGCTTCTTCAAAATCTTCACCTGCCGCCGCCACCTTCATCCGTTCGGTCAGAGCCTTCAGCACGTCCTGATACCGCCCGCGCAAAAACAGCGCGGCCGCATCAATTCTGGTCCTGTAGTCTTCCTTCGTGACCATGTTGGCGCACGGCCCGGCGCACCGTTTTATCTGCCACTCGATGCACGGCCTGGTCCGGTTGCGGAACTGGGTGTTGCTGCATGTGCGAAGCCCGAAATGCCTGTTAACCAGCATGTGGGTCTGTCTGATTGCGCCTGCCGAGTGCGACGGCCCGAAGTACAAGGCCCCGTCCGCCTTCCGCCGCCGCGACAGGTCCACGCGCGGGAAGTCTTCGCCGGTGTCCAGCCGCAGGTACAGGTAAGCCTTGTCGTCCTTCAGCATGACGTTGAAAGGCGGTTTGTGCTTCTTGATCAGTTCGTTTTCAAGGATCAGCGCCTCTTTTTCAGTGGCCGTGACCATCGTTTCAAGCCGACCGAGCACTTCACTCAGTATCCTGACAAACGGCCTGGGGTCGCCTGACTCGCGGAAGTACTGGATTACACGGGAGTAAAGGTCGCGGGCCTTCCCGACATAGACGATGTGGCCGCGCCGGTCCCGCATGATGTAGATGCCCGGCTTGTGCGGCACATCCTGCGTGAACCCCTGAATTTGTTCCTTAGTCCAGCTCATGACTGCAGATCATA
>CAZFVA010000069.1:0-4057 GCA_964522105.1 uncultured Anaeromyxobacteraceae bacterium
GTCGCAACCACAGCAGTTGAATGCCGTGACGTCGATGGCGTCTGCGACGTGGCTGAATTCTGCGACGGCAGTGCAAAGACCTGCCCGCTTGACGCAGTAGCTACAACGGCCGTCGAATGCCGTGGAGTTGGAGGCGTCTGCGACGTGGCTGAATTCTGCGACGGCACGCTGAAGACCTGCCCGCTCAATCTGTTTGTCGGAGGCGGCACTGAATGTCGTGGCGCTGCAGGCATATGCGATGCCGTTGAAACATGCACCGGCTCTGATGCTGCATGCCCGCTCGACGCAAAGCTGACGACAGAATGCCGCGCTATATCCGGCGTCTGCGATGTTAGTGAGTCCTGTGACGGTACTGCCAATGACTGCCCGGCAGACGGATTCGCCTCGACAACCATTGAATGCAGGCCTTCGGCCGGTTCATGCGACGCGACTGAATTCTGTAACGGTCTGATGCAGGACTGCCCGCTGAACCTGGTTGCCGACATCTCTATCGAGTGTCGCGCGGCGGCCGGTATTTGTGACGCGACTGAAACCTGTGACGGTATAACGACTGAATGTCCTGCCGATGCCAAACTTACGGCAACGTGCCGCATGACTGCAGGTGACTGTGACATAGCGGAATCATGCGACGGAATCAGCAACTCCTGCCCGGCCGACTCCCTTGCTGACGTATCTGTTGAATGCCGCGCAGCAGCAGGCGTTTGCGATATGCCTGAAGCGTGTACCGGACTTTCAGTTGACTGCCCGGCCGATATGAAGTTTAGCACCCAGTGCCGCGACGCATCCGGCGTCTGCGACGTGTCGGAATACTGCGATGGATTAACTGATGACTGCCCGGCAGACGAACTTGCAGCCACTACGGTCGAATGCAGACCTTCTATCGGCTCTTGTGATGCCGCCGAATTCTGCAACGGCCTGATCCAGGACTGCCCGCTCGATCTGGTTGCTGACATCACGATAGAGTGCCGCGCCGCAGCAGGAGTCTGTGACGCGACAGAAAGCTGTGATGGCATTGCAACGGAATGCCCGGCTGATACAAAGCTTTCCGACGTATGCCGTCTGGCCGCAGGCGTCTGCGATATCGCAGAATCATGCGACGGCCTTGCTGACACATGCCCGGCCGACTCCCTTGCCGACGTATCCGTTGAATGCCGCGCAGCAGATGGCATATGCGACACTGCTGAAACGTGCGACGGCCTCTTTGCCGACTGCCCGTTTGATGCGAAACCGACCGGTGTCTGTCGTGAAGCAAACGGCCTGTGCGACATCGCTGAATCGTGTGACGGTATTGTTAATGACTGTCCGTTCGACGACATAGCACCGGCACTTGCCGAATGCCGCCCGATAGCAGGCACATGCGATACAGCCGAATTCTGTGACGGAACGGTCAAGGAATGCCCGGCCGACATCGTCGCCGATGCCTCGACCGAGTGCAGACCGGCGGGCGGTGTCTGCGACGTCTCCGAATCATGCGACGGCATCAACGGGATGTGCCCGGTTGACAACAAACTTACATCCATCTGCCGCGAAGCGGCCGGCGTTTGTGACATGACCGAATCCTGTGATGGCATTGCCGACGACTGCCCGGCTGACGCACTGGCCGATTCATCGACTGAGTGCCGTACGGCAGCAGGCCCGTGCGACGTTGTAGAAAAATGCGACGGCATGACAATTGACTGCCCGGACGATGTGATCGCGAATTCGTCCACGGAATGCCGTGCTGCGGCCGGCCTGTGCGATGCCCCGGAACTGTGCAGCGGGGACGCAGTTGACTGTCCGATCGACTCCAAACTGACAGGTACATGCCGTGAAGCGACAGGTACCTGCGATGTGACTGAAACATGCGACGGCGTCAACGATGACTGTCCGCTGGATGACTTCACCGAAACCAATGGTGTTTCATGCGAAGACAACAACGAACTGACACTGAATGATATGTGTCAGGAAGGTACCTGTACAGGTGAACTGATACCTGGTGTCTGTGGAAACGCGATACCGGTCGAAATCCTGCCGTTCAGTGAAAGCGGCACTATCATCGACAGATCGAACACCATGACGGCCTACGGAACCGACTGCTGGAGCAATACCCAGGAAGCATCGGACATAGTTTACGAACTGACTGTGGACGACGGGGTTGAATACCGGATCGAGGTAGTTCCCGGCGAAGACATTGACCTCGCGGTCAACGTAATTCGCACCTGTGCAGCCGACCAGGCCTGCCTTGGAAGTGCCAATGATGAACCGGCCGGTGTTTCGGAAATCGTGAACTACTTAAGCGATGAAAACGGCACAGTTTACATCGTAATCGAAGGCGCTTCCGCCGACGTGGAAGGTGAATTCGAGCTGATCGTGACCACCGTTGTGCCGTCAGAAGACACGACCGGCACAGACACAGGTACTGTCGAATCTGACGAAGACGTCATAATCGCCGAATTTGACGATTCTGAAGTCACCGAACCGACCGAAGACGTTGCGATAGCTGAAGGGACCGACACTGGCAGCGATGTGATCGAAAACGACATCGCTGTACAGGACATTCGAGAGGAAGACGTTCCGGTTGTGACGGACGTCAATCTGGCTGATGTAGTCGGCGACGCAGAAACAACGTCGGACGTCATTATCGGGACCGATAACGGTACTCCAAATGAAGGCGGCGGAGGTTGCCAGGGCACCAGCACCGGCAGCAGCACTCCGATGGTCCTTCTGGTCATGATGATGATGGTTGCCTTCGTGTGGCGCCGCAGGACGCGCGCTTAGCCCGTCACAGTCCCCACGCCAGATCGATGTGCCAGATGCTTGTAAGGTCTTCTTCAAGAACGCGCTTCGCTGTACCGCCGATTTTACCCTGTTCAGTAACATAAAGGCCGCCACCCGCAGACGCTTCCCCGATTACCGCGAAGACAAGCCAGGCGCCATCGGGAGACCAGGCGACCGCCTTGATCTTTCCACCCGGTCCCGTGTACGTCAGATGATCAGTAACTTCACCGCCGGTAGTGATGCGGGCATCGTGGACAACCGTCTGATCGCTTGTGTCAAGGAAGGCCAGCCGATTCCCGTCCGGTGAAAACTTCGGGCGAATCCAGTCGTTTTCGGTGCCTTTGACGGTCCACAGATGAGCCGGGTCTTCGTTCTGAAACTGGATAACGGTGGGGTCCAGATTCCACGGGTCATAATCGCCATAGGCGCTTTGATTGACATCCATGATGCCGCGGAATCCGGCTGACGTTTCAACGACAAGGGCGCTGGTGCCGTTGGCCTGCGCCGAAGAATACCAGCCGTCCCATATCTTTTTGGAGCCGATCTTCTTCTTCATATCCCACATGCGGAGCATGCCGGTATCGCTGACCACAATCAGGTCATCATTAACAAAAGTCGGACCGGTCAGTTGCGCGTTGGTAATTTCACCGGGCGTCAGATTACCGACACCTTCCATGGGGGTAACTTCGGTTGGTTCACTTGCGTCATAAAGGCCAAGATATGGGGGCATGTCGTTTAACTGCAGGATACCGGCAGCCAGTATTTTACTGTTCGGCGAAATCGCCACGCCATCAACCGGGCGTGCCGAAACCAGGTCATATTTTCCATCGTTCGGCCAGACTGTAAACAAACCCATGCTCAGGAAGCCCGATTCGCCCGATGGGGTCGTACCAAGATAAATACGGCCTGGAAGCTTGTCAGTAGTGTCTACTTCCAGCGGGCACGTTTCAAAATCGGTGGACACCGTGACGATGTCGAAAATCTCGCGTCTTTCAAAAGGCCCGTATCCTCTGGCCCAGCTCTGTGTGTTTGAAACGCCCCATGCCTTCACCGCTGCCCCGTCACAACCGCGCAGACAGCCAAACATCCCCCAGTTTTTGCCACAATCGTAGTTGACGTTACACGCGTCATAACAATCGTCATGATCAATGCAGCCCTGATGAAGTCCGCAATCCTCAGTGACCGTTCTGCGCAGTTCACCAGTATTTAAGCCCGCTGATTTTACACACTCGCCGTCAACTGTTTCGGTACAGTTATTCTTGCTGCAGTCGGCGCCGCAGGCACCACGGCATTTCGAGTT
>CAZFVA010000070.1:0-3863 GCA_964522105.1 uncultured Anaeromyxobacteraceae bacterium
GGATTCACGTTCCTGATGGCGTGGGAAGCGATGTCGCTGACGTCGTTCTTCCTGGTCATGTTCGACCATGAAAAGCCGGGCGTCCTGAAGGCCGGTTGGATCTACCTGATAACGACCCACATCGGCACGGCCTTCCTGTTCGTCATGTTCCTGATGATGGGCTCGGGCGGAACTCTTGATTTTTCTTCAATTATTGCGCGTGGCGACCTGATCGCCCCGGGTACTTTGAAAACGGTCATTTTCATCGCGGCCGTCATCGGTTTCGGGACCAAAGCCGGTTTCGTCCCTGTGCACATCTGGCTGCCCGAGGCCCACCCTGCCGCACCTTCCCACGTTTCTGCCGTCATGAGCGGCGTCATGATAAAGACCGGTATTTACGGACTGTTACGCGTGATGATGATGCTTGGCCAACCTGCCGAATGGTGGGGCTGGACACTGATAGTCATCGGCGCACTTTCCGGCATCCTGGGCATACTTTTCGCACTGGCCCAGCACGACCTGAAACGCCTGCTTGCATACTCAAGTATTGAAAATATCGGGATTATCACGATGGCCATCGGGATCGGCGTGCTTGGGGTAGCATCCCACAACGCGACGATGGCGACGTGCGGATTCGCAGGTGCCCTGCTGCACATCATCAACCACGGCATCTTCAAAAGTCTGCTGTTTCTGGGCGCAGGTTCAATTCTTCACGCCACCGGCACGCGGGAAATTGACCGCCTGGGTGGCCTGATGAAGCGGATGCCCGTGACTGGTTTAACGTTTCTGGTCGGGGCCACCGCCATCTGCGGGCTGCCGCCGCTTAACGGTTTTGTAAGCGAATTTATGGTCTATCTGGCCGCGTTTACGGGCGCAAGTACTGGCGGCCAGGTCTGGGCCGGCGTCCTGGTGGCAGTAAGCCTTGCTCTGATCGGCGGAGTTGCTGTCGCCAGCTTCACCAAGACTTTTGGCGTCGTCTTTCAGGGCGAACCGCGAAGTCCCGCCGCCCGTAACGCCCATGAGTCAACACTGTCGATGCGCATTCCAATGCTGATTCTGGCGGCCATTTGTGTGTTGCTGGGACTGGCCTCGCCACTGATGCTGATGGGACTGTACCCGACGTTGGCCTTGATGGCCCCGGGGGCCGTGTCCCGCGAAGCCGCCGCCGCCGCATCACACATGACATTGACGATCACAGTCGCGTCTGCGGCCCTGATCGCTTTGATTGTGATTTTCGCCGGACTGCGCGACCGTCTGCTGCGCAATCGAACCGAGCGCAGCGCCCCGACGTGGGACTGTGGCTATGCGATGTCTTCGACAAAGGTTCAGTACACCGCATCATCGTTTGCCGAGCCAATAGTCTTGATGTTCAAGGCCGTTCTGCGGACCGACCGTGACGTGAAAGCGCCGCACGGTCTGTTCCCGTTGAAGGCTTCGCTGCACACAGTCACAACCGATGGATTTATAAGGTATATCTTTGGTCCGGCCGTCCGGGGCGTTTCGACCGTGGCCGCCATGGTGCACGGCCTGCAACAGGGCCGGACGCACCTTTACCTGCTGTACATTTTTGCGACCATTATTGTTCTTATGGCCTGGAACCTGAGGTAACCAATGGCGTATCCCATAATTCAGGTTCTGATCGCCATTATCGCCTGCCCGCTGCTGCTGTCGGTGATTCGCCGGGTCAAGGCGTTCTTCGGCGGCCGTAAGGGCCCTAAGTTACTTCAGATTTACTACGACCTTTATAAACTGCTGCGCAAGGCCCCTGTTTACAGCCGCACGACTTCATGGGTATTCCGCGCCAGCCCGTCAATCAGCATGGCGGCCGTCCTGGCGACGCTGGCCGTAGTTCCACTGGCCGGGCTTTCAGCCCTGTGTCCGTTCAGCGGCGACATGATCTTTCTGGCATATACCTTTGGATTGATGCGCTTTTTCACCGTTCTGGCCGCGCTTGACACCGGCTCGCCGTTTGAAGGCATGGGCGCCAGTCGCGAGGTTCAGTTTTCCGCGCTGGCCGAAATGGCCCTGATTGCCGGCCTTGTCGCCCTGGCGGTTCAATACAACGCGACCAGCCTGACGACCATTTTCGGCACTGCCTGGACCGACGGTCGCCTTTCCGGCAATGAAGCGCCGCTGATCCTTGTTGCAAGCACGTTCATGCTGGTGTTGCTGGCTGAAAACGCCCGCATCCCGTTTGACGACCCGACGACCCACCTGGAACTGACGATGGTCCACGAAGTCATGATTCTGGACCACTGCGGCGTTGACCTTGCCATGATTGAGTATGCGTCCGCCATGAAGCTGTGGGTCTGGATTTCGCTGTTTGTTTCTGCGGCACTGCCGATCCGCACCGGCAACCCCGCGCTTGATATGGCTGCCGGACTTGGCGGCATGCTGGTGGTTGCGGTGGTCATCGGTATCGTCGAGTCGATCATGGCGCGTCTGCGTCTGGTCAGGGTGCCACAGTTGCTGGTCGTTGCGTGCGTGCTGTCGCTTCTGGCAGTCGGAATCGGGGTAAGGTGAACTGATGCAGACGTCATCTGAGCTGCTTGCCGTCATACTTGTGCTGCTGAATTTCTGGCTGCTTGGCGCCAGCAGGATCAGCGCGTGCATCAAGGCGCTGGCGCTGCAGGCCCTGCTGATGAACATACTGCCGCTGCTGCACAGCGGGCCACTGAAACCGTGGATGATCGCGATGGTCGTCGGGTCAACGGCGATCAAGGTCGGGCTGCTGCCCGCGCTGCTGCTGCAGGCCGTCAAAAAGACCGGTGTCATGCTGGAAATCGAGCCTATCGTCGGTTACACAAAATCAATCATGGTTGGTACGGCAATGCTGGGGCTGTGTGCGTTTGCATCGGACTCGTTGAAAGTCCCGGTGGAAGGCGTTCTACAACTGCTTGTTCCGATTTCACTTTTCACGATTCTGACCGGGGCGTTCCTGCTGATCGCGCGACGCAAGGCTCTGATGCAGGTCCTTGGTTTTCTGGTGCTTGAAAACGGCGTTTATCTGTTCGGCGTATCGTTTGCCGTCAGTGAACCGTGGCTTGTCCAGATGGGCGTCATGCTTGACTTGCTGGCCGCCGTTTTCGTAATGGGAATCATTATTTACCACATCAACCGGGAGTTCGATCACATCGACATCGACCGGTTGTCGGACTTGAAGGACTGAACCAGTTCGGATGACTGAATCCGGGAAACCGGATACAGGGGGTTTCATCAATGATCTGGGCCTTGATACTGCTGCCGGCGATATGCGGCATACTGATTTTCATGCCGCTCATCGGGCGACTGAACCGAACCATCCTGATCGGGGCGGCCGTCGGTCATTTGCTGCTTGTGATGACTATCTGGCTTCACCCGTTTATTGATTTCAACGACCTGGGCCGGATGGTTGGCTTTTCCCCGATTTCGCTGGACCTGCCGATCATGGCGTCGAAAGGCTGGCTGATAATTGATGAACTTACACTGCTGTTTCTGACGATCAGCAGCGGCCTTTTTGTAGCGGCGGCGCTGTACTCGCTTGGTTATCTGGGGCCTGAACGCAAGCAGATGATCATTGATTACATGGACGAGATGCATTTCAACAACCAGCCCGACCGCGTCTTCATCGCGTGTCTGCTGTTCTTTCTGGCGTCGATGACGCTGGTCACGACCGCCCGCCACATGGGAATTCTGTGGGTCGCGGTCGAAGCAACAACGCTGTCCAGCACACCACTGATTTACTATCACCGTCATCACCGCAGCCTGGAAGCGGCGTGGAAATACCTGCTGTTGTGCTCGGTCGGCATCGCGATGGCCCTGCTTGGAAACTTCTTTCTGTCGGTTTCAACGGCGAAAGTCGGTGAAGGCGAAATCGGCCTGCTGCTGCCCGACCTGATAGCACA
>CAZFVA010000071.1:0-3586 GCA_964522105.1 uncultured Anaeromyxobacteraceae bacterium
GTGAAAATGCCGCCAAGACCGAACATCACGCACGGGCCGAAATGTGGGTCGCGGGTCAGGCCGATGACGAATTCACGGCTGCCTTTGACCATTTCCTGAACCAGAACGCCGTCCAGTTCAATGCCTTTGCCGGTCAGTTCGTCGTACGCCCGGCCAACATCATCGCCGTTCTTCAGGTTCACGCGCACCATGTCCATTTCGGTCTTGTGGGTCAGCGCGGCGGACGATCCCTTCAACACGACGGGAAAGCCGATGGCGGCGGCCTGATCGATGGCTTCCTGACGCGAATTCACGACGGCATCGCGCGTCACGGGGACGCAGCCCGCAATCACCTGTCTGGATTCATATTCGGACAGCGCATGGCTGCCGCTTGCGACGGCCTGTGACAGGAGTTCTTTAATATCTTTGATGTCATTCATCGCACAACCTCCACGGAACGGCAATTGTCAGTAAGACCGCGTTTCAGCAGGGATTCCTGATAACTATGTGAAACCGACAGCGCCCGGACGGCCTGCTCAACCGATTCAAAAATTGGAAGCTTGTGTTCGTTGCGAATCGAAATCGTTCTGGCGACCGCATTCGGCGTGTAGATACCGGCCGGTTTGTTGTAGTGCCTGCACATCTTGACCAACTCATGAAGGCAGTCAATGACAAACGGTCTCCAGACACTCAGCATCGTCAGCAACCCGTCAACTTCATCCGCTGAAAGCAGAATGTCGAAGATGTCCAGGTATGTCTGCGGCAGCGCCGGTCCCAGGTCCACGGGATTCTTGACGTTGAATATCTGCCCGGTTTTCTTCAGTTTTTCCTGAGTCTGCGGCGACAACTGCGCCATGCTGAGGCCGGCTTCAATCAGCAGATCTGAACCGATGCTGCCGAACGCGCCAGAATTGGTGAACGCCGCGATGCGCTTGCCTGTCAGCGGGGGCATTTCGGTGAAAATCTTGGGCAGCGAGTGAAGTTCATCAATCGACTTCAGGCGCAGGATACCGGCCTGCCTGCAGGCGGCATCAAAAATTCGGTCATTGTTGGCCATTCCAGACGTGTGCGAGGCAGCTGCCCGGGCGCCCTCTTCTGTCGTGCCAACCTTGTAAACAAGGACCGGCTTGCGGGACTTGCGGGCGGCTTCCATGAACCTGCGACCGTTGGTGATGTTTTCCAGGTAAATGCAGATGACCTGCGTCTGATCCCCTTGAAAATATTCGATCATGTCCGCTTCATCGACGTCGCACTTGTTGCCGATGCTTGCGATCTTGTTGACCCCGATCAGGTCATAGAAAATTGATTCCAGAACAACGACGCCGATGCCGCCGCTCTGAATCAGGTATGACACGGTGCCGGGTTGCTTGACGACCTGGCGCATCTCCAGCAGGCTCGGGTCGAACCCGTAGAAACAGCAGAACTGACTGTGCGTGCTGACGATTCCAAGGCAGTTGGGCCCGACGATTCGGATGCCGTTGGCTTTGGCGACTGCGTCGATTTCGCACTGCAAGACCGCACCGGCTTCGCCTTCTTCAGAAAAGCCGGAACTTTCGATGACGGCCCGCTTGATTCCCTTCGTCGCACAGTCGCGGATGACGCCGATAACGGCGGCCGCCGGCACAATTATGACGGCAAGATCAGGTATCTGGGGCAGGTCCAGAACTGTTGTGAATCCAGGAAAGCCATGTACTGACTCGCCTTTGGAATTCACCGCGTAGACGTTTCCGGGATAATCAATGTACGACTTCAGCAATTCGCATATTGTTGCGCCGAGGTTAAATCTGGCGTTTGACGCGCCAACGACGACAACAGATTCGGGGTCGAAGAACCGGTCCATTAAGCACCTTCCTTTAAGGAAAAATGACGCAGTGCGTAATAACACAAAATGGCAGGTTGTTGTCAAGAAGGCGGGGCAGATATTTCAGATTTCTACATGACGGAACCGATCGATTGAGCGACCTGATTGGCACAATCTTATTTTCCGCATCGTCACGCGGCCACATGAACTAAAATGGCCACAGGTTTCAAACGCCGTTTCAGCGGGAACGTTCAATGACGATCGAAAACGAGCAAATCATCGGCAAGTCTTTTCGCGACGTGGACATGACTGAACTGGAAGTAGTCGGTTCGACCTTCAAAAACTGTGATTTCCCTGAAGTTAACTGGATTGACGCGCACCTGGTCGACGTCACATTTGACGAATGCAACCTTTCCGGCATCAAGCTGCGGGGTGCCGGATTCAGCCGGGTCAGCTTCAAGAATTCGAAGATCGCGGGACTGGACTTCAGTCAAATCAGGAAGTTAACGGCCAGCATCTCGTTTCAGGAATGTCGCCTTCTGTACTGCCTGTTTGGAAGCATGAAGCTGAAACGCCTGCAGATGACGAAGTGCGGCATCATCGGCTGCCAGTTTGAAAACTGCGACTTAAGCGACGCCGTTTTCAGCGGATCAGACCTGACCGAAAGCACATTTACCACCTGCAACCTTAAAGGCGCAGACTTCCGCGAGGCGACCAACTACATGCTGGACGTTCGCAACAACACTCTGGCGGGTGCACATTTTTCCGCCAGCGAAGCGCTTGCCCTGCTTTCGCCGTTCAAAATCAAGATTGATTATTGATTACCTGAATTTGTCGATCGGGTACCTGCACTGAGGATTCCAGAAAAGCCACTCGGTGGCGCCGGCGTCTTTCGCGGCCTGGATCTGAGCCTGAATCTGCTCGCGGTCATACTTGCTGCGGATACTGAAGGCCTGCAACCACGGGCGCATGACCGTTTTGGAGCCGGCCTTCTGCAGGCGTTTCATACCGTCCAGTACACCGTTATAAACCATGCGATACGGGTACTTATCTGGATCGACCGCCCCGTCCGCACCTGAAGCGTAGTGTGATGGATAGACCATCGGGCAGATGACGTCGATTTCGGCGGCGATCTTGTCGAAGTTCTGGCCAATTCCGACGTCGTCAATGGCCTTCGTGGTCAGGCCGAATACATCTGCAGAAACAGGTTTTCCAAGCGGGGCGAGTTGGGCTTTGGCATACCGAAGAAATTCGGCGATCAAGTCCTGATGCGACTGTTTGGTGCGAGCCGGGTACACGCAGTTACTGATGGCGCCGTCACTGGTAAACCGCACGTAATCAAACTGGATTTCGCCAAAGCCGTTTTCGAGGGCTTCGCGCGCGATGTCAACCAGATAGTCCCAGTAAGCGCGGTTGTAAGGGTCAATCCAGGCAAGGCCTTTGCGGTCGGTCCAGATGGCGCCTTCCTTGTCGCGCACGGCCCACTCAGGCTTTTTCGCGGCCATCAAGGGGTCTTGAAACGCCACGATGCGCGCAATCGGGAAGATGTTCTTTTCCCGCAGGACGGTCATGATTTTTTTGATATCAGGAATCTTGGCCTGACCGGTCCTGTACTTAACGGCAAGCGGCACCGCAGATATGTAACTAAGCCTGCCAGTGTTGCTTTTCACGTCAATGACAATCGCGTTCAAGTCCGTGTTTTCAATGACATTTACAATTGCGTTGAACGACTTCTCGGACCCTGCCGCCCATCCACTGGCATAAAGGCCACGGATAGGCTCGGCGGCCAGGGGTGGGTGCGCGGGC
>CAZFVA010000072.1:0-3538 GCA_964522105.1 uncultured Anaeromyxobacteraceae bacterium
GTTGTCTTAAGTTGTAAGGGTGACAATACATTTATCTTACGCTTACAATTAACGAAGGTTTAAGTACCTGTCTGAAGAAGGCGTTATTCCAGCTGACTGATGATGTCAACGACGTCGTGAGTGACGGCGTACCACTTCTGCTCGAGCTGGGAGGTTGCATAGACAGACGGTCCTGCAATAACAGTGAATGATATAAGTTAACCAACACTACTGAACATAACATAATTAACGTAGTAAGGGAGAAAAAAAAATTGTTAACAGAAAAATAGTTTACCTGTCGTCCATGCTGCATTAGGCTTGTTGGGCTGACGACGGTGACAGTGGACTCGGACTTGACCTGAACAGAAAATCATAGAAAGTCGTTAAATAATTAATGTACCTTGTCTTACTTATGTCACGTTTATGACATCTTTTACATACATGTACAAAAATTAACAAGTTTTACCTGAACAGTCGTGTCCGCATCCAGAGGGTTGACCACGTGAGTAGTTGTCATGGTTGCCATGCTGGGTAGCTGTGGGGCTACCATTATCAAAGCTGCCTGGAGCATAGGCCCAGTAATGGCGGAAGTGCCAACTGGAGCCATAACCCTGAATGCAGAAGAGGTCGACGGAATAGCAGCTGGTGAGATTGGTCTGAAAGTGGATGGTGGAATGCTACTGACCGGTGTTACTCCTTGACGGACCTGGTTTTGTTGGACATCCCCTTGCCCTGGTGCGGGCATGCCAGTAGGTGTTAGAGGTGCCTGGACCTGAGCCGCTGGTTTAGGTGCCTGGACATGTTGCACATCAGCTGAACCTCCTTGAGGTGCTTGGCCAACAGCCGCTGGTTTAGGTGCCTGGACATCAGCAGGCGGTTGAGGTGCCTGTGCCTGGACATTGGCAGCCGGTTGAGGTGCCTGGACATCAGCAGGCTGTTGAGGGGCATGAACATCAGCAGGCGGTTGAGGTGCCTGTGCCTGGACATTGGCAGCCGGTTGAGGTGCCTGGACATCGGCAGCCGGTTGAGTGGCCTGGACATGTTGGGCATCAGTTGAAGCTCCTTGAAGGTCTTGCACATCAGTTGCTGGTTGAAAATCGTCAAAGCCTTGATTTTCTTCCCCGGCATCGTACGTCGTCACAACTTCGTGCTAGAATAATGTTATAAAATGGTTACTTATCTTGTCAAAAGATGTTGTATGCTAGCGGATAACGAACCGTATCTACACTTCAATGTTAACAAAATACACTGTTAAATGAAACCTAACCTAACATAGAAAGTGACATAACATGTAGTACCTCTTCAGTTGAGACAGTCATGTCAATAACAAGCGGAGGAGTATTGCTTGAAGTTGGTTGCAACAAAAACACTTGAGCCGGTGGCGGTCTTAGGCCACTACTTCGAGTGTTTCTCTTAGGTGCAACTGGCTGCCAAAAAGGGTTGTTCAGAGCAGGAGCAACAACTGCCATTGAAGAGGCAGAAGTTGTGGGAGAGGTTGGTGGTGTTGTCATCCGAGCAGGCGACGACGTTCTCGAACCATAAGCAGAAGTCGTCGGAGAGGTTGAAGTAACAGGTGACGAAGGCCGGGAAGTTGCAGGTGACGAAGGCTGGGAAGTTGCAGTGGACGAGGACTGCGAAGTTGCAGGTGATGAAGGAACAGAAGATCCCTTTCCCGAGGTTGCTGAAGTACTGCTGCCAGTTGAGTCTCCCAGTCTGGCACGCCCCTTGATGTTCTTCTTTCCCTTTTGGCCTCTGGTTGGAGCCTTGTCATCTTCTTCGTCCTGTGCCTTAGCTGCTGCCTCTGCCCTGACAATGGCTTGTTCTTGTCGCCTGGCAATTTCTGCTGCTCTCCCCACTGGATCTGTATCGGCATCAGGAAGGTCATCCTCGCCTTCAGGTTCGACATCCATGTTTTGTTCTGAATCCTGTAACAAAACGAAAACAATTAGCATATCATCTTCAGTACATAATAACAGTTATGGAATGATAACGTTCAATTGTGACCGTTGTAATATTTGTCGGCATATTTACAAGGTTACAGTAAGTGACGGTAAGTAAAAAAAAAAGGTTTGGTTACCTCCTCCTCCTCCTCCTCCTGACTTCCTTCTTCTGTTGGTAGGTCGTCGTACTCGATGACGAATCCTCCGGGCTCACCCGTGATCCGACGCAAGCCCTTCTGATGCTCCAATGTGTTCAGCATTTTGACACGCTGTAGAAAAGAAAGAAAAAGTTATCGTTACACCTAAATGAATTATGTACGAAAACCTGTAGTAACGCATAGTTATTTTACGAAAACATTTAACCTTAAGACTGAAATTCGGAAAGGTTCCAAAAGGCATTTATTTACCCGAAGCTTGTTTTTGTGAGCCTGTTTCCGAAGTTCCTCACGCTCCTTCTCGTCTTGCACATTCGGGTTGACGACCAGTCGAAAGTCCTTCTTCTTGTACCGGTGCACCTCGTGGATGTGCCGGAGCCTCCTCTCAACCAGAACTCCGCAAAGTTCACACGTCCAGTATTTCTCGATGTTTTCAAGCTTTTTCTGCATGAGACGCCCACAGCGTTCCTTGTGCTTGGAGTCGGTGAACCAGTGCTTGCAGATTTCGCACATGTAGCAGTCTTTCATGTGCCTTGTGTAGTTTGAGGTGTACTTTAGGCACTGAGGACAACGGCCTGCTTCGCAAGATCGGATCTCTCCCCTGTCGATCATCTGCAATGTTTACAAATGGAAATTAGAATTTACAAAAAAATTTACAAAAGAAATATACTACATTGCTTTAAAAAATATTGTCCATCACAAACCAAGTATTACTACAATGTATGAGAACAAACAGTTAAGGTAAACTCACGGCCTGGATTTTCGGTGGCAATGGTCCTTCTTCCTTGGTGGGTTCGGCAGGTTTTTCCACCTGGCATTCTTGAACATGTCGTGTGTAGTTGGTCGTGTACTTCAAGCACTTGGGACACCGGCCGCATTCATTAGGGTCAGCTAACCCGTCGTCGATTTTCTAGTAGGGATGAACAAAAACTGTTACTTAACATTCATAGGTAACAACTAAGTCATTAGGTAACTATGTATACTACAGGCACAAGTCAAATGATCCATTTAAAAAAAATAACCAACATTTAGGTTACCTTCTGAATTTTGGCAGGAAGAGGACCAGGCGTGGAGTACAAGTTCGTCACGTCAATCCGAGTCTGGATCATGCTTTGCTGCCGAATGTACAGCCCTGGGTCCACCTCTACTTTGGCAGCTCTTTTTTTGGCAGATGACCTTGGACCAGATTTTGCCGCACTGCCACCTGCTGGAGTACTTGGTGTTGCACCTGGTGTCGTACTTCCGGTTTGCTGTGAAGGTTGAGGTGCTGGTGTTGCTGTGGTGGAAGTAGATGTAGTGGTTGTTGTTGAAGGTCCAGTGCTTGCAGTTGACGCGGTCGGCGTCGTGGTTGTACCGGCGTCAGAAGTAGTTGTACTCATGTTGTATGCTATGTTTGCTGATCTGTTGAAAAGGAAAAGGAACAAATAGAAATTAGTGTGGCAATTAAAAAGCGGACTACAACAG
>CAZFVA010000073.1:0-3458 GCA_964522105.1 uncultured Anaeromyxobacteraceae bacterium
GTGTCCATGTCATCGGTCGAGGTCACGCCCGGATTCTTGTAAACCGCGTCGCAAAGGGCCTTTTCCGGCGTTGCGATCAGATATGACATGCCATCTTCGACTTCCTGCGTGATGCCGTAAGGATAGACAGCGCCAGGCATATACATGTACCGGTATTCGCCAAGCGCGGTCTGAAAGACCTTGTCCTTGTTTTTGTTGAAGGTGGCCGACGTGATGACCGTAACGCGTTCGGGAATCAAGCCACAGGCAGCCAGCACGTACTGAAATGAAATATATGAAGGGCCGTAAATCACCGGGGCAAGCGCCTTGCGCGAAGTGGCCGGATCATCAACGAAAAGTCCGCGCCGCACCTGAATCAGCCCGCCCGACTTCAGCATCCGGGTCAGCCTGGCCTTCGGCGACGCGTATTCCTTCAGCTCTTCCATGACCATCAGATGAGTCTTTATCATCTTTGCCTCCAGCAAGTATCAAAATACTGTACTTTCTGGAGAAAATCAAGAAGGGCTGTGCGGATTGTACAGCGCCAGCAGCGTCCCGGACAATGTAAACGGCGAGAGAGAAATTCCACACCAAACCCTACTATGTCCGTTGTATTCGGTGGTAGGGCATTCCTGCCGTGATCTGCACACCACGAATTGCCTTGAGATGCTTACGGACACATCCCGAAACTTCAGCTTATGAACTACTTGCTGTGACAAGCGTAACATCCGGCCAACCGACCGTGATCTACTTGTCCATGGCACGAGGTGCAATCGCCGTCATTCGTCGAGGCGGCATCGTGCGTCATCGACGGAGGCCACGGGGCGTAATCGACGGCCTGATGGCAGGTATAACAATCCGACTGGTCGATGTGATCATTGGGCTTTGCGCCAAACAGTCCTGATTCATGACAAAGGGCGCACTTAGCTTCGTCCCCTCCGAGGTGAGTGAACTTGGCGGGGTAGTCACCCACGACATTAGAGTTGTGGCACGCTACGCAACCGCTGCTCTGGCTGTGCGTGAATCTGGGGGCCCCGACCCTTCCGGTTTCATGACACTTTTTGCAGTAGGCGTCGTCGGTTGAACTGATGAGATGATGTTTGGGGGCAGGACTGCTGCTGCACCCGGTGGCCACTACGCCGGCAACCCCGACCGTCAACGCGACGACAAGTGCAGCACTCCGGGTGTAAACGGTCGAACCTTTGAATCCAACTCTGGCGACCGCGTCGAATTTTTCCATGGTGTTACCCCTTGGGCCTTCTGACAGCTAAAGCGTATATCTTGTCGTCGACGTTATCAACCGGGTAACAGTACATCCGCGACATGCCCGCACTTCATCATTTTGGCGAGGGTGCATTCCAGGGTCGGCACGTCAGCTTCGACCTGCACGGATTGTACTGCGCGGATGCATAGCATCAAAAGCCTTTCTATTTGCGCCATCACCGATGATTTTCTATTTCAAAGACCCTTTGTCGGTGATGGCGATGCGGAGGGCGAGGGCTTTGCCTGATGGTGACCCCTCGATGAAGGTCCGCAATAATTCTAATGTGGAGTGGATGTCTTTGGTGATGATGGCGTCAAGGTACGCATACATCGCGTCTTCGATGGCTACAACCTTCGCGGACAAATCCATGCCTTCAGCCGTGATCATGAGTTCGACTTCGCGCCCGTCAGTGGTACCGGGACGACGAAGGACAAGGCCGCGCAGGACCATCCGATCGACCAGGCGACTGGGGCTGGTGCCACTTTCACAAACCAACAGCGACCCGAGCCCCTTTAAAGAGAGTGGAGCATTCACGTCGAGTACGCGGAGCACCTCTGCCTGGGCCGGAGTAAGACCCAAAGGGCGCAACTGTTGCGCCAGTTGCCGTTTGCCTTCGAACTGAGCGGCCAGTACGAGATAGCGTAGTTCTTCCGCGATACGCAAGAAACATCCTCACAGCCAAATGGTGGCCATAGCGTGGTCTGGCCCTCAATTACCGAAGGCCTTTTCTAACTGAGCCGCAGCCGAGGGGTCGTGTGTAGCCAGGACAACGAGGCCGCCCAGATTGCTGCTCAATTCATTTATTTTAGCAGTGGTCTCTTCCAACTGTCTACGTGATCCCGCTCCAGGCACATGTCCACTTTCGAGCAGGTCCTTACCAAAGGTGAGATCGCCGACTATCGCCAGGGGTGGTTTTCCGGGCTGACGAACAATGAGCGACATTGATCCCGGAGTGTGCCCCGGTGTCGAGATGAGTACAAGGCTGCCGTCACCGAACAGGTCGTACGAGGTAGTAAACGGCTTTAATCCACTGTCGCTCGTCGGCTCAGGCGTAACCTTATTCCAGTTCAATCCAGGCAGGTCGATGTGGTTCAGCATCAATCCGTTTAACAATGCTCCCGGGTCGGCCAATGTAGCCCACTCAGTCTGGCTCACATAGATGTTTGCTCCGGAAACCTCTGCGAGGCCGCCGATGTGGTCCTGGTGGAGATGAGACAAAATCACTTTGCTGACGTCGGACAGACGGTATCCCAGGCGGCTAAAACCGGCAGCGAGAGTCTGGTCAGCAGCGATGGCTGCCTTGGCAGACCGGCGGTAGAACCAACCGACCAAGCCCTTCGGGAAGTAGTTGGGGTCGGTCATCGAGGCTCGGGACTGGCCTGTATCGAAAAGCACCAGTCCATCACGGTGTTCGATCACGAAAACGTTAATCGGGAGAGGCGCTGTCCAGCGTCGGGAAGTTGTCAACCATAGCATCATTGGCTTCCATGTGGCAGCGGCATGATCGGGGCGGACCTGCACTGAGCCTGTACTCAGCACGCTCACTCGACGGATTGGATTAGATTCAGTCACGGCAATTCTCCTTTCGGAAATTAGATGTCATGTAATGTATGTCATGACATCTATTTTGTCAAACTGAACCCATCCACACTCTTGGGTGTCGCGAGTCATGTTCATGCCGCTTTCGCACACACCCCTGACCTGAACTGACATGAACCCCTAAAAAGTAACAGTTCAAAAATGGAGTCTTTTAGCCAACTCCACCACCCGTGTTTTTCCTGAAGGTGGTACAAAATTGGTACAACTATGGCGGGCAATCAGCGTAACCGATTGATTTTTTTTATTCAATTGAGGTGGAGGCGGGGGGAGTCGAACCCCCGTCCGAAAACGGTCAGAAAGGAGATACTACACGCTTAGTCCTGTGATTCATAACCATGAGGGTTGGGCACGGACACCCTCCCGTAGGTTTTTCTGTAACTTGTCGCGCTAATTCGGACAGAAGGCCGTTTTAGTCGCCAAGCCCGAGTAGTTGTCGCCTCTGATGGCTTACGGGCGCCCCCAGCAGAAACGTAGCCGTCAAGCGGCTAGAGCCAGATTATCTGTGGCTTGTATAAAATTTCCCGCTTTGTTAACCGGGTCCACGGGTCCCGGACGTGCATCTCAATCCCTCGCATCCCCGTCGAAACCGGAACGCCCCCATGTCAAAGACCGCGTG
>CAZFVA010000074.1:0-3434 GCA_964522105.1 uncultured Anaeromyxobacteraceae bacterium
GTCACAAAATGCCAAAAACTTTTTTTCTTATTAAAGGCCAAGTTAAGACCAAGCTAGTTTGAAATTACATAAAGATAAAATACTTGATTGCTTTTAATGAATGATTAAATATTTGTTACTTATTATATTATAATTATTAACAGGAAATTTTAAAAAGTAGGGTGAAAAATTTATGAGAGATGACATCAAATTTATTGGGATTATGCAAAGTGCAAACCCAAAGATGAAATAAATTGAAAAAATATATAAATTAAATAAACTTAAAATATTAATAATAATAATAATAATAATAATAAATCATTTATTTGATCCCAAATGCACATCACAATAAAAGTTATTTCATTATGACAGCTATGGTAGGGAATCTTTAGATTTTTGGTAACTGTAATAAAATATGGTTTAATAATAATTAACTTAAAATAAAAATATATCTAAGTTGTTTCTTAACTTAAGTACACACATGGGTATTTTAATGACTAACAAAATATTTACACACATTTGGCAGGAACTTTTTGTTTAATAGTATCATACAAGAATTTTTTCACTGTGACTTGGCTTTGATCCAACCACTTGTCACCCAAGAGGCACAAAATGTTATTAAGTCTATTTTCAAATGCCAGTTTTCCAATATTCCCATTGTGATTCTGTCGCATGTGAAAAGTTTGTGTTCTTTCATGATGTGATCCTTGGGTCAGAAGGTCAAGATACATACAATCAGGCTCACAATTGTTGATGATTCTCCAGAAGATCATGGCATTGTCATAGAAACTCTTCTGGTATGGAGTTAAAATTCTTGCTTCAGAATGGAGGTTACTTGTAGATATATCTTTTATTCGATACCCAAGGGCAGCTCTGAGACAGGAGTTGGAGGCAGTGGTGAGGCGTTTTAGTAATGACTTAGAAAGCATGTCAGTCAGCCAGACACTACTGCAGTAATAAAACTTGCTGAAAAACAAGCCATGAGCAACAGCCAAGCACTCATTTTTTGAAAGATGTTGGTGGATATGTCTTATTGCTTGAGTTCTGCTATTTGCTTCTTTTAGGATTTTTTCCACTTGAACATCCCAATGAAGCTTGTGGTCAAAAGTAAGACCAAGGACATTTATAGTTTTCTTCAATTCAATCTGAATACCATCAATATTGACAGATGGAGGGTTTGGGAGTTCTCTTTGTGAAAAATATGCAGCTTCTGTCTTGGAGGCATTTATTACCATACCAGACTTCTGCAGCCACGAAATTGCTTTTTTTGTTTCTTCAGCAGCAATTTTAGTCACATCTTCCCAGGTGTCGGATTCAAAAATAAAGTACATGTCATCTGCATAGGCAACTACATTGACATCTGACAAATACTCAGATATTCCATCTATAAGAAGAGTAAACAAGTAAGGACCTGATGGGCTGCCTTGGACGCACCCAACTGGAATGTCAAATTCTTCAGAGGAATATTGGTCACATTGCACATAAGCTCTTCTATCACTTAAAAAGTCATCATAGATCCGGATTAGATTTGTTGGGATGCCTAATTTGGCCATTCGAGGCAGCAGAACTTCTTTATCTAGTAAGTCAAAAGCTGCTGACATATCAGTTGAGACAACAATTACTTTCTTCTTTTTATCAAGTGCTCTGGCAATACTGTTCTGAATGGTAAGAGCAGCTGTTGCTGTGCTGTGATTTCTTCGAAAGCCATGTTGAAAGGATGACGGCATTGAGTGGCCAAAACTATTTGACATAATGTTTAGCACACATTTTTCAAAGATTTTTCCTATTGAGCATAGTAGTGAGATGGGGCGGTAGTTTTCTGGGTCATCTTTTTTTCCTTTTTTGTGTATAGGAATGATTTTTGCTTTTTTCCATTGAAATGGCATCCTTGCAAACAAGGCAGCCTTGTCAAAGATAAACTTGAGAACCGGGGAAAGCTCTTCAATAGAATCCTTGATGTAGTTGATTGAAATGCCATCTGGGCCCGAGCTTGTAGACTTTTTGAATGCTAAGACAACATCAATAATGTCTTTTATTTTGAACTGGGTGCTAATTAGGCAGTCTTCAAATTTTCTTGATATATGATCTGTCATTGCATCTTTATCTCCTACGTGTTGAACTAATTTGTTAACCTTGCTTTTGAATGTTTTGGCGAATATATCTGCACACTCTTTGTTGTCAGATGTGGACAACCCATTCACTGGATCTAGAAGGGTCAAGTCTTCAGTCTGACTTGTTTTTCGTCCACAGATGGTGTTGACCCCATGCCACAGATTTTTCATGTTTCGGTTTTTTAACATTTTGGAAATTACATCTTTCCTGACAGATTTGACCTTGGATTTAATTTTCTTCTTGATTTTTTTGTAGTCTTCAATTGATTTGTCTGACCTAGTTTTCTTCATTTTCTTGTACAGAGTTTGACGTCTATTTTCAAGACTTCTAAGTGCATGGTTGCTTATTGGATGTTTTTCTGAAATCACCACCTTTCTTAGTGGTGCCACAATGTCAATAATTTTTTTAACTTTTTCTTCAAGAATGTTGTAGCTTTTTTGCATATCAGATTCAATGAATACACTACTCCAATCTTCATTTTTGCACAGTAAAGCCATAGCTGACTTACTGTACTGTCGATGATCACGTTTGTAGATAATTTTCTTGGAATTAGACTTCTGCTCAATGTTTGCATATCTAATGTAGATTGCCATGTGATCTGAATGGCTAAGGTGTAAGGACCCACATTGCTGAACACTTCTATAGTCACTTGTGTAAACATGGTCAATAATAGATTCTTGTATTTGCCAGTTGTCTTGATTCTTAACAGTTTGGATTCGAGTAGGTTGATAGATAAGTTGTTCCAGTGAGTTTTCTTCACTAAGGCTTTTCAATGCAGCATTATACCTTCCATGTGTTATGTCCTCTTTTAATAGGTCAACATTAAAATCACCAACAATTGTAGCTCTGTGGCAGCCATCCAGTGCCCTATTGACAACTTCAATGAGATGCAGGAAACGCGTCCAGGTTCCAGCTGATGACTTATCTCCATCAGGCCCAGTAAATGGTCTATAAAGACCAACTATTCTGTCAGTGTTTGTGGTGTTGTTAGTTTGTTTATCAAAAATGATAATCTCTGAATCTGGACTTTCAAGATCTTTTCTTCTCTTAAGACCAAAACCATCCCTAGTGTATGCTATTATTCTTGACTTTCCATGTTTTTCTAAGCTTTCTGAGTTATGGAGTGAATAGCCTCTTATTTGAATCAGTCTGTCATCATGATGTTTCTTCCGATCAGCTTCAGAAATAAAAATAACCATGGGTTTCAGCTCGTTGATTGCGAGTTGAATGTCATCCACTTTTTTAGTAATACCACTTGCACAGTTCCAATGGCAGACTGTGAAGGGTAAATTATTTTGTTTGGAGTTGTGCTTTGATGAGATTTGTTTTGATAAATTAGCTTT
>CAZFVA010000075.1:0-3250 GCA_964522105.1 uncultured Anaeromyxobacteraceae bacterium
GTGTGGGACAGCGGCCGCAGATGGGAAAACGGTCCCAGGATTCCGGCCTCGTCGATGACAGAATCTGTGAAAATGCAGTACGGCTTGATCGTTACGCCATCGCCAATCACGGTGTTCGAAATTACGCATCCGCGTGAAACGACGCATCCACTTCCAATCCGACTTCCAGCCTTAATTTCACAGCCGGACATCAGCTCGGTGTCCGACCCGATTTCGCAGTCATAATCAACCATTACCGTTTCAGGCAAATGGATCGTAACACCGGACAACATCAGCATACGGGCCTTACGGGCATAAAGAAGTGCTTCGACAGTCGAAAGCTCGAAACGGTCATTGACCTGATGGGCCTCGGTTTCATCATCAAGGGTATATGCGCCGACATGGTGTCCATCGGCACGAAGCGCGGCCACAACATCCGTAAAATAGAACTCACCTGAAACGTTTTCATTTTTTATCGCGTGCAGTTTCGCAAAAAGCAGATCCGTCGCAGCCATATAGACGCCGACGTTAACTTCCTTGATGCCAAGCTGGGCCGGTGTGGCATCGGCGGCCTCGACAATCGCCCCGACGCCGGTGTAATGACGCACGATTCGGCCGAACCCGCCTGGTTTCGCGACCGAAGAAGTCAGCAGCGCAAAAGACCCGCCAGTCTTTTCAAACGCAGTCCCCACGCCCGCAATCGCCCCGGCAGTCAGCAGCGGCAGGTCCCCGTTTATGAAAACGACCTTTTCAAAATGCTGAACGGCATCCTGGGCACATAGCGTGGCGTGGGCCGTCCCGAGCTGTTCTTCCTGCACAACAAAACTTATCGGGCTGTCAGGAAACAGGCGCGTAATTTCTTCCTGAATCTGCTCGCGCTGATGACCGACGACCAGCACCACATGTTCCACCCCGGCGTCCAGCGCGGCTTTGACCGGATACCAGATAAGCGGCATCCCGGCCGCCTTATGCAGACCTTTTGCCAGTTTTGACTTCATACGGGTACCAAGGCCGGCCGCAAGAATGACCGCTGCGGTGTTTTTCATCATTTCTGATCCTTTTGGAAATCGAAACTACAGAACACATAATACTTCATGCCTGACACGACCATAAAGAACAGGCCACATCATATTGAATCGTGCGCGCATCTTGCCAGAAGGACGGACAGCACACATATTGATCAGCGTAGCGTGCCGATGGAGGCCAACATGTCAAACAATGAATCAAAGACACCTCAGAAGATCAGTGAAGGTATGACCGCACCTGATTTTGAGCTTGAAAACACTGACGGCAGAATTATGAAACTGTCGGACTTGAGGGGAAAATGGGTAGTTCTGTATTTCTATCCTAAAGACTTCACGCCCGGATGTACCGTTGAGGCAACTTCATTCCAGCACATTGCCGAAGATTTCAGGCGGGAAAACGCCGAAATTATCGGTATCAGCACGGACACTGCCGCGCGACACTGCAATTTCCAGGCAAAACTGAATCTGTCTTTTCCATTGCTTGCTGACCCGGAAAGAATTGCTATCGAGGCGTACGGCTCCTGGAAACCGAAGTCCATGTTCGGCAAGACTTTTCTGGGAACAAGACGTTCGACGTATCTGATTGATCCCGAAGGCGTAATTCGCCACGTCTGGCCCGATGTCAAAGTGGTCGGACATGCAGAAAAGGTTCTTGCGACAATAAAGGGTCTGGGGCAGAAGTGATTCGGGGCACGTCGGTTCTGTGTGACGTCAGGTAGCAGTCGCAGTTACTCGACTTCGTGGAACTTCGACCAGGGGGCGTTGCAGACGGGGCATTTGTCGATCGGATCGCCGACATGGGTGTATCCACAGACTTCACACGTATAAACGCGGAACCCCTCGATATCCTTACCTGTTCCCTTGAAGGTCTCGATAGCGTCCGCATACAGCTTCATGTGAATCTTTTCAGCTTCAAGGGCACCGAAGAAAGCGTTACGCGCCGAAATTTCCTGTTCCTTTTCGGCCTGCGCCAGGAACTCAGGGTACATTTCCATTACTTCGTACGTTTCACCTGCCAGGGCATCTTCAAGGTTCTGAAGTGTATCCCTTACCATTCCAAGGGCACGCCAGTGGCGAAGGGCATGAATTTCTTCGGCGTCATACGCAGCCCGGAACAGCTTGGCCAGATTCGGAAACCCGTCCAGTTCAGCCTTTTTTGCGTATGACTTGTACTTGTTTCTGGCCTGACTTTCGCCGGAAAACGCCGCCTTCAAGTTATCTGATGTCTTGCTCATGATGCTCCTTTGTAAACCAAATAGTTTTTTTCGGTCCCTGGCGCTATGGAATACCCAATCCACCTGACTGTTGTCAAGGTCATTCACCAAATTATCAAGCACACACGCGCCCTTGGCGGGCAACGCCAAACAAATTAGATGAATGCCTATCGACGACCACCGTCTGGATATGCTAATTTACCGCCAGCCGAGGCCCATATTATTGACGCCCGGCGAGTGAGGCCCGCATGGTTACGCTCCGGACATTTACGTTCATCGACAGCCTGCAGCCTCAGCTTGCTGCATTTCTGGGCAAGACGGCGCAGGGTTTTCTGCCGCTGCCCGAACAGGCGTCGGTAATTGTTGAAGTTCAGCCCGCAATCATTATCAACCGGGTCACCGACCGCGCCCTGAAAACGACGACAGTCGTTCCCGGCATGCAGGTAGTTGAACGTGCATACGGCATTGTTGAAGTTCATGACTTTGACAAAGGCGAAGTCGAACGCGCCGGCGCGGCGATGCTTGAGTATCTGGAATGCAAGGTAGATGACAGGATGAAGCCACGGATTACCTCGAATCAGGTAATCAGGGCTGTCGAACCGTACCAGGCCCAGATCATAAACAGGAATTCGTGGGGAATGATGATTCTGCCGGGGCAGAGTCTGTTCATTCTGGAAACTGAACCGGCAGGTTACGTGGTCATCGCGGCCAACGAAGCTGAAAAGGCCGCGAACATTTCGCTGGTTCAGATTCAACCCCATGGAGCTTTTGGAAGGCTTTGGCTCTCGGGTGCAGAATCAGATATTGATTCCGCGTCAGAGGCTGCTATAAAGGTGCTTGAAAAGATGTCCGGCGTCTGATGCCGGGCTAAAGGTTTAGCAGTTGCGGGTTCGCGACTGCAAGGTTCGCTTCTGGAGGATATGCAATGTCTGATGCTCTTGGAATGATCGAAACGAAGGGCTTTGTCGCGCTGGTCGAAGCTGCCGACGCCATGGTCAAGGCTGCCAAGGTCGAACTGGTTGGCTACGAAAA
>CAZFVA010000076.1:0-2733 GCA_964522105.1 uncultured Anaeromyxobacteraceae bacterium
ATTTAAATTCGACTAATTCGTTCTTCGATTAGATTTTTAAAAGAAAAAAAGTGTGTGCGTTTGAGAGATGAACGCACTTTTGAGTTTTGCTTAAATGACGTCAACTTTTGCTAAGTTGCAGCGTCTAACAAATTAGTCCCTAGTCTGTGTTCAATCAACAAATAAACGTTAGTGTTTATTTAAATCTTAAACATAGCCACCTACACATCCGGCGACATGTGCAAAGTCCAAAGGCGCAAAGTTGATCTGCATGTAGAAGAGTTTCAGCGACAGTTAACCATGCAAGAAATTCACAGGTTCATAATTATTAATTATTACTTTTACTTGTGATTCTTAGCCATTCTATTGTAAATTCGTCAATGAAACATATTAATGTAATTGCTCAATGACAATGCAGGTTCTTGGCTCTGGCTGTAGACAGCGACGATGATGAAGAAGTGGCCGGTACTGCCGAAGAATATGAACAAGATACAGATGACGAAACTCTTTCTATTTCCGAGTTCGACAACATCAGCAGTCCAGACTCCTCGGGCAGTGTATCTTCGACAGACTGTGATTAATGTGTCATGCAAAGATTTAACTTTTAAAGTTAACTAGTCTTAATCACTACAGCCAAACCGAGATCCCGACATTCATGTACAATACCTGTCAGATAATAAATGTTATCCAAAGAAGGTTTCAAGTACTTTATTTAGCGCATTGAACTTTAATTAATACATGGTTACAATAGTAAATGTGTAAATCACACAGTAGGAAATACCATAAGAATACATTTACAGTACCTAGCTTGGGGATGCGCGACAGTTTATAAGTAAGTAATAAGTACTTAAGCTTGTTTGTTATTAGCATTAAATGTAACTATTTAACGCAAGTCTTCAAGGTGGTGGCGGACGTCACGAAGAGCCTCGAGTCTTCCTTGAAGTCTTCCTTCTTCGCGGCCTTCAAGTGTTCCAGCCGCTTTACCTTCTTGGTAGGCTGCAGCACGTCGACGAGCCTCTCCTGGGCGTGCTTGAGTAAGTCTGTGTCGCTGTTCGTCGTCCACCTGAAGGCGTCCGATACGAATTCCGTCTTGTTTTCCCTTGATCATGCCCTGCTGAAATCCGTCGTTCTTGGCGTTTTCCATGCCGATGAATAGGAGCCGGATGAGGTCGCCTTCTCTGCTGCAAAATAAAAGATAATAAATAATAAATAATTATGTATGACATCGACGTACTTAACATTTCAATGCATATACGATTGCAAATTCAGAATAATGTTTCCATTTAAGGTTAGAGTATAAACTGTTGGAAAAAGGGTCCATAAAAATATTAATAAATCTTACGTTGTCAATCTGACGTCACTGTCCGTACTTCCAAGTGGGTCCAAGACCTCCTCCTGACAGGCTCTGCATGCGTTCCAATGGATGAGGTATTCCAGCGGCCTGTTGCGAGAGTACCAAACACGGTGAAGGTGCTCGTCCGGAAGCTTGAATTTAGCCGCTGAATAGGCTGGAACCTGTTTAACTGCCCCCAGATTTCCGGCTTCAGTAGGTGCCTGACTGGCACTTTTGCGTTTTTGTGGTGGCATCGTTGGTTGATGACTTGTCGGTTCGAAAGAGTAAAAAAATGTACAGAGTCTTTCAACATAAGTTTGTTTAACTTGACGAAAGTGATTTTTTTGGTTTCATTCGGAAATGGACGAAAATAGGAATTCCATTTGCGACAAGTTAAGGTGTAACGTTAGAAAACAAAAAAACATTTAAATTATAACCTGAAAAGGTGTCACTTATACATAAAAATTATTCCGTTCGCTGACAACCTATGCGCAGAGTAGCAAAGAACGTGCGAAAACTGGCGGTAAATTGTTGTTATACTCAAAACAGCATAACTTTTTCTTTACGCAGCTCACACGGTGTGGGCAAGCGTACTTATTGCGCACGGAATATTTTGCGCGAGAGCAAGCCCGCATTAAAAATAAGCTGTTTCGTTTAGCAAACAGAAAAAATAAAATTACATCTGCAAACCGCGCTCCTTTACCGACAGCAGAAATGGAGGAACGTAAGAAATTGCACTCATGCAATAAGCTGTTACTGTTTATGTCAAATGCTTAACTTAGTTATGTGCAAAAACGGTGCACCCTAAAAGCTTTTTTTGCATTTTACGCGCGAAAACTGACGAGCTACAGCCAAGTCAGGCAAACTCTTCTTCATTCGAACTCAAGCAGGCCTTGAGCTAGAACCTGAAAATCATCAACTTGTCAATAATACTCAAACAGGCCGTCCAAAGAAACATCCACTCAAGACGCCTTAACTCCAAAGAAATCCACCAAAAGAAGAGTATTAAAGGTAAATCGTAATGTATATGTTGTTAATTGTATTTTTGTTGTCCTTTCGTTGTTAATACATCAAGCAATTTAACACGTTCTTCTTTCCTTGAGATTTTAAAAACTTATTTGTCATCGTGTTAATGACTTTCTTAAATCGCCCACTGTTTCTGTTGTATGTAAATTATTTTACTTAAACTTAGTAATCAAGAATTGTTGTTCACTTACTGACATAAATCGTACACCTTCATTTTCCACCTTTGAGTACTTTTGTTTGTGAGTAGTTATTTCCATTCTTTAAGTCGGTAAGGATATGTTTTCCCCAAAATATTTGCCTAGTCATTCTTTCAGTTAAACCCTACAAATTAACGGTAATTGTACACTTTTAACAACCTCTCTGCTGAATTAATAACTTCTTTAACTTTACTTTTT
>CAZFVA010000077.1:0-2710 GCA_964522105.1 uncultured Anaeromyxobacteraceae bacterium
ATCCACGCCGGGCGCGATGCCGCCAACGCGGAAAGGTTGGTCAGAAGCAACAAAACAGTAAGTGACGCCACACTGAAAAATGCTGATTTCTGCAGGTGCGACGAAACAAATGCCGTTTTCAAAATAACCCCACATCCGGGTTAAGAAATACAGCCGGAAGTTTAGTCAAAAACGCGCCATGCGACAAGGGGGAATAGGCGTCAATAATGCCCGCAGTCAAGGATCGTGATATAAAGTGACGGGCGACGGGTGATTGCACTACCGGGCGCATTTTCAGCAGGATGAACAGAATGAAGATTAATAAATTTAAGATGTTATCGGCACTGGCCGGACTGATACCGGTCGGTGCCGCAATACTGGTCGCCACCACGATGCTGCTTCCGATTGTGGCTGTGGCAAACTCCCCTGATGTTGATCCGACGGCTTATGTGTTTGCCGAAGGTGAAGGACCGGTTGCAGTCGAGTTTGTTTCAAACGTCGCGACGGCGGCGGTCGGCGAACCGTTCAACGTCGCGGTCCGTGTTTCCCTTAGACCGGGTTGGCACGTGTACGCGCCGTGGCCTGGCAACACCGGTGACCCTGTGCGTGTGCGGTTCGAATTTGACGAGCGCGTTTCTGCGGTAAACAACCTGCAATACCCTGTCCCGGTGCCTTTCGACGCAGATAACCGCGAACTGACGGCCTTCGGGTACGCCAGACAGTTTCTAATTATTGCCGAGGCGATCGTCACGGAAAAACCTGCTTCAGGGCAGACAGACTTCAACGCCGAGGTGCGGTGGCTGGCGTGCAAGGAAAAGTGCGTAAGCGGCATGAAGATGCTGCGTCTGTCGGTTCCCTTTGGTGAAAAGGCCGAGCCATCTGCAGCGGCCGCTGAATTCACTGCCGAAGGATTGACCATACCAAAACACGTCGATGCGGCCGCAGGTTATCTTGCGTCTGTTAATTATGTCGGTGGGATATGGGATTTGACATGGGTTCTGCCGGGATTCAACAAGGTCGAACAATTCGTACCGACCTGGATTCAAGGCGGCGACTGTCTTGTAAATTCATGGACTTCGACCGGGGCAAAAGAAAGTGGCGATGGCCCGTTAACCGTTAAAGTGCAGATGCGTGGTACCGACTGTCTGCCATTTGCGGGTGGATACTTCACCGGCCTCACAAAGCCGGATGAAAAAGCGCCCGGCACGGCCGGAGTCTCCGGTTTCTGGCTTCTGAAGTCACTGTCGGACCCGGCGGCTGACCCGTGGGCCAACAAGGTGCCGACGACGCCACCGCCTCCCACGCCTTTGCCTAATCCACCTGGCGACCAGACGGCCGTGACAGAAGCGGCACCCCCTGTGGCATTTTCCTGGTACTTCCTGCTGCTGGCGTTTGCGGGCGGGCTGCTGCTGAACGTCATGCCGTGCGTAATTCCAGTAATTATTCCGAAGATTTCGCACCTTGCGCGGACGGCAGTCAGGTTCGAAGACATGCACGAACGGCGCAGGATGCTGCTGCTTAACGGGCTGGCGTACACCGCCGGAATCATGGTCACGATGCTTGGCTTCGCGGTCGTCGTTGTCGCCTTGAAGGCGGCCGGGCAGCAGGTCGGGTGGGGATTCCAGTTCCAGAGTCCGCTGTTCCTGGCAGTCATGGCTGCGGTGCTTCTGGCAATGGCATTCGGCATGTTCGGAGTCTTTCCGCTTGAAAGCCCGGCACACGCTGACGACCTGCGAAGTCTGCGGGCCACCCGCCGCCAGGGCCTGATGCTTGAATCTTTCATGACAGGTCTGCTTGTCACGTTCCTTGGTACGCCGTGCACAGCGCCGATGCTGGGGCCGGCCGTCGGGTTCGCGTTTCTGGCCGGCACGACTCAGATTTTCGCGTTTTTCGGGGCGCTGGCCGTCGGCTTTGCGCTGCCGTTCCTGATGCTTGCAATTTTCCCGGGCTGGACCAACCGCCTGCAAAACTTCAAAGTTACGTCGGAAAGCAACAAGTGGTCGAAAGGACTGGCTTTCCTGCTGGTCGCGACGATGATCTGGCTGCTGGGCGTGCTTGCCGGTGGCTACGGCCTTGAAGCGATTGACCGCGTCCTGTGGTTCCTGCTGATTGTGGCGGTAGCCTGCTGGATGTACGGCATCCGGTGCGATCTGTTTGAAGCTGCGGCGACCGAAAAGCTGAAGAAAAAGGAATTGGCGATACTGAAAGAAACCGGTGTCGAGCGCAGCGAACTGACGGTAAAGATCGAGCAGGCACACCACGAGTCGTTCCACATCATCCGCAAACGACGCCTTCTGACGGCGGCACCGCTGGTCGCCATTGTGATGCTTTCGGGATCCTGGGTTCTGCAGTTTGATCAGGCGCAGACCGGCGAATCAAAGGTCGAAACAGGCCTGATCAAGTGGCAGCCATGGTCGCAAAAGGCCGTTGACGATGCCCGTGCCAATGGCAAAACGGTGTTTGTCGATGTGACTGCGGCGTGGTGCATGAACTGCAAAAGCAACGAGCGCCTGATCCTTGACCGGCCTGCGGTGGCGGACATGTTCACGGCATCAGACGTAACGCCGATTAAGGCCGACTACACCCGCCGTGACCCGGCCATTTCAGCCCTTCTTGAACAGCACAAACGCGTCGGCGTCCCGGTCTATCTGGTCTATCCACCATGCTCCGGCGACCCTGTCCTGCTGCCCGAAATCCTGACAACCGACATGGTCCGCCAGGCCCTGACAAC
>CAZFVA010000078.1:0-2661 GCA_964522105.1 uncultured Anaeromyxobacteraceae bacterium
ACCATCGTTGCATTTTAACCATTCGGCAAGGTAGGAAACAAGTATCAGGAATGGCCCTATAAGTACGTTCAGCTAAAGAACGGTAAGTGGTAGACCCTAACACCTAAAGAAACTGGTAGGAATACCTGTAAGGAAAAGGCTGACTTATAGTAATTTCTCATTTATTTTCTTGATAAATCCACTCAAATTAAATTTCTTCAAACATAACACATGTATAATTATTGTTTAAAACACTGAAAGCACTAAATTTTCTAGGTTATTTTACAGCAGTTTATACAATACTTGATTGGCATAGAAAAGAGGGATTGGCATTGTAAGGGTTTGACTTACTGGTTGCCTCTAAATCGGTATTTAAAAAAATAGGTTAAAAATTATAAGCCTTGATAATAATACACTTGATTAATTTGATATAACTTCTACAAACATCATTTTTTGTAGGTGGGCTGCTAACATTTCAAGTTGCTGTTTACAACTGTAAGAATGTTAAAAGTGTTATATAAATTTTTAAAAGAAGGTTGTTCTTGGGGAAGGGGCTTTGCCAATTGATTAATGGAAAAAATAAAAGCACAGTTTAAAAGCAGGATCGAAAAGGTAATCCTAACCAAAATAATAAACTTAATAAATCGTTAAACAGTAATTCTAAGGTTAAGTCACAAAAAAAACAACAAGAAAAGTTCAACTACTACTTCCCCTAGCTATTAGTATGTTTGAAAATTGCCAAAATATGAATTGATTCTTCTTTGGTTCACTTCTTCTTATCGGAGTCTTCCTTTGCTGCACGTTCCTTCTTCTCGGACTCTTCCTTAGCGAGAAGTTCCTGTGCTTCCCGGAAAGCCTCGCCTGCTTTGAAGTGGAAGTAAGCGCCGGTCGTAATGCTCAAGACCTTGTACCAGAGAGCGATGTTGGATTCCCGTGCATTCTTCACCAGCTTCTTGTGGATCCAGTTGAAAACGGACCCTGTTAAAAATTAAAATCATTTGTTACTTATCTGTTAAGTAATGTGCTCATAACTTAAGGTTCATTAGCACAGTGCGTTATCGTTTAACTATTGAGTTGCCAACTTATTTTTTTTAATGAGCAGGTGCGTTGGGGCTAAAAGAAAACTACAACATCATTTCAAAACAGATGATGATGACATACAACAAAGACTTACCGTAAATCTCTCCATTAGCGTAGGCGTAATGGGCAGCAGACAGGTCGTTCTGACCATTCAGGTGTGCTTTTCTTGCATCAAGGGCGACAACAATCATAGCTACGGCCGACGTTGGCAGGCTGAAAGCCCAGCTGTGCTCTATGTGGGTCAAGCTCGGGTTGTAGCTGGCGTTGAATGCTGGAATCCTGATATCCAGAGGTCCGGGGAGAAACAGGACAACCTCGATCGGTGTAAGGCCAGCTGGCTCCTGACGGATGATTTGTGGCATGCCCCGAGGTGGAGTAGATGGGGGTGGTGGCTGGAAGGCCTGGTTTGGATCCATCAAGTATGGGAATGCTTCAGGGTCGACATTGACCTCCAATAGTTCTGGTTCTGGACTGGCTGGCTCTTGCTTTATGTGGGTCAACAAGACCTGCAAAAAATCATCAAATGTTGGATTAACAATAAGGCATTTGTAAAGCAAAGTAGAAATCAATAAATTAATAGACTAATAAATCAATAACTACTGAAACGTAAACGGTTCGTGTCCCTGTTAGGTTCTATCCTGATTTCCCATGTTGTAATAACTTCAACTCCTGCCTGTCAGTAAATAAAAAGAACCAAAGTCTATGCCGATGTATATATTTAAACTACCCTTTACTGGCAATACAACATTACAGACTTTTAATGTCTACAAAGAAGGTGAAACGGTTTGTTTAAATGGAGAAGCAACATTGGAGATGCAGTGAAAACACAAGCAGCCCTTGGCTTCACTACAATTGTAACAATCCGGACAGGTAGACCCTCCCATCATGCAGGCTGAACAGGAACGTGTAATTGTCGGTGTCGCGTGGTTATGTACCTCTGTGTTGATGTTGGTGACCATCGGGTTCTGAGTGTTGAAGGTCTGCTTCACTGCTGTGCGAATGCCAGGCACGGTAGTAGTTTGCACCTTTAAGAAGAAAGAAGTAAGGTAAAGCACTTGATTTTTGGAAGGAATTATAATAACACCGTTACGGTACGTACAGCTACAACGGAACTTTCAACTAATAACGAACTGAAGTAGTATACACTCTTGAACTAACATAAAATACATGTAAAGTCATAACGTTATAAAGATGGTAACCTGAGTGATAGTTTCTCCTCCTCTTTGGGCAGTTGTAACCATGACTGGGGTTGCAGGCTGGACTTGGGAGAGGGGCGGCGTCACCGCGAGCTCAGGGCGGGGCAGAGTTGGCTTCGGCCTTTCTTCTCTCCAACGTTTGTACACGGCATACTGTTCAGCAGCCCTCTCGGGCGTCACCTTTGCAGTCAAGTCCTAAGGAAAGGATTAAAGTAACATTGAATACAACGATCGACAAAAACTCATTAGCATTTGTTTCTGTTCAAGAGAATAATAGAAGTATAATCGTATCTGTCTATCTATCTATCTATCTATCTATCTATCTATCTATCCATCTATCTATCTATATGATTACCCGATTCAGAGCAGCAGCTTCCTCTTCCGGAACTCCAGACTGAGAACCTTG